>NZ_JBQSXV010000001.1:0-736062 GCF_052378675.1 Halomonas sp. AOP25-F1-15
AGGGCTAACGCCTCGGGGGATTTTTTTTGCATCTTTTTTTAATTTGCGAGAAAAGCAGTCGATAAAAAAGGCGGCTTGCGCCGCCCAGTTAAGGATTTACAAATTAAAGCGTTACGCGCAGATCGCCTGTAACGCCTCAATCAAACTATCCATTTCATCATCGGTGCCGATGGTAATCCGTAAGAAGTTGTTGAGCTCTGGGGTATTAAAGTGACGCACCAAAATGCCGCGCTCGCGTAGGCCTGCGTACAGCTGAGCACCTGCAAAGCTCGGATGTTGGGCAAGCACAAAGTTAGCTTTCGATGGCAACACTTCAAACCCTAGTGCTTCAAGGCGCTGGCGAGTACGCTCTCGCGTGGTGATGACATATTCGCGACATGCCTCGAAGTGTTCGGTGTCTTTTAGGGCAGCGATGCCGACAACGCTGGCTAAGCTGTCCACGGGGAACGAGTTGAAGGAGTCTTTTACTCGCTCTAGGCCGTCGATCAACGCCTCTGAGCCCACCGCATAGCCTAAACGTAAGCCCGCCAAGCTGCGAGATTTAGAAAATGTCCCTGTGACTAGCAAGTTAGGATAGCGATTAACCAGCGTCACAGCGCTCTCAGCGCCGAAATCGACGTACGCTTCATCAATGAGTACCACTCGGTCTGTCACGCGCTTAAGCAGTGCCTCAATCGTCTCTAGAGAGTGCGCATGGCCAGTCGGCGCATTAGGGTTGGCGAAAATAACGCCGCCGCGCTCTGTGTTTGCCGCAAGCGCATCTGTATCGACTTCCCAGTTCGCCGTGAGCGGATGCTTGCGCAGCTCTATGCGGTAAAGGTTGGCATACACAGGATAGAAGCTATACGTGATGGCCGGTACATCAAGTGGTGCCTGATGGCAAAAGAAAGCCTGAAAGGCAAACGCGAGGACCTCATCAGAGCCATTGCCAACAAACACCTGGCTACTCGTCACCTGAAAATTCTCCGCCAGCGCTTCGCGAAGATCGGCAGAGGTTGGGTCAGGATAGAGGCGGAGATGGTCGGTAGCGTAATGACGCAGAGCTTCACCAACGCCGGGTGCCGGCGGGTAAGGATTTTCATTGGTATTGAGCTTCACCAGCTGCTCGCGTGGTTGCTCGCCGGGCACGTAAGGCGTAAGTTCGCGAACGGCCGGACTCCAGTATTGGCTCATGACGGTAACCTGATTATCCTAGCGATGGTATGCCATGGTCGCTTGAAGACTAACGAAGCGCAAGCATTCGCATCGCTAGGGGTGTGCGTCGCACCTTGTAGCAGTTATGCTGTCACAAGTGCGCGTAAATAAATGTGATGTCCAACACGAGATTAAGGAGACACTCTATGCAACTCAGGAGTTTGCTAGCCGGTTCGGCTATGTTGGCACTGCTGGCTGGCTGTGCGAGCGGCCAAATGGAACAGCAGCAGGAAGAGGCTGCTACCTCGCAGGCTAACTACAAAGGCTCACTGCCTTGCCGTAACTGCGACGGTATTGACCTGGATGTCACGATGGTCGGTGAAGAAATGAGCGCCGCTGAAGAACGCACGTTCACGCTAAACGCGACTTACCGTAACCATCCCCAAACACCGCCGGATGAAAACTACGCCGGGAACTGGGAAGTACTGACAGGCACGCCGTCTGATCCAGATGCTACCGTTTACGAGCTAACGCCGAATGGCGAAGGCCAGATTTACTACTTCATGCGCATTGATGAGCGCACGTTGGAGTTGATCGATCCTGAGCGTCGCCGTTTTGAAAATGGTGAGAAGCTGCAGCTAACGCGTCAGTAACGCGTTAATCAGTAGTACAAAAGGCGGCCGATGGCCGCCTTTTGTATATATATCTGTTGGCTCAATCAAGCTCTGTTAAATAAAGATTAGTTTGAAGAGAATGGGTCGGATATGACGGCCCAGAAGCGACTCAGACATAGCAACCATGGGAGCGTAATCTCAGTGGCCAAAGCCAAAAGCGCCTTTGTATGTACCGAATGCGGTGCTGAATATCGCAAATGGCAGGGGCAGTGCAGCAGTTGCCAGGAGTGGAACACGCTAAGCGAAGTGCACTTGGCGAGTGCTCGTCCAGGCGGCGGAGCGGCTTCCGGCCGGTCAGGCTACGCGGGAGATCTTTCGCGTGAGGTAATCGACCTGGGCAACGTTGACCTCAGCGAAGTGCCACGTATGAGTTCCACTTTTGCGGAGTTTGATCGCGTATTGGGCGGCGGGCTTGTGCCTGGGTCGGCGGTGTTGCTGGGCGGTAATCCTGGGGCAGGGAAGTCGACGCTGCTGCTTCAAACGGCCTGCAAATTAGCGCAGCAACGACGCATTTTGTATGTTACCGGGGAAGAGTCACTATCTCAGGTAGCGATGCGTGCGCATCGCCTGCAGCTGCCTACCAACGGACTGAAAATGCTGGCCGAGACCAGCGTAGAAACCATTCTGGCGGTATCTGAGCGTGAAAAACCCGAAATCCTAGTGATTGATTCCATTCAAACGATGCACCTGGAAGATATCAGCTCGGCGCCTGGCGGCGTTGCGCAGGTGCGTGAATCTGCTGCCGCGCTGACACGCTTCGCCAAAAAAACCAATACCGTTCTACTGCTGGTTGGGCACGTAACCAAAGATGGCACCCTGGCAGGGCCTAAAGTGCTTGAGCATATGATTGATGCTTCGCTGTTGTTAGAGGGCGGCGCAGACTCACGCTTTCGCACCCTACGCGGCCAGAAAAACCGCTTTGGCGCTGTCAATGAGCTAGGCGTCTTCGCGATGCTAGAGCAGGGCCTCAAAGAGGTTAAAAACCCCAGCGCGATTTTTCTTTCCCGCCAGGAAGAGCAGGCGCCGGGTAGTTTGGTAATGGTGGTGTGGGAAGGTACGCGGCCAATTTTAGTTGAGGTGCAGGCGCTCGTTGATGAATCCGCACTGGGTAATCCAAGGCGGGTGGCGGTGGGCGTAGATCAAAACCGCTTGGCGATGCTGCTGGCGGTGCTCAATCGACACGGCGGATTGTTTACCGGCGATCAAGACGTCTTCTTAAACGTTGTCGGCGGTGTGAAGGTGCTTGAAACCAGCGCCGATTTAGCCGTTCTGTTGGCGGTGGTGTCGAGCTTGCAAAATCGGGCGCTGCCAAAAGAGCTAGTAGTTTTTGGCGAAGTGGGGCTGTCAGGCGAGATACGCCCGGTGCCAAGCGGCCAAGAGCGCATTGCCGAGGCCGCCAAGCACGGGTTCTTACGCGCTATTGTACCCCGCGCGAACGCTCCCAAGCAGGCGCCAAAAGGTATGGAGGTCATTGCCGTGGATAAATTAAGTGACGCCTTAGACGCGCTCTAGCATGAGCTATCCTTAAAGCGTCTGATATTATGAATGTGCCAGGGAGAGACACGATGAGTTCCATTCGTTTAACCCAATATAGCCATGGTGCTGGGGCCGGCTGCAAAATTGCTTCCGACGCGCTGGACAGTCTTCTAGCCAAGGCCGGGCCAGCGGCGGGCCATAAGCAGCTTATCGTTGGCAATCAAAGGCGCGACGATGCCGCAGTGTATGACCTAGGCGATGGACGCGGAATGATTGCGACCACTGACTTCTTTATGCCAATAGTTGATGACCCTTTTGATTTCGGCCGTATCGCTGTCACCAATGCGATCAGCGACGTTTATGCGATGGGCGGCACGCCGGTGATGGCATTGGGCATACTGGGCTGGCCGCTGGATAAATTAAGTGCGCAAGTCGCCGGCGATGTAATGGCGGGGGCTCAGGCGGTTTGCCGCGAGCTTGGTGTTGCGCTGGCTGGAGGTCATTCGATTGACGCGCCCGAGCCAATTTTCGGGCTCGCCGTGAAGGGCTTGGTTGATCTCAAAAAGCTCAAGCTGAGCAGCACCGCCAAGCCCGGCGACTTGCTATTTTTAACTAAGCCGCTGGGCGTTGGGATGCTAACCACGGCGGAAAAGCGCGGCTGGTTGGAAGTCGGCCATCACGGCCTGGCCCGTGAAGCCATGCTGAAAGCTAACCGTATTGGCGTGAGACTTGCCGAGGTCGAAGGAGTGAACGCCATGACAGACGTCAACGGCTTTGGCTTAGCCGGCCAACTCACTGAAATGTGTCAAGCGAGCAACGTGATGGCGCGCATTGATTTTCGCCGCCTGCCCCGCTTAGCTGAAGCTGAGGCATACCGGCGTAAAGGCGCCGTGCCGGGCGGTACGCTGAAGAATCGCGAAGCCCTGGGTGAGAGTTTACCCGCCATGGATGAGGTGCACTGGCAGTGGCTATGCGACCCACAGACCTCTGGCGGGCTGCTGATTAGCGTTGACCCTGCCTGGGAGGATGATGTGATGCGCATTGGCCGAGAGTACGGCTTGGATTTACAGTCATTTGGCGTGATGGCCTCGCGAAGCGCTAAGGCGAGCATCGAGGTGATTGGGTGATATTAATCTCCTCTGGCAGAAATTCATGTCGGCGACTGGGGCCGCTAGCGGTGTGCTTGAGCGGTTATGTCGCTTTAAGCCACTGCGTCATTAATCGATCCAGTAGCGGCGCTAGCTGAATGAAACGGTCAGCGTTTTCAGTGATTTGTGCATCATCCTGGACATAGCGGCCGCCGGTTTTAGATGTTGCGTGTGGGCGCGGAGTATTGCTCAGTAGCAGGTTGACGCTAGCGGGAGTGGCTTCTAAATGGCATAGCAGGCCCATGACGCGGCCTCTGTCCCAAGCAAACCCCTGCAGCGGTGCTGCTTCGCTACCGCCGAGCGCAATGGCTTCATCCGGCAGGCTGAAAACCAAGCGATGCCACATGAAAGCGCTAAATGTCTCTGGCAAATCGAACGTGCTTTCAGGCGCCAGCGTCACGGTGTGCCAGCCAGCCTCGGCATAGGTTCCAGGAGCGACCACTGCCCCCAGCGCACGCGCTAACCAATGGGCGCCCAAGCCAATGCCCAGCAGCGGCTTTTGGCCATCTAGGTAGCGGTTGATTAGTTTATCTGCGGCTTTGAGCCAGCGTGGAGGTTGGCTGAATAGCTCCTCCGGCCCATCAAGTACTATGAGTGCATCAGCCTCATTGTGGCGTGGGGTTAATTCATCCGCATAGAGATGAAAAGTGCTGTAACTATGGCCCATACTGGCTAACCAATCCGTTAAACGGGCGGGGCCATGGTCAGGGCCGTGCTGTAGCAGATGAATATGCATGGTAATCTCCTCGCCGGCCATTCCATCATCTGATGACCATAACGCACCCACTACTTTTCACCAATACTTCGTAGAAGAAGCTTCAGGAACTCCGCATGGCGCCTAAACCCATAGGATTTTATCAACGACTACAAGAGCTTTCGTTACCCGCCCAGCAGGCCTTTATGGCGGCGCTTTGCGAACGCTTGTTGCCCAACTACGCGCTCTATGAGCAAACCACCGGGCAGGGCGACGGTCACACGCTTAGCGCGGTGCTGAGCTTGGTTTGGGAGCGGCTGAGCGTGCCTAGCGCCAGTATCGATTTTGCCCGTCAGGCGGAAAAGTTAGCCGAGTGTGAGCCGCCTGAAGGCGACGACAGCTTTGGTGCCCGCCGTGCGCTAGACGCGGTAGTGTCGCTTTCGGCATTGCTTGATACGCTGCAAGGCGACTCTCCAGAGGCAGTGCTAGATGTGAGCCGCACTTCACGTGCGGGCGTACGCGCCTTTATCGAGCTCACTGAAGGTGAAGAAGATGCTCAGGCGTTGGCGCTGATTATCCGTGACCATCCGCTGATGGACGATGAAAATGACTTCCAGGATGCCGTGCTGGAAGCGGTCAGCGAACCGCTGGATAAAGCAGCGCTGAAAGAAGTGCGTCAGCTGGGTCGCAATGGCGGTATCAGTAACTTGGGTTTAACGCTTGATGAGAGTGATGAATAGCGGCTAAAAGCGCACGCCTGCGGTGACCATCATTCCGGCGGTTCCGAATATAATGAGATCGGACTCAAACCGCCCCCACTGCATGCCGATACTGGGCAAGACGGCCGGTGCCACTTCCAGATGGTTGAGCGGGATTTTGTCGCGATACTCGCCTTTGTAGCCGTGTAAAAGCCCGCCCGTTATTTTGGCACGCACGTTCAAGCCCTGGCTAAACTGCCAAACAGGGAACTCGCGGCCCGCATAGAAATACCACGTGGGCTGCTCATAAGAGTTCTTAAACCACGCCGCGCCCGCCAGCCAACGGTCTGGGTTGTGCAGTTCAATGCTAATGAGATTCTGATGATTATTATGCTCAGGATCCGGGCTGAAGTGGCGTGTATAAAGGCTGGTTTGTACCAACGTGTGATCCCACTCCAGCGCAGGTGGCCAGTCAGGCAGCGAAAACGCAGCGGCGGGCGTGCTCAGCGCTATGCCAGCTAGCCACCCCATCAATGGGTATGCTCGGCGCATTCGCCGCTCCTGATTGAAGAGAGGCATCTTAAAGGCGCATCTCAATGCCGCGCTCCGCCATGTAGCGTTTTGCTTCAGGGATCGTGTACTCGCCGAAGTGGAAAATACTGGCGGCCAGCACCGCATCGGCACCGCCTTTCAGCACGCCGTCCACGAAGTGGTCCAGGTTGCCCACACCGCCTGAAGCAATTACAGGAACGCTCACCGCTTCGGAAATCGCGTGCGTCACGCCTAGATCAAAGCCAATCTTGGTGCCATCGCGATCCATGCTGGTAAGCAGCAGTTCGCCAGCGCCGAATTCCACCATCTTCTTCGCCCATTCAATGGCATCGAGTCCCGTTGAGCGACGGCCACCATGGGTGAAAATTTCCCAACGCGGCGTTTCCCCCTCTGCTGATACTCGCTTGGCATCGATGGCGACGACAATACATTGGCTACCAAAACGTTCCGCGGCTTCGCGCACGAAGTCGGGGTTGGTGACCGCCGCGGTATTGATCGAGACTTTATCCGCCCCGGCATTAAGCATGGTGCGAATGTCGTCACAGGTGCGAATTCCGCCGCCCACGGTTAACGGAATAAAAACCTCACCCGCAATGCGCTCCACCATCTCAACCGTGGTGTCGCGGTCTTCGTGGCTGGCGGTAATGTCCAGGAAAGTGATTTCATCAGCACCTTGCTGGTTGTAGCGCTGGGCGATCTCTACCGGGTCGCCGGCATCACGAATACCGACAAAATTAACGCCTTTAACCACTCGCCCAGCGTCTACATCCAGGCAGGGGATAATACGTTTGGTGAGGCTCATGAGCGGCCTCCCGTCAGCTGGTCGCTCAGGTGCTGCGCTTGCGCAACATCCAGGCTGCCTTCGTAAATAGCGCGGCCAGTGATAGCGCCTAAAATGCCGCTGTCAGCGACATCGCACAGCGCTCTGATGTCGTCTAGATTGGTTACACCACCGGAAGCAATCACCGGTAAGCCGCCTTCGCGAGCAAGGGCCGCGGTGGCGTCAACGTTGACACCCTGCATCATGCCATCGCGGGCAATATCGGTGTAAACGATGCTGGATACGCCATCGTTGGCGAAACGCTTGGCCAATTCGGTGGCTTTAATCGTCGACACTTCTGCCCAGCCGTCGGTGGCGACATAGCCGTCTTTAGCGTCTAGCCCAACAATCACATGGCCTGGGAATGCGCGGCACATTTCGCCTACAAATGCAGGCTCTTTCACCGCTTTGGTGCCGATAATGACGTAGGCGACGCCGGCGCTTAAGTAGTGCTCAATCGTTTCTGCACTGCGGATGCCGCCGCCAATTTGAATCGGCAGGTTGGGATAGGCGCGGGCGATAGCGGTAACGGCATCGCCATTCACCGGCTTGCCTTCAAAGGCACCGTTTAAATCCACAAGATGCAGCCGACGTGCGCCGGCTTCCACCCAGCGCGCCGCCATTGCTACCGGGTCATCGCCGTAGGAGGTAGCGTCTTCCATGCGGCCTTGCTTAAGCCGTACACACTGGCCGTCTTTGAGATCAATAGCGGGAATGACTAACATAAACAATCCTCTCAGGGCGTCCAGGTGACAAAGTTTTCGAGTAAGCGAAGACCGGCACGGGAGCTTTTTTCGGGGTGAAACTGCACCGCGAAGGTAGCATCGCGGCCAATGGCGACGTGGGCGCTTACCTTGCCATATTGAGTCGTGCCAAACACCTGAGCATCGTCCTCTGCATTGACATAGTAACTGTGCACGAAGTAGAAATGTTCACGGTTATCAATGCCTGCCCACAGCGGGTGGTCGTTATGCTGCTCGACGACATTCCAGCCCATGTGAGGGACTTTTAAGCGTTGCTCGTGGGTGTCGCGCATATCGTTAGGAAAGCGGTCTACGCTACCTTTAAAGAACCCAAGACATGCCACGCCGCCATTTTCTTCGCTACGCTCCAGCAGCATTTGCTGACCCACGCAAATACCCAGCAGCGGTTTATCTTGGCGCGTTAAAATCTCATCCACCAGCCCGCGTAAATCGGTACGCTCAAGTTCGCCAACGCAGTCGCGAATAGCCCCTTGGCCCGGTAGCACTAAGCGCGTCGCGCCTAGAATACGTCGCGGGTCGCGAGTAATGACAACATTTTCATGCGTCACGTGTTCCAGCGCTTTGGCCACGGAATGCAGGTTGCCCATTCCATAGTCGATCACCGCAATGGTCATGAAGCGCTCCTTGTGGAAGTAAAGGGGTAGTCGCTAGTGGTACTGCACCGCATTACAGGCTCCCTTTGGTTGAGGGCATCTGACCGGCCATGCGAGGGTCTTCTGCTACCGCCATTCGTAGCGCACGTCCGAAGGCTTTGAAAATCGTTTCAGCCTGATGGTGAGCATTAAAGCCTTTAATGTTGTCGATATGCAGTGTCACGCGGGCATGATTGACGAAGCCTTGGAAAAACTCCCAGAACAGTTGAGTGTCCAAGCTGCCAATCGTGTCGCGCGTAAACTCAACGTTCATAAAGAGGCCGGGGCGTCCGGAAAAATCGATCACCACGCGCGAAAGCGCTTCATCTAGAGGCACATAGGCATGTCCGTAACGGTAGATGCCGCGCTTATCGCCAATGGCTTCAAAGAAAGCTTGGCCTAGCGTAATACCCAGGTCTTCTACGGTATGGTGTTCGTCAATATGTAGGTCGCCGGTGGCATTGATGTCAAGATCGATCATCCCGTGGCGGGCAACTTGATCAAGCATATGATCCAGAAACGGAACGCCGGTTTGGCAGCTAAGACGGCCTTCACCGTCGAGGTTTACGCTGACCTTGATCTGCGTTTCGTTGGTGTCACGGCTAACCGTGGCAATACGCGCTGACATGTTGCATCTCCTAGGCTAAAGCGCACTCTGAGGGGAGCCCTGAGGAACGATCCTAAGGGGTGATCCTAAGGAATGGTCGGTGGTTTTGCATCAACTTACCACCGTTTGATCAGGGCATGACCTCTGGCGAAGCGACCATTATAGTGAATCGACGCCCTCATCCGCTACAATGCGCGCAATGTAGCCGTTATCAATGATAGAAAAATAGCAGCAAGACTGCTTTGGCGAAGAGGATTTCATCATGCCGGTGACACTGCACCACGTCGACCAGGCCCGTTGGGAAGCCGATGAACAGGTGCGCCTTGATCTAGTGCGCATTTACCAGGACGCGCCTCAAGAGCGCATGCCTACTCCAACGGTTGAGCCGTTTATCGATGCGCATTTTAACGGCCGGCACTTTTTTGCCTGCGCGCTTTTTAATGATCGGCTGCTGGGAGCCGTCGCGGTACAGGAGGGCGCCGACCGCGCTTGGTGGCTCTCTGAGCTATGCGTGCGTACCACCACTCGCCGCCGTGGGGTTGGTTCGCGTTTAATGGCACTGCTGGGTGAGCAAGCCAAGCAAGAAGGGCGCGTATTGCGTATTGAAACCTCTTCACTGCCACTGGCTGACCGTGTGCTGCTTTCCAAGTTAGGTTATCGGCCCATGGCCAACCCAATGACTCCGGCGGGGATGCCCGCCACCAGCGATTTTGTTGAGTTAGACCCACAAGGGAAAGGGTAATGAAACAGTTATTACGTATTTTGCTAGCGGCCGTCGGTATTCTTGCCATCGTGGCGGTCGCTGCGGTGGTCTACGTGACCACCTTTTTAGATCCAGAAGACTTCAAACCACGCTTAACCGCCGTTGTAAAAGAGCAAACGGGACTGAACTTGGTGTTGGAAGGCCCGATCAACTGGTCGTTCTATCCGCGTATTGGGGTCAGCGTAGAGCAGGCGCGCGCGTGGCTGCCTGAGCAAGATCAAGACAGTGCCGCGTTTGCTGCGATTAACCGCGCTGAAGTGAGCGTTGCCTTTGCCCCGTTGCTACGCGGCGAGATTGCCGTTGATGGGCTGACATTGGACGGCATGCGACTCAACTTAGAGCGTGATGCTGAAGGCGAAGGCAATTGGGAACCGTTGGTCGAGCGCCTGTCTGAACAGACAAACGGTACCGCTGAAACAGTGTTGGCGCCTGCCAGTGCGGGCCCTAATGCCGACGCCGGTAGCTTGGCGGTAGTGCTAAACATTGCGAGCGTGGAAGTAAAAAATGCCGATATACGTTTTCGCGATGAGCAAACCCAGGCGCTGTGGCGGCTGCAACAACTGAACATCTCGGGTAGCAACGTTAATCCGGTGCGTGCTTTCCCACTGAAAGCCATGTTTACCTTGACTAAGCACAACCGCCTGGATACCGAGGTATTGGAGCGCGCTCCGGATATTACCAGTGACATCAATCTTGAAACGCGCATGCGGCTTGGTTTAGAGGAAGAGCTTTTTGTACTCGAAAACATGTCATTAACGACGCGTACTAGCACAAAAACTGACAGCGAGCCGCAGCAGCTTAGTTTGAAAGTCGCCGAAATGGTGGCGCGCATGGGTGAACAGCAGCTGTCGATTAAAGAAGGGCTACTGGAAGCGGGTTTGCGCAATGCAGACAGTTGGCAGGGCAGTCTGGCGCTGGCGCTTGCTTTTGGTTTAGAAGGCGACTGGCAAGCGCAGACCGCTCAGCTTAAAGATCTTCAGCTCACAGGCCCAGATGGGCTACGAGTGAGCGGCCATCTTAATATTGAACAGATGCTTGACGCGCCGAACTACCGTGGGCAGCTAACCGCAGCGCCTTTCACGCTGCGCCCCTGGCTAGCACGCGCGGGTATTACTCTCACCACCGCGGGCGAAGCCGCACTCAGTGATGTGGCAATGACCAGCCCTATTGAAGGCGACGCCGAACAGTTCTCACTGCCCAGATTGTCACTAGTCATCGACGACAGCACCTTTACTGGAGAGCTGTCGGCGGCGTTAGACGGCTCACGTCTGGCGTTTGATTTGGCAGGTGATCAGCTGTCGCTTGACCGCTACTTGCCCGGTGAGGCCACGGTTGAGCATGCCAGCCGCGGTTTGCTACGCAGTGCTTTTGCCCAAAGCAGTGATTCGCTACTCCCGCAATCCGTGCTTGAAGGGTTAGCGCTAGAAGGCGATCTGAGTATGGATACCCTGATTTTCGCTGGGCTGACGTTCAATAAGCCTAGTTTGCAGCTGCGCGGAGATGATGGCGTTCACCGCTTAACGGCGTTTGAATCCGGCTTCTATGAAGGTAAGCTCAGCGCTACCGGCCAGGTGGATGCCTCTGAATCTGTGCTTGAATGGGCATTCTCGCCAACGATTAGCAACGTGCAAGTAGCGCCGTTAATTGAGGCGATGAGTGAAGAAACGTCACCACTACGCGGTCGTTTTGATTTGTCTGGCGAACTCACCAGCCTTGGCAACACTCGGGAAGCGCTGACGAGCAATCTGAATGGCGAGCTCACTGCGCACCTAAAGGACGGGGCGATCTTAGAGACCAATATTTCACAGCAAATGTGTGAGCTGGTCGCTCAGCTAGAAGGTGAGGACACCGTTCGCGACTGGCAGGATGATACCCGCTTCGAGCAGTTCGATGGCACCTTCCAAATTAGCAATGGACTGGTGGAAAGCGATGACCTGCTCATCACCTTGCCGGGTATCAATGTTCAGGGCGACGGTGAGCTTAATCTCAGCAGCATGGCTTTTGATACGCACGCCAACGCACGCTTGGTCGACACGGCTGACGCGGCCTGCAACGTTAATCCGCGTCTGGCACAATTGCCGCTACCCATGCGCTGCGAGGGCAACCTGAGCGATGAGCGCAGCGAGTGGTGCCGCTTCGACCGGGCGGCATTCCAGACGGCCGTTGTCGATCTGCTGCGTAACGAAGCCGGTGATCGTGTGGACGAAGAGCTTGAAGAGCGCCTGGGCGATTCTTTGGATCAGCTAGACGAGCGCCTTGGCGAAGGAGCCGGCCAGAAGCTTCGCGAGGGGCTGCGTAATTTATTTAACTAAGCAATGATGCACGTTCATTCTGCGCCGGCCTAAATGCTGGCGCTTTTTTATGAGTATCGTGGGTCGTTTACATACTTCTGTGTGAGGAACGTGCATGGCAGATATGCCCGCACCGCGGCTGACGGCTGCTAAATTCCAACGTCGGCTATTAGCTTGGTTCGATCAACATGGTCGCCACGACTTGCCCTGGCAGTCACCGCGCAGTGCGTATCGCGTATGGGTGTCGGAAATCATGCTGCAGCAAACACAGGTTGCGACCGTCATTCCGTACTTTGAGCGCTTTATGGCGCGCTTTCCGACCTTGGAGGCGCTTGCCAGCGCGCCGCAAGATGAGGTGCTGCACTTATGGACCGGGCTAGGTTATTACGCCCGCGCGCGTAACTTGCACAAGGCCGCTCAACTCACGGTGGCGCAGCATGGCGCAGAACTACCTAGCGAAAGTGTCGATGCCCTAACGGCGCTGCCCGGTATTGGTCGCTCTACCGCGGGTGCCATCGTTGCGCAAAGCACAGGGCGGCGGGCGGCGATCTTAGATGGTAATGTCAAACGCTCGCTTACTCGTCTGCATGCGCTGCCCGGCTGGCCGGGCAAGCCGGCGGTGGAGCAAAAGCTTTGGGCGCTGGCCGAGTATTACACGCCCAGCACGCGCTTAGCCGATTACACCCAGGCGGTCATGGATTTTGGTGCGACGCTGTGTAAACGCAGCAAGCCTGACTGTTTAAGCTGCCCGTTTGATGACGTTTGTTTGGCCTATGCCCAGGGCGAGCCACAGCGCTATCCTGAATCAAAGCCGAAAAAAGCGCTGCCCACACGGCAGACCATTATGCTGATGCTGAGCGACTCACAGGGCCGGGTATGGCTAGAAAAACGACCGCCAAGTGGCCTGTGGGGCGGGCTATGGAGCTTGCCGCAGTTTGATAAGCATGGCGAACTTAACGACTGGCTAGAGGATCACGCGGTCAATCCTGCGCGTGGCAGTACATCGCCAAGTTTTTATCATACGTTTAGCCATTTTCGTTTAGAGATTACCCCGCAGCCGGTGACCTGCGATAGGCTGGGCGGTATTCGTGAAAGCGGCGTATGGTACGACATCAACGATCCGCCTGCGCTGGGGCTGGCGGCGCCGGTCAAAGCGTTGCTGAGTCAGCTAACACCTTTTACTCTCACCCAGTCGTAGGCCATGCTTGGCGGTATGGGAGAGGACACTGAATAACATCGCATAACCAGGAGCATGCTATGAGTAATACCGTTTTTTGCCGCAAGTACCAGACAGAGTTAGAGGCGTTGCCATTTCCACCCTTGCCGGGTAAACAAGGCCAGGAGATTCAGGCAACGGTCTCCAAGCCCGCCTGGGAAGCCTGGCAGGCGCTGCAAACTCGCCTGATCAACGAGAAGCATCTCAATATGCTCGATCCGGAGTCGCGGGCCTATCTTATGGATCAGATGCAGCGCTACCTAGATAATCAGGAAACTGACCAAGCAGAAGGGTATGTGCCGCCGACACAGGCATAAGCGTTGCCGCTATTCTAATAAAAGCAGTGGCGCAAAATACCCATAAGCATCGGTATCGAAAGAAAGTTTCACAAAGGTGTTGACGAAAAGCGGTGTTTTTAGTTTAATACGCACCGTTGGCAGCGGCCAGATAGCTCAGTCGGTAGAGCAGGGGATTGAAAATCCCCGTGTCGGCGGTTCGATTCCGTCTCTGGCCACCACGCAGTTGGGGTATCGCCAAGTGGTAAGGCACCGCTTTTTGGTAGCGGTATTCCCAGGTTCGAATCCTGGTACCCCAGCCATTGCCAACAAAATTTCTTGTTGATTGCAGAGCTTAGCAGCAAAACAATCATTTTCTCAAGAAAACGTGAAGCGCCGACATAGCTCAGTTGGTAGAGCAACTGACTTGTAATCAGTAGGTCCCGGGTTCGACTCCTGGTGTCGGCACCACTTAATGAGTGGTTAAAAGCAAAGCGTCAGAGAATTAGATTAAGCCGTCCGAAAGGGCGGCTTTTTCGTATGCGTCGATAAAATATTTGGTTACGCTGCAGGCTATTTCATCACACTGGAGAAACACCATGATCCTCTACGGCGTGCCACTCTCACCCTTTGTGCGCAAAGTGTTGTTTACCCTATATGAACTGGAGCTTGAGTTTGAGCAGCATCTGCTGGTGCCGGGTGACTCTTCGGCTGATTTTAGAGCGCTGAGCCCGCTTGGTCGTATTCCGGCGTTTCAAGATGGTGATTTCGGCATCTCAGACTCTTCAGCCATTTGCCGCTATCTCTTGGGCCGCTATCCTTCTGAACTGTTGGATATCGCTAACCCTGAAAGTGTCGCGCGTGCCGTGCAGTGGGATAAATATGCTGATGAGGACCTAGCGCCGGTGTTGCTGGCTCCGCTTATTGAGCGTTTGGTTAAGCCTGTACGTTTTGATACTCCGGCGGATGAGTCGGTCGTGCAAAAGGCGGTGCGCGAACAGATTCCTCCTGTGTTTGATCATCTAGAAGAGCGTTTGAAAACGCTGAGCGGCAAGTGGCTAATGGGCTCTGCGTTTAGCTATGCCGATATTGCTCTTGGGGCGCATATGAGCAGCTTTGTACTGGCCGATCTTGAGCTTGACACCGCTCGTTGGCCGGCACTGTCTGAATGGTTCAAGCGCCTAGCATTAAGGCCCGCCTTTCAACGACTGTGTGACGATGCTAGGCGTTTCAATCCCAAGGCGGTTTAGGTCTGATCGACGCAAAAAGATAGTCAAAAAAAGCGCTTACCTTCGGTGTGCGCAGCTCGTCGGGTGTGGCGTGAGATCGCCCAGAAAAATGCGCTGGTGAAGCCTGATGTCAGCAAGCTGGCATCTTGGTGGCATACGGATGCGGACCTTGGTCGCGATCAGGAATGCGTCAACGATACGACGAAATTACGCGACTATGGGTTTGATCATTTCCGTGAAACGCGTGCGGCGTTTCTTGATCTATTTACGCAGCTTCGGGAGGAGCTAATCATTCCCTAAATTCGCGTACAAATGCCACTGCCTAATGCGTAGCATCGGGCAGTGGTCTGACTTGAGCATGCCTTTTAAAATCTGTGTGAAGCTAAGCCATACAAACGCTAATAAAGGTGCACCGCCTGAAAGTGAGCCAGCGGCTCGTCTTGGTCGTCGGAAAGCACTAGCGTATCGCCGTCTACGCGCCATTGCGCGGCTTGTTCAAGCGCCGCTAAAAAGCCTTGCTCGGTTTCCATCTGGGGCTGTGGACAGGCCATCCTAGTGGTGCCCATTTGGTTGAATTCGATGCGCTCATCTTTGACAAGGTAGCTGCCCATCAGTGAGTTGCAGCCGGTAGCACCGGCTAGGCGCGAGGCTTCTTGATGAAGAACAAAGTGGGCTTCACGAGAATTCTCTTGAGTGATGATCGGTTTGTCATCAAGCGTCACAAGTTTCCAGTAGGTATTGATGAGCGATTCATTAGGGCGCTCGGTGGTCTTTGCATTGTCCATTGAGGCCGTAGTGCAGCCAGCGGTGATCAATAGAGCGCTGATAAAAATAGGAAAAGCGAGTAGTCGTTTCAAAGTGTCATTCCTTAATAGATGAAAAATCAGGGCTAAAATCGGTGGAACCTGTTCATAGGTGGGGTAGACTGTTGCGCCTGTCGTTGCGAAAGCGACACGCATAATGAGAAGGAGAATACCCGCCATGAGTTTTGTTCTACAGTTTACAGATGGTCAGGAATTTCCCCACGCGCTGGGCAAAGTCATCTGCATCGGCCGTAATTATGCCGAACACGCGAAAGAATTAGATAATCCTATTCCCACTGAGCCTCTGCTGTTTATTAAGCCGTCGACCAGCGTGGTGGATTTAACCAAGCCGCTAGATCCGCCTTTTTCACGTGGCGACGTCCATTATGAAGCAGAGCTTGCGCTGCTGGTAGGCGAGACGTTAACTCATGCTACTCAAGATGAAGCCGAGCGTGCCATCGTGGGAATTGGTTTAGCGATGGACCTGACGCTGCGTGATGTTCAGGCAAAGCTTAAAGAGAAGGGGCACCCCTGGGAAATTGCCAAGGCCTTCGATGGCGCTTGCCCGCTTTCGCCTTTTTTGCCGCTAAGCCGCGTTCCCAACTGGAACGCGCTGCAATTTACGCTTGAAATTGACGGGAAAGAACGCCAGCACGGTGAAGGCGCCGATATGATTTTCGCCGTTCCCACGCTGGTAGCAGAAATGAGCCGCCACTTTACCCTAGAGCCAGGCGATGTCATTTTGACCGGTACGCCGTCAGGCGTGGGTGAACTGGTGCGTGGTTCATCGCTGCGCTTTACGTTGACCGGTGGTTTGGAAATCGAAACCAGCGTCGTTGAGTAATCAGTGGTTGAATAGGCGCTACAGCTAAGCCCAACGAGCAACGCCACCCTGGATTAGGGTGGCGTTGCTCGTTGGGAACGGTGTAAACCGCTTATTTACACACCGCGCTATTCAAGATAGGTGTATCCCTCAAGGCCTTCGCTCAAGCTCGCCGCAAAGCGCGCCTGCTCATCGGCAGAAAAGCCGCTGGCTGCGAGCTGGTCGGTTAGCTTTTGCTTGAGCACATTGGCATTGAAGTTTACGTACGCCAGCACGTCTGCGACCGAGTCACCTGCCTGCGGGTTCGACAGTGTCCATTCGCCGTCTGCATTGAGCGCAGCATCGACAGAGTCGGTGTCGCCAAACAGGTTATGCAGATCGCCGAGGATTTCCTGGTAGGCACCCACCAAGAAGAAGCCAAGCCAGCGCTCGTCATCCGATGTCCACTCTGGCAGTGGCAGGGTGCTTTCTACCCCCTGGCCATCAACGTAGCTGTCGATGCGGCCGTCGGAATCGCAGGTGATATCTTGAATGACGGCTCGGCGAGTGGGCGCTTGGTCCAGCCCGCTGAGGGGGAGCACCGGGAAAATTTGCTCAATGCCCCAAACATCAGGTACTGACTGGAAAAGCGAGAAGTTAACGAACAGCTTGTCGGCGAGCTTTTCCGCTAGCTCATCCATGATTTCGCGATGGGCGCGATTGCGGGTATCAAGCTGGGTACGCAGCCGCGCACAGGCCGCCATGTAAACGCGTTCGCCTTCTGCGCGAGCGGTTATATTGCTTAGCCCCATCACAAAGCGGTCCTGCAGTTCACTCACGGCTTGCAGCAGGTCATGCCATGCTTCGACCAGCATGCGCGGCTCTTGAGTGGTCGCTAACTGCTCAAACACCCGCCACAGTAGCTCTACTTGAGGATCTTCTTGGCTTTCCTCTGAGGCATGTCGCTGCGGTGGCGTGTCGTCGATACGCTCTTCACCAATGACATTGGTGATAAGCACCGCGTGGTGGGCGGTTAGCGCACGGCCGGATTCACTGATCAGATGAGGCTGTGGCAGCCCCGACTCTTGGCAAAGCTGAGCAAAGGCGCTCACCACGTTGCGCGCGTATTCGCGCATCGAGTAGTTGGCCGAGCAGAAGCTGCGCGAGCGCGTGCCTTCGTAGTCGATGCCTAAACCGCCACCGACGTCCACGGTGTCGATGGGCGCACCTAGCTCCATCAGGTTTTGGTAGAAGCGCGCGCACTCGCGTAATCCGCGTTGAATATCACGAATGTTGGCGATCTGAGAGCCCAGGTGAAAGTGCACTAGCTGCAAACTTTCCAGCGCATCCTGATGGCGTAAAGTGTCTACGACTTCAAGAATCTGGCTGGCGGTCAGTCCAAATTTTGACTTTTCACCGCCGGTGTTCTGCCATTTGCCTTTGCCAACGGAGGCTAGGCGTGCGCGCAGCCCGATACGTGGCGTCACCTCCAGCTCACGTGCCTCTTCTAAAATCAGCTGCAGCTCAGAAAGCTTTTCGACCACGAGATAAACCTTATGGCCAAGCTTTTCTCCCAGCAGCGCTAGACGCACATATTCGCGATCTTTGTAGCCGTTGCAGACAATCAGCGAGGAGCCACCGTCGGAAAGCGCCAGTACGGCTAGAAGCTCTGGCTTACTGCCTGCTTCCAGCCCCACGCGACCATTGCCGCGCTCGGCGGTGGCTAAAATTTCTTCGACCACACGACGCTGCTGATTTACTTTAATAGGATAAACCGCGGTATAGCCGCCCCGGTACTCGCAATCACTCATTGCAGAATCAAACGCGCCGCAAAGCTGCTCAACGCGATCGTGAAGAATATCGCTAAAGCGCACCAGCACCGGCAGACGCAGCCCGGCACTTTGCAGTTGGCGAACCAGTCCGCTCAGTGGCAGGGCGGGGCCTTCTGCATCGCTACCCAGCGGGCGAACGAGGGCTTGGCCAGCGTCGTCGACATCAAAATAGCCGCTGCCCCATTGATCGATATTCCAGGTGCGCCGAGCGCGCAGCGCAGGGCTAGTCGTGGCCATTACACTCATGCAGAAACCTCAGGCAGCGGCAGCGCACCGTGGGCAATGCGCGCATTTAAAATGGTTCGGAATCGCTCGGGATCATGAGGCGTCAAATCGTGGGCTGGCGGATCAACGTAAACCACCAGTAGCCGAGAAAGCCAGTAGCGCAGCGCCGTCACACGCAGCATCGTTGGCCACAGAGCACGCTCGTCAGACGTTAACGGGCGACGCGCTTGGTAGGCACTCAACAGTGCGTCGTAGCGTTCGGCATTCAGTGAGCCATCATCGTTCGATGCCCAGTCGTTGACGACTATCGCTAGGTCAAACAGCAGGTCGCCGGTGCAGCCGTTGTAAAAGTCGATAATACCGCCAAGTTGGTCACTCTCAAAGAGCGTATTGTCGCGAAATAGATCACCGTGCAGGGCGCCTTGAGGCAGCTCATCGTACTGGATAAAAGCGCTCTCAAAATCGTCGACTTCATTTTTCATCAACGTTTGATCCGCAGGGCTTAAATAGCTCAGCACCTTGTGGTGCATGACTTGTAGCCAGGTCAGATCGCGCGGGTTTGGACGATGACCGTGAAAGTGCTTTGACACCACGTGCAGGCGACCCAATGTATCGCCCAACGCGTGGCATTGGGCTAGGTTAGGCGCCTCAGGATGGCGGCCAGGCAGGCGCGGAAATAGCAGTGCCGGCTTGCCTTCAAGGCTATGCAGGGCAATGCCTTCGCGGTCATGAATCGTGCCCGGGACCGGTAAACGGTGTTCCTCTAAATAGTCCAGCAGTTCTACAAAGAACGGCAGCTCTTCGTGCTCACCCTGCTCGAACAGAGTTAATACGAGCTCGCGACGGTCGGTGGTCACAAAAAATGTCGAGTTTTCGGTGCCGCCTGCGACTCCTTGTAGGGAAACGAAGCTACCAACATCAAACTTGTCTAAAAACGCGGCGACCTGTGCGTCGCTAAGCGGGGTGAATACAGCCATGAGAGTCTCGCCCAGGTTGCTAAGCCCGTTATTGTAGCGGCTTGAAAGCTCAGTTGGCAGCGTTGTTGTCATTAGATAGCAGGATTGCCTCTACAGGCAGCTGACGCAACGCGTATCATGTGGGTAACGCTTTTTAGCACTGCTTTTTTTACACTTCATTTTTAAACATGGAACTTGGTTATGGCTCGCGCTCCAATCGTTCTCGTCGATGGCTCTTCTTATCTTTACCGTGCGTTTCATGCGCTACCGCCGCTCACGACCGCTACGGGCCAGCCCACCGGCGCGGTAAAAGGCGTGCTGAATATGCTCAAGCGGCTAATCAAAGATTACCCGCAAAGCCCTATGGCGGTGGTGTTCGACGCCCCGGGAAAAACCTTCCGCGATGACATGTACAGCGACTACAAAGCCCATCGTCCGCCTATGCCCGACGATTTACGCAGTCAAATCGCGCCGCTGCACGCCTGCGTGAAAGCCCTGGGGCTGCCGCTGCTGTGCATTGAAGGCGTCGAAGCCGATGACGTAATTGGTACGCTGGCGCATCACGCTACTCAGGCCGGTCGCGATGCGGTGATTTCGACTGGCGATAAAGATATGGCGCAGCTGGTCAATGCTCATATCACGCTGGTCAATACCATGAAGGATGAAACGCTAGACGAGGCCGGCGTGGAAGGGAAGTTCGGCCTGCCGCCTGCGCTGATTATCGACTTTCTCGCCCTGATGGGAGACAAGGTCGATAATATTCCCGGTGTGCCTGGCGTGGGTGAAAAAACCGCTATTGGCCTGCTGCAAGGCATGGGCGGCGGTTTGGATACTATTTACGCTGATTTAGAGCGGGTAGCCACGCTGACTTTCCGGGGCGCGAAGACGCTGCCTAAGAAGCTTGAAGAGCACCGTGAACAGGCGTTTCTCTCCTATCAGCTCGCGACCATTAAAGTCGACTGCGAGCTGCCGGTGGGCTTGGATGATTTGGATATAGCGCACCCAGACCGCGAAGCGCTGGTGACGCTGTATAAAGAGATGGAATTTCGCCAGTGGCTGAGCGAATTACTGGAAGGCAAAGACGCCGGCATCGCTGACGTTAAGGGCGGTGAGCCAGCGCCCTCAAGCGTTGAGGAGACCGCGAGCGACGCACACAGTGCCAGTGCTCCGCGTGATGATCAGGTTATTCTCGAGCAGGCGGATTTTGAACGCTGGCTCGAGCGGCTAAACACAGCTGAGCGATTCTGTTTTGATCTGGAAACCACCAGTCTCAACTACATGGATGCAGAAATTGTCGGCGTTGGCCTAGCCCTGGAAGCGGGTGAGACGGCCTACATTCCGCTTGCCCATGACTATTTAGATGCCCCAGCACAGCTTGATCGAAAGGCGGTGCTGGCCGCTCTCAAACCGCTGTTAGAAGATCCTAGTAAGACCAAAATTGGCCAAAATCTTAAGTACGATATTTCCGTGCTGGCTAACTATGCTATTTCCGTCGCGGGGCCGTTTGCCGACACCATGCTGGCTTCCTATGTGCTCAACTCCACCGCCACGCGCCATGACATGGATTCGCTGGCGCTGAAGTATTTAGGCGAAAAGACCATTTCCTTTGAGGAAATTGCCGGTAAAGGTGCCAAGCAACTGACCTTTAACCAGATTGCCTTAGAGCAGGCAGCGCCTTACGCCTGTGAAGATGTGGACATTACTCTGCGGCTGCAAGAAGCGTTGCGCCCTCAGGTTGAGAGCGAAGGGCGCTTGGCAGACGTGCTCGATCATATCGAGCTGCCGTTAATCAAAGTGCTCTCACGCATCGAGCGCAACGGTGTGGCAGTGGATGCCGAGCGCCTTCATGAACAGAGCCAGCAGCTTGATCAGCGTATTCGTGAGTTAGAGCGCGAGGCATTTGAGCTTGCCGGGCGTGAGTTTAACCTGGGTTCGCCCAAACAGCTGGGTCAGATTTTATTTGAAGAGCAGAAGATCCCGGTACTCAAGAAAACGCCTAAAGGTGCGCCTTCGACTGCTGAAGGCGTGCTAGAAGAGCTGGCGCTGGATTTTCCGCTGCCCAAAGTCATCATGCAGCATCGTGGCCTTGCTAAGCTGAAATCCACCTACACGGATAAACTGCCACGACTGCTCAATAAAGCCACCGGGCGAGTACATACTAGCTATCACCAGGCGGTTACCGCGACCGGGCGTCTGTCATCGTCAGACCCCAACTTACAAAATATCCCTATTCGTACCGAAGAAGGTCGCAAAATCCGCCAGGCGTTCATTGCCCGGCCCGGCTATCGCATTGTGGCCGCCGACTATTCGCAAATTGAGCTGCGCATTATGGCGCACCTTTCAGAAGATAAAGGGCTGCTAGAAGCATTTGCCGAAGGGCGTGATATCCACACCGCCACGGCGGCGGAAGTGTTCGGTATCTCGCTTGAGAAAGTGTCCGGTGACCAGCGCCGCAGCGCCAAGGCGATAAACTTTGGGCTGATCTATGGGATGAGCGCCTGGGGGCTTTCGCGCCAGCTGCATATTGATCGCAACCAGGCTCAGACCTACATCGATCGCTACTTTGACCGCTACCCGGGCGTAGCCCGTTACATGGAGCGCATTCGCGCCCAGGCGGCTGAAGATGGTTTTGTTGAAACTGTACTGGGTCGACGGCTGTATCTGCCGGAGATTCATTCGCAGAACCATAATCGCCGCCAAGGCGCTGAGCGCACCGCGATTAATGCGCCGATGCAGGGCACGGCCGCCGATATTATCAAGCAGGCCATGATTGATGTGGATGCGTGGTTAGCGGAAGGCGAGTTTGATGCGCTGATGGTGATGCAGGTGCACGATGAGCTGGTGTTTGAAGTGGCCGAGAAGCAGGTTGATTCGTTTATCGAGCAGGTTCAAGCGCGTATGCAGGGCGCAGCCAAGCTAAAAGTGGCGCTGATTGTAGAAGCCGCAAGCGGCGCTAACTGGGATGAGGCACACTAAGTTGATGCGCATGTGACGTTAAACGCAATACCCCCGCAGCCTAGGCTGCGGGGGTATTAGGTATTAACGTAATGTTTAGCGTTTAACGCCAGCCGACGCGATCAAAGATGCGGATGGCTTCAGGGTTGTTTTCACCCAGCACGCTCATGTTTAGGTCGTCTTTTTTGAAGTCGCCCCATGATTCGAGCACCGGGTCTTTTTTAACGCCAGCCACGACCGGGAACTCATAGTTCCGCTCGGCAAGCACTTCCTGAGCAGTATCAGAGGCGAGGAATTCTAAGAAGCGAATGCCATTTTCAGGATTCTGGGCATTGGCCACTAGGCCCGCACCGCCCACGTTAATGTGCGCTCCGCGATCATTTTGATTAGGGAATATAACCCCCACTTTACGGGCGGCATCGCGCTCTGCCTCGTCATCGGAGTGGAGCAGGCGTACATAGTAATAGTGGTTAGCCACGGCTAGGGTACATTCGCCGCTGGCCACGCCTAGAATTTGGTCGGTATCGCCGCCTTCAGGCGTACGCGCCATATTATTCACAACGCCCTGCGCCCACTCTTGCGCGCCTTCTGCGCCGTGATGTTCAATCATCGAGGCAAGCAGCGACTGGTTGTAAATATTGTTTGAAGAGCGGATGCACACTTGGCCTTCAAACTGCGGGTCGGCAAGGTCTTCGTAGCTTTCCAGCTGGCTGGGGTCGAAGTTTTCACGGTTGTATAAAATCACCCGTGCACGCTGACTAAAACCAAACCATAAGCCTTCAGGATCACGCATGGATGCTGGGATACGCTCATTGAGCACGTCAGAATCAACGCTTTGGAAAAGTCCATCTTCCTCGGCGCGCCATAGGCGGCCGGCATCAACCGTCAGCATTACGTCAGCCGGGCTGGCAATGCCTTCGCGCTGCATACGCTCCATCAGCTGATCGGAGTCACCTTCCAACACGTTTACGTCAATGCCGGTCTCATCAGTGAACGCCTTATAAAGAATTTCATCAGAATCGTAATGACGAGCGGAGTAAATGTTGACCGCGTCAGCAAGAGCGCTACTCGTAAAGGCAGAGCCAGCCATAATGGCGGCTACAGAAGCCGTTAGACGTACTTTTTTCATCACCAAGAATCCCAAATGTTTATGATAATAAGTTTCATTAGCGTCGGGCTGCATTGAAGCGCTTTTAGCTAACGTCCGTCAAGAGAAATGCCAGTCACGCCTTGATTAAGGCGGAAGCGTGCATCTGGTTGTGATTAAAAATAGAATGCAAATAGCTTTCAAATGTATTGAATCCGCGTTTAGGCATTTATCGGCGCGACGTGCTCACCTGCAAAGTGATGATTTATGACCGCAACTCTGAAGGTAACCCAGGCAGCGTCTCACTCGACAGCGTTAACCCTTCACAATGTGCGCCATGCTTATGATGGCCATACGGTTGTGAAAGGCGTTGACCTGAGCGTCGCGCCGGGTGAAGTGGTATGCCTTTTAGGCCCTTCTGGATGCGGGAAAACCACGCTGCTACGTATTGCTGCGGGGCTTGAAGTATTGCAAGAGGGCAGCGTCACTTTAGACGATACCTATATTGCTATGCCGGGCCAGCGTCATCTGCCGCCGGAAAAGCGCAATGTAGGCTTGGCGTTTCAGGACTCGGCGCTGTTTCCACACCTCAGCGTGCTGGAGAACGTGACCTTTGGGCTGAAACATTTGGCGTCTCGACAGCGCCGTGAGCGTGCCACGCAGCTACTCGAACAGCTGGGTATGGCGAAGTATGTTGATGTCTATCCGCACATGCTTTCCGGCGGGCAGCAGCAGCGGGTAGCGCTAGCAAGGGCGCTGGCACCATCGCCTCGCCTAATGCTATTGGATGAGCCATTTTCAAGTTTAGATGCGCGGCTAAGAGACCGTATTCGCGACGATACGCTGCATGTGTTGAAAAAAGTGGGCGCGGCCACGCTGCTGGTGACCCATGACCCCGAAGAAGCCATGTTTATGGCAGACCGTATTGCCTTGATGCGCGATGGTCAGATTGTGCAGACAGGGACGCCGCAAGCGCTTTATTGCACGCCTCAAGATCCGTTTGTGGTGACCTTTTTTGGTGATGTGAATGAGCTGAAGGGCAGAGTGCACAATGGCTTCGTGAGCACGCCGGTAGGGCGGGTGCCTGCCAATGGGTTAGCTGAAGGCAGCGCTGTGCAGATCATGATACGCCCCGAGGCGTTGCACATTGTTGAGCGTAATCTTCCCGTTGAAGCACACCGCCATAGCCATGTGGTGATGTCGAAGCTGCTGGGGCGAACGAGCCTCTTACACCTATGCGCGCATGATGATAGCGGCCGTGAGGCGCATCTTCACGCCAGAGTACCTGGGGTGTTTCTGCCCGCAGAGGGGCAGCCGGTGGACATTCACCTCGATCTTTCTCAAGTATTTGTTTTCCCGCTCAAGGCTTAAAGCATTGCAATCAGTGCTTAGCGCCAGGGCGTGAGCGACGCATGGCCATACTGAGCAGGATAACCGGCAGAATACCCACCACCACAATCGCCAGCGACGAAGTCGAGGCTTCGGCAAGTCGTTCGTCGGATGCTAGATTATGTGCCCTGACTGCCAGCGTATCAAAGTTGAATGGGCGCAGAATAATCGTCGCGGGCAGCTCCTTCATTACATCCACGAAGACTAAAATACCCGCCGCCAGCAGGCTGCTACGCATCATTGGCGTATGGATATGCCGCAGCGTGCCGCCTGCCGTTTGGCCAAGGGTGCGTGAGGCAGCATCCATACTCGGCGTGACCTTGCCCAGGCTTGCCTCAACCGCATTGAAAGAGACGGCTAAAAAGCGCACCACGTAGGCGTATAGCAGGATAAACGCCGACCCGCTAAACACTAAGCCGATGATGTAGCCGTAGTGGCTGTGAAGCCACGTATTAAGGACGTTATCCAGCCAGGTAAAGGGAATCAGAATACCCACGGCAATGACGGAGCCAGGAATCGCGTAGCCCATGGAGGCTACTCTGGACGCCACGCGTGCAAACGCCGTGTCGTGCATGCGCACGCCATAGCTCAACACAACGGCTAAGCCCACGGCGATAAGCGCGGCCACTGTGGCCAGGCCCAAGCTATTCCAGGCGTAGCCGATAAAGCGTGTGCCCCACTGAGAATCCCCCCCGTTTAACGCTAAATTCAGCAAAATACCGCTGGGCAGTAAAAAGCCGATCAACACGGGCAGCAGGCATGCCAGCGTCGCTCCCAGGGCTCCCCAGCCGCGCAGCGCGTATTCGGGCAGCTGCTGGTAGCGATTGGTGGTATGAAAATAACGTCGTTTGCCCCGCGACCAGCGCTCCAGCAGCACCAGAATAATCACAAACGTCAGCAAGCAGGCCGCTAATTGAGCCGCGGCGACCTGCTCGCCCATGCCAAACCAGGTGCGGTAAATGCCGGTGGTAAAGGTATCGACACCAAAAAACTGGACCGCCCCGAATTCATTCAGCGTTTCCATTAGCACCAGTGATACCCCGCCCACTAGCGCCGGGCGTGCTAACGGTACCGCGACGGTCGCAAACAGCTTCCACGGGCCGCGTCCTAGTGTGCGGCCCACATCCAATACGCATACCGATTGCTCTAAGAAAGAGGCGCGCGCCAACAGGTAGACGTAAGGGTAAAGCACCAGCGTAATCACCGTCGCCGCACCGCCTAGCGAGCGCACGTTGGGAAAGTAATAGTCGCCATATCCCCAGCCAAACATGTCGCGCAGCATGCTTTGTAAGGGGCCCGCAAACTGCAGGAAATCGGTATAGGCGTAGGCAATGACGTAGGTGGGTACGGCCAGAGGCAGCAGCAGCGCCCATTCAAACCAGCGCTTGCCAGGGAAGCGGCACATAACCACCAGCCATGCAGTGCCTGTGCCGATAATTAACGTGCCCAGGCCTACCGTCACCACCAGCCAAAAAGTGTTGTTGAGATAGCGGCCTAGCACGGTGCTGGCTAAGTGCTGCCAAACGCCATCGGTAGGCATCACGATATGAGCAAACACTACCAGTACTGGCAGCGCAACGACGAAGGCAACGGCGATCAGTGCTATCGACCAAGGAGTGGCGCGATGGCTAAGCGAAGAGGAAAAAGCGAATAGCCCGCGATAGCCGGATCTGAACAAGCGCACACTCCTTGCAGTAGCAGTATTAGTCCAGTAACCGCCTAATGCGAATCACTGACGGCTGTGAATAGTAGCACTAGCCGTTAGCGGCTGCGCGTTACCTCCTGCCCTTGACGCAAAAAAGCCCACCGAAGCGGGCTCTTAAATGCACGTTTGTTAACGGGAAGGCTAGTAGCCCAGCATCATGTTTGGTAATCCGGTAATCAGCCAAGGGAAGAATGACATGAGTAAACAGGCCAACAGGATCAGCGCGACGAAGGGCACAACCGCTTTATACAGATCGACGATTTCGACCCCGGGCGGTGCGACGCCTTTTAAATAGAACAGCGCATAGCCAAAGGGCGGGGTGAGGAACGAGGTCTGGAGTACGACCGCCACCATTACCACAAACCACAGCATATCCACGCCCATTGCGTCGACAATGGGTAGCATGATCGGGAAGCTCAGCAGCACAATCCCAGTCCAGTCCAAGAACATGCCCAAAATAAATACCAGGAACAGCATAAGAATGAGCGCGCCAACGGTGCCGCCAGGCATCGCCATGACTAAATCGCTGATCACTGTCATGCCGCCACCGCGGGAGAACACACCCGTAAAGGCCGTGGCACCCACCAGCACCAGCATCACCATGGTGGTGGTTTTGCCGGCTTCCACCATGGTCCAGAAGCAGGTGGATATTTTGCGATCACCGAAGATCAAAAACAGAATGAAGGCGATAAATACACCGATTGCCGACGCCTCGGTGGCCGTGGCAATGCCGGTAAAGAGAGCGCCTAGCACCCCGAGAATTAATGACATCGGCGGCACTACGTACTTTGCCAACATGATAAGCAGCTGTTTTGTGCTGACTGCTGCGCGCTCTTCTGCCGGTACTTTAGGGCCATAGTGTGGCTTGAAATAGCAGATGATCAGCACGTAAAGTGCATACATCACCCCCAGCAACAAGCCGGGAATTAGCGCGCCCGCGAACAGTGCGCCCACCGAGACCGGTGAGTAGCTCGCCATCAAAATCAGCATGATGCTAGGCGGAATCAATATGCCTAAGCAGCCGCTGGCCATAATGACGCCCGCGCTAAGTTCTTTGTTGTAGCCATACTTCAGCATGGGCACCAAGGCGATCATGCCCATTACTGCAATAGAGGCGCCAACAATCCCGGTGGTCGCCGCGAGCAAAACCGACACAATGACCACGGTTAGCGCTAAGCCGCCGCGCAGGTTTGCGAGCAGCAGACGCATGGCGTCAAACATTTTCTCGGTGACGCCCGAGTCGTTTAAAAACCTCGCCATCAAAATAAACAGCGGTATCGCCACCAGCACATAGTTGTCCATGGCGTTACCGAAGATATTGTTGATTAGAGTGCCAAGTATGCGTTCACCAGGGCCCAAAAAAGCGCCAATAACAGCCACGCCACCAAGCACGAACGCTAGTGGATGACCCATAAATAGCCCGACCAGCAGGCCGCCAAACATCACCAGCGTGAGTAATTCAGGGCTTAAGTTCATGCTGATGTCTCCTCGCGAAGCTGCATGATGGCACGCAGCACAATGGCAATCGCCTGCAGCAGAATGAGCACGGCGGCCACCACAATCACCCCTTTGATTGGATAGACGGGAATTGAGATCATGCCATACGTGGTTTCACCGCGGCTCCAGGCGCGTTCAAAGAAGCTCCAGCCCAGCGTGATCAGCATCCAGCTAAAAGGCACAAAGAAAATCAGATAGCCCAGTACTTCAAGTGCCGCCTGCTTCTTACGCGACAGCAGACGCTTTAAAACGTCAACTTCAACATGTGCATGATGGCGTAGCCCATAGGCTGCCATCAGCATAAAGTGGGCACCAAATAGCATCTTGGTAACGTCAAACGCCCAGTCGCTGGGCCGACCAAACAGAAAGCGTGAGGCAATATCGTAAAGAACGATGAGGGTAATGATGGCAATCAGCGGTGCGATGATGCGCCCAAACGCCTCGTTGATGGCATCGATCGCCTTGGCAATCGCATTCATGGAAGATCTCCGCAGTCAGCACAAAAAAACCGCCTCAGCAAAACCGAGGCGGTGCATAAGCGTCTTATAGGCAGGCTTCGATTTCTTCCAGTGACGGGAGATTGTCCATCACTCGGCTCATGTTGAAGGGCGCCGATACGTCGCGCCAAGTGGCGTAGTGCTCAAGATAAGCAATCATTGATTGATACACTTTGGCATGGTCAGCATTCTCACAAGCACCGCGTAGAATAACGTCGTTGGTAATTTCCTGAATGCGTGCCAAGTCTTCTTCAGAGAACTGGTTAATCGTTACGCCCGCATCAATAAACTTCTGCGTGGCTTCGGTTGACTGGCGCTCAGACCAAGCAAGTGACCATGCCATGGTGGCATCTGCAGCAATGCGCAGTTTCTCTTGCGTGTCTTCTGAAAGCGCGTCCCAGGCATCTTTATTGATCATTACGCCAAACACGCTAGCGGACTGGTGCCAGCCTGGCGTTGCCCAGTAGTCAGCGACTTCTGCGAAGCCAGCCTTAAAATCAACGCCCGGAGTCGAGAACTCGCCAGCATCAATGACGCCACGCTCAATGGCTTGATACACTTCGCCACCGGCAAGCGTGACTTGTGACCCCCCCAGCTCTTCTAGCACGCGACCCTGATCGCGACCCGATAGGCGCAGGCGCTTGCCTTCAAGGTCAGCGATACTTTCGATTGGCGTGCGGCCCATAAAGCCAGATTCGTTGTTAGTAATGCCGTAGGGAAGATAGATCATGTTGAACTGGCCGTAGATCTCTTCGTACAACTCGCGGCCGCCCCATTGCTGAATCCAGTTAAGGTAATCAACGCCATTAAACAGGCTGGTCGTCGTCGCTAGCGGTGAGAAGGCGGGGTTTAAGCCTGCCCAGTAGCCCGGCCAGTCGCCAGCCGCTTCAATGCTGCCTGTTTCAGTGGCATCAAATACTTCGGTGCCGGGCATTAATGTACCGCCCGCGCGGAAGTTGATTTGCAGTTCGTCACCCGCCAACTGATTGACCAGCTCGGCCCAGTGCTGGTCAATCTTGATCAAATCAAGGTTTTCCGGCCAGGTAGAGGTCATCGTCCACTCTTCTTGTGCTTGGGCGGTGGCGGTGAAAGCAGCGAAAGCGATACCAGCGGCAAGGCCACTGAGGGCAAATTTTGTGGTTTTTTTCATGATGTATTTCCTGGTTTGGCGTAAGGCGTTATTAGTGTTTGTTACCTGGATGCAGGAAAGTGCAGCGTAGCAAAGGTTACGTTTACGTAAACAAAAAGATTTTAGCGCTGCAACGCTAAACTAGCACACTCATCCCGCTGCGATGCAATATCAGTTAATTAAGAGGTTTCGATTAAGTCTTGTGCTAATAAAATAGCTAAGCATCTGTTAAATAATAGATTGCCTCTGTTTTTAAGTTGACATGACAAGGTTCAAGTAGTGAGTCAGCGTTGAAATGAGCCGAATCATGCAACCAAAGTTGTAAGTTAGAGCCCCGCCATGAGAGGCTCGGCGACGGGTTTGACGGGGTGACGCTATGGGAAGCGATGGCGGCAAATAGAAAAGGGAATAACGGTGGGTGCAGAAACACAGGCAGATAGTCGCGCGTTAGATGGCCAGCAGCTACGCAAAGTGGCGACGTTAGTTCATCACACCCGGCGTTTAGCCCACAGGCATTGGCGTCAGCTGGTCTGGTTAAGCGGCGATGCCCAGCAGTGTCGGCATCTCGCGCGGGTGCTGTGGCAGGCCCATCCTTGGCAGGCGCCGGTGTGGGTAGGCAGCGACAAAGAGACGAACCAATGTGAGTCGTCTGCTTTTTCGCCGGTACTCTCACCTCGTAAAGCGCGCACGCGACTGGGGGCTGAGCATCAGTTAGTCGTGCTTGATACTCATGGCACCGGCTTTGATCCTGAGGCGCTGGGAGCACTGTCTGGAACCCTCATCGCCGGTGGTTTGCTGGTGCTGATCACGCCACAGCCATGGGGGCAGGCACCCGACCCAGACTACGCCCGATTCGCGGACCATCCGCTGCGCTGGGAAGATCTCAGCTGTCATTATCTTGCCCGATTAGCACGCCAGCTGCAGGCCTCTGATCAGATCGTGTGCTGGCGTGCGGGCAGCGCGCTGCATTTGCCCCGTTTACCCGCACGTAACGTTCATGGCAATGAGGATAGCCACAATGACGCTAATAATGACTACCTCAGTGGCGATAGCGACTGCTTGACGGCTGATCAGGCGCAGGCTGTTAGGGCGTTAGTCGGCCTGAAACGCCGCCGACCGCTGGTGATGACCGCTGACCGTGGGCGTGGGAAAAGTGCGGCGCTGGGGGTTGCCTGCGCTAGGCTGCTCGCTCATAAGCCCCGTACGGTCGTGCTCACCGCGCCGCGCCTTAGCTCGGTCGAGAGCGTGTTTGAACGCGTAGTGGCTCTTTGCCCGGGCGGCAGTCGCGTTGCCCCGGGTCACTTTGTGCTACCTCAGGGCAGCGAGTTGCTTTATCTAGCGCCGGATGCGTTAACCGAGCAGATCAGTGCGCAGCAGCAGGGCGGCGATGGCAGCTATTTGCTAGTAGATGAGGCGGCGGCCATTCCTGCTGCGTTGCTGGGCCAGTGGCTTGGCGCTTTTCCACGGATTGCGTTTGCGACCACGGTGCATGGCTACGAGGGTTCTGGGCGCGGCTTCGCGCTGCGCTTTCGTACCACGCTAGATCGACTTACTCCATCGTGGAAGGCGCTGACGCTTGAAACGCCCATTCGTTGGCGTATCAATGATCCGCTGGAGGATTTGGTCAACCGACTGCTGCTGTTAAAAGCGCCGCTGCCTATCGCACAGGCGCAACAAAGTGCTGAAATAACCACGGTTGTTGATCGCGACGCGCTTGCTCAGCAAGACGCTAGGCTGGAAAAACTGTTTGGGCTACTGGTGCAGTCGCACTATCGCACGTCGCCTAACGACCTACGTCAACTGCTTGATGGCCCGGGTGTTGAACTGCGTACTATCGAACAGGCTAGCGAGCCGCAGGCTGTCTTGGTTACTCGCGAGGAGGGCGGTTTTGAGGCGGGCCTTGCTGACCAGGTCGCCCGCGGCCAGCGTCGGCCGCAGGGGCATCTGTTAGCTCAGTCGCTCGCTACTCACACGGGTAGCCGCGCGGCGCTGACCGCTCGCTGGCGTCGGGTGGTGCGTCTTGCCACTCATCCCGAACGGCGCCGCCAAGGGTTGGGGCAAGCGCTGCTACAGGCAGATATGAACGCCGCGAGACAGCAGGGCGTGGCGCTGTATGGGGCCACTTTTGGCGCTGAGGCATCGCTGCTGCAATTTTGGCTGGCGCAAGGTTTCATCCCGGTACGCTTGGGTATTAGCCGCGAGACCTCGACCGGTGAGTTTGCCGTGATGGTCGCCAAGGCGCTGAATGAGCAGGGAGAGGATGTGCTGGCTGACCTTAGCGCGCGCTTCCAGGCAGGGCTTTTAGGCCTGTTGGCGTTTGAACTTAACACGCTGCCTGCATCAATGGTTGCGCTGCTGCTCGCTGCATTGCCTGCCGCGGCGCTGAGTGCGCGTGATTGGCAAGATATAGACGATGTGGCCTTGGCTCATCGCGATCCTGTGCTTACACGAGCGGCGTTACAGGCCCTGGCGCGCGAAGCCAGTCGCTGCGTTTTAACGGATTCGCAACAGCTCGCGCACCACCAATTGGCCGCATGGGCATTTCAAAATCGATCGCAGGCGAAGGCTCATGGCGAGGCAGTTCAAGCCTTACGCATCGCTGTGCATACACTCATTGAACCGGTAAAGTAGGCCGGTTGCCTATAACGAAGAGTCATCATGAACGCACATCTTGAAGCACTGGCGCCCACTATCGTTTGGCGCCACTTTCGAACGCTTTGTAATACGCCGCGCCCGTCTGGGCATGAAGCGGCGCTTGTCGCCATTCTTGAGGCTTGGGCCGATGCGCAAGGCTTTGCTCATGACCGTGACACCTTTGGTAATTTACGCATACGTAAACCCGCCTCTCCAGGCTGCGAACAGGCGCCTGGCGTAGTGCTTCAGGGCCACCTGGATATGGTGGCGCAAGCGAATAGCGACCATGCGCATGACTTTACTCGCGACCCAATCAGCACCTATGTTGCCGACGGCTGGCTGCACGCCGATGGCACCACCCTAGGCGCTGATAACGGTATGGGCGTAGCGGCGATGCTTGCCGTGCTAGAAGACCCCGATTTACGCCATGGGCCGCTGGAAGCCCTGTTCACTTTGGAGGAAGAAACCTCCATGGGCGGGGCGTTGAATCTAGCCGAGAATTGGTTAGAGGGTTCGCTACTGCTCAACCTGGACAGCGAAGATCGCGGCCAGGTCTATATTGGCTGTGCTGGCGGGGCTGATGTTGAAGTGGATGCTCAGCTACCCAGCGCTGCCGTGAATGATCATGAGCAAGTGATTAGCATTGCGCTGACCGGTTTAAAAGGTGGCCATTCCGGCATTGATATCCATAAACCGCTGGGCAACGCTAACCGTCTATTAATCAGAGTATTGCGCTCTCTAGAGTCGTTTGATGCACGCCTGATAAGCTATCACGGTGGCACTTTGCGCAATGCGATCCCTCGCGAAGCGTTTGCCCAGGTGGCGCTGCCTGGCGATGAAGTCGATGCGGCCATGGTCGCTATCGCCGGGCTTGAAACTATTCTGCTGAGAGAGCTTGGGAGTGGTGACAGCGGTCTTAAAATCAGCGCCCAGCGTGTGAAGGAAACACCTGCTGCTGAGCCGTTAACCTTAGATGCTAGCTTAATGCTGCTGGCCGCGCTGCATGCCGCTCCCTGTGGGGTTGAGCGAATGAGTGCCGATGTGCCAGGCGTGGTAGAAACCTCCAATAATCTTGGCGTGTTAAGCCTGGAAAACGGCCGGCTACATCTTTGTGCATTGGTGCGTTCACTGCACGACAGCGCGGTCATTGCCATGGGCGACCGTTTTCATGCGCTGTTTGGGCTCATTGGGGCGCGGGTGAAAGTTGAAAATGGCTATCCCGGCTGGGCGCCTAATCCAGATGGCGAGCTGTTGGCGACGTTCAACGCACGCCATTTGGCGCTGCTGGGCCGCGAGCCAGAGGTAAAGGTAGTTCACGCAGGGCTCGAATGCGGCATTTTGGGCAGCAAGTACCCGCATCTAGATATGATCTCGTTTGGGCCGCTGATTCGCGGTGCCCACTCACCGGATGAGCGGGTAGAGCTTGCGTCGGTGGAAGAGTTCTGGCTGATGCTGCGGGCGTTGATTGAGGATCTTGCCGAAGCTAAATAACGCGCTGAAGCGTATAAAGATACGTGTATAAAGATGGCCTATTTCAAGCCCTTGGTGTTGTTTATCCCAAGGGCTTGAAACGTTAGAGGCCGATGTCGCTATCGTTAAAAGGACGCTATGCCTGCTTACCAAGCGCTGATTGAGATGGCTGGCTATTGCTACCGCGCCGTGCCACATAGGGCAACAGGCTAAGTAGCCCAAGAACGGCCAGCAGTGTGCCGACCCAAAGCGGTGAAAGCAGGCCATAGCCTGCGCTGATGCCGAGACCACCTAGCCAAACGCCCATTCCCAAGCCAATATTGATTACCGATGCATGCACCGTGTTGACCAGCGTGCCCGGCCGGGCCGTTCTCATCACCCGTGCCACCATGGCAGGGTTCATTGTGACACCCACCAGCCCGATTAAAATGATCATCATAATACTGACCGTGGCGCTTTGCGCTAGCAGCGAAAACGCCACCAGTGCCGTGATCAGCAGCAATAGCCCGCAAACCATTACCGAATACGTGTGCTTATCCGCGTAGCGACCCACCACTGCATTACCGACGATATTAGCGACGCCATACATGCCAAGCAGCCAAGGAATGGCCGTTATGGAAAACCCGGTTACTTCTGTCAGGATTGGTGTGAAATAGCTGAAAGCTGCGAATGTCGCGCCGATAATGAAGGCGCTGGTGGCATAGGCAGACCACAAGTGGCCATTCTTAAACTCGGCCAACTCCTTGCTCAGCCCAATGGGGGCTGACGATTTAGATAGCGGCACTCGAATGCTAATGGCAACGGCACATAGCGCCGTGAGCGCCACCACGAGCCAGAAACTGGCGCGCCAGCCTACATTCTGATCAATCAGTGTGGCGATAGGTACGCCCAGCGCTGCCGCTAGCATTAACCCGCCCAACACGATTGAAGCAGCGCGTCCGCGTGCCTCGACAGCGACGACCTCTGCACAGATGGATAACGCGGTGCCGATACAGGCTGATGCCGCCACGCCTGTCGCGATGCGCGCTAATGTCATGATCGTATAGCTGTCTGTCGACGCGGCAATAGACTGCGCGGCGGCGTACAGCGCTAGCAGCCAAAGTAGCGCCGATTTGTTGGGCACACGAAGTTTGAGCAGGCCAGCGGTTAGCAGTGGCCCGCCAATCACCATGCCAAAGGCATACATTGAGATGAGAGAGCCGACCTGCTCTAGCGAAATATCAAACGCTGCTGCCAGCGATGGCATCATGCCCGCGACCATGAATTCCGATGTGGTCAGTGAGAAGATAGTTAGTCCAAGAATATAAACAACGAGGGGCATGAAAATTTCCTGCCGTGTCACGGGCGTTAAAAGTGAATAGCTAAAGCGCTGGCTTAATATTGCTTGCTTAGAAACATAAAAACGGCACCCTTAGTGGGTGCCGTTTGACGTACCTATTGCTGGGCGGTTATTTAACCACTTATTTACTCAAGTAAGCGTTCAGCATCCAAATGGTTTTTTCCTGCTCACGGATGTAATCACCGGCTTGAGAGGCCGTGCCCTCATCGTCGGCGTCCGACGCTAGGGCTAGCAGTTCACGCTGCAGTTCAATGAGCGTTTGGTAGCCTTTCAGAACACCTTTGACGCAGGTTTTGCCGTCGTGAACATCCTTTTCTTCCTGAATGTTCGAAAGCTTTATGTAGTCGCTGTAGGCGTGTACTGGCTTGTGGCCTAGAGTCAAAATTCGCTCGGCGACTTCATCGACCTTGGTCAGTAGATCGGTGTAATACTCTTCAAATTTGACGTGGAGTTCGAAGAAGTCACTGCCCCTGACGTTCCAGTGATAGCCACGTACGTTCATGTAAAAAATCTGATAGTTGGCCAGCAGATGGTTAAGCTTTTCGGCGAGCTGGCTAGCGCTGCCTTCGTGTAGGCCAATGCTATTGGTGTCTGTCATATCCTGCTCCCTATCGGTGCCGCTGGCGCGGCGGTTAATGCGTGATATGCAGCATAGAGCGTATTGGACGCGATGCAAAACAGGTTTTATGTATCGCTTCCATAGCGCCACGACATTACGTCTGTGTCGGCTGCCTGTGACTGATTACTAAATGCTGGCAGCCATTGATTTTTTCAAGGCCTGAGGAGAAACATTCACTATCGCTGGGAGGTTGCCCATAGCCGTAGCAGGCTTTCACAGCGTGCCTCAAGCAGCTCGGCGGTGCGTGGCAGGGCATCTTTTAATGCCATGGGGCCATCGGCTAACGCAAATGCCGCGGTCACGCCTTCATCAAAGCAGGCTTCCCAGCCATCGCCGAGGCTGCCTGCGAGCACAATCACCGGTTTATTGGCACGCTGGGCCGCGCGGGAAACGCCGATGGGTGTTTTGCCCGCTAGGCTTTGGCCATCCAGGCGGCCTTCACCGGTAATTACCAAGTCTGCACGGGCTAGCCGCTCCGCCATACCGGCTTGCTGCATAATCATCTCAATGCCGGGTTTTAGAGTGGCGTTCAAAAACGCCTTTGCAGCAAACCCCATGCCGCCGGCTGCTCCTGCACCGGGCAGCGCCCGATGATCGCAGCCCAGCGTTTGCGCACTGATGTCCGCAAAGTTGCTAAGTGCTTGATCGAGCTGCTCGACTTGCTGCAAAGACGCGCCTTTTTGCGGGCCGAATACCGCACTAGCCCCGCGTTTCCCTAGCAGCGGATTATCCACATCAACCGCGGCCTCTAGTGTGAGGCTGGCTAGGCGATGGTCCAGCCCCTCAAGTTCTAAACGATTTAACTGGCTAAGTGCCGCCCCGCCGGGGGGGAGCGATTTACCCTGCTGGTCGAGCAGCTGGGCGCCCAGCGCCTGCAGCATGCCGGCACCGCCGTCGTTAGTGGCGCTGCCGCCGAGTAGCAATAGTGCCTTTTCTGCGCCTTGGTCAAGCGCTGCGAGTAGCAGCTCACCGACGCCAAACGTCGAGGTCGTTAAAGCGTTACGCTCCTCGGCGGTGAGGTGTTGTAAGCCGCTGGCTTCTGCCAATTCGATAAACGCGGTACGCTGGTCGCTTAGCCAGCCCCACGTTGCTTGGCGCGGACGCCCCAGAGCATCTTGAACGCTCAGCTGGCGCCGTTCTGCGCCGGTGGCATCGATCAGTGCATCTAGGCTGCCTTCGCCGCCGTCAGCCAAGGGGCAGGTCTGAACGTGTGCATCAGGCACCGCGCGTTTTACACCCCGCGCCATGGCTTCAGCGGCCGCCTGGGCGCTCAGCGCATCTTTGAAACTGTCAGGGCAAAGCAATATATTCATTGGTACGGACTCCGCAAAACGTTCTTATCAAAATATTGTCATCATAATACGGCCATTGTTGGCGAGCTCAGCGCGCTAATCAGCGGTCAACCAGCGGCCTCGTCCGTTAGAGGATCTAACATGAAGTCGATACCGATAAGCTTAACCTGTCTGCTGACACTGGCTGGCTGCCAGGCGGTCCCTGATCGTTTGCCACAAGCCGAGCCTGCCCCCGCCGCCGCTTGTTATTTTCCCACCTCAGCAGAGGGTGCGCTTAAAACCAGCGTGGATGTGCTAATCGAAGAAGGGTTTACCCTAAGCTCTACCGATACCACATTAGGTCTGATTAGCGCCAGTCGTGAGCGTGCGCTGCAGGGGTATTATGATCCTTACGACAACGCCTACGGCTACGGGCGGGGAATGCGGGTATTCGGCGGATTGGGGTTTGGGCGGGGCGGATCAGGTGTGGGTATCGGGCTCGGCGGAATTGGTTTTGGCGGCGGGGTAGGCCAGCAGCCGGTTGAGGTGGAGCGCGTCTCATTACTGGTGAGCGACGCCCATATACGCATATCTCGAGATATTCGCCGCTTTGATCACGTAGGTGATTTACGTGAATCCTATAGCGCCAGTAACGCCGATTTCTGCCAACGCTTTCAAACCAGTTTTGAACAACGTGTGCCGGCAACGAGGACACCGCTATGATGATTCGCCATTGGCTGCTGATAAGCCTGCTGGGCGGGCTGGCAGGCTGCGCAACGACGGCACCGCTTGAAACTCGCGAGCTTTTCTATGCCACTGCGCCTGAAGAGACCTTTCGCGAAGCGGTAGAACTCATGGTGGAGCAGGGCTACGTCGTTCGTCATGCGGATATTTCACTGGGGCGAGCGGAGGCATCGCTTGCTCGTTGGCCTGAATATCGTTTGCAGCTGCAGGTCAGTGAGGAGCGCAGCGGTAGTCGGGTGAGTGTTTCCGCGCTGCGGGGTAATCAGCCGCTGCCTCCCTACGTATTAGACCCATGGCTTGTATCCTTACAGAGCAAACTAGGCGTTGCGCCATGAGGCTGGCGCACGCTGCTATGGCATTAGGAATGGGGGTGAGTGGCTTGTCTGTCAGCGCGGAGGCACTCGCGCACCCGCATGGCTGGATTGATCTGAGCGTTCAGGTCATGACAGATGATCAGGGCGTCGCTAGCGGTTTATATCAAACGTGGCGAATGGATCCATTTTACAGCCTGGTTGTCTTTGAAGAGCTTCAGCAGGTAGAAAATGCAAACCTTGAACAGGGGCTTGATCAGCTGGGAAAAGAAATTCGCGACAATCTCTCTGGCGAGCACTACCTCACCGAGATAAGCATTAACGGTGAGCGTCAGGCGCTGGGCGAGGTGAGCGAATATACCGCTATGGAACGCGATGGCCGGTTAGTTTTCATGTTTATTCTGCCGCTGGAAACGCCTCAATCCCTGACCGATTCAACCCTTACGTACCAAGTGTTTGACCCCACCTACTACATCGAAGTAGTGCATGAGGCGGACGATAATCAGCCCACCGATGATGCACTAGTCCTCCAGGGGGGGCCTGCCTGTGAGCTGAGCATTCTGCCCGCTAACCCTGATCCCGAACTGGTGATGCAAGCCGCACTGCTTGATAAAGGCGAAAGCGGTGAACCAGGGCTGGGACGCTATTTTGCGGAAACGGGCAGCGTTGATTGTACGGGTCGCTAAGAATGTTGTTTTTCACAAAATCCCGGCTGACAATTGATCGTGATGTGTTACTTTATAACTTTTAGCGGCGAGACATTACGATGCCCTTAGCACGGCCTTTAACGCGATCCTTCACACGCCATTCTGGCTTACTACTTTGCTTTCTGCTGGTGGGCGCAGCGCTGGCCCTTATCGTTTGGACTGGTGCGCTACAGGGCGTGAGCTATCAATTGCTGGCCTGGCAGCGAAGTTTGCATCGTTCGCTCACGATGGCGATTACCGAACTGTCAGGCGCGCCCACGCTAATGACATGGGTGAGCCTGCTGAGTATTAGTTTTGTTTATGGTGTTTTTCATGCCGCTGGGCCAGGGCATGGTAAAGCCGTGCTGGCGACCTATTTAGCCACTCATGGCGGCGCGGTGAAGCGTGCGCTAGGGCTCTCTTTTGCAGCCTCCTTACTCCAGGGGCTGACCGCCATTATGCTGGTGGTAGTGCTGGTGTACGGCTTGGGCTGGGTAACGCGCCAAGCGATGGGCAGCGTAGTGTGGGTTGAACAGGCAAGCTTTCTACTCGTAGCCGCCCTGGGTGTATGGCTATGTTGGCGAGCCATCAAGCAGCTTCGGCGTGCTTATAAGCCTGCCGTCGCGGCGCATAGTCACAGTCATCAGCACAATCACAGCCATAGGCATGATCACAATCATGAGCCCCATGTTAGCCATGACAACCACTGCTGCGGCGGAGCCCATCATATTGAGCCCCAGCAAGTATTGGACTGGCGTACGGCGCTGATGACGGTGGGGGCCATTGGTATGCGCCCCTGTAGTGGCGCAGTGCTGATGGTCGGTGCTGCTAGTTTGCTAGGCCAATTCTACGTGGGCGTTGCGTCAGTGGTCGCGATGTCGGTTGGCACGGGCCTCACTGTTTCAGCGCTTGCAGTCGCCAGCATTGTGGCACGCGGATGGGCGCAGCGGCGCTTGGCTACGCAGCAGCATAGCGAGCGTCGCGTTCAAAAAGCCGCTGGTTGGCTGGCCTTAGCCGGCGGGGCGTTCATCGTCTTACTAGGGGGTTCACTCAGCGTTGCGGGAATAGTCGAGCCTGTCGGCGGGCCGCTGCTTAACGAGCCGCCCGCCCGAGTGGGCCACCCTCTTAGCGGGTAAGCGCTGACTAAACATCTAGCGTTTGAATGTGTGCAAGCAACTGGTCACGCATGTGAGCCTGGCCTGCTAAGTCATAAGGTTCCGGCGTGCCGTTGCCCCAAACGGGCGCAGGCCAGGTAGCATCGCCATGTTGACGTATGACGACATGCACGTGCAGTTGGCTCACGACGTTGCCAAGCGAGGCAATATTAAGTTTGTCGCCTCCCAGCGCTACCTTCATTGCTTCGCCTAGCTGGGTTGCCTCACGCCATAGCTGCTGTTGATCCGCCGCGGGCAGTTCAAATATCTCGCTGATCGCTGGGTGGCGCGGTACCAGAATGACCCATGGGTAGCGCGCATCATCCATTAGCAGTACGCGGCAAAGAGGCAGATCCGCCACGGGGAATGTGTCGCTGGCAAGGCGTTCATCAAGCGTGAAATCGTTCAAGTAATAGGCTCCCGTATACTTACTAGGTGTTTATTAGCATAGCAGCCACGGCGTGGCGTAGGGAAAACAAGCGCAATTGCGAAAACGCTGTTACCCTAAAAAAACTCCCAGGCGGTGAGTCGCATTGCCAGTGGAGTTCCCCCGATGTTGAATGACTCGTTAAGGAGAACGTAAATGAAAAAATTATTGGCCATGAGCTTTATGCTGCTGATGACGGCAGGTGTTCTGTCCGGTTGTAACACTATTTCTGGCGCTGGTCAGGATGTGCAAGAAGGCGGTAAAGCCGTCCAAGATGCAGCTGAATAATTAGTTAAGGCTGGATTAGAGATAACGCTAGTATTCCCACGGGCTAGGCTAATGCCTAGCCCGTTCGGGTTCATTAGCTCATTTTTTCATTACGTTTTGGAGACTCAAGGATGAAGCCTCGCTTTACCCTGTCTAAAGTTGTGGCCATGGGCGCCTTCACTATGCTGCTAACGGCGTGCGTTAGTTCTCAAATGCCGATTTCACCGGCTAACGATGATGTAGATGCCGCGCCGCCCCCGCCAACGGTCACTTCCAGTAATGCCGCTCAAGAGCAGGCCTCAACCTGTGATTTAGAGGCTATCAACGATGCGATAGGTGAGTCATTCGATGAAGCTGGGGTGTCCCAGCTGCAAAGCGAAAGCGGCGCCAGCCAGGTGCGTGTCTTGCGTCCAAACGATATGGCGACCATGGACCATCGTCCTAATCGTTTGAATATTCATCTTGATGATCAAGATGTTATTGCCGATGTGCGCTGCGGCTAAGACGCTTGACGCTTTAACCCATGCAGCGTTAGCGTAAAATCAGTACAACGCAGGCGGCGGTCAGCGCGCCCATCGTTATATTGAACGAACGCCATGCGCGGTCGCTTTTGATCCACTGCCCAATGGCACTGCCAAAAGCGGCCCATAGTGCAATGCAGGGTAGGCCCACCAATTCCGCAAAGCCGGCAAGCATCAGCGCGTTAAGCACCGGAGGGCCGCTTTCCGGCAGAAAGCCCGCCATCAAAGCAAGCCCCATCACCCACGCTTTAGGGTTAGCAAACTGAAACGTCGCCGCCTGCCAAAATGTAAACGGCACGCTATGTTCTTGGGCCTTAAGATTGGGTGGCGGTGCGGTGGCAATCTTCCACGCCAAATAGAGCAAATACAGGCTGCCGAGCCAGCGCAAGGCGAGCTGGAGCGATGGATAGCGCTCAAACAGCACACCTAAGCCCAGCGCAATGCCCGCGAACAGTACAAAGCAGCCACCCAAAATCCCCCACATATGCGGCAGCGTACGCCGAAAACCGAAGTTAGCCCCAGACGCCGTGAGCATGATGTTGTTTGGGCCAGGCGTTAGCGTCATCGACATCATATAGAGTGCGGCAGGGCCCAGAATTAACCATTCACTGTTCATTTTTTGTATCCATACAATGTGCGCTTTAAGATTGTCTTGAGGCTGCTTTTGCTAGCATAATGGGGATTAAAATGACGTCAAAGGTTTTATTGTCACCATGACAATCTGGGTGCCTTCATTAAACGAGTTTTCTGGATCGCGCTATCGTGCTATTGCCAGCGCCGTCGAATCCGCCATTCAGGACGGGACACTGCTACCTGGGGAGCGTTTGCCGCCTCAGCGCCGGTTGGCAGATGCGCTAGGGGTGACCGTCGGCACGGTGACGCGTGGTTATGCTGAGGCTGAGCGCAATGGGTGGGTGTCGGCCAGGGTAGGCAGTGGCACCTATGTGAAGAGCGAATCCCAAGCCAGCGCTTTTAGCCCGACATTTCATAGTGATGAAACGCCCGGCATGATCGATTTAAGCCTTAGCATACCGCCACCACATCCGTTGCGTCAGTCGCTGCTGAGCGAAGCCCTGGTTGCCTTAAGCCAGTCAGGGGCCGCATTAGCCCGGGGTGTTACCTATCAAGAAGCCCAAGGCCGTCGTGAGCAACGTGGTGTGCTGGCGAGCTGGTTGAATAAATTGGGAATGCCGTTTAGTGCCGATGAGCTATTTATTACTCAAGGTGGCCAGCACGGCATTAGCCTAGCGCTCAGCACGTTACTTCGGCCAGGCGAGCTGTTGGCCGCTGATGCGTTAACGTACCCTGGTGCTATTAGCGCCGCGCAACAGGCGCACCTCAAACTGGTTGGGATCGGTCAAGACCATGAGGGAATGCGGGTGGATCTTCTTGAAGCTCAGTGTGCCCGGCAACCGCCTCGAGCTATCTACCTGACACCGGATCAGAACAACCCCACCGGTGCCTGTTTAAGCGAGCCACGTCGCGAACAGCTGGTGGCGTTAGCAAGGCGTTATGATATCTGGCTGATTGAAGATGGCGTGCAATATTTGCCGGTGGAGCAGCGCGGCACGCCGCTTTATCAACTTGCACCGGAGCGTACGCTGTTTGTCTTCAGTACCGCTAAAGTACTCGCGGGCGGGCTGCGTATTGGGGTGCTTCGAGCGCCGACATGTTTGCATGAGCGACTTGCGACGGGGCTACGCTCGCAGAGTTGGATGGTACCTCCATTAATGGTTGATGTGGCATGTCACTGGGTCAATCAGGAGGCGGCTAAGGAGCTGCTTACTTGGCAAACCCAAGAATTAGCTGAACGTCAGCGGTTAACGGCCGAATGGCTGCAAGGTTTTACCCTAAGCGGACGTTCACACAGCAGCAATGTATGGCTCACGCTACCCGAGGGTCGGCGCGCGGTGGAGTTATGTGAGCGACTCCTGCAGCGAGGCGTGAAGGTCAGTAGCGCAGAGCCATTTTGTGTCGGGAGTACGCCAGCGCCACAAGCGATTCGTCTATGTATTGGTGCCGCGTCGAATCGTAGCAAGCTTATTCATGCATTGAGCATTGTTGCTGCCTGTTTAACTGAGCGCCCCCTGGCGCCCGCCACGTTGTAAATTATTCATAACGGTCTTTCCACCCTTGATGGCGCACTTGGTCTTTTAGCATTTCGAGAACATCGTATAGTACTTGCTCTGTCACGCGGCTGCTGCCTTCATCGACCGTTAACCAAGTGTCAAAGCCGCTATCGGCGGTGCGCTCTACTAGCTGTCTGAATTCGTCAGAATGAATGCCGAGCATCAGCTCATCGACTAAGCGCTGGGCAACGCCGCTTAAAGAGGCTTCCATCGCGCTGGTTGCCTGCTGCCCCATCGGCAGTCGGTGCAGCCGCTGAATCTCTGGGCTTTCGCGCAGGGTGCGATGCACCAAATCACTGATTGCCGCCATGATGGATTGACGATTATGCTGGTAAGCCTCACCGACAGTGCTCTCCAGGCGCTGAACAATTTCCTGAATTAGCTGTGCTTTGCGCGGCATAATCACACGCTCAATGATCCGCTCGGTCAGCGAATCGCTGGCGCGGATCTGCTGTTGCACATTGCCCAATAGGCGAAGGGCAATGCGATCAGAAAGCTCTTCAAGCAAAATATCGTAGTATTTGGCAAAAAACAGAGTGATATCCCAGCGGGCAACATCAATAAGGCCGAGGCGATGCAGGCGGTGGATCAGAGACACCACGCGTAGAATCCGCAGCAGGCGGAAGCCCGCCAGAGGAATACAGCCCAGCACGTCATACCAATGTACGAAGGGATAAAAGAACCACCGGTGGTAGCGCCGCTCGGCAATCGCGATGGACCAGCCCAGCAGTACATCAACGATAAAAAAGCTGACGAATATTAAATCGATAGTCGTAAAACGGCTATGTATCACGTCAGCATAGAACGAGTGAAAACTCGGTGCGATGCTGGCAATGCCTTGATTGATAGGGCCTAGCAGGAACAGTGAATCAAATAGCAGTAGCCCAAGGTTGATGACTACCGCCGCCAGGATAAGAAAATCCCAACCGATGTGGGTATATTCAACGGCTTTAGGCAAATGCGGGTAGCGTTCCCTAGCGGGCATACGAACTCCTTGTCGTTGGGCGATGCAGTGCTCTGCTACTGAGCCCGCGACTGATACTGTTGCTGGGTCAGACGCTCTTCTTTTTCTGCCTGCTTGCGCAGCTTCTTGCGCAGAGCGGCCTTTTCAAATCGCAGTTTCTGCAGCGGGGTTGCCAAATTAAGCGGCGGCACGCTGGCGGGTTTGCCATCAGCATCGACAGCGACCATGGTCAGGTAGCAGCTGTTGGTGTGACGAATCAGCTTATTGCGAATATCTTCAGCCACGACCTTGATGCCAATTTCCATTGATGAGCGCCCAACGTGATTGACGCTGGCTAAAAAGGTGACCAGCTCGCCAACATGAATCGGCTGTTTAAACAGCACCTGATCCACTGACAGTGTCACCACATAATGGCCCGAATAGCGGCTGGCGCAGGCAAACGCGACTTCATCTAGCTTTTTAAGAATGGCGCCGCCGTGAACTTTACCACTGAAATTAGCCATATCCGGCGTCATCAGTACGGTCATCGACAGTTCGTGCTGCCCGGGCAGGGCGCTGTTCGCACTTATTTCGGCGTCGGTCATGCGGTGTTCCTGCGGTTATCTTAAAACGTTAAGGGTTGCCCGCCGCCTCTCAATGGTGAATTAGCGGCGGGCAATGAAGAAGTGCTAGAACCACACCAGTCCGATGGAGATAATAATACCGGTGATAAATAGCTGAATCAGGCAGAAGCCCATTATGTCTTTCGCCTTTAACCCGGCAATGGCGAGCACCGGTAATGCCCAGAAGGGCTGCAGCAGGTTAGTCCAGGCGTCGCCCCAGGCAACGGCCATGGCAACGCGTGAAATATCGGCACCTAGCGCTTGAGCTGCAGGTAGCATGACCGGCGCTTGCACGGCCCATTGGCCGCCACCAGAGGGTACAAACAGGTTGACGATGCCCGCACTAATAAATGACCAGAACGGTAGCGTTGTCGCCGTGGCAAAGGACACCAGCCATTCGGACATGCTTTCTGCTAATCCGGACTGCACCATGATTGCCATAATGCCCGCGTAAAATGGGAACTGAATAACGATACCCGCGCCGCCTTTAATCGCCTCGTTTAGGCTGTTCAATAAATTACGTGGCGTGCGGTGCAGCACAATGGCCAGGAACAAAAACAGGAAGTTAACTACGTTAAGGTTCAGGCTGCCTCCGCGCAGTAAAAAATGATCCAGCAAAAACAGCAGTCCGGGTACCCCGACCAGCAGCGCGAGAGCCATGCTGTTTTCGAGCTTTTCAGCCGGCCGTGTAATACGCCCCATCTGCTCTGGCTCATCGTCGAGCACTTTAGGGTCTACGTAAACGCTATCCTTTTCATCCGGCAGCATCATGCGGTTGACGAGAGGTATAGCAATGAACAGGCAGATCACGATCGCGATGTTGAAGAAGGCAAAAATCGTTGAACCGGTGCCAATAACGCCAATTTGATCAGCGGCAAAGTGACCCTCGGTCGCAATCGTCAGCGGTATCGAGCCCGCTAAGCCGCCGTGCCAAACGACGAAGCCGGAGTAGGCGCTGGCAACCAATAGCCGGTAGTCAACGCGAATCAGACGGGCCAGCTCTTTCGCAAATAGCGCGCCGACAACCAAGCCAAATCCCCAGTTGATCCAACTCGCTGCCAATGAGACTAGCGTGACTAAAATGATAGCACCACCGGGCGTTTTGGCGGTGCCGGCAATTTTTTGCAGAATGCGCTTTACCGGTGGAGAGCTTGCCAGCATAAATCCTGTCACCAGCACCAGTAGCATCTGCATGGAGAAGGTCAGCAGGCTCCAGAAACCGTCACCCCAAAACCGCAAGACAGCCAGCGGTGACTGGCGCTCAATAGCAATCGCGGCGACTGAGGCGATGAGCGTCAGCAGCAGAACGAAAATGTACGGGTCAGGCAGATAGCGCTCCACTAGCTTAACCGCCGGTTTTGATATCATTTTAAGCATGGGATGCTCTCTTTTTTCATTATTAGGAAGTGCGTGTCTGATCCGTGGCTAATATACGGGGGAGGGCGGCATTTTTCACCTTGAAGCTGCACGCTTCATCTCACGTTAGCTTAGTTAACGCTAATTGCCCCGTTTTAGCGCCAGCGGTTTAGCTGGTAGCGGCGATGGTAGTGACGGTGATAGTAATGGATCAATACCGCCGAGCGAACCAGGGTGAACAGCATAAACGATAGCCAGAGCCCATGATTGCCGAGCCCTTGGGTTAGCCACCAGGCGGGTAGGTAAGCGGCAAGGCCGATAAAAATACTGTTGCGCATTTCGCGCACGCCGGTGGTGCCGATAAAGATACCGTCGAGTAGATAGCTCCACACCGCAATCAGCGGCATAACCACCATCCACGGCAGATACTGCGCCGCGGTTATACGCACTTCTTCAAGGCCGGTAAGCATGGCCACCAGCCCATTACCCCCCACGGCGAACAGGCAGGCCGCCGTGCCCGCGGTCCAAAAGGAAAAACGTGCGGCGGCGCGCACGGTAAGCGCAAACTCACGCCAGTCTTTGCGGCCGTAAGCGCGCCCCACCAGCGATTCTGCCGCGTGGGCAAAGCCATCTAAAGCGTAGCTGGTCAGCATAATAAATTGCAGGAGTACCGCATTGGCAGCCAGTATGGTGTCACCTTGGCGCGCGCCCTGAGCGGTAAAAAAGGCCATGACAAATAATAGCCCTAGCGTGCGCACGAACAGATTGGCATTGACGTGAAAAAGCGCCGTGTAGGCCGCTAGCGCGAGCAAACGTTCGCGCAAAAAAGTGCCTTTCAGCGTGGCTAGCTGGCGCAGCACTAAATAGCCGCCGAACGCAAAAGCCGTGTAGTCAGCAATCACGCTGGCCCAGGCGACGCCGTTGCTGGTCATGCCTAGTCCCATCACAAACCATATATCCAGCGTGATATTGACACTATTGGTGAGTAGCAAAATCATTAGGGTAACGCGCGAATTTTGCTGGCCGAGAAACCACCCTAAAATCGCATAGTTAGCGAGAACGGCTGGCGCCGACCAGAGGCGTATTTGGGCATATTCACGGGCTAGGTGGGTTGCCACGTCACTACCGTCTAATAGCCATAACCCTAGTGAGATTAGCGGGGATGCAAATAGAATAAGCAGGACGCCGATCACCATTGCCATGATCAGCGACTGGCCCAGCAGGTTGCGCACGTCAGTGTCGTTCGCGCGCCCCATGGCTTGAGCAACCAGCCCTGTGGTGCCCATGCGTAAAAAGCCAAACCCCCAGTAAAGGAAGCTAAATAGCATCGCGCCTAGCGTGACGCCTGCTAAATAGCGAGAGTCAGGCAGGTGTCCAACCACGGCGGTATCCACCAGGCCCAGCAATGGGACGGTGATATTAGATAAAATGATTGGCCAGGCGAGGGCCCAAATACGCACGTTAAGGGCTGAGCCGCTTAAGCGGCAGTGATGATGCGGTACTTCGTCATCAGCTGTTCTTGGCTTTCGTGGCGCTCAGGATCGAGTGGAATACAGTCTACAGGGCATACTTGCTGGCACTGCGGCTCGTCAAAATGACCGACGCACTCGGTGCACTGGCTAGGATTGATGACGTAAATCTCCTCGCCTGGGGAAATAGCGTCATTGGGACATTCGGGCTCGCAGACGTCGCAGTTAATGCACTCGTCGGTAATCATCAGGGCCATGGGCGTACCTCGCGGATGGCTGGCGCACTCAAGGGATCAATACCTGAGTGTTTTACTCAACAATGGCGTTGGCTAGTTAGTGTAATGCTTACGCAGCGCCTCGGCGACCTGCGGATGGACTAATGGTGAAATGTCGCCGCCGAGCTTGGCAATTTCCCGCACAATGGTCGAAGAAATATACGAATTTTCTACCGCAGGCGTGAGGAACACGCTTTCGAGCTCCGGATTTTGAGCGCGATTCATATTGGCAAGCTGCAGCTCGTACTCAAAATCGGATATCGCGCGCAGGCCGCGCAGTATGATCGATGCACCCTGTTCGTGCATCATGGTGGTGAGCAGGTTTGAAAAGCCAATTACCTCAACGTTAGGCAGCGCCTCACAAACCGTTTGCGCTAGGGCTATACGCGTTTCCAATGAGAGGTTCGGCCGTTTCCCTGGGCTTTCTGCGACCGCAATCACCACCTTATCGAACAGTCGTGCACCGCGCTCAATTAGGTCGAAATGGCCGTTGGTGATCGGGTCGAAGGTGCCTGGGTAAACGGCGATATTGGCATTGCCGATACTCATGACGACGTTTCCTCATCCAGCCGGCCAAACGGATTGTCGCTGGTTAACGAGATAGCGTGATCGTAGCCGGGAATGTGAATTCGGTCAGCATGGATATCCAGCTCTGGGCCTTCAAGCACCGCTTCGCCAAATTGATAGCGTGGGGCGTAATGGCCAGAATCAGCCTGGGCAAGGTAGGCCGCCGCCGTTAGACGAGTTGTCTCGCGACGCTCTTTCCAGGCGCTCACTGCAGCGGCGCCATGGCGCTGAGTCAGCAGGCGCTCAGTCACCGCAGGGGAAAGCACCACGCCGGTGGCATTGTTGCCCCCGAAGCCTTTGGCATTGATAAAGGCGGCATCGGCATGAAATGCCTGCGTCGTTTGCGACAAGCGCAGCCGCTCGGCATAGACATCGTCGGCCACCGCGTCAAGCGTGGGGATTCCCGGTAGCAGGCCGTGGGCAAAGCTGCCTAAGGCGCTCGCTAGCTGGTCGCCTGCAGCTGAACCTTGCGAGTGGCCGATAAACGCTTTAATGGCGACCACGGGCCAATCGGTGATCCCGTTGGCGCGAGCAATTTCATCCAGGACATGAGATTCAGTGGTGCGATTTTTGGGCGTGCTGGTGCCATGGGCGTGCACAAAACTGCGTTCTTTCAGCGCTTTTTCACCAAGCATGTCGCGCACTAGCGCGGCCGCTTTACCCAGGGTGATGTAGTTGCCAATGCCCGGTGCGGAGATCGAGCGCTTATAGCCATCAGCATTGACGAATACATCGGGCACAGCGCCCAAAATGTCGGCGCCGACATCCATCGCTAACGTATCGTCCATTAACATTACGAACTGGCTGGCTTCTGCCATTGTAAAGCCGCAGTTGCGTGCAAACGGCCGACAGGCGCGCTGGTAGTCAGCATCAGTGAGCAGCTCCAGAGCATCTAGCGCTTTCAAGCCTGCATCGTCAGCCAGCGCGCCCATGGCCCGAAAGCCTTCAATAATTTCTGGCGTAATGGGGGCATCGGCGGTGCCTACCATCACTACCCGCCGGCGTCCGGAGCGAATGTCGTCAATGCCAAGGCGCAGGTTATAAAGGAAACTAGCGCAAGCGCCTAATGCTGCGCCGGTGCCGCCTACGCTGCCAAGCACGTAGGCGTTTAAAAAGTCGGCAGGCATTTGGCCATAGCCCAGCGGCATCTGCTTAGACGTAGCGCGTTGGCCGCTCACCAGGCTCTTCAGTAAGCCACCCCAGCCTTGATCGTCCAATTGACCAATAGAGTTCCCAGCGTACACGGCAATATGATCCGGGCTCAGCTGCTGTCGTAGTGCTTCCCAGGAAAGGCCGCTGGCGCCTAAGCAGTCGCTGGCGCCAAACACCGCTAGAGATAATCCGCGAGGGTGGTGCACGCTGCGGTAGAGGCTGGCGGGGTCAAAGCCGCTGGGTAGCTGGGCCGCTGCACGTACTTTAGGAACCTGTGCATCGGGCAGCAGCACCTCTAGCACGCCTGCGGGCACGCTGACCTCTACCTCTCGGGCATCAATGTCGCGCACCTGCCAGTCAGCCGGCAGGTGGTCGGGCAGTTGGCGTCGACGCAGCGTAAAGCGCATCGGCTCAGCAAGATGCATGCTGGCTTGCCGATTAGACGGCATGCCCGGGGCGAGAAAGCGCGGGTCTTCATTGCGGCGGATCAGGGTATGGTTAAGCACCTGTTCACGCAGCGACTCAGCAGGGGCATCTACAGACTGGCCAGACTGATCGAGCCATCCTTTGTCGGAGTGCTGAACAAGACGCATAAGCGCCGCTAAGCCTTCCAGTGTCTGGCGTTGCTGGTCAGCAGGAAGAGCATCAAGCACGGTGCGGCGGAAGGCCTGATGGCCAGATGTTCTGCCTGCGGGATTGATGCCACCCATGCCGACAATCACCGGTAAGTGTGACAAGCCGGGTTCCTCGTGGTGCGATGGTGGTAATAACGGTTTTTGGCAATACTCGGACCGTATAATGACCAGAGTCATGCGCTTCATAAGCAATTAAGGCGTGATGATAGCACCGGGCGCGCAATGGCGTCATGCCGCAAGCGTTCTAGACTGATAGAATCACTGCTTTTCAGCCGAGAGATGGCATGCAGCATAATTCTCGATCAGTGATTTCTAATCAACCTGGCCCCCATCACGATCTAGCGCGCCAAGTCAGCCGAGCGTTAGCGTATCCGTTGCGCAAACCAATTGCCGACCATACCAAGCGCAGTTTTGCGCAGGCAGCCGAGTGGTTTCAGGCCCGCCAAACGCCGCTGATACTTGATTCGGGTTGCGGTGTGGGTATATCGACACGTCAACTGGCGCTCCAGTTCCCAACCAGAGCGGTGATTGGCGTTGATCGTAGTGAGCATCGGCTGGGTCGTGATCACGGTGACCTGCCGGCGAACGCTCTGCTGGTTCGGGCGGACCTTGTCGATTTCTGGCGACTCGCCCACCAGGCTGGCTGGGCACCCGAGCGTCACTATCTGCTTTACCCTAATCCTTACCCTAAGTCTGGCCACCTAAAAATGCGCTGGCATGGTCATCCTATTTTACCCACACTGTTGGCCCTTGGGGGATGCCTTGAGTTGCGCTCCAACTGGCCAATATATGTTGAGGAGTTTGCTTCAGCGGTGGCTCAGGTGACCGGTAAGCAGTCGAGCATTGCCGAAATTTTCCCCAATGGTGATTATTTAACCCCGTTTGAAGCTAAGTATTCGCAAAGCGGCCAGGCGCTGTGGCGTTTACGCGTTGATTTGGAGCGAACATGACGCATTTTTTTAACCTAGCTGCGCGTCTGCAGCGTGGTATTTCTGTTGTTAGCATCACCACCGCGGCACTGCTGGTCAGTTCCCCGCTGCTTGCCGACTTTAATCGTCTCGGGCAATTAGAAGATAAAGGATTCTCGATCAGCGCTGAGGCGCGACTACTTGACGCTGACTCAAACGCCAATGCGCTGCTGGGTAGTTTGAATCCTGACCGTCAGATGTCTCCAGCGTCGGTGACCAAAACGTATTTAGCCGCTGCGGCGCTGAATCGTTTTGGCCCCCAGCATCGCTTTACTAGCCAATTAGTGAGCTCTGGCCGGGTGGATAATGGCGTGCTGCATGGTGATTTAGTGTTTGAGGGCGGGGGAGACCCGGGCCTGACCACTGAAAATTTATGGCGCCTGGTGCAGCGTTTGCACCTAGCGGGGGTTCGCGACGTTGACGGTGCATTGGTGGTTAGCCAGTGGCGCTTTGGGCCTGTCGATTGCATTACCACTGATCGCTGCAATGCCCTGACCCAGGTCACTAACGCCTATAGCGCACCGCTTTCTTCGGCAGGCGTTGATTTCGGCACCTGGTGCGTTAATGTTGCCCCAGGCGCCGTTGCCGGTGAGCCTGCACGCGTTGGCCTGTGCGACAGCCAGGCACCGTTGATCACCATTGATAATCAGGTGACGACTCGCCCGGCGAACAGCGGCACAGAGATCAGTGCTGAGCGGGTGACGGATGAGCGCGGCGATGTCATGCGTCTCACCGGGCAGATTTCAACCAATGCCAACGCCCAGGATGTCTATCGCGGCGCGGGCGATGCTGCCGAAAAAACAGCACAAGTATTGCTGAGCATGCTCAATCAGGCGGGTATTCAAGTGCGTGAGCCGTGGCGGGTTAGCTCCACCCAGCCGCCCAGCACGGCCCAGCGATTGGCGGCGATCGACGGTCAGCCGCTACAAGAGATACTGCTGCGGATCATGAATTACTCCAATAATTATATGGCTGATGTGCTGGCGCTGGATCTAGTTGAGACGCCACAAGCGCAGCTGCGCCAAGCGGGCCAAGCGGTCGAAGCATACGCTCAGGGTCTGCCTGGGCACGGGCCGTTAACGCTATACAGCGGCAGTGGACTAACGACGGAAAATCGGACGTCTGCGCAAGGTGTGAACGTGATGCTAGAGGACATGTTTCGTCAGAGCGCTCTTTTTCCAAGTTTTGTAGCGGCGTTTCAATCGCCGGCTAATGGGGTGATGCGTTTTATTCGACGTGGCTCAGCGACGTTTCAAAACAATGTCATGTTAAAAACAGGCACGCTAAACCAACCGTTCGCAGTTCGCGCTGCCGCGGGTTACTTTCGTACGGCGGAAGGGCGCTGGGGAGTGTTTAGCGTCCTGGTCAACGGTAACGGCAGTACGCCTTACCTAAGCTGGCCCGAGGTGCTGGATCCGCTGTCTCTTGATCTAGATGCAATGATTTTAGCGAACTGATTCAACTTTACGCTCACAGGGTGAGGCAACGTGTATGAAACCAGGGCATACCGGCTTAACACATTTGGTTCACTCCATGCGTTATTCATGGAAAGGCCTTAAAGCTGCGTTTAGAAACGAATCGGCTTTTCGTCAGGAAGTTGGCATCACGGCGGTTATGCTGCCGTTTGCCTGGTGGATTGGTGAGGGCCCCGTTAGCTGGCTGCTGCTAGTGGGAAGCCTGTTTTTAGTGCTGATAGTAGAGCTGCTCAATAGTGCGATTGAAAATGTGGTCGATCGCATTGGCACCGAGCACCACGAGCTTTCTGGGCGGGCTAAGGACATTGGCTCTGCGGCGGTTATGCTGTCGCTGATTATGGCCGGACTTACCTGGGGGCTGTTAGGTTGGGAAAAATTCTATAGCTAAGTCGGGGTTGGAAGGCCAAGTTTAATAACTAGCTAACTAGGCGAACTTTTTCAACGCTGATAAACGTGCTTGGCAGCGAGGTGATTATGCAAGTGAACAACGATTTTTTACCGTTGTCGACGCTGCCAGCGTCGTTACAAACAGTGGCCCAATCTGCTTGGCAGCGCTTGGTTGAGGCGCTAGCCCAGGCGGATAATATCGCCGAGATGACTCAGCAGGAGCTGCCTTCAAGTAGCTGGCAGGGGCTTTCTGAAGCCCGCCGCGAGGCCCTGGCTAGAGTGCTGTCGATCTCAACCTTCTTTGTGGATAGCCTTGCCCGATACCCGCACTGGCTGACTGAGCTTGATGTCGCCGGCGAGCTAGACGCAAATCCAGGGCGCGAGGCGCTGGAAAACTGGCTGAATGAGTCGCTTGAGCGTATCGATGACGAAGAAGGCATGCAGCGAGTAATACGCCGTTTTCGCCGTCAGCGTATGCTGGGCATTATCTGGCGTGATCTTAACCGAGTGCCCAACCACTCCATGTGGGATACCGCCAAGGCGGTGTCTGAGCTTGCCGAGCTATGCCTTGAAGCTGCGTTAACCTGGCTTGAGCAGTTTTATGCCACGCGTTGGGGCGCGCCCGCTCCACGCAAAGACGGGACGCCCCAGCGTCTGGTGATTTTGGGGATGGGCAAGCTGGGGGCCGGGGAGCTTAATCTTTCCTCTGATATTGATCTTATCTTTGCTTTTCCCGAAAAAGGCGAAACCCAGGGCGGGCGCAAGCCGTTAGAGCATCAGGAGTATTTTACTAAGCTGGGCCAAAAGCTAATTGCCGCGCTGGATGCTATGACCGCCGATGGTTTTGCCTTCCGCGTTGATATGCGCCTGCGGCCACTAGGCGATGGAGGCCCGCTAGTGGGCAGTTTTGCGATGCTTTCCAGCTACTATCAAGATCAGGGCCGCGAGTGGGAACGTTATGCCATGCTGAAGGCGCGCCCGGTGGCGGGCGATGTAGATGCAGGGCGTGAGCTGCTAGCAGGGCTGCGCCCCTTTGTGTATCGCCGCTACCTTGATTTCGGCGCGATTGAGTCGCTGCGCGAGCTGAAAGCGATGATTAATCGCGAAGTAAAGCGCAAAGGTATGCAGAGCAATATCAAGCTTGGCCCTGGCGGCATTCGCGAGGTTGAGTTCGTAGTGCAGGCCTTTCAGCTAATTCGCGGCGGTCGCGATACGGAGCTGCAGGTGACGTCGCTGAAAACCGCGCTCAACCGATTGCCCGAGCTAGGCTTGTTGCCTCAAGCTGTGGTTGATGAGCTACTGCCCGATTACGCTTTTTTACGCGATATTGAGCACGCACTTCAAGCGCTGGAAGATCGCCAGACACAGACCTTGCCTAGCGATGATAGTGATCGTGAGCGGGTGGCCTTTGCCATGGGCCATGAAGATTGGTCTGGCTTGATGGCGCAGCTTGATGAAGTGCGTGAACGGGTGCGCCAGCACTTTGATGCGGTGATCGCGGACCCCGAAGACGATGTCGACGAGGCAAATGATGCCAGCCAGTTGGGTTTGGCTCAGTGGCGGCTAATGTGGCGCGGCGAGTTAGACGCAGACGAGGCCATCACGCATCTTACCGAGGCAGGTTTTCACGAACCCGAAAAAGCCCTGAAGCGGCTGCAGAGCCTGTATCACTCGCGCCAAGTACAAAGCATGCAGCGGATTGGCTTTGAGCGGCTGGACGCACTAATGCCGCTCTTACTGGATGCCGTGGCGAGTAACGATGCGCCGGACACGGCCCTTGTACGCGTGCAGCCGTTGATAGAAGCCGTCCTACGGCGTACCGCTTACCTTGCGCTATTGCGTGAAAATCCGCATGCGCTTGAGCACCTTATGCACCTGTGCGCTGCCAGCCCCTGGATTGCCGAACAGCTGTCGCGCTACCCCATTTTGCTCGACGAGCTGTTGACGCCGGAGACGCTATATACGCCTGCCGATAAGGCACGCTTGGCGGACGAGCTGCGCCAAACGCTGAACCGCTTGCCCGAAGATGATGAAGAGGCGCAGCTGGAGGCGCTGCGGGTCTTTAAGCATGCCAAAACGCTGCACGTCGCTGCCTCCGATGTTGCGGGTACTCGGCATTTGATGAAAGTAAGTGATTACTTAACCTTTATTGCCGAAGTGATTCTTGACGCGGTGCTGGCGATGGCGTGGAAGCACATTACGCGTAAGCACGGCGTGCCTGAGGGGTTCAATGCCAGTGAGGCCGAGTTTTTAATTATTGGCTACGGCAAGCTGGGTGGCATTGAGTTGGGCTACAGCTCCGATTTAGACCTGGTGTTTTTGCATGATAGCGACGGCAAAGGTGCGACTGACGGCCCCAGGCCCATTGATACAGCGATGTTTTTTACCCGCCTGGGTCAGCGCATTATTCACCTGCTGACGGCGGTGACGCCGGCGGGCAGTCTTTATGAGGTTGATATGCGCCTGCGACCTTCGGGCAATTCAGGGCTATTGGTCACATCATTGAAAGCCTTTGCCGATTACCAGCATCAGAATGCCTGGACCTGGGAGCATCAGGCATTAGTGCGCGCACGGGTCGTGGCAGGCAGCGGTTTACTCGCCGAAAAATTTGGCAGCCTTCGGGGCGACATTTTATCTCGTCAGCGTGATAACGCCGCGTTGCGAGACGAAGTCGTCAAAATGCGTCAGAAAATGCGCGATCATCTGGGCAGTAAAGCCACCAGCGATACGTTCAATGTTAAGCACGATGCGGGCGGGATGGTCGACATCGAGTTTCTTTGCCAGTACGCGGTGTTAGCGCTTGCTAACCAAACTCCGGCGCTGCTGACCTACAGTGATAATATTCGGATTTTAGAGAGTCTGACAGAGAGTGGGTACTTACCTCTCGATGAAGCAGAGCGTCTTCGAGAAGCCTACCTTGCCTATCGTAGCGCTACTCATCGTGCAGCGCTGACCGGTGAAAAAACGCGTAGCGATGGTGAGGAATTTAGCCGTCAGCGTGAAATAGTGACGGCCCTTTGGCAGCGTTTTCTTGAGCCGCCCATGGCTAACGATCTCTAGCCAGCCGTCGCTATCAACATAATCTGGAAGAATAAATGATGCTAAGGCGCAAGGCAGGGCGAGCCACATGATTGGGCATATTCTGGGCACGCTGCTGCCGGTGTTTTTGATCGCCGGCTGTGGCGCTGTTTACGGGCGCTACCGCACGCCAGATATTCGCAGCCTCAATACGCTAAACATGGAGCTGTTCGTCCCTCTACTAGTGTTTGCCGTGCTGGCCGACCGCCAGGCGCCGCTAGCCGAATACGCTTGGCTCGCCACGGCGGCAGTTGCGGTGGTGCTAGGGTCGGGGCTGGTACTGTGGCCACTGGCTAAATGGCTATCGTTAGACATCAAAACCTTCCTGCCTCCGATGATGTTTAATAATGCAGGCAATATGGGCGTGCCGCTATTGGTGCTGGCCTTTGGTCCTGAGGCGCTGCCCGCGGCGGTCGTGGTATTTATTGTCGAAATGCTGCTGCATTTTTCGATAGGGATTTACATGCTCAATCCGCGCACGTCGCTGTGGCGCATGCTGCGCATGCCGATTGTCTTGGCGAGTGTGGCGGGCTTAGCCGTGAATATTGGTGATTTAGCGCTGCCGGGCTGGCTGCTAGAGGCCATGCATATGCTGGGCGGGGTATGTATTCCGCTCATGCTGTTTGCATTAGGGGTCCGGCTGCTGGAAATCGACTTTAGCGATTGGCGCACGGGCATGCTGGGGGCGGTGCTGTGTCCGCTTTCCGGATTAGTGATTGCCTTGCCGTTAATGTGGCTGCTGCCACTGAATGCGCTGCAAACGGCCGTGCTGCTAGTGTTTGCAACGTTGCCACCTGCAGTATTGAATTACTTGGTTGCAGAGCAATACCAGCTGGCACCGCAAAAGGTAGCTTCGCTGGTGCTGATTGGTAATTTAGGGAGTTTGGTCGTAATGCCGCTAACGTTAGCCGCGGCATTTACCTGGATATACGCACCCGTATCATAAGGCCTATCTCATAAGCCCCGTGTCATAAAGCATCGCTGCAAGCACGATAACCAATAACAGCGATGCCTGACGCTTAGATGCTTAAAGTGACAGGCTAATTAGCGATCATCTTTTACTTCATAACTACCGTCTAATGCGTCCTGGTGGCCTGGGCGCTGTGATGGCGCATGTGGGTTAGCATAGCCGCCACCGATGTCTTGCGCTTGTTCTGCGCGCATTTGCTCCATACGCTTTTTCATCTTATGGCGCATAAACGGCATCATCGCCCAGCCAATCAATAAGAAAAACAGACCAAGCACCACGCCGACGATCATTAGCGCGCCAAACGCCAACCATGTAAAGAGCAGCTTTAAGCTGCCGGCTAAACCGGTGGGCTGAGTTTGCGTTGCGCGAGCACGCCATTGGTTAGCCGCTTGCCATGCAGCATTACGTTGGTCACGATTCATCTGTGGCATTAGAGCCTCCATCATTGACTTGCACAATTGAGTGCACAGTACGCTTTGGAGGCCAGCTTAGCGAATAAGTTCACCTCGGTATGTTGGGCGTATACACAGAGACGTTGCGTTTTACTGAGAGCGCAATTTTGCCAAAAGTTAGCCATTGCTATGTTTGTTTCCATGTGTGAATATAAATTGCTTGAGCTTATCTTGTTGCGAGTTGTTGACTAGCCTCAACGTTCTGGTTTCAGCATCGAGAGCTTTATCGATGTGTTGTGAACATAAGATTTGGACATTCTTGGGGGAAGAGAGCGATGAAGCGAGTAGTAGCTTTACTGGGGATGATGTCCTTTGCACCCTTAATTTCAGCCAATGAGTCACCGCTAAACGTGGTGACAACTATTGGCATGATTGCCGATGTTGCCCAAGAAGTGGGTGGCCAATGCGTTGAAGTAGAAGCGATGATGGGCCCTGGCGTTGATCCCCATCTGTATCAAGCGAATGCCAGCGATGTCGCCATGCTGAGACAAGCAGAGCAAATTCTCTATGCAGGCTATTCCTTGGAAGGCCAGTTAGGCGCTGTGCTGGAAAACTTTTCGCACAGTAAACCGACGCTAGCGGTAGGGCCCTCAGGTATTGATCCCGCTGAGCTTATGACGTCTCAAGATGTGTACGGCATTGACCCCCACTTGTGGATGGACGTTTCGCTTTGGGCGCAAACAATACCTGCAATCAGCGACGCTTTTACGACGGCAAGGCCTGAGTGCCAAGCATCTATCGAAGCCAATGCCACGAAATACGAAGAGCAGTTGAACGCGCTGCACGCGTGGGTGGCTGAAAGTATTGAAAGCATTCCAGAGCGTCGGCGCATTTTGGTAACCGCCCACGATGCCTTTGGCTATTATGGGCGCGCTTACGGTATTGAGGTGGAAGGCATTCAGGGGATTAGCACTGAAACCGAAACCGGTATCGCAGATATTCGGAGCATGACCGATGTGGTGGTGGAGCGTGAAGTCCCCGCTATCTTTGTAGAAAGCACGATTAATCCGCGTACCATTCAAGCGGTCATTGATGCAGCTCGCCAGCGCGGGCATGAGGTTGCTATCGGCGGCGAGCTGTATTCCGATGCAATGGGCGATGCCAATACCGCAGACGGTACTTATATCGGCATGATCTACGCCAACACTCGGCATATTGTAGAGGCGCTGGGAGGCACCTTAGCGCCCATGCCAGACGCGCTTTCTGAATGGGCAGAGCGTTGGGAGATAGCCGAGTGAAGGCACGCAACAGTTTAGCTGCGGAGAGCGTTTATGGTGCGTGATGAGCGTGTCGCGTTAAGTGTTAATGATTTGACTGTTAGCTATCACAGCCAGCCCGTGCTGTGGGATATCAATATCGATATTCCATCAGGTGTTATGGCCGGTATTGTCGGTCCTAACGGTGCGGGCAAAAGCACACTGATTAAAAGCCTGCTGGGATTGGTGCCTTCGCTTTCCGGGGAGGCCTTTATAGATGGAAAATCGTATAAGTCGCAGCGCAAGCGCGTGGGCTATGTGCCCCAGCGTTCAAGCGTTGACTGGGATTTTCCGACCACCGCACTCGATGTAGTGACGATGGGCCTATATGGTCGGCTGGGGTGGTTTAAACGGCCCGGACGCAAGGAACGCGAAGAGTCGCTTGAGGCGCTCGATATGGTGGGGATGCGCGCGTTAGCAGATCGTCAAATCAGTCAGCTATCCGGTGGCCAGCAGCAGCGGGTTTTTCTCGCTCGCGCCCTGGTTCAGAAGGCTGATGTTTATTTTCTTGATGAGCCAATGGCCGGCGTTGATGCGACCACCGAGCGTGCCATTATCGATATCTTGCGGCGTTTACGTGATGAAGGTAAGACCTTGATTGTGGTTCATCACGACCTGCAGACAGTGCGCCGTTATTTTGACTGGCTGCTGCTGTTAAATGTTAGCGTTGTGGCGATGGGTAATGTTGATGACGTCTTTACCGCCGATAACTTACGCAAAGCCTATGGCGGGCAGATTGCCCTGCTAGATGACAGCAATTCACTGATGTTTGCTGCCTCAAAAAGGGATAATTGACAGTGCAGTGGCTAAGCATTTTGCACGACTATACGTTTCAAAACGTGGTGATTGGGGCTGCGTTGTTAGGCCTGATTAGCGGACCGCTGGGAAGTTTTGCAGTGCTGCGACGCCAAAGCCTGCTAGGCGATGCTATTTCTCACGCGGCACTGCCGGGGGTTTGCCTGGGTTTTATTATCGCGGGCAGCCGCGAGATGGGCAGCATTATTGTAGGCGCAATGGTGACGGGCGCGTTAGCCGCGCTATTGATGCTCGTTTTAACGCGTATGAGCAGGCTTAAAACGGATGCCAGTATCGGTATCTGTTTGAGCATTTTTTTTGCGATCGGTCTGGTGCTGCTTACCTATATTCAGGGCAGCAATAACGCATCGCAAGGCGGGTTAGAGTCCTTTCTTTTTGGCCAGGCTGCCGCGACGCTGCGCTCAGATTTATGGCTGATGGGGGGCATTACGTTGTTTTCATTGACGCTGCTTGGCGCTCTATGGAAACAAGCCAAGCTGGTGACGTTTGACCCTGAGTTTGCGCATACCGTAGGGCTGCCAGTGTCGTTGATAGAAGTGCTACTGACCACCATGGTGACGTTGGCCGTGGTGGTCGGGCTACAAATGGTAGGCGTGGTGCTAATGGCCGCCATGATTGTGGCGCCAGCCGTTGCTGCTCGTCAGTGGAGTCGTCATTTGGGAGCCATGGTGTTTATTGCCGCCGGTGTCGGCGTGGTAAGCGGTGTTTCTGGGGCATCGATTAGCGCGCTGTCTCGCGGGCTAGCAACAGGGCCGCTAATTATCCTATCGGCGTCTATTATTGTGCTAATTTCGCTGGCGATAGCGCCACAGCGTGGATTGTTATGGGGGCTGCTTCAGCATCTTCGCCAAGTGTCTCAGCTGCGTCGGCGCCAAATTCTTTATACCCTCTATAAAACCCAGTCAACGCGTGATCAAGAGGTTCACAACTTGCCGTTTAGGCTGAATTTTTCCGCCGCGATAGCGCTTTGGCAGTTACGTCGAAAGGGGTTTTTGGTTAGTCAAAAAACGCCCTGCCTGCCAATGTCGGCAGGGAATCGGTGGCTGTTAACGTCATTGGGCGTTCGCGAAGCACAAAGCGTGATGGCTGAATTGAATGGGAAGACCACCTGATGCTGGACGTGTTTTTCAGTAGCATTGAGCTACAGATAATGGCCGTTGGCGCACTGGTGGGCATTGCATCATCCGCCGTTGGAACGTTTTTAGTGCTCCGCGGGAATAGCATGCTAACCGATGCGATCAGTCATTCCATTGTCTTTGGGATCGTCATTGTGTGGCTGCTGACGCATCAGCAAAGTGGCTGGTTTCAACTGGTGGGAGCTGCGCTGACAGGCCTACTCACGGTGTTTTTAACGGAACTTTTGGCCAATACTAAGCGCGTTAAACAAGATGCGGCCATTGGCCTTGTCTTTCCTGCGCTATTTTCGATCGGCGTGCTGCTGTTAAATCTGTATGCCAACGATGTTCATATCGATACCCACACGGTTTTGCTCGGTGAGATAGGCTTCATATGGCTGGATACCACCACGATAGCTGGCTACAACGTGCCGCAAGCCTTGGTGTCGATGGGTATAGTGACGGCTATTAATTACCTGTTTATTATATTGTTTTATAAAGAGCTAAAGCTGGCAACGTTTGACTCTGCATTGGCTAAAACACTGGGCTTTGCCCCGAGTATTCTTTTTTACGTTCTACTGATGCTGACCAGTACCACCGCCGTCGCTGCTTTTGATGCGGTAGGTGCCGTGCTCTTTATTGCCTTTGCCATCGTTCCACCTTCTGCCGCATATCTTCTAACCGACCGTCTGTGGCTAATGTTTCTAATCGGAGCCTTTATCTCGATTGCCTCGAGCGTTACCGGCTACTATCTCGCGGTGCGCTGGAACGTTTCGATTGGAGGCATGATGGCGGTAATGACCGGTGCTTTCTTTGTGTTGGCGTTTATTGGCGGCCCACGCTACGGCATTGTGAGTCAAAAAATTCGCCGCATGCACGCACGTCGCGCGAATGCTCTTTGATACAGGGCGTATCGCGTTACTAAGAAAATAGTGGAGCACGCCTCTTATAGAATGATTTCAGCTTGCCTTGCCTTGAAATGCGCCTGCCATCCTAAAATGTTAGCATTTAACTGTACAAGCACTCTCTTTGTGCACAATGCTTATCTAACAGGAAGGTTATATGGCCAATCATGGAGGCAAGTCGGTTTTCATCGCATCAGTGGTGATTATCTTGGGCTTGGTAATTGTGGGAGCGTCGTTTCCTGAAGGTTTTGCAAGCCTCGCAGAAAGGGCGTTATCCAAGGTTACCGAGATTTTTGGTTGGTTTTATTTATTTTCTGTCTTCGGTTTTGTGATTTTTTTGTTCGGCTTGGCGCTGAGTAAATATGGCAAGGTCCGCTTAGGGCCTCAGGACAGTCGACCCAGCTATAGCTTTTTCTCATGGATTAGCATGCTGCTGGCCGCGGGGTTTGGCGTAGGTTTGGTTTTTTATGGTATGGCCGAGCCAATGTCTCACTACATTGAGCCACCTTATGGTGATGTCACTGCGGAGACTGAAGCAGCGGCACGTTACGCCATCCAGTACAGCTACTTTAACTGGGGGATCCACCAGTGGGCGGCGTTCTCGATCGTGGGGCTAATCATCGCCTACTTTCAGTTTCGTAAAGGCCAGGCTGGGCTTGTTTCTTCAGTACTTTCGTCGGTCACCGCCAAAAATCCTAAGATACGCCCCTATGCCTCATGGCTAGACGTATTTGCGGTAGTTGCCACGGTAATGGGCGTTGCTACCTCACTGGGGCTAGGCGTGCTGCAGATGAACGGTGGCTTAAACGCCGTATTTGGCTTGCCTGAAAACGGCTTATGGCAGTTTGTTATTCTCTTCGTTATGTTCTGCGCCTATATGGCATCCACTTGGTCGGGTTTGGATAAGGGCATTAAGCGTCTATCTAACCTCAATATGATCTTGTGCATCGGGTTGATGCTGTATGTGCTCATTACTGGCCCTACGCTTGCGATATTGGAAACGATTACCGTCGGTATCGGCGATTATCTGCAGAATTTTATCGGCATGAGCCTGCGTATTTCTCCCTATAGCGATAATGAGTGGGCGAGCTCTTGGACAATTTTCTATTGGGCATGGGTTATCGCCTGGTCGCCCTTTGTGGGAACCTTTGTCGCCCGTGTATCCCGTGGTCGTACTATCAAAGAGTATGTGTTTGGGGTGTTGCTAGTACCGCCGCTGCTTGCCTGTTTATGGATTGGCGTATTTGGCGGTGCGGCGCTGCATATGGAACTTAATGGTACTAATATCGGCCTAGCCGCCGCGACGCAGAATAATATCACCGCCGCACTGTTTGAAATGTTTGATTTAATGCCATTTTCCGGCGTGCTTTCCGTTGTGGCAATGATGCTGATCTTTATTTTCTTGGTGACATCCGCTGATTCGGCCTCGTATATTGTGGCGCAAATGACGGATAATGGTTCCATTAATCCGCCGTTGTACAAGCGCGTGGTTTGGGGTGTATTGATTGCCGCTATCTGTTTCACCTTGATTGCGTCGGGAGGGTTAGCCGGGCTTCAGTCTGCTGCGGTGCTGTCAGCGCTGCCGTTTACCTTTATTTTGTATATGATGATCTTTGTATTGGTGAAAGAGCTGCGAGCAGATCGTAAAGCCATGTTGATGCAACTATACCGTCGCCATGGAGATACGCCAGTGGGTGCCGATGCCTTTGAAGCGGAGCTATTAGGTGAAGAGGAGCGGCTGCGTCGCGCGCCCAATGTGGTCAATCGGCGCATTAAATAGTCAGCATCAATAGAGATAAGAAAGCTTTCTATTGCGGGAGCTAGCGTTTAAAGCGCTAGCTATTCTAGGAGCAAACCCACATGCGGCAAAGATGCTAATGGCTCGGCAAGGACGCCACGGGGCGACTAGAAGGCAGCCTAAAGGGGCTGCCTTCTCTAAAGGAATAGCCTTTGATCGCTGGCTTGATCGAGTAGTGACCATTGCGGTCGTTACGGCGATGGCCATTGGTTTTGCCGCGGTTATTGCGCACTGGTTGCTCTAACGTTAGCGATAGAGCTTGTTCTCTTTGCCCATGCTTTTCGTGACGCCCAGCGATGCTGGGCGTTTGCGTAGCGCTGAAGAATGTTAATCAAACACCTGCTAGGCTTACGATTCCCCCTGCGAGAGAGACCCAATGCTGTCAGCTAACACTGCTAAGGTGACCGGTGCCTATGCGTCGCGCCGAGAAATATTCGGCTGGGCGATGTTTGATTTTGCTAACCAGGCCTACACGCTGCTGATTATTACGGTGGTATTTGGCGAGCTTTTTACCACCGTGATTGTCGGGGATCGTGGCGACAACTTCAGGCTGGCTAATTTTTTATGGAGTCTTGGCCTGGCGATCAGCTATTTAATGGTAGTGGTGACGGCACCACTGTGCGGCGCGATTATGGACTATCGGGCGGAGAAAAAGCGTTTTCTGCTGGTGAGCTACCTAGCCACCGTGGTGACCACGGCGATGCTTTACTTCGTTGAGCCAGGCTACGTCATTATGGGGCTGCTATTAATTGTGCTGTCTAACTACGCCTATTCTATGGGCGAATCATTTATTGCCGCCTTTTTGCCCGAATTAGGGCCACCTGAAGCGCTGGGCAAAATTTCCGGATTTGGCTGGTCGTTAGGGTACATTGGCGGGCTATTTGCCGCGGGATTTACGTTGGTGGTACTGGGTGAGGCCAGCGCAGAGAACTTTGAGCGCATCCGCTGGGTGGGTCCCTTTGCTGCAGGGTTTTTTCTGATTACCGCAATTCCTACCTTCCTCTGGCTGAAAGAGCGCGGCACGCCTCAGCCGCGTGGCGTGTCTTATCGCCACATTGCCCTGAACCGCGTGACGGTGACGTTTCACGAGTTACGCCATTTTAAAGACCTGACGACCTTTTTGATTTCACTGCTTTTCTCAATGGCCGGTGTGTACATCATCATTGCGTTCGCTTTCATCTATGGCGCTCAAGTGATTGGTTGGGAAGAAAGCGTGCGCAACATCATGTTCATTATTGTTCAGATCACCGCCGCCGCAGGGGCATTAGGGTTTGGCTGGCTGCAGGATCGGCTAGGCGCCAAGCGCACCTATCAAATCACGCTGGCGCTGTGGGTGCTGGCGATTATTGCTATTTGGGCAACGCCTGAGGTAACGCAATGGGTGAACGGGCATTTTGAGGTGCAGTGGCAGGCTCAATACGTCTTCCTGGTCGTCGGTTGCTTAGCGGGAGCGAGTCTAGGCTCTAGCCAATCGGCAAGTCGGGCGCTGGTAGGCTTATTTTCACCGCTGGAAAAGTCAGCGGAATTCTTTGGATTTTGGGGGCTGGCGAATAAATTAGCGGGCGTGCTGGGCATCGTAATGCTGGGCGTGCTGCAAGCGCTGATTGGCCTACAGGCATCTATTTTATTATGCGTTGCCTTGTTCGTTATCGCGATGTTGATTTGTGCCAGAGTCAACGAGCGCCGTGGCCGTGAAGCTGCGCTGGCTTGGGGAAAATAGCGGTAATGCCCATAACGACCAGCCTATAAAGGAGCCCTTCTTTCAGTGAGGAGGCATATGGTCTCGCAGTCGGCACAGCGCGGCGGCATTGGAATGATGCTGCTCTTTTGGATACTGTTAATGGCGGTTGGCACCTGGTGGATACACGGTGGTCTGGATGCAATGATGCGTCCTAATGCCAACATTGTGCACACGCTGCCTGCGGGTGAGCCTGTCACGTTAAAGCGAAATCGCGCAGGGCATTTCGAGTCCCCTGGGCGCATTAACGGCTCGCCCGTCACTTTTTTACTTGATACTGGTGCCACTTACGTAGCAGTGCCCGCCGACTTAGCGGCAGAGCTAGGTTTGGAGCCAGGGCGTAGCGCTTGGTTTAATACCGCCAATGGCAGAGTTGAAGGAGCGTTAACGGAGTTGGGCGAGGTGTCGCTGGGAGGGCTCACCGTACAAAATGTTCAAGGCTCGATTAGCTCGGGTATGGAGCGCGATACTGTATTGTTGGGCATGAGTTTTTTGAACCTTTTCTCGATTGAAATGCATGCAGGTGAGATGAGGCTGAGCCTTCCAGAGTAGTAATTTCCGCTTTATTAGGTAACGTTAATATGCGCTATAGTGTTACTATTTTTCCCGATGGTTGGCTTAATCTCGTGACTAAGTAAAAAGGCAGGCCTGTGATGGCCTGCCTTTTTAGTATTATGAGTATTCGTTACTCAATGGCGTCGCTTGCATCGCCCGGTGGTGATTTGTAATGCCCGGGAGTTTTTAATTTTTCCCCGTTGGGCAGATCGCGTACCTGGGCAGGCACATACACACGCTTAATGACACTTTTCGTATTATTACTTTTCATGGCAGGATCCTCCTGTCAGATTGTCGACAGTTAGCGCTTCTACATTAGCCCTCGTGGGTAGGGGAATCAAGTGCCCGGCCGCACGCATTCGCCAATAAGCGTAATGATTATGACATTAGAGGGCATTTTCATGGTTTTGAGTTATCCTTAGAGCCAACAATATATTATCTGTGCTGATGCTGGGTTAACCGGTGAAAACAGACAGCCTAAGTAGAGTGAGTAAAGAGGATGATTGATCACCTGGAACAGCAGTTCCAGGCGCTTGAGTCCCAAGCGCCTGTCGTGCCTGATTACCCCGATCAAGATCATGTTCTGATCATTGAAGATGATAAGCGCCTTGCCGAGCTAACCCGCGAATATCTGCAAGCGAACGGCTTCCAGGTCTCGTTGGAAGCCGACGGTGCTAAAGCGGTTGATCGTATTTTAACCTTGCAGCCAGACCTAGTTATTTTAGATTTAATGCTGCCTGGCGAAGATGGTTTAGCGATTTGTCGCCGCGTCAGGCCCAACTTTTATGGCCCTATCATGATGTTGACGGCACGCACCGATGACCTAGATCAAGTCTTGGGGCTTGAAATGGGAGCCGACGATTACGTACCCAAGCCCGTTCAGCCCAGGGTGCTGCTTGCCCGCATGCGGGCATTGCTACGCCGCGCTGAAGGCCCTGCGCCCAATGGCGAAATACGGCTACGTTTCGAAAATCTGGAAATAGACAATGCGACGCGTGAAGCGTGGCTCTCCGGTGAACGTATTGATTTAACCAGCGCTGAGTTTGATCTACTTTGGCTGCTAGGCCGCAACGCAGGTCGTGTCCTTACCCGCGAAGAGATATTCAGCGATTTGCGGGGAATTAAGTACGACGGCCAAGATCGGTCGATTGATGTGCGTGTATCACGAATCCGGCCCAAAATTGGCGATGATCCTCACCATCCACATCGCATCAAAACGGTACGCAGTAAAGGCTATCTCTTCGTTAAAGACAGTTAATTTTAGAGGCGGTGTCATGCGGCGGGTGTTCAGCAGCGGGTCGTTTTTGCGCTTCTATGTGCTGCTGGGCCTCGCGCTACTGGTGATGTTGGCGATGGTATTGGCCGGGTGCTCGTTTATCGAACAGGTGCGCCGCGAGGACTATCGCGAGCAGCTCGCCGCGCTGCCGATGTCACTGATGACGCGCCGGCTGGCCGACACGCCTGTAGAGCAACGCGGTGGCCTGCTGGATCGCTTTTCAGAGCGGCTGGATTTACAGCTTACGCTATTGCCCATCGCCGATGCTGATCTTGGCTACTTTGAACGCTCCCGCTTAGAACAGGGCAAAATACTGGTTGCAGAGGATCCTTGGCGGTTGCAGCAGCGTTTGCCGGAAAGTAACCAGCTGTTACAGGCTTGGCTGGCGGACGACTGGAGCGAGCACCAGTGGCACGGCAGCATTTCATTGCTAGGCGACTGGCTTGCGGTAACCCCCTTGAATGAGCGTGAAAGTCTTATAGAAGAGCTGCGTTCGGGGAGCTGGCCGCTGCAGCTACTGGCCACCGTGCCGGACCGGCTAACTGCTGAGCAGAAAACGCTGTTGGTTAGCGGTGGTATCGTGACGCAATTAGTGTCCGACAAGCTATCGATTACGCTGCTTTATCAACTGCCCGGTGAATCGGCGTGGCTACAGGCGGGCCCCATTTCCCGTGGCGATACCTTACCGCTGAATTTACACCTTCCCCTATTAGTTGGGCTGATGATCGTACTCAGCCTTATCATCTATTTAATTATGCGTAGCATTGAAGAGCGCATGGCAAGGCTTGAGCTGGCCGCTACACGGATTGCTAGCGGGCGTTTAGAAACCCGAGTAAAAGTTGAAAGCGGTGATTTTCTAGGCCGGTTGGGAATGGCCTTTAATGGCATGGCTAGTCAGGTGCAGAGCCTGCTGCGGGGGCAGCAAGAAATGATTCGCGCGGTTTCTCATGAGCTGCGCACCCCGGTGGCGCGCATTCGTTTTGCCGTCCAAATGGTCGAAGATATGACTGACCAGCCCGCTATCCGGCGCCAACTACAGGGTATTGATGCTGATATTACGGAGCTTGATGAGCTGGTCGATGAAATTCTGACCTATGCAAGATTAGGCGGCGAAACGATTAACGGCGCCGAGCTTGAAACCGGGCTGGTCGAGTGCCGGGCCATGGCAGAGCGCGTGATTGATACACTCTCGCCATTGCACGAAGGCTTAACATTCACACTACTGCAAGGTGACGAAGTCGAGCTTCTGGCGGAGCCTCGCTATTTACAGCGTGCGCTGCAAAACTTAGTGGGTAATGCCTGCCGTCATGCCACGGCTCAGGTGGTCGTCCGGCTATGGGATGAGCCCAGGCTCGTCCGCATTGATGTAGAGGATGACGGTCCGGGTATTCCACCTGAAGCGCGTGCCGATATTTTCAAGCCATTTGCCCGGTTGGATGACAGCAGGGCCAGGAGCTCCGGCGGCTACGGGCTGGGGCTTTCGATTGTGCAGAAAGTTATGGCTAGCCACGGCGGTAGCGTTACCGTCGATAATAGCCCCCACTTGGGCGGGGCGCGTTTTACGCTGCTGATTCCGCGTCGAGATCCGCCGGCTTAATCCCTGAGAGCACCGCAAAAGATGTCTCGCGAGCAGTGCGTAAGAAATCCTGCATCCAGGGTGCTTCCCGCGTTTCTTCGCGAATCGCCGCGTAAAGTGTGCTCCATACTCCGTGCTCGCCCAGTTTCACCGCGCTAACATAATCACGCTCCAGGTACTCGGTTAGCGCCCAGCTAGGCAGTGCGCATACGCCGCGTCCGCTCGCAACCAGCTGCATCATCATAATGGTTAATTCTGCTGTACGGATTTCACGCGGGCGGACGTTGGCTGGATGTAAAAATTGGCTGAAAATATCCAGACGCGACTGCTCGACGGGATACGTGATCAGCGTTTCATCCGCGAGCGCCTGAGGTTCAATAAACCCTTGGCCCGCAAAAGCATGCTGTCGAGCGATAGCCAGTAATCCTTCATAGCGGAACAGCGGGGCATAGTGAATGCCGTCAAGCGGCTGAGGATCAGCGGTGATGACGAGGTCTAGCTGCTCTCGGGCGAGCGCCGGTAGCGGGTCGAAATGATGGCCACTGGGGATGTCGATTTCAACTTCTGGCCAATGGTTGCGAAAGTAGTCCACCGTCGGCATCAGCCATTGGAAACAGCTGTGGCACTCGATTGCCATATGCAGCCGGCCCTGCTCGGTACCCGCTAAGCGCGCTAAGTCCCGTTCTGCCTTACGTACCTCAGGCAATAACTGATCAGCCAAGGCGAGCAGGCGCAGTCCCGCGCGCGTAAATTCCACCGGGCGCGTTTTTCGTATAAATAACGCGCTGTCGACACGGCCCTCTAAATCTTTGAGCTGGTGAGACAGCGCCGATTGAGTCAGATGGACGCGTTCGGCAGCATCGACCAGCGAGCCAGTTTCGCGCAGAGCAAGCAGCGTGCGAAGGTGGCGCAGTTCAATCATGGCTTAACCTGTTTGTGTGAATAGATTTCATCTTTGTCATTAAAAGCGTTAGTTTAGTTCATTTTTGTCTGGCGACCAGACTTTGTGAAATAATTCACGTTGGCAGATATCATCATGACAGTTTCTCATGTTCTCGGCTATCCCCGCATGGGGGCCTAGCGGCGAGCCCGCTGCGGCTGGGTGCAAAGCTATGGGGCACGGTGCGTAAGGCCGCCGGTTATCTTTGATGATGTGCCACGCACTACGCCAATGCGTTCGTTATCTAGCTTTTGACGCATAGGCGTAAAGCAGCGTTTCTTGAGCACTGATGGGGTTACTCTCGCCAGGGTTTTGGAGCTGGTAGCTGCCGTCGGTTTGTAGTAGCCAGCTCTGGCAGTTGTCGACCAGATAGGTTTCAAGGTCTTTGCGCACGCGGATAGCGAGTTTTTTATCTAGCAGCGGAAAGCAGGTTTCCACTCGATGAAACATGTTGCGTGACATAAAGTCGGCGCTTGAACACCATGTTTCTGATTTGCCGTCATTGTGAAAATGAAATACGCGGGTGTGTTCCAGCAACCGGCCAATAATGGATCGCACGCGGATATTGTCTGACACGCCGGGCACGCCGGGTTTCAGGCAGCACATGCCACGAATAATCAGGTCGCACTCTACGCCCGCTTGGGAGGCGCGATAGAGTGCTTTAATTAATTTAGGCTCGGTTAACGAGTTGCATTTGATAATGATGTGTCCGCGTTCTCCTTGACGCGCAATGTGCGCTTCACGGTCAATCATTTCGACTAACCGCTCGTGCAGCGTAAAGGGGGCGTGGAGCAGCGTATCAATTTTACGCGCGCGGCCCATTCCCGAAAGCTGCTGGAACACTTTATGTACGTCAGCGCACAGCAATTTGTTCGCGGTCAGCAGGCTATAGTCGGTATAGAGCTTGGCCGTTTTGGAGTGATAGTTGCCGGTGCCAAGGTGCGCGTAGTAGCACAGTTCGCCCTTTTCACGGCGCACGATATGCAGCATTTTAGCGTGGGTTTTATAGGCCATAATGCCGTAAACGACGATGGCGCCGGCTTCTTGAAGGCGTGAAGCAAGCTGCAGGTTGTCGGCTTCATCAAAGCGTGCGCGCAGCTCAATCACCACGGTGACCTCTTTACCTTGGCTGGCCGCCTCCACTAGTGCACTCACAATAGGCGAGTCTGCCCCGGTGCGGTAAAGGGTCTGCTTTACCGCCAACACATGGGGGTCGCGAGCCGCTTCGCGCAGCAGGTCTTCAATCGGTGAAAATGACTGAAAGGGATGATGCAGCAGAATGTCGTTCTTCGCGATGGCATCAAAAAGACTGCCTGCCTTGAGTGCTTTGGGAATGCTGGGAATGAACGGGCGATAAAGCAGCTCAGGGCGGTCAACGTCGCCTAAGGCTGACATCATGCGCGTTAAGTTGACCGGACCTTTAACGCGGTACAAATCATCATTTTCAAGCTCAAACTGGCGCAGCAGAAAATTGGCTAAGCCATCCGGACAGTTGTCGGCTACTTCCAGCCGTACGCCACTGCCATAGCGCCGCGCTAGCAGCTCACCGCGCAGCGCTGAGGCTAAGTCAGACACTTCTTCGGGGTCGACGCTCATATCGGCATTGCGGGTCAGGCGGAATTGATAGCAGCCGCGTACGCGCATGCCGGGAAATAGCTCATCGGCGTGGGCATGAATCATCGATGATAAAAACACATACTCTGAAAAGCCTTCTTCGCATAGCTCCTTGGGCAGTGCCATTAGCCTTGGTAGCGAGCGCGGAGCAGGCAAAATCGCCATGCCGCCTACGCGGCCAAAGGCATCCTTGCCTTCCAGTTCAACAATGAAGTTGAGGCTTTTATTTACCAGCCGTGGGAAAGGGTGCGACGGGTCAAGGCCAATCGGGCTGATGACCGGCATAATCTCGTTATCAAAAAAGGCTCTGCCCCAGGCTTGTTGCGCACTGGTCCACTGATCTCGCCGGCGAAAACGTAGCCCCTGAGCTTCCAGTGCGGGCAGCAGCATTTCGTTGAGAATTTGATATTGTCGGACAATTTGCGCATGGGCTAGCTGGGATATTTCCGCTAGCACTGCTTTGGGCAACCGGCCGTCGGCTGCCGTGGTTGTATCGCCCAAGGCAATTTGATGTTTGAGGCCTGCGACGCGAATTTCGAAGAACTCATCCATATTAGAGGAAAAAATAAGCAGGAACATCAGCCGGTTGAGTAACGGATGCGCATCGTCTAGCGCCTGTTCCAATACGCGGATATTAAACTGTAAATGCGACAGCTCGCGGTTGAAGTAGAGCTGGGTGTCGTCAAGATCGGTTTCAGGCAGCGCTTCACGCGCCTGGATACCGATGGGCGTACGATTTATACGTAGCGGTGTATCGCCGTCGCTGCTGGTTTGATCGGTAGATAATAATGGTGGACTGGAAACGTGCTCGTCCATGGTGGATCTCCCCGCGTCGATGGCTCGAACGTATCATAGCCTGATACTGATAGATCAGCGCAGTATGCGGGGAGAAGATGACAAATACGTGTCACTGGATTGTCATCTTGTTAAAAGCGGCACAAATAAGCAGCTTAGCGCCGCTTTACTTCATTAGCGTTGCTGCAATAGCCGCGCCGCCTCAAGCGCGAAGTAGGTCAAAATGCCGTCTGCCCCAGCGCGCTTAAAGCACATCAGTGATTCTAGTATGACGGGCTCTGCCTCCAGCCAACCGTTATCGAAGGCTGCGCGATGCATGGCGTACTCACCGCTGACTTGATAAGCAAAGGTGGGAACGTTGAGCTCCTCTTTTACCCGGCGCACCACGTCTAAATAGGGCATGCCTGGTTTGACCATGACCATGTCGGCGCCTTCGCTGATGTCCATGGCCACTTCATGCAGCGCTTCATCGCTATTGGCGGGGTCCATTTGATAGGTGCGCTTGTCCGCTTTGCCCAGATTAGTGGCCGACCCGACCGCATCCCGAAATGGCCCATAGTAGTGCGATGCATACTTCGCGCTGTACGCCATGATCCGCACGTTGTGTAAGTTTTCTTGCTCCAGTACTTGGCGAATTGCGCCAATGCGTCCATCCATCATGTCAGAGGGCGCCACCACGTCGGCACCGGCTTCTGCATGGGAAAGCGCCTGTTTCAACAGCGTTTCTACGGTGCGGTCGTTTTGCACGTAGCCTTGCTCATCTAAAATGCCGTCTTGACCATGAATGGTATAGGGATCAAGCGCCACATCCGTAATAATACCAAGCTCAGGCAGCGCTTCTTTTAGCGCGCGCACGCTACGCTGCACCAGTCCGCTGGCGCTATAGGCCTCTTCGGCTAGCTCACTTTTTTGCTCAGGGCCGACGACCGGAAACAGTGCCAGAGCGGGAATGCCCAATGCAAACGCTTCGCGAGCTTGCTCAATGAGTAGGTCGATTGAAAGCCGTTCCACGCCGGGCATCGAAGCTATGGGTTCACGCTGATTTTTACCTTCAAGAACAAAGACCGGCAGTATGAGATCGGAGGGCGTCAGCGTTTTTTCTTGCATTAAGCGGCGTGAAAAATCATCACGGCGCATGCGGCGCATGCGCGTGGCAGGAAAGTGGCGGGGAGTAAGTGCACTCAAAGGTTGTCTCCATTAAGGATCGCAAATGAGGGTGTTAAATAAGAGTGCCCGAAGGCCTGCCGGCAGTATATCAGCCATACCCTGCGGCGAAAGACGCCTTGTGGCAAACAACCACACTGACTAAAGTGGGCAACAGCTTTGCGGTAGTGCGTTCGGCAAACTCTACGTGGTTTCGGATAATAAGGAGATAGGCATGGCCAAACAGGTGGCAGTCATTTTAGCCGGATGCGGCGTTTACGATGGTTCTGAAATTTATGAGACCACGCTGACGCTGCTGCGCTTAGACCAGTTGGGTATTGAGTATCGCTGCTTTGCCCCCGATATCGATCAGCAGCATGTTGTTAATCATCTTACGCAAGAGGTTGTTGAAGGCGAGCAGCGTAACGTGCTGCTAGAGTCTGCTCGCCTAGCGCGGGGGGAAATAAGCCCCCTAGAGGCGTTGGATGCGGATAACTTCGATGCGGTGATTGTGCCCGGTGGTTTTGGCGTCGCCAAAAATCTTTCAGACTTTGCCAGTGCCAGCGATAATATGCAGGTGCTAGACGCGCTGAAAGAGGCGCTGGCGGGCTTTCGTCAAGAAGCCAAGCCTATCGGCCTGATGTGTATTGCTCCGGTACTGGTGCCCCGCCTGCTGGGGGATGGTATTGCCGTCACGGTGGGGAATGACCCGGCGGTATCCGGTGCTATTAGCGCCATGGGCGGGCTGCACCGCACCTGTAGCGTAGAAGATATCGTGGTTGATTTTGAGCACAGCGTGGTAACGACACCCGCGTACATGCTGGCAACGCGCATCAGTGAAGCTGCCACCGGCATCTTTAAGCTCGTCGATCGTATCGCAGAAATGATGGATTAAGGACTATTGCGAGGTTGTTAACGGTAGATATAAAAAGCCGCCGCCATGATTAATGGCGGCGGCTTTTCGATATCTACGTCATTAGTGCCTTCGCTATAGCATGTCTTCTTGCTCTTCCGCCGCCTCTTTCTCCGCTTTGCGCTTGCGTACTAGGCGACCAAACAGCAGACCAACCTCGTAAAGCAGGTACATCGGAATCGCCAGCAGGCTCTGTGAAATAACATCCGGTGGCGTAAGCAGCATGCCCACCACGAAGCAGCCCAGCAGGATATAAGGACGCTTCTTGGACAGGCTTTCTACTGTGGTGGCGCCAGAAAGAATTAGCAAAAAAGTCGCGATAGGAATTTCAAACGCTACGCCGAAGGCAAAAAATAGTTTAAGAACGAAGTTCAAATACTGGTTGATATCGGTCATCACTGCGACGTTTTCCGGCCCTGTCTGGGTGAAAAACTCAAACAGCAGCGGGAACACCACGTAATAAGCAAACGCCGCACCGCCATAGAAGAGCGCAATGCTTGAGACCAGGATAGGAATAGCGAGGGCTTTCTCATTATCGTAAAGCCCCGGTGCAATAAACGCCCACGCCTGATGCAGTACAAAAGGAATGGCAATAAACACGGCCACGACTAAGGTCAGCTTAAACGGTGCTAAGAAGGGTGAAGCCACTTCAGTCGCGATCATCTGCGAGCCTTCGGGCAGCAGCGCCATCAATGGCTCAGCGACAAAGGTATAAATGTCGTTGGCAAAGGCATAGAGGCCCAAAAAAATCACCAAAATAAGAGCCACGGCGCGTATTAAGCGTGAACGTAGTTCGATTAGATGCTCAATAAGAGGGGCTTGTGGTTGATCTTGCTGAGGCTCCTTTGAATCGCCAAACATACTCATTGGTGATTACTATCCTTATTAAATGCAGCCCGCTCAGCTTCAGTGGCGTCTGTTTTGACTGAGGATGCGGCCGGGGGAGGCGCTGGGGAGGATGCAGGTGCCTCTTCGCGCACCGTTTCCAGCGCGTCATCTAAGTGAGAGTTGGCCTGGGCAGCGCGCTGCTGCATCTCGCTCTGCGGTGTTTCAGGCTGTGATGTTTCGCGTGGCGTTGCTGCGCTAGTCGGTTTAGCCCGGGTTGTCGTGGGTTTATCGACAATGCTTTCTACATCCAGCTTCGCTTTGTGCAAGCTGTCGTTGAGCTTTTTCTGCTGATCGTTAAGCTTTTGACGCAGCTCTTCCGCTTCCAACTGGGCGCTGATTTCGCGCTGCATACCAGATACCGTGCGCTTGATTCTGCCGATCCATAGACCCGTCGTACGGGCAGCGCGTGGCAGGCGCTCTGGGCCAAGCACCAGCAGCGCAACAATGCCAATAAGCATGAGCTCAAGAAAGCCGATATCTAGCATGTGTTACTTGCGCTCTTCGTTGCGTTCAGCGGCACGCTTCTCTTCAGCCTGCACATCGTACGTATTGCCAGGCTCTTCGTGGCTGACTTTGGCATTCGGCTGATGGGGATCTTCGCTATCAGCCTCTTTGTTTTTTTCTTCGTCGTGCATGGCTTTCTTGAAGCCTTTGACCGCCCCGCCGAGGTCGGTGCCTACATTGCGCAGCTTTTTGGTGCCGAAAATTAGGATGATGATGCCCAGAACAATCAGCAACTGCCAAATACTGATACCACCTAACATATGCGTTTCCTCATGGGTACAGGTTAACTTTCTTAGTCACTATATGCTTAGGCGACTGAATGCTCAGTAGCTACATGCTTCCTGACTACTGGTGCCGGTAAGCTAAGCCTACGCCAAGCGTAGCCATAACGTCGATATTATTGCTAGCGAGAGGCTTTTTCATCGTGGCCTGAAATGCCAAAGCGTCGTGCCAACTCGTCTAAAACGGCTTGATGATCAAGATCCAAATGAGACAGCATCACCAGGCTATGAAACCACAGGTCGGCCGTTTCAGAAATCAGCGCTTGGCGCTCAGCCTCACCGCCGTGCTCTGCATCTTTGGCCGCCAGCACAGTTTCAGTGGCTTCTTCGCCCACTTTTTCAAGTATCTTGTTCAAACCCTTGTGATGCAAGGACGCAACATAAGATTCTTCTGCTGCTGCATAACGTCGCTGCTTGAGTACCCCATTGAGAGTATCCAGCACATACGCATTGCTAGTCGATGATGCGTCGGTGTCCATGAAAATCCTTATAATCGTTGAGTCACGCCGCTTTATTGCCAGACTAACAGCAATAGGCCGATACCGGCGGCGGCCAAGATCGGCCACTCCTGGAGCTCAATCCAGCCGCTTAACGGCTGCCAGGCGAGCGCCAGCGCCAGCACTATTAAACCTAACCGTAAGCGATACAGGCGCTTGCCTTGACGAGCCATGTGCTGGCGCATGGCGCTAATGGCATCGACCTGCTGATGCCGCTGGCGATGCTCATGCTCCATGCGGCTGAGCGCCTGATGGGCGAGTACGGGTAATTCAGGTAGCTGGCGCGAAAGCTCCGGCGCCTGGCGCTTTAACGACTCCCACAAGCCGCCGACGCCCGCGCGCTCTTTCATCCACTGCTCTAAATAAGGCTTAGCGGTGCTCCATAAATCTAAGTCAGGATAAAGTTGGCGACCTAGTCCTTCAATATTCAGCAAGGTTTTCTGCAGTAGGACGAGTTGCGGCTGCACTTCCATATTGAAGCGACGCGCGGTTTGAAACAGCCCTAGCAGCACCTGGCCGAAAGAAATATCTTTTAGCGGTTTCTCTAAAATAGGTTCACACACCGTCCGAATCGCGGCGGCAAACTCATTAGCACGCGTGTTTTCGCCCACCCAGCCAGACTCAATATGCAGGGCAGCGACTTCGTAATAATCCTGATGAAAAAACGCCAGCAGATTGCGCGCCAAATAGTCTTGATCTTCGCGTGTTAGGCTGCCGACAATGCCGCAGTCGATGGCGATGTACTGGGGGTCTTCGGGATTGTCACAATTAACAAAAATATTGCCCGGATGCATGTCTGCATGAAAGAAGTTATCGCGAAATACTTGCGTGAAGAACAGCTCAACGCCACGCTCGGCCAGCTTTTTCAAGTTGGTGCCGCGGGCGATTAGGCTGTCCAGGTCGGCGACCGGAATGCCACGAATGCGTTCTTGTACCATGACGTGTCGGCGCGTAAAAGGCCAATAAATGGTCGGTACAAACAGCAATGGTGAGTCTTTAAAATTACGCTTCAATTGCGAGGTGTTGGCGGCTTCTTTATACAGGTCAAGCTCATCAAACAGCGTCGCTTCGTAGTCACGAATGACTTCTACCGGACGCAAGCGGCGCGCATCAGGCACCTTGGACAGCAGTTTGGCGACTTGATACATCAGCGCCATATCTTGGCGCATCACGCGGTCTATGCTCGGCCGAATGATTTTAACCACCACGTCTTCGCCGCTATGCAGCCGGGCAGCATGCACTTGAGCAATAGATGCTGAGGCCAGCGGCACATGGTCAAATTCAGCAAACGCTTCCGCCAGCGACATTTCCAGCTCTTTCTCGACGCGAGCAGCAGCCTGGTCACCCGGGAAGGGGGGCACCTGATCCTGAAGGCGTTTGAGCTCATCGGCGATATCCGCCGGCAGTAAATCGCGGCGGGTCGAGAGCATTTGCCCAAATTTAATGAAAATTGGCCCTAAGGCTTCTAAAGCGAGGCGTAAACGCTCGCCGCGTGAGCGTTTGCCGATAGGCACTAAGCGTAGCGGCGAAAACCAAAGCAGCGCCCGCAGCCACCAAGGGAGACGCTCTAGCGGGAGTAATGTATCTAGCCGATGACGGCTTATCACCCAGCTAATTCGCAGCAGGCGCAGGCTCATGGGTGCGGCTCCTGCATCAGTGTCTGGTGGTGCTGTGTCAGTATCCGTTCTAAGCGTTTAAAGCGTGCTTCCAGGCGATCTGTTGCCACTTCTAGTTCGGTGAGGTGCTCGCGCAAAACGTTGCGCTGCTGTCGCCCTGGCAGCAGGCGCGCCTCTTCAAAGACGTACTCAGAAACGTCCTGGATCAGCTCATCTTTGGCGCGCAGCCCCCAGCGAGCCATGCGCCGCAAGCCCTCCGCTAGGGAGTGTGCGGGCATATCGCCCAGCCAATGGGCGAGTTCGTTTTCCCAATCAATATCCAGATCGAAAAGAAGCTCGCGGGTGGCTTCTAGCAGATGAATATGACCACGCACAGCAAGCTTACCGTCAAACATTAGCCGCTCAATTGAGGCGCCACTAATCCATTCGGACAATGTTTCGGGAGTAAGTTCGACCACCGCATTAGCGTCGGCTTCTTCAGTGTCGTCGCCCCGCAGTAGGTCTACCCCGGCATGATGATAGTGGATAACCACGGCCAGATGCGGCTGCTCGAAGCGTACCAGCAGGCGGCTGCCCGCAAGCTTCGCCAAGCGGCCAGGGGCTGCCGGGTCACGGGCAAGAAGAGCATTGAGCGTGCGTTCACAACCGGCCAGCAGCAAGGTTGGGGTTACCAGCATGCTGACCCCTTGATGGAAAACGCCACGGGAGAGAGCGTCATAACTTAATGCCGCGGTGCAGTGCAACAATGCCGCCGGTCAGGTTGGTGTACTCAACGCGTTCAAGGCCTGCGGATTCCATCATCGCTTTGAGCGTTTCCTGATCTGGGTGCATACGAATGGACTCTGCCAAATAGCGGTAGCTTTCGCCATCGCCGGCTACCAGTTCGCCCATTTTGGGCAGCAGGCGGAAAGAGTACTCGTCGTAAGCTTTGGAAAGCAGGGGATTATTTGGCTTGGAAAACTCCAGCACTAAGAGGCGACCGCCGGGCTTGAGTACGCGTGCCATGGAGCGCAGCGCGGCGTCTTTGTCGGTAACGTTACGTAGGCCAAAGGCAATCGTAATGCAGTCGAAACTGTTATCGGGAAACGGCAGGCATTCGGCGTTGGCCTGAACATATTCAACGTTGCCGCCCACGCCGTTGTCCATCAGCTTATCGCGGCCCACTTTCAGCATCGAGGCATTGATATCGGCCAACACCACTTTGCCACGTGGCCCCACCAGACGGGAAAACTTCAGCGTTAAATCACCCGTGCCGCCGGCAATATCTAGCACATGATGGCCTGGGCGCACGCCTGCGCGCTCAATCGTCATGCGCTTCCATACTCTGTGAATACCCATCGACATAAGGTCATTCATCACGTCGTAGCGGGCCGCAACGGAGTGGAAGACATCGGCTACTCGCGAGGCTTTCTCGTCAACCGAGACTTGCTGAAAACCAAAGTGAGTCGTGCGTTTTTCTGTGGGGCTCATGGCGTAGTAGCTCCCGAATTCGAGGCGGTGGCGAATCGACCCTGAGTCTTTTGACTGAGTGGCCGGTGCGATTAAAAAGTTAGCGCCATTGTAGCCTTGTCCGCCCTGGCTTGTCTGCCCAGACTGATGAGTGCCTTGGGTTGAGCGACGGTCACAGCTGCTTGAATTGAATACCCGCAGGCTCACGTGAGGCGCCGACGTCCTGCAGGCGCTGCAAGTAGTTGTTCCAGTAGTCATCTTGATGGAGGGCGAGATCATGCAGGTAGTTCCAGCTAAACAAACCGCTGTCGTGGCCATCGTCAAAATGCAGCTTAAGCGCGTAGTTGCCAGCTTGGCTAATGTTTTGCAGGCCGACGTCTTTTTTACCTACCTGAAGTACGGCGCTGTCGCCGCCATGACCACGCACCTCTGCAGAGGGAGAGTAGACGCGCAGCAGTTCCACCGGTAGGCGGAAGGTTTCGCCAGTGGCATAGCCAAGCTCTAGCTCGCGGGCCTGCTTATGGTAGTGAACGCGGGTAGGCGTAGGAGCAGTCATAACAAACCTCTAAACAGGCGGGGCGCAGGCAGCCAATCGCCACCTACGCCCCGCTTCGGTTATGTAAAGATGCGGACGCTTATAAGATATAGCGCGATAAATCTTCGTCAACTGCCAACTCGCCAAGCTGTGCATTGACGTAGTCGCCGTCAATCACCAGCGGGCCTTCCATGTCGCCACCTTTGAAGGAGGCCTCTTCTAGCAGCCGCTCCATCACGGTGTGCAAACGGCGAGCGCCGATGTTTTCAGTGCCTTCGTTGACCTGCCAGGAGATCTGCGCGATGCGCTCGATACCGTCTGGCGTAAACTCAATGTCGAGACCCTCCGTCGCCAGCAGCGCTTTATATTGCTTAGTCAGCGAGGCGGAAGGCTCGGTCAGAATGCGTTTGAAATCATTGGGCGTGAGTGCATCGAGCTCAACGCGGATCGGCAGACGACCTTGAAGCTCCGGAATCAGGTCCGACGGGCGCGCCAGATGGAAAGCCCCCGAGGCGATAAACAGAATGTGATCGGTTTTAACCATGCCGTATTTGGTTGAAACGGTTGAGCCCTCAATGAGCGGCAACAGATCACGCTGCACGCCTTCGCGAGACACTTCACCACCGCTAGACTGGCCGCTGCCTTTGGCAACTTTGTCGATCTCATCTAAAAACACGATGCCGTGCTGCTCAACTGAATACACCGCACGCGCCTTGATCTCTTCTTCATTGACCAGCTTGCCGGCTTCTTCGTCGCGCAGCAGTACGAGCGCTTCTTTTACCGTCACACGACGGTTTTCGCGCTTTTGCTGGCCCATGTTGGAGAACATGCTTTGTAGCTGATTGGTCATCTCTTCCATGCCCGGTGGGGTCATGATGTCGACGCCTTGGCTTTGAGCCGATACTTCGATATCGATCTCTTTTTCGTCTAACTGCCCTTCACGGAGCTTCTTGCGGAAGGTCTGGCGAGTGCCGTTATCTTCACGGGGCTTGTCTTCCTGACCACGCGGCGGCGGTAGCAGGGCATCGAGTACCCGGTCTTCGGCAGCATCGGCGGCACGGTGGCCTACGTCTTCTTTGGCCTGCTCGCGCACCATTTTGATGGCGTTTTCCATTAAGTCGCGAATAATCGACTCAACGTCGCGGCCAACGTAGCCAACTTCGGTAAATTTAGTGGCTTCGACTTTAATAAACGGTGCTTTGGCCAGCTTAGCAAGGCGGCGTGCAATCTCGGTTTTACCCACGCCGGTGGGGCCGATCATCAGGATGTTTTTGGGCGTGACTTCCGGGCGTAAATCATCGTCCAGCTGCATGCGGCGCCAGCGATTGCGTAGGGCAATGGCAACAGCACGCTTAGCATCCTGTTGGCCAATAATGTACTGATCGAGAGCGTGAACGATTTCGCGGGGTGTCATCTGAGTCATAACGGTAACCTTTGTGTTCTTTGAGCGGCGTGAAGAGGACGCGTGGGGCTATGAGCGCCCATCGATCGACAGCTCTTCGAGCGTCACGTGGTGGTTGGTGAACACACAGATATCACCAGCTATAGCCAGCGATTTTTCGGTGATTTCACGTGCCGACAGCTCGGTGTTTTCTAGCAGCGCTCGGGCGCTGGCCTCGGCGAAGTTGCCTCCGGAACCAATGGCAATAACGCCGTGTTCGGGCTCCACCACGTCGCCGTTGCCGGTAATGATCAGCGAGGTGGTGTGGTCGGCGACGACGAGCAATGCTTCCAGGCGGCGCAGCGCGCGCTCGGTCCGCCAATCTTTTGCTAGCTCAACAGCGGCTTTAGTCAGATGCCCCTGATATTTTTCTAGCTGCGCTTCAAAGCGCTCAAACAGCGTAAATGCGTCTGCAGTGCCGCCCGCGAACCCGGCAAGTACCTTGCCACGATAGAGGCGACGCACTTTGCTGGCGTTACCCTTCATTACAGTATTGCCCAGCGATACTTGACCATCGCCAGCGAGGGCGACCTGATTACCACGACGAACGGAAACAATGGTGGTCATGGAGATAACTCCTTGGGGGAGACACGCTCCCGATGACTGGCTGGTCGCTCAGCAAGCGACCGTTGTGTAAGCGTTCACAACAAAATGCGGGCGGCTGATAAAAAATCAACCACCCGCACGACATCGGAAGGTGGGTTTATCAGTTTTGCAGCTGAATAAGCAGCGGCTCAATACCTTGCGTAGCCATCAAATCCTGCGCGCGATTAAGCTCTCGGGTATCTTCATAGGGGCCAACCTGGACGCGGTGCCACGTGTTGCCATCGGCCTGTACTTCGCTAATTTGTGCCAGCAGGCTGAGGTTGCGCAGCCGGCCGCGTAGCTGTTCGGCATCGCTTAGCTGGCGAAACGAGGCTGCTTGAAGCATGTAGCGGCTGGGCGTGCTACTGCTGGCAGCACTCTCCTGGGCAGCCGACACTTGATCCTCAGGGCGCGTGTTGGCGGCAATCACTTGCGCAATAGGGTCATCGCCCGCAGCTGCATCGGATGCGGTGCTGCTCTCGGCTGTCTGCTCCGTCACTTCGGGGCGGACAACGCTTGACGGCAGCGTAACGCCAGGCGCAATAACTTCGGTTTCAGGCAGCAGCGTATAAAACTCGAAGGTGGGCATTGAGGGCTCGGCTGGGCCTTCGGTTGCTCGTGCAGCGTCGCGCTCCTCGCTACCGGAAGGCTTCGGTAGCACGGTTGCCTGAGGAGGCTCACTCTGCTCCTGCCACGGCGCAGTGCCGTGTTGGTGCTGAGCAAGAAAGAAGCCAATGGCCATGCCTGCAAGGCCCCATAGCCAACCGGGAATGCGAAAGCCGCCGCCGCTGGCGCCTGAGGAAGACTTGCGCTGTGAGGTGGCGCCTTGGCGGGTAGGCTTTTTGCGCGGGGTGGCCATGCGTTACATCTCCTCTGGGGCGCTAACACCCACTAAATCGAGACCGTTGCGCAGCACTTGGCGGGTCGCAAGACCTAGCGCCAGGCGCGTGTTGCGCAAGGTGTCGTCGGCTACCATCACTTTGACGGCGTTATAACAGGTGTGGAAATCGCCAGACAGATCGAGCAGATACTGCGCAACCTGTTGCGGTTCACGGTTCTTAGCCGCGGTTTCGACGACGTCAGGGAAGCGTGCCAAACGGTTCAGAACGGCTTTCTCCTGGTCGCTATCCAATAGCGCTAAATTGGCCAGCGCTAGCGGATGATCGAATGGCTGGTCGGCATCGTGTGCTTTGCGCAACATGCTGCATACCCGGGCATGGGCGTACTGAATGTAATACACCGGATTGTCGTTAGACTGCGAGCGGGCCAGGTCGATATCAAACGTGAGCTGGGAATCAGCGCGGCGAGCCGCGAGGAAAAAGCGCGTGGCGTCGCGGCCGACTTCATCGATCAAATCGCGCACGGTGACGTAGCTGCCAGCGCGCTTGGAGAGTTTTACCTCGACGCCAGAGCGGGTCACCATCACCATTTGATGAAGCACGTAGTCGGGCCAGCCTTTGGGGATGCCTACTTCTAACGCTTGTAAGCCAGCGCGTACGCGGGTCACGGTGGAGTGGTGGTCGGCACCCTGCTCATTAATCACGGTTTTAAAGCCGCGCTGCCACTTGTCTAAGTGGTAGGCCACATCGGGTAGGAAGTAGGTATAGCCGCCGTCACGTTTACGCATCACGCGGTCTTTGTCATCACCAAAGTCCGTGGTGCGCAGCCACATCGCGCCGTCGTCTTCATAGGTGTGGCCCGCCGCTATCAGTTTCTCAACCGTGGCGGCTACCTTGCCATCGTTATAGAGCGAAGACTCAAGAAAATAAACGTCAAACTCAACGCCGAAGGCTTTTAAATCTAAATCCTGTTCGCGGCGCAGCCAGGCCACAGCGAACGCTTGAATCGCCTCTAAATCTTCTGGATCAGCTTTTGCGGTCACTTCGCGATCATCCGCGCTCACCGTTTCGCCGGCCAAGTAATCCTTGGCGACATCGGCAATATATTCACCGCGATAGCTGTCTCCCGGCCAGTTGGGATCGTCGGGGCCTAAGCCTTTAGCGCGTGCCTGAACAGAGCGTGCAAGGTTGGCGATTTGCGCGCCTGCGTCGTTATAGTAGAACTCGCGAGTGACGTCATAGCCGGTCGCTTCTAGCAGGCGGCATAGGCAGTCTCCAATCGCAGCGCCACGCCCATGCCCGACGTGCAGAGGCCCGGTGGGGTTGGCGGAAACGAACTCCACCTGCACTTTTTCACCTTTGCCGATCAGACTGCGGCCAAAGGTATCGCCGCAGTTGAGCACCTGAGCAACAATTTGTGCCGCCGCATCGGCCGCTGCAAAAAAGTTGATAAAACCGGGGCCGGCAATGTCAGTTTTTTGAATAGCGTCGCTTTCAGGCAGCGCCGATACCAGCATGTTGGCCAGTTCACGCGGATTTTTGCCAGCGGGTTTGGCCAGCATAAGCGCTAGGTTGGTGGCGTAATCGCCGTGCGCCTTATCTTTCGTGGGGTCCACTTTGATGCTGGGCTGAAGGTCGTTCGGCAACACGCCTTGGTGCTTGAGCGCGGTAACGGCGCCTTCGAGCAAAGAAACTATGGTGTCTTTCATTTCGGTATCCAGTTACGTCCATGGCGGCGTGTGCTAATGCGCACCTGATTAGATTTTTGAAATCGCTAGTTACTTGAGATCGCTAGGTGTTTGAGATCGACAGGTAATTGAGATCGATAGATGCGCAGCTTAAGCGGCCATTATCAGCAATTGCGCCGCAGTTTCAAAGCCGTGTCACGGTGAAGGCCTCATTGTTAATGCTGTGAGTGCTAATTACGCGAGCGTTTGGGGGTCGATATCAATCGACCAGCGGACCTTGCGCGCATCTCGATTAGCTTCCAGCCATTGCACCAGCCAGCTGGCGGCAGGATGCAGCTGGCTGCGTTTATCGGCTGTCAGCATGACATGTAAATGATAGCGATTTTGGCGTCGCTCCATGGGGGCGGGCACGGGGCCTAAGCATCGTGTTGCCACACTTGTTTGTTTTAACCACTCGCGCAGTGCCTGGGCCGCCTGCTGTGCCATTGCTAACGCGGCTTGTTCATTGGGGCTTTCAATACGCAGCAGTGCCATAAAACAAAACGGCGGAAGCTTCGCGATGCGCCGCTCTTCCAGCATGTTGCGAGCCAGTGCCCCATAGCCGTGCTCAGAAAGCTGGCCTAAATGAGGGTCGTCAGGGTGCAGCGTTTGCACCAAGACACGGCCAGGGTGAGCGGCACGCCCCGCACGTCCCGCGACTTGTTCAAGCAGCTGAGCGCTATGTTCAAGGGCTCGAAAATCAGCGGCGTAAAGGCCGCCGTCAGCATTAACCACCACCACTAGCGTGACGTGGGGCAGGTGATGCCCTTTAGCGAGCATTTGGGTGCCGACTAACACGCAGGGTTCGCCGCGCTGAATTTCTTTCAGTACCTGCTCAAAGCTATCCTTGCGCCGGGTGCTGTCTCGGTCTATGCGATGAATCGTCGTTTTGGGGAGTAGTGTTTGCAGTGTCTCTTCTGTGCGCTCAGTGCCACTGCCGAGCGCGCGCAGGTCGCCGCTACTGCATTCTGGGCAGGCATCCGGCAGTGCTCGGCGGCTGTCGCAATGGTGGCAGGCGAGCAAGGCGGGCTGGCGATGTAGCGTCATACGTGCGTCACACTGGCCGCACTCAGCCATCCAGCCGCAGGCGTGGCAGGCTAACGTGGGGGCGAAGCCGCGCCGATTAATAAAAATCAGCACCTGTTTGCCCGCACTTAAGGTGCTTTTAATTGCCTTGATGGCATCGGGCAGCAGGCCGCCTTGGCGACGCTGGTGGCGTAGGTCAATCAGCTCTAACTTGGCCGGCGGGTGACGGCTCGGACGCTGGGTTAGCCGCAAATGGCGGTAGCTGCCGGAAAGCGCTTGATGCAGGCTCTCTAGCGACGGCGTCGCACTGCCCATCAGCAGCGGAATTTTATGGTAGTGGGCGCGCGTCACCGCTAAATCACGGGCGTGGTAGCGTAAGCCGTCGTGCTGTTTGTAGGAGCCGTCGTGCTCTTCATCGACAATGATTGCGCCCGGGTTAGCCAGCGGGGTGAAAATGGCTGAACGGGTGCCAATAATGATCAGCGCCCGGCCACTGGCAGCGGCTTCCCATACGTCCAGACGCTCAGGATCAGTGAGGCCTGAATGCAGTGCCACCACGGGGACGCGAAAGCGGCTTCTAAAGCGAGCAAGCGTCTGGGGCGTTAGGCCAATTTCCGGTACCAGCACTAGCGACTGCTTACCTTTACTGGCGACGGCTTCAATAAGCTGTAGATAGACTTCCGTTTTACCGCTGCCCGTGATGCCTTCCAGCAGGCAAGGGTGATAGCCGTCTAGTTTTTCATGTAGCGCCGCCAGCGCAGTGGCCTGCTCACGGTTAAGCGGCAGGCTGGGCGTTGCCAGTAGGCTGCCCGTAGGCGTGCTGGGGGCGGTGAGAATGACTTCACGGCTGATGGCTAGTGCTTTCTTTTCTAGCGCTAACAGCTGATCGCGGCCGAAACCGTGGGCGCTGACCGCTCGGCTGGGCAAGCCATGGGGGTGCTGGCGCAGTAGGGCGTGCAGCTCTGCTTGCTTGGGCGCACGGCTAAGCGTGTCCTCTGTGCCTTCGCCTTTCGCTAGCCACAGTGTTTGCGTGCGGCCTGCCATGGTGTGGCCCTGTCGTAGTCGGGCAGGCATGGCATGGTGCAGCGTGTCGCCCAGGCTGTGCTGGTAGTAGCGGGCGGCAAACCGGCATAGCCATAGCCAGTCTTCCGGCAGCGGGCTTTCGTCCAGCGTTTCGCTAACAGCGCGCAGCTGGCTGAACGGTAAATCGCTATGATCAGCCAGCTCTACGATGACGCCGACGACCTCACGCCGCCCAAAAGGTACCCGCACTCGAAGCCCCGGCTGCCAGCCGCAGGCGGGCACAGTGCTAGCAGGCAAGTAGTCAAATAGGCGGCGCAGCGGCGAGGGCAGCGCCACTTTGAGCACTTGAACGGGTATCTGACCGGGCACTTGCAAGGGCTCTTGAGTAGGCTCTTGAGAAAGCACGTGAGACGGTGCCCGTAAAGAAACAGGATCAGGCAATTGGCCTCCGGCATTAGTTTTGCTAGAATATGCGACCGCTCTCAATCTTAACGAGTTATCTTGAAGCTTGCTTTAAGGATATATCGTACCGACAGAGCGAATAACCGGTTAGTCATTTTTCCAAACCCGTATGCGGTGCCTGGCAAAAGATCAGGTGGCGGCATATAGCTTAGTGAGGCTCGAGATGAGACAAGGTATTCACCCGAATTACAACATGGTCACCGCCAACTGTTCTTGTGGCGCTACCTTCCAGGTCGGTTCTACCTCTGGTCAGGACTTTTCTCTGGACGTGTGTTCCAACTGCCACCCGTTCTACACTGGTAAGCAGAAGCAAGCGACCACTGGTGGCCGCGTAGAGCGCTTCAACAAGCGTTTCGGCGCTGCTGTTAAGCGCGGCTAATCCATACCGGATAGCCACATCGCCGGCACGAAGGTGCTTGTGAAAAAAAACCCACGCTTAGGCGTGGGTTTTTTGTTTTGTTTTTATGGAAAGTATTTTCAAAAATGCTGCGCTACAACATTGGAGCAACGTACTGTATGCGCATCATTTTTTGATAAGTGTCATTAAATATCGACGAAAATCGACGAAAGTGAAGGTAAAATTCAGTTAAACGAGCGTTTTTATTTGAGTTGACGACGCGCTTGAGACGCATAGGTTTTTTCTATATTCTCAAATGACTTATCTACTTTATGTTAACTGGACGCTGACCATGACGGATTCACTTAAGCAGGCTGCTTTGGATTATCACGCTAAACCGATTCCCGGTAAGCTGTCAGTGGAGTTGACTAAGCCCACCGCGACTGCGCGAGATTTGGCGTTGGCGTATAGCCCCGGCGTGGCTGAGCCAGTACTTGAAATCGCTAGGGATGCGGAAAATGCTTACCGCTATACCGGCAAGGGGAACCTGGTCGCCGTCATTACCGACGGCAGCGCTATTCTTGGTCTGGGTAATCTTGGCCCGCTGGCGAGTAAGCCGGTGATGGAAGGCAAGGGCGTGCTGTTCAAGTGCTTCGCTGGGATCAACTCGGTCGACATTGAAGTTGATGCGGAAAGCCCGCAGGCGTTTATTGATACCGTTGCGCGCATTGCCGATACGTGGGGCGGTATTAACCTTGAGGATATAAAAGCGCCGGAGTGTTTTGAAATTGAGAAGGCGCTCATTGAGCGTTGCAGCATTCCGGTTTTTCACGATGATCAGCACGGTACGGCTATTGTTACCGCAGCGGGCATGCTGAACGCACTGGATATTGCCGGCAAGCGCATTGAAGATGTGAAAATTGTGTGCATGGGCGCCGGCGCTGCCGCTATTGCTTGCATGCGTTTACTCGTCTCCTGTGGCGCTAAGAAAGAAAACCTGGTGATGCTGGACCGCCGTGGCGTTATCCACACTGATCGCGAAGGCATTAACGAATATAAAGCCGAGTTTGCCCGCGATACTGAGATGCGCACTCTGGATGATGCGATCGACGGTGCTGACGTATTTATTGGTCTTTCCGGCCCAGGCCTGCTCTCTGCCGAGCAGGTCAAGAAAATGGCGCCTGATCCGGTGGTGTTTGCCTGTACCAACCCAGACCCCGAGATTCATCCTGACGTTGCCCGTGCGGCGCGCCCGGATGTGATTATGGCAACCGGCCGCTCGGATTTCCCCAATCAGGTCAATAACGTACTCGGCTTTCCGTTTATCTTCCGCGGGGCGCTGGATGTACGTGCCACCCGAATTAATGAAGAAATGAAGCTGGCTGCAGTGCATGCATTGAAGGACTTGGCTCGCGAGCCTGTGCCAGAAGAAGTGCTGAGCGCTTATGAGCTCACTGAGATGAGCTTTGGCCGCGAATACATTATCCCAACGCCTGTGGATATCCGTTTGTTGGCGCGAGTGACATCGGCGGTCGCTCAAGCCGCGGTTGATTCGGGCGTGGCGCGTAAGCCGTTTCCTGCGCATTACCCGCTAACGTCAATCAATGATGTCTATGGCGGCTAAGGTCTGTACCTAAGTTCGGTAGCTAAGTAGTTCTTACCTGCTCACTTACGCCCGCCTCGCAGCGGGCGTAAGTGTTTCTGAACAGTATCAATTTAGCTTGGCGAGTAGCGCGTTAGGCCTTCTTGAGCCGTGGAGGCGATTAGGCGGCCATCGCGGCTGTAAATATGCCCCCGTGCTAGCGCGCGAGCCCCGTCTGCCCATGGCGAGTCGATGACGTAAAGCAGCCAGTCGTCTAAACGGGTGTCCTGGTGTAGCCACAGAGCGTGGTCGAGGCTGGCGATGCGCAGTTTGGGGTCTTTGAATTGGATGCCGTGAGGCGCTAGGCTCGTGGTCAGTAGGTTAAAGTCCGAGGCATAAGACAGTAAGTGGCGATGTAATGCTGTGTCGTTTGGCAGCGTGCCGGCTAGGCGAAACCAAAGGCATTGACCTACCGGCGTGGCGTTGTCGGGGTTGCCGGGGAGGTGCAAAAATTCAATCGGGTGGCCTGGGAAACGGTCGTGCTTAGCCTCGCCGTTGGCAATCAGCGTTTCGGGCGACGGTACATTTGGCATGTTGCGCTGATGGCTGAAGCTTGCTTCTTCGCTTTGAAATGAGGCGCTACAGAAAAAAATCGGCCGCCCTTTCTGTATGGCGGTGACTCGCCGCGTCGTAAAGCTGCCGCCGTCGCGAATAGTATCAACCTGGTAAACAACTGGGCGATGAGGGTCGCCGGGGCGCAGAAAATAGCCGTGCTGAGAGTGCGGGCGGCGCTCGTCTGGCACCGTACGCGCCGCTGCTGCTAGCGCTTGTCCCAGCACTTGGCCGCCATACAGTTGCGGCAAGCCTAGGTCTTGGCTCTGGCCGCGAAATAGCGTTTCTTCAAGGGGCTCAAGCTCTAATAACTCCACAAGTTTGTTCAGTGCGTCTGTCATTCTCGGTATCCTTGATGCTATTTCAATGTGGTGCTAACTGACTATGATGCTGGCGATGATGGCGAGCTACCGCTGCGGTGGGTAAGCCTTTCATACGAACGTTTTGCTACCTTAGCGGAGTTTAGCTTTATGCGCAGCGATGAATTTTACATGCACCGAGCGCTTGACCAAGCACATCTAGCCGCCGCGGCAGGCGAAGTGCCGGTGGGTGCAGTGGTGGTGGATACGCAGGGCGAGATTATCGGCGTCGGCTACAATGCGCCTATCGCTAGCTGCGACCCTAGCGGTCATGCTGAGGTTCGAGCGCTGCGCGAGGCCGCCAAGCAGTTGGGTAACTATCGCCTTGAAGGTTGCACGCTGTTTGTCACCTTAGAGCCCTGCATGATGTGCGCGGGTGCCATGATTCATGCGCGCCTAAGCCGCCTGGTTTATGGCGCCGCGGAGCCCCGGGCAGGCATGGTGGAGTCTAAAGCTAACTTGTTGGCGCAGCCTTGGTTCAACCATTCTATTGCGGTGTCTGGCGGTGTGTTAGCGCCAGCCTCGCAAAAGCTGTTGAAGCATTTTTTTGCCGCGCGAAGAGAAGTGCCCAGCGAATGAACGGCGGTTAATCAAGCGGTGGGACGAGCTCAAACAGTAGCAGCGGGTCATCATTCACCACCGTTTGTTCTAGTTGGAAAAACTGCTGCCGGCTACGCTCTACATATTGAATCATTTCGTAGTAACGCCGAATGTTGCGCACGTAGATAACCGGTTCGCCGCCGCGGGCGTAGCCATGCCTCGTTTGGCTGTGCCATTCACGCTGCTGTAAAAGCGGCAGCGCGGCGCGTACATCGTCCCAGCGATCAGAATTGCCGCCGCGCATTTCGACAATTTTTCGAGCGTCATACAAGTGACCCAGGCCCACATTGTAGGCGGCCATGGCCATGAATAGGCGGTCATCACCGGTAATGCTTTCCGGCAAGCGGTCTTTAATGCTGCGCAGATAGCGGGCGCCGCCATCAATACTTTGTGCCGGGTCGGTGCGATCACTTACGCCCATCTCGCTGGCGGTAGGGTTGGTGAGCATCATTAAGCCTTTTACGCCCGTCGGCGAGACGGCTTCTCGGTCCCAGTGAGATTCCTGATAGCCAACGGCGGCCAGCAGCTTCCAGTCAAATTCCGTCTCCTGAGCAGCCTGCTGAAAGAGTGCGGTGTACTGTGGTAGACGAGAATCTAAATGGTCGAGAAACGTGCGCGTACCGACATACTCTAAATAGTCGTCATGACCAAAGTAGCGGCTGATCAGCCTATCTAACGTGCCGTCTTCTTGCAGACCCTGTAGGAAGCTATTAGCAGCTTCAAGTAAGCCTAGCCCGCGCCCGCTCGGCACGGCCCATGCCATAGAAAGCGGGTCGCCCAGCGTAAAGCCGCGCTCGACATTGGGGAAAAAAAGCCTATTTAAACGAAACTGATGCTCAAAAATCACCGCAGCATCCAGCGTGCCGTTCTCTACGCGTGCCAGCAGTTCCGCGACTTCTAGCTCATGGGACTCTTTCCAGCTCAGCGTCGGGTAGCGGCGCTGCAGATCGCGTAGCGCATCGCTAGTGCCCGCTTCACTGAGCGTGCCTAGCTCCAAGCCAACAAGGTCGCCGGGTTCTCTAATGCCATTTAGGCCACGTCGATAAACCACCAGCGGCTGCATTTGAATAATCGGGCGGCTGTAGTGAATACCCGGTGTGTTGGGAAATAGCGGCAGTGTCGCTGCGCCTAAATCGCCGTTTTCACGCACGGCTGGCAGCACGCTTTCCGGGTGGTGGCTTGCATTTAGGTTAAGGCTTACCCCTAGGTAGTCGGCGAAGCGGTGCATCAGCTCATACTCAAAGCCAGTTGGCCCTTGGCGGCCTTCGTAGTACGTCGTAGGGGTATTACGGGTATGGGCGGTAATAAATTCTTTGGCAGTGATTTGCGTCAAATGCTCGCCAGGAGGAACCCTGGGCAGGGTGGGAACCATGACCAAAAATATAATGGCGATTAACGCAAAATAAGCGCTGGCACGGGTTACGAAATGTCGGCAAATCAACGTCAGCATGGCGTCTTGTCGGCATGGAACAAGCGGCCACGATACCCAGCCAGACTCATGCTGTCACCTTGTTGATTTCGTGTGGCGGCTGGTTTCCAGTATCATAGGCGTTTTCCGGTGACACAACTTAGGTTTTTCGATGCCGCGATATGGGGTTTTTGATACCACTATCTAGGTTTTCCAATGCCCCTGCTGTGGCTGTCCGGCACCACATTAGTACGGTCGCCATGGCGACCCGGTGATTTCCCTGCTCGAATTCCCTGCTCTAGAGGCTTCAGGATATGCTCGAACTGCGAGGCGCGCCCGCCCTTTCTGCCTTCCGTCATGCTCGGCTGTTAACGGTGCTGCGTGAACGTGTTCCCGAGGTGGAAGCGCTGTCTGCCCACTATGTTCATTTTATCAATGTTCATTCGAATGACCGTCACGACGAACTGGATGACGCCACTCTTGAGCGCTTAACGCAGCTGCTGGACTATGGCACTCACTCAAGCGTAGAAGTTCCCGAACCTGCCCAGCGCTTTTTAGTGGTGCCGCGACTGGGCACTCAGTCGCCCTGGTCCTCGAAAGCGACCGATATTGCTCACAACTGTGGGCTGCGCCAAATCAACCGCATCGAGCGCGGCATTGATTATCGCGTAAGCTTCACCGCTTCGCCGGACCGCGACAGCATGGCCGCCATTGCGGCACTTTTGCATGACCGCATGACGGAAACCGTGCTGGCCGATGCTGCTGCTGCGACCCAGCTTTTTGCCCAGCACGACCCGGCGCCGCTGGGCAGTGTGGATATTTTAGACGGCGGCCGCGAAGCGCTGGCGACGGCTAACCAAGCGTTAGGGCTGGCGCTGGCTGACGATGAAATCGATTACCTGGTGGATGCTTTCAATGAGCTGGGGCGTAATCCCAGCGACGTTGAGCTTATGATGTTTGCGCAAGCTAACTCAGAGCACTGCCGTCACAAAATTTTTAATGCAGACTGGGTCATCGACGGCGAGCCGCAGAGCCATTCGCTGTTCAAAATGATTAAGAACACGTTTGCGTCATCGCCAGACAACGTCCTTTCAGCGTATAGCGACAACGCCGCCGTTATTAAAGGCAGCCAAGCGGGGCGGTTCTTTGCAACGCCGCTAACGGGCGCTGACCAAGAGCGTGCGCTGTACGCCACTCATCAGGAACCGATTCATATCCTGATGAAAGTGGAAACGCACAATCACCCAACGGCAATTGCGCCTTTTCCCGGTGCGGCAACGGGCTCGGGCGGTGAGATTCGTGACGAAGGCGCCACCGGCATCGGCGGAAAACCTAAAGCCGGTCTGTCGGGCTTTACCGTTTCCAACCTGCGAATTCCAGAGTTCGTTCAGCCCTGGGAGGCGTTTGATTACGGCAAGCCCGAGCGGATGCAGTCGGCGCTTAATATCATGCTAGAAGGTCCCATTGGCGGGGCGGCGTTTAACAATGAGTTTGGTCGGCCAAACTTGACCGGTTATTTTCGTACCTACGAGCAAGAGTCGCTGAACGACGGCGGCATTGAACGGCGCGGCTTCCATAAGCCGATTATGCTGGCCGGTGGCTACGGCAACATTCGCGCGCATCACGTGCAGAAAGGCGATATTCCCGTTGGCGGTATGCTGATTGTCATGGGCGGCCCTGCGATGCTGATTGGCTTGGGCGGGGGCGCTGCGTCTAGCATGGCCTCGGGCGTTTCCAGCGCCGACCTTGACTTTGCTTCCGTGCAGCGCGAAAACCCTGAGATCGAACGCCGTGCTCAGGAAGTTATCGACCGTTGCTGGGCGCTAGGCGACCACAACCCGATTCGTTTTATTCATGACGTTGGCGCCGGTGGGTTATCTAATGCGCTGCCTGAATTGGTAAAAGACGGCAATCGCGGTGGCCGTTTTGATTTACGTGCGGTGCCCAATGCCGAGCCGGGTATGAGCCCGCTGGAAATTTGGTGTAACGAAGCGCAGGAGCGCTACGTGCTCGCGGTTGCGCCAGAGGACCTGGACACCTTTGATGCGCTCTGCCAGCGCGAACGCTGCCCTTATGCGGTTGTCGGTGAGGCATTAGAAGCGCACCACCTTGAAGTGCGCGATGGCCACTTCGACAGCAAACCGGTTGATTTGCCGATGAGCGTGCTGTTCGGTAAAGCGCCTAAAATGCAGCGCGAATTTGAGCGCCATGACCCCGTGCTCTCGGGCATGATGCTGGATAATCTTGATCTGCGTGAGGCGTTAGACCGCGTGCTTCGCCTGCCCACGGTGGCTTCGAAAAACTTCCTGATTACCATTGGCGATCGCTCAATTACCGGCCAAGTGGCGCGCGATCAAATGGTCGGCCCATGGCAAGTGCCGGTGGCCGATGTGGCTGTTACCACCGCAAGCTTTGATAGCCATGTGGGTGAAGCCATGGCGATGGGCGAGCGCCCGCCGGTGGCGCTTATCAATCCTGCTGCCAGCGCCCGCTTGGCGGTTGCTGAAGCAATTACGAACCTTGCGGCCGCGCCGATTGCTAAACTCAGCGATATCAAGCTGTCTGCTAACTGGATGAGCGCTGCGGACCATCCGGGTGAAAATCAGGCGCTTTATGACGCTGTTTATGCGGTGGGAATGGAGATGTGCCCGGCGCTAGGCATTGCGATTCCCGTAGGCAAGGACTCTATGTCCATGCGCACTTCCTGGCAGCATGAGAACGAGAAGGGCGAAGCCGAAGATCGCAGCGTAACCTCGCCGCTTGCGCTGGTCGTGACGGGCTTTGCGCCTGTCACCAATGCGCTGGCGACGTTAACGCCGCAGATCAATCTGGATCAAGATGAGTCGGATTTAATTTTGATTGATTTGGGGGGTGGCCAAAACCGCCTAGGTGGCTCTGCCTTGGCGCAGGTTTATGGTCAGGTGGGCAATGACTGCCCCGATGTCGATGACCCGGAAGATATCAAAGCGTTTTTCGAAGTCATTCAAGGTCTCAACCGTGACGGTAAGCTCTTGGCTTACCACGATCGCAGCGACGGTGGCTTGATCGTTACGCTGTTAGAAATGGCGTTTGCGGCGCATGCGGGCCTTGAAATCAAGCTTGACTGGATGATCGATGAGCCGGTGGAGGCGCTGAACGCGCTGTTCTCTGAAGAGCTGGGGGCAGTCATCCAGGTCAATCGTCAGCATACGGAAGAAGTGCTGGCGCAGTTTGCTGTTGCCGGTATCGAAACGTGCGGCGTCATTGCGCGCCCTCGTTACGATGATCAGGTACGCGTGACGTTGTTTGAAGAGCCGCTGCTGGAAACTACTCGCCAGCTTACCCAGCGCACCTGGGCGGAAACCAGCTATCGTATGCAGGCGCTACGGGATAATCCTGAGTGCGCCAAAAATGAATTCGATAACCTGCTCGATAGCCGTGATCCGGGGCTTTCTGCTACGCCTACCTTTGATATCAATGATGACATTAGTGCGCCGTTTGTAAATACCGCCAAACCCGCCATGGCCGTGCTGCGTGAGCAGGGCGTTAATGGTCAGGTCGAGATGGCGTGGGCCTTTGATAAAGCTGGGTTCGATGCGGTGGATGTGCACATGAGTGACATCCTTGAAGGGCGGGTCTCGCTTGATGAGTTCAAAGGGCTTGTCGCCTGTGGCGGCTTCTCTTACGGCGATGTTCTCGGCGCTGGGGGCGGCTGGGCAAAATCAGTGCTGTTTAACGAGCGTGCCCGTGAGCAGTTTGCGGCGTTCTTTGCTCGTGACGATAGCTTCTCGCTTGGTGTGTGCAACGGCTGCCAGATGCTTTCGCAGTTGAAAGCGTTAATTCCTGGTGCCGAAAATTGGCCAACCTTTGTGCGCAATGAGTCTGAGCAGTTTGAAGCGCGTGTATCGATGGTGCGGGTTGAGAAAAGCCCTTCGATTTTGCTGGCCGGTATGGAGGGCTCGCAGCTTCCAATCGCCGTGGCCCATGGGGAAGGGCGTGCGGAGTTCCGTGACAGCGCGCACCTTCGCAGTATGCAGTCGAGCAGCCAAATCGCGCTGCGCTATATCGACAATTACGGCCAGTCGACGACGCGTTATCCGGCTAACCCTAACGGCTCACCGTCTGGGATTACCGGCCTGACCACGCCTGATGGACGGGTGACTATTATGATGCCGCACCCTGAGCGCGTTGCTCGTGCGGTCACCAACTCTTGGCGCCCGACTGAATGGGTAGACGATGGCGCATGGCTGCGCTTGTTCCGCAATGCGCGGGTATGGCTTGGCTAACGTTTAAGTAGCCTATGGCATCAAACATAGCGGCGGCCTTGAGCCGCCGCTATGCGTTAAACGTAACGTTAATTAACAAGCTGTTTGAAAAAGATGTTTTAAAAAGCTGTTCAGCAATAGTCGTTCAAGAAATAGCTAATTGCAGCAACGTGCTAAGAGGGCTGCTCGTTAGCGGCAATCGGCGCTTCATCGGCTGTCGCCGGTGGCAGGCCAAGCTTAGCCTCAAGAGTTTCAAGCTCGTTACGATAGCGCTCTACCATGTATTCATAGCGGCCAAAATCATGCCCACAATCCATGCAGTAGACGTGGGTTTGGTCACGTCGTGTTGCGGGCAGGCGTTTTAGTCGGCTATCACATTCTGGGCATTCCGGGCTGAAATGGTTGGCGGTCATGGAAGAATCTCTTTGTTTCAGGGGCTCGCTTAGTGGCGGGCAAAGCCCAGCATGAATTAAGTATCGTCAATGATAAGATGGGACGAAAGTAGGAATAGTTCACTAGCGGACTAATTAATTTGTCGAACCCTGATTCTTCAACAACGCCCCAGCTGCGTCCTTATCAACAAGAGGCCGTTAGGCGTGTGGTTGTGCACTTTCGTAGCTCTAGCGATCCTGCCTTATTAGTGCTGCCTACCGGCAGTGGCAAATCGCTGGTGATTGCTGAGCTTGCTCGCCTGGCGCGGGGGCGGGTGCTAGTCCTTGCGCATGTTCGTGAACTGGTCGAGCAGAATCATGCCAAGTACCAAGCCTATGGCCTGAAAGCGGCTATTTTTAGCGCTGGATTAAAGCGTAAAGAGGCTGATCGGCAGGTGGTGTTTGGATCGGTGCAGTCGGTGGTGCGCAACATGGAGCGTTTTAGCGACGCTAATTTTACGCTGCTGGTCATTGACGAAAGCCATCGCGTATCGCTCAACGAGGACGCAAGCTACCGTCAGGTAATTGAACATCTGCGTCAGCACAATGCTGAGCTTAAAATCCTTGGCCTAACCGCCACGCCGTATCGGTTGGGGCAGGGGTTTATCTATTATCGCCATCATCACGGCATGGTGCGCGGCAGTGAGGACAGCTTTTTTCGTGATTGCGTCTTTGAGCAGCCGCTTCGTCTGATGGTAAAACAAGGCTATCTTGCTGCGCCTAAACGCCTGGATATGGCGGTGGAAGGGTACGACTTTTCAGCCCTCAGCCCGTCAGCAAGCGGGATTTTTCCGGAAGAAGCCCTCAATAGGATCGTTGCCGGCAGCCGTGCAACGCCCGGTATTATTAACGAAGTGATTCAACGCGCCCATGACCGCCAAGGGGTGATGATATTTGCAGCGACAGTGGCTCATGCAGAAGAAATTATGGGCTATTTGCCTCGCTTAGAGGCTGCGCTGATCACTGGCGCCACACATTCTCAAGACCGGGCTGCGCGAATCAATGCGTTCAAAGCGCGTGAGCTAAAATACCTGGTTAACGTGGCAGTACTTACCACGGGTTTCGATGCGCCTCATGTGGATCTGATCGCTATTTTGCGGCCGACCGAATCGGTTAGCCTCTATCAGCAGATGGTGGGCAGGGGGTTACGTTTGTCGCCGGGCAAAGAAGATTGTCTCATTCTGGATTATGCCGGCAATCCCTGGGATGTTTTCGCTCCTGAGGTGGGGGAGGCGAAACCAGACAGTGACAGCGAGCCTGTTCAAGTAGAGTGCCCGGCCTGTGGTCATGCCAATCTATATTGGGGTAAGCGTGATGGCGAGGTGGTTATTGAGCACTTTGGCCGTCGCTGCCAAGGGCTTATTGATAATCCTGAGGGGGGGCGCCACCAGTGCGAATTTCGTTTTCGTTTTAAGGTCTGTGATGAGTGCGGTGCTGAAAATGACATCGCTGCCCGGCGCTGCCACAGCTGTGAAAGGCTCTTGGTGGATGCCGATGATAAACTCAAAGATGCTCTAAAACTGAAAGATGCCAAGGTGCTGCGGGTGAGCGGAATGCAGTTGGAGTCGACGACTAACGGCCGTGGACTGCCGCGCTTAAAAGTTACTTATCACGATGAAGATGGCGCCCATTTGGCCGAATGGTTTGCGCTGGAAACGACGGCCCAGAGACGTGCTTTTTATGCCGCATTTCTGCGCTATCACCTGCGTGCGCCGGGCAATCAATGGCAGCCTGTGAGTGCTGATGAGGTCGTCACTGAGCAGCACCGCTTACGCCATCCTGATTTTGTCGTCGGGCGCAAAGTTGGTCGCCATTTCCAGGTGCGCGAGAAGCTGTTTGACTATGCCGGTCGTTATCGCAAAGCGAGCGATGCGGGTTAATACGCTTGCCTTTACCTCTAATAGAGTGACGCGGATGCTGCCAACTTTGCTAAACTGTGCGTTGATGCTAATACCCCTTTTTCAAGAGACCCGACCCGCGTGAGCGAGACGCCAAGTGCACCTGCAGACGTAGACAAGCTTAATGTACCGCCTATTGAGCCAGCGGAGCCCTCGCTTGGGCGGCTGTTTGATGAACAGATCACCCAGCTGCCGGAAGATCTGTATATTCCTCCTGAAGCGTTGCGGGTCTTTTTAGAGACCTTTGAAGGCCCGCTAGATTTGTTGCTCTATCTCATTCGGCGTCAGAATCTCGATATTCTGACCATCAATGTGGCGACTATCACCCACCAGTACATTGAGTACGTCGAGCTGATGAAGGCCATGGAGATCGAGCTGGCCGGTGAGTATCTACTGATGGCCGCCATGCTGGCCGAGATTAAATCGCGCACGCTGCTGCCGCGCCCGCCCAAAGCTGAAGGTGACGACGAAGAAGATCCGCGCGCGGAGCTCATCCGTCGCCTGCAGGAGTATGAGCGCCTCAAAGAGGCCGCAGAAACGCTAGATACGCTGCCGCGTATGGGCCGCGATTGGTTCAGCGTGCAGGCTGGCCTTCCGCCGCTGGAAGCTCGCGTGATTCATCCTGAAGTCGAGTTGGACGAGCTGCTAAGTGCTCTGTCCGATATTCTCAAGCGTGCCGAGCTGGTTCAGGCTCATCAGATTAGCCGTGAGGTATTGTCTACTCGCGAGCGAATGCTGAAGATTATGGCGCAGCTAAGCCAAGATGCTGCTAGCCAGCGCTATACTCCCTTTGAAGCGCTATTTACGCTGGAAGAAGGGCGCCCCGGCGTGGTGGTGACCTTTATGGCGATTTTGGAGCTAGCCAAAGAAGCCATGATTGAAATTGTTCAGAATGCGCCGCTTTCGCCGATTCATGTGCGTGCTCGGCTTGCCGCCCTGGCTGATGGCGAGGAGAGCGCTTTTGAAGAGGGCGATATAGCTATAGAAGACAGCGTCTATTCAGAGTCTGCCTTTGAATCTGACGAGGAGCCACCATGAGTAACGCGCCCACCGGGCTAGACGAGATAGTAGAAGCGGCGCTTTTAGCCGCTGGTGAGCCGTTACCGCTAGAGCGTTTACAAACACTTTTTGTTAGCGGCGAATGCCCATCTCCGCGCGAGTTTCGTCAAGTGCTCGAGCGGCTTCAACATCGCCATTCACAAGGCGCACTGGAGTTGTTAGAAACGGTTTCGGGTTATCAGCTGCGTATTCGTCCGCGTTTGTCGCAGTGGGTGTCGCGGCTGTGGGATGAGCGCCCTCAGCGCTATTCACGGGCCTTGCTGGAAACGCTGGCGTTGATTGCCTACCGCCAGCCGGTTACTCGAGGCGATATTGAAGAGATTCGCGGGGTCAGCGTGAGTAGTTCTATCATGCGGACCTTGATGGAGCGCGGTTGGATTCGAGTGGTTGGCCACCGAGACGTGCCGGGGCGACCGGCTGTCTACGCCACCACGCGTAGCTTTTTAGATGATTTTGGTTTGAAAACACTCGATGCGTTGCCACCGATGCACACCCTGGCTAATTGGGATGATAGCGAGCTGCCTGAAAAGTCTTCTGACGTCGCTCCTGAAGGGCTAGACGAGACGCTTAAAACGGTGCAGGATGCGCCACCCAAAGTGGATGAAATAGCCACTGCTGAGATCACCACGGCTGAAATAGCCGATACACACGCCGAGACGGCGTTAACCCAGCCGCTGAGTTTTGCCGATCTTGAAGCCCGGCTCGCGGCACGTGCGCAACGCGTTAACGACGATGATAGCGCGCGCACGCAGACTAACGATGTGAGGTCAGATGACCATGAGTCAGAATGATACGACGACGCCCCCGACCGGCGAAAAGCTGCAAAAAGTTTTAGCCCGTGCAGGCCTTGGCTCGCGGCGTGAAATGGAAACGGCGATTTCCGATGGCCGCGTTAAAGTGAATGGCAAGGTGGCTAAGCTGGGGGATCGCGTTGACGCGCGCAATAATGTCAGCTTTGACGATCGACCGGTAACGCTGCGCTCGGAAGAGGAAGTGCCGCGTCGAGTGATCATGTACAACAAGCCGGAAGGCGAGCTGTGCACTCGCAAAGACCCTGAGGGTCGACGTACCGTGTTTGACCGCTTGCCGCGCTTAAAAGGCGAGCGTTGGGTAGCGGTTGGGCGCTTGGATATCAACACCAGCGGTTTACTGCTATTTACGACGGATGGCGAACTAGCCAACCGGCTGATGCATCCCTCCACCCAGGTAGAACGCGAATACGCGGTCCGGGTGATGGGTGAGGTGAAGCGCGAGCATATCCTGGCGATGGCCGACGGTGTCATGTTGGAAGATGGCCCCGCTCGCTTTACCGATATACAAGAGTTTGGCGGTGAGGGGATCAACACTTGGTTCCACGTTGTCATTCTTGAGGGGCGTAACCGCGAAGTGCGTCGTTTGTGGGAGTCCCAGGCGCTGACGGTTAGCCGTCTGAAGCGTGTGCGCTATGGCAACATCTTTATCGATAAGCGCGCCAAAGCCGGCGAATGGATTGAGCTTACTCAGGGTGAGGTAGATGACTTGTCCACCTTAGCCGGTTTGGAAACCCGTAAAGTACCCGTGTTAACGCCGGACGAGAAGAACCGCTGGAATCGCGATAAGCATAAGCGCAAACCGGTACAAACAATGCGTAAGCAGCAACGTCGCTAATACGTCTTCTCGGTTTTGGGCTGTAAATGGATATTTACAGCCTATTTTTTATTACCTTACTTGACGTCACTCGCTCTTCAGTAGCGCCTGAACTTACTATGCCGACTTTGCTAGCTAGCTTTTTGGCATAAGCTGAAGGTGTTAATCCACCAAATCCTTTTTCAGGCCTTTCTTCGCTGTATTCTCGGCGCCACGCCTCGGTAACTGCTTTAGCGTGATGCAAACTGGTGAGCACCGTTCAGTCAGGCATTCGTCACGAAAGAGTCCGTTAAACGATTCTATACAGGTGTTTTGATTGGGCGTGTTCATGGTTTGGTCACTGACGCAGCCTCAGATAAATCATGCAAGCTCCATAGCAGCCAAAGCTAAGATTTGTTCATGTAGTCCAGGTGCGACCTGGCATTGGCTGGTAGTACTCATGCATATAACGAGTAGCGCTTAATGCTCACTCATGCTACGTGACGCCATGAAGCGTACCACGTCGCGGCGTGAGGATGCGTTCACCACCTGTTTCTCAACACCACGTAGGGGATCTCCATCTCCAGCAGGAATTTGGTAAGAAGTCCCTGTAATCACATATTTTCGGCTTTAAGTTCTTGAAGTCGCCCCCGGTACGCTCATTCCACCAAACTTGCTGTGCCAGAAGTAATTATTCGATTCTGAGAAGTCATACTAACGACATAGCTCCTTCAGGGGCGGAAATCCCCTTTTGCTTCACTGTTGCCAAGTTTGCTGCAACGCGCCTTCATATCCGCTCTCCTGGCTAGTAGGGCCTGACTCTAAAGTATAGTGCTACTAAAGTAGAGAAGACGCCGAATTTGTGGCGCATTAGTCGATAAATATAATATTGCGATTATCATTTAAATGATCTAATTTGAATGAGCTCTATAGGGGATAGTGCTATTCTAAATAATTAATTTAATTTTTTCTAAGAGGTTGATTGTTCGATAATAAATGCTCTTCGTGACGAAGTGCTATAGGAGTGTGAGTAACAGTAATTATTGGTTTTATTTCTGTTGCTTTTGGTAATAATAATTAGGGGACGGCTATGAAGAAACATAAAAAGTGGGGAGTTGTATTTTCAGCTGCAGGGTTAACCGTAGCAGGCATCGGTCTTGCCACCACGGTTGTTGCTGATGGTTTTACGAATGTAGAGGCGCCAGCATCTGGCTTAAATGAGCGCTTTCAACGATATGGGGCTGCTGTTCCCATCGCCAGCTTGCAACGAGTAGGAGATGGTACAGGCAAGCTTACCAAGCAAGATGTTACAGAGTTGCTTGGAACCCCAAATGATTCACTGGCTATCGAGCAAGATAATAGTTGGCAATATAACGTCAACTTACCTTTGAATGATGAAGACTACCTTGTTTGTCAATACCAAGTTTCATTTGCGCAACAAGTGCTTGCGTCTTCGGAGTGGCGGCGACCACAGTGTAACCGACTGTTTTCAGAGCTTTCTGAGCATGCTCAGCCTCAGGTAATAAGTTTCTCAGCAGATTTTCTCTTTGGGTTTGATAGCTATGCCATTTTTTCACAAGGCCGAAGGGAACTTCAGCAGGCTGTTCAGGATGCTCAGGCCAGGCTTGGGGCTCGCTCCGTTCTAGTGACGGGCCATACTGACCAAATCGGCTCGGCAAAATACAATATGTGGCTTTCTGAGAAGCGCGCGCAAGCGGTAGCCGATGTGCTGGTACAGGGAGGAGTCAATCCTGAGCAGGTTATCTATATCGGCCGTGGTGAGAATGATTCGGTTGTCAGTTGCCCAGATCTCGCAGGAGCTAGTTTGAAAGAATGCTTAGCTCCTAATCGTCGAGTTGAAGTTTTATTTAATAGAAATACTTGAAGGAAAACGGTGAGAACCTGAAGTCGTTAGCGGGCGAATTATGCTGCATGATTATTAATAGTGACTGGGGTCACAGTGTTTTAGGAGTACGAAAAGAGTAATTTGAGTCGATCGTTGAGCAGATGTTTCTTGTGTTTAGTCCGATAAGTTTTTAAGGAGGTGTTAACAGCATTAAAAGAAATGCTAAGGGAGCATCAAAGCATAGGGCATTAAAACTAAAAACTGAAAGTAACAAAAAAATAGGTGGAGCATGGACAATGCATTCATAGCCGTCACTGCTAAAGCAGGCGGCGAAACGGTAGAAATACCTTCAGGAAGTGCTGTCGATCTGCAGGTGCCCAGTGTAGTTAAGATTTCTGTCGGGCCTGAAGACATCGCATCTTTCGATCGGTCGGGAATGGATCTGATTATTAACCTGAAGTCAGGGGAGCAGATAACCATTGCCGGCTTTTTTAATGTTTCGGACGGGGAACGCAGCGAGCTGCTACTCGAAGATTCCGATGGGGTCATTTGGTGGGGGCAGTACGAAACTCCTTGGTCAGGGTTTTCGTTTGCAGAGATCCAAGAGGCTGGTGAGCTGGCTGGGGGTGGGATTCCACTCTGGGCCCTCGCCTTAGGATTGATAGGCTTAGGTGGCGTAGCAATTGCGGCGGCTGACTCTTCTTCGGATAATGACAGCGACAGCAACGCTGATACCAGCGCGCCCGGCGTTCCGACGGTGGACAATGTCACCAATACCTTTGATGAAAATGGCGACCCAGACGGCACCACGGTGAGTGGCGTGGCTGAGCCGGGCAGCACAGTTGAGATTCGTGATGCAGACGGCAACGTCGTCGGCACAGGGAAAGCAGACGACGACGGTAACTACGAAATCACCACCGATGAGCCGTTGGCGGACGGTGAAGAGTATGACGTAGTAGCCATTGATGATGCAGGCAATGTCTCCGATTCGACCACGGTAACGGGTGATACCAGCGCGCCCGGCGTTCCGACGGTGGACAATGTCACCAATACCTTTGATGAAAATGGCGACCCAGACGGCACCACGGTGAGTGGCGTGGCTGAGCCGGGCAGCACAGTTGTTATTCGTGATGCAGACGGCAACGTCGTCGGCACAGGGGAAGCAGACGACGACGGTAACTACGAAATCACCACCGGTGAGCCGTTGGCGGACGGTGAAGAGTATGACGTAGTAGCCATTGATGATGCAGGCAATGTCTCCGATTCGACCATAGTCGACTTTGGCGATGATACTGACGCGGATGCGGATGCGGATGCCGACGCTGATGCAGATGCAGACGCTGATGCGGATGCGGATGCGGATGCGGATGCAGATGCCGACGCAGATGCTGATGCAGATGCGGATGCGGATGCGGATGCGGATGCTGACGCTGACGCTGACGCCGATGCAGATGCAGATGCTGATGCAGACGCCGATGCGGATGCTGATGCAGATGCTGATGCTGATGCTGATGCAGATGCTGATGCAGATGCAGATGCAGACGCTGACGCTGATGCAGACGCTGATGCCGATGCAGACGCCGATGCAGACGCTGATGCTGATGCCGATGCCGATGCGGATGCGGATGCGGATGCGGATGCTGACGCCGATGCAGATGCAGATGCAGATGCAGATGCAGACGCAGACGCTGATGCCGATGCGGACGCTGATGCGGATGCCGACGCCGATGCAGATGCAGATGCCGATGCTGACGCAGATGCAGATGCAGATGCAGATGCAGACGCAGACGCTGATGCCGATGCCGATGCCGATGCCGATGCTGACGCCGATGCAGACGCCGACGCCGACGCGGATGCCGATGCGGATGCTGATGCTGATGCAGACGCCGATGCAGATGCAGATGCAGATGCAGATGCAGATGCCGACGCAGATGCAGATGCAGATGCCGATGCTGACGCTGACGCTGACGCTGACGCTGACGCTGATGCGGATGCTGACGCCGATGCAGATGCCGACGCAGACGCAGACGCAGACGCCGACGCGGATGCTGATGCTGATGCGGACGCTGATGCTGATGCTGATGCTGATGCTGATGCTGATGCTGATGCTGATGCTGATGCTGATGCTGATGCAGACGCGGATGCCGATGCTGATGCTGATGCAGACGCCGATGCCGATGCCGATGCCGACGCCGATGCAGATGCAGATGCAGATGCTGATGCAGATGCTGATGCAGATGCTGATGCAGACGCTGATGCTGATGCGGACGCCGACGCCGACGCGGATGCTGATGCTGATGCAGACGCCGATGCTGATGCTGATGCTGATGCCGATGCCGATGCAGATGCAGATGCCGACGCAGATGCAGACGCAGACGCAGACGCTGATGCGGATGCGGATGCGGATGCGGATGCTGACGCCGATGCGGATGCTGATGCCGATGCCGATGCCGACGCTGATGCTGATGCTGATGCAGACGCCGATGCCGATGCCGATGCGGATGCAGACGCTGATGCAGACGCTGATGCAGATGCAGATGCAGATGCAGATGCCGACGCGGATGCCGATGCAGACGCTGATGCCGACGCTGATGCCGACGCCGACGCCGACGCCGACGCGGATGCGGATGCTGACGCAGATGCGGATGCGGATGCGGATGCTGACGCCGACGCGGATGCTGATGCCGACGCTGACGCTGATGCCGACGCCGACGCTGACGCTGACGCCGACGCAGACGCAGACGCTGATGCCGATGCAGACGCTGATGCGGATGCGGATGCCGACGCGGATGCTGATGCAGACGCGGATGCAGACGCCGATGCAGACGCCGACGCGGATGCTGATGCCGATGCTGATGCTGATGCTGATGCTGATGCTGATGCCGACGCTGATGCTGATGCTGATGCCGACGCTGATGCGGATGCAGATGCAGATGCAGATGCCGACGCAGATGCCGATGCCGATGCAGATGCAGATGCAGATGCTGACGCGGATGCAGATGCAGATGCCGACGCAGACGCAGATGCCGATGCCGATGCCGATGCAGATGCTGATGCTGATGCAGATGCAGATGCAGATGCAGATGCCGATGCTGATGCCGACGCCGACGCCGACGCCGACGCTGATGCGGATGCGGATGCGGATGCAGATGCGGATGCTGATGCTGATGCCGATGCCGATGCCGATGCCGATGCTGACGCCGATGCTGATGCAGACGCAGACGCAGACGCAGACGCTGATGCCGATGCCGATGCAGACGCCGATGCCGACGCCGATGCAGATGCAGATGCAGATGCAGATGCCGATGCAGATGCTGACGCCGATGCTGACGCCGATGCGGATGCTGATGCAGATGCCGACGCCGACGCCGATGCCGATGCCGATGCCGACGCGGATGCTGATGCTGACGCAGATGCCGACGCCGACGCGGATGCTGACGCCGATGCAGATGCAGATGCAGATGCCGACGCCGACGCCGATGCAGATGCCGACGCGGATGCTGATGCTGATGCCGACGCGGATGCTGATGCGGACGCCGACGCCGACGCCGATGCGGATGCTGACGCCGATGCCGATGCGGATGCTGATGCTGATGCTGATGCGGATGCGGATGCTGACGCCGATGCAGACGCAGACGCAGACGCTGATGCCGATGCCGATGCCGATGCGGACGCTGATGCGGATGCGGATGCCGATGCTGACGCCGATGCCGATGCCGATGCCGATGCCGATGCAGATGCAGATGCAGATGCAGATGCTGACGCCGACGCTGACGCGGATGCAGACGCAGATGCAGACGCAGATGCAGATGCAGATGCAGATGCCGATGCAGACGCCGATGCAGACGCTGATGCCGATGCAGATGCAGATGCAGATGCCGATGCAGACGCCGATGCAGACGCTGATGCCGATGCAGATGCCGACGCAGATGCTGATGCAGACGCTGATGCGGATGCGGATGCCGACGCAGATGCAGATGCAGATGCAGATGCAGATGCAGATGCTGATGCTGATGCTGATGCCGATGCCGATGCCGATGCCGATGCCGATGCCGATGCGGATGCCGATGCGGATGCGGATGCGGATGCGGATGCCGATGCAGACGCTGATGCAGACGCGGATGCTGATGCTGATGCTGATGCTGATGCGGACGCCGATGCCGATGCCGACGCTGATGCTGATGCTGATGCCGACGCCGACGCCGACGCCGATGCAGATGCCGACGCGGATGCAGATGCAGATGCTGATGCCGATGCAGATGCAGACGCTGATGCCGATGCCGATGCCGATGCCGATGCCGATGCCGATGCCGATGCTGACGCCGATGCTGACGCCGATGCCGACGCGGATGCTGATGCCGACGCTGATGCGGATGCCGATGCGGATGCCGACGCCGACGCTGATGCCGACGCTGATGCTGATGCTGATGCTGATGCTGATGCTGATGCTGATGCTGATGCTGATGCTGATGCCGACGCCGACGCCGACGCCGACGCTGACGCCGATGCAGATGCTGATGCCGACGCCGATGCGGATGCAGATGCAGATGCCGATGCAGATGCAGACGCCGATGCAGACGCTGATGCGGATGCGGATGCAGATGCAGATGCTGACGCCGATGCTGACGCCGATGCGGATGCTGATGCAGATGCCGACGCCGACGCCGACGCCGATGCCGATGCCGATGCCGATGCCGATGCCGACGCGGATGCTGATGCCGACGCAGATGCTGATGCCGATGCCGACGCAGATGCAGATGCAGATGCGGATGCGGATGCGGATGCAGATGCGGATGCTGACGCCGACGCGGATGCAGATGCTGACGCCGATGCGGATGCTGACGCCGATGCCGATGCCGATGCTGATGCTGATGCCGATGCCGATGCCGATGCCGATGCCGATGCCGATGCTGACGCAGATGCAGATGCCGACGCAGATGCCGACGCAGATGCCGACGCCGATGCCGATGCGGACGCAGATGCCGATGCCGATGCCGACGCTGATGCGGATGCGGATGCAGATGCAGATGCAGATGCGGATGCTGACGCCGACGCGGATGCAGATGCAGACGCCGACGCCGATGCAGATGCCGATGCAGACGCTGATGCCGATGCAGACGCTGATGCCGATGCAGACGCGGACGCGGATGCTGATGCCGACGCGGATGCTGATGCCGACGCGGATGCCGATGCCGATGCTGACGCCGATGCGGACGCCGACGCCGACGCAGATGCCGATGCGGACGCTGATGCAGATGCCGACGCAGACGCAGATGCGGATGCGGATGCAGATGCCGACGCCGATGCAGACGCCGATGCTGATGCCGATGCCGATGCCGATGCTGATGCCGATGCTGATGCCGATGCTGATGCTGATGCCGACGCGGATGCTGATGCTGATGCGGACGCCGACGCCGACGCAGATGCCGACGCAGATGCCGATGCGGACGCTGATGCTGATGCTGATGCGGATGCAGATGCCGACGCCGATGCAGACGCAGACGCAGATGCCGATGCCGATGCGGATGCCGATGCCGACGCGGATGCTGATGCTGATGCGGACGCCGACGCGGATGCTGATGCTGATGCCGATGCGGATGCTGACGCCGATGCCGATGCCGATGCCGATGCGGACGCAGATGCCGATGCAGATGCCGACGCTGATGCGGATGCGGATGCGGATGCAGATGCGGATGCGGATGCTGACGCCGACGCGGATGCCGATGCAGACGCCGACGCCGACGCCGATGCAGATGCAGATGCCGATGCAGACGCTGATGCCGATGCAGACGCTGATGCCGATGCAGACGCGGACGCGGATGCTGATGCCGACGCGGATGCCGACGCGGATGCCGATGCCGATGCTGACGCCGATGCGGACGCAGATGCCGATGCGGACGCTGATGCGGATGCCGACGCAGATGCCGACGCAGATGCCGATGCCGATGCAGATGCTGATGCAGATGCTGATGCAGATGCTGATGCAGATGCTGATGCAGATGCCGACGCAGATGCCGACGCAGATGCAGATGCAGATGCAGATGCAGATGCAGATGCCGATGCCGATGCCGACGCTGATGCTGATGCTGATGCTGATGCTGATGCTGATGCTGATGCTGATGCGGATGCGGACGCCGATGCTGACGCAGATGCCGATGCCGATGCTGATGCTGATGCTGATGCAGATGCAGATGCCGATGCTGACGCCGATGCAGATGCCGACGCAGATGCGGATGCGGATGCCGACGCCGATGCTGATGCCGACGCCGACGCCGACGCCGACGCAGATGCCGACGCAGATGCCGATGCGGACGCTGATGCTGATGCGGATGCAGATGCAGATGCAGATGCCGACGCCGATGCAGACGCAGACGCAGACGCAGACGCAGACGCAGATGCCGATGCGGATGCGGATGCGGATGCCGATGCAGACGCGGATGCTGATGCTGATGCTGATGCGGACGCCGATGCCGATGCCGATGCCGATGCCGACGCTGATGCTGATGCTGATGCCGACGCCGACGCCGACGCCGACGCCGATGCGGATGCAGATGCAGACGCTGATGCTGATGCCGATGCAGATGCAGATGCAGATGCAGACGCAGACGCAGACGCCGATGCCGATGCCGACGCCGACGCCGATGCTGACGCAGATGCAGATGCAGATGCAGATGCCGATGCCGATGCCGATGCCGATGCTGACGCAGATGCAGATGCAGACGCCGATGCCGATGCCGATGCGGATGCAGACGCTGATGCCGATGCCGATGCCGATGCCGATGCCGATGCCGATGCCGATGCCGATGCTGACGCTGACGCCGATGCTGACGCCGATGCCGACGCGGATGCTGATGCCGACGCTGATGCGGATGCCGATGCGGATGCCGACGCCGACGCTGATGCCGACGCTGATGCTGATGCTGATGCTGATGCTGATGCTGATGCCGACGCCGACGCCGACGCCGACGCCGATGCAGATGCTGATGCCGACGCCGATGCGGATGCAGATGCAGATGCCGATGCAGATGCAGATGCAGATGCAGACGCTGATGCAGACGCTGATGCGGATGCGGATGCAGATGCAGATGCAGATGCAGACGCAGACGCAGACGCAGACGCAGACGCCGATGCCGATGCCGATGCCGACGCCGATGCCGATGCTGACGCAGATGCAGATGCAGATGCCGATGCAGATGCCGATGCCGATGCCGATGCTGACGCAGATGCAGATGCAGATGCAGATGCAGACGCCGATGCCGATGCCGATGCTGACGCTGACGCTGACGCTGACGCCGATGCTGACGCCGATGCTGACGCAGATGCCGACGCGGATGCTGATGCCGACGCTGATGCCGATGCCGATGCCGATGCCGATGCCGATGCGGATGCCGACGCCGACGCCGACGCGGATGCCGATGCCGATGCCGACGCAGATGCCGACGCAGATGCAGATGCAGACGCAGATGCCGACGCGGATGCTGATGCTGACGCAGATGCAGATGCCGACGCCGACGCCGACGCCGACGCCGATGCTGATGCCGACGCGGATGCGGATGCGGATGCTGACGCAGATGCAGATGCCGACGCAGATGCTGATGCTGATGCAGACGCCGATGCTGATGCAGACGCCGATGCGGATGCGGATGCGGATGCGGATGCGGATGCTGACGCCGATGCAGACGCAGATGCTGATGCTGATGCAGACGCCGATGCGGATGCGGATGCTGACGCGGATGCGGATGCGGACGCCGATGCCGACGCTGATGCTGATGCTGATGCTGATGCTGATGCTGATGCTGATGCTGATGCAGACGCGGATGCTGATGCTGATGCGGACGCCGACGCCGATGCGGATGCGGATGCTGACGCCGATGCCGACGCAGATGCAGATGCAGATGCAGACGCCGATGCGGATGCTGACGCCGATGCAGACGCAGATGCTGATGCCGACGCCGACGCCGACGCCGACGCCGACGCAGATGCGGATGCGGATGCGGATGCGGATGCGGATGCCGATGCGGATGCTGACGCGGATGCGGACGCCGATGCCGATGCGGATGCTGATGCTGATGCTGATGCTGATGCTGATGCTGATGCAGATGCAGATGCAGATGCCGACGCAGATGCCGACGCAGATGCGGATGCCGATGCGGATGTCACCGCCTACGATGACCTGGCATATGCCGATGTAGGCCTTGCGCCTGATGTATCAACCAGCGCGGACTCTGGCAGCCAATTCTTGCTGCTTAATCTATTCGGAGCTTCAGAATTCTACGAGTTCACAGTCGAAGAAGGCTCAGTGGGTGGTTTGAGTTTCGATGCTAATGTCGGCTCCCTGGTTAGTTTGTTCGATGGTGCTTTCATCGACTTGCAAGTCATGGAGAACGGCGAATGGGTATCTCTGTCAGACTCGGATAGTGGTTTAGGCTTGATCGATGTGCTCGGGATCTTCGGTTCGTCTGCTCAAGTTGAAGCAAGCGAGTTAGAAGCTGGTGAATATCGTGTGGTATATGGAAGCACTAATGTTCTGGCTGCTGGCTCGACCATCAACTGGGCGGTAGAGGTCACTGATACTAGCTTGACGGATTTTTCCGGTTTGCCGGGGGATCCGATCAGCGGGAACGTGATTACTGACCCCAGTTTCGTCGAAGGCGAGCAAGACCAGCTGGGTATCGATGACCTGGCGGAGCTGAATATCTTAGTGGATGGCGTGTTCGTTGACGCGGGCACTGGAACGGTGGTTGAAGGCGAGCATGGGCAATTGACCATCGATGCTGATGGCAACTACACCTATGAGCCCAACGGCGATGCCGAGAGCGTTGGTCAGGTTGAGGTCTTCGAGTATCAGTTAGTGCATCCTGATGGCACTACCGATACGGCAAATCTGTACATCCGTATTGATAGTGAGGATGCAGATCTGGTCTGGGATGATAGCGATCTGTCTGCACCAGCTGTCACAGTGGAGGCGAACGACGATTTAGATAGTGCTCAGATCGAAGTAGTCAACATAGTGACCACAGAAGAAGTGCCAACGGCGATTCAGTATACCTCTGTACTGGTGTTTGGTGGTTCTGGCACTTTCGACTTCTCTATCAGCGATGAGACGGTATCGGATGTCACTATCGATGTTAGCTCAAGCGGTTTGGCCAATCTGCTGACGAATATGAACTTCACGCTGTCTGAGATGATTGATGGCCAATGGGTTCAGTTTGCAGATGGTAGTGATGGTGGCCTAATCGATATCATTGGTATCGGAGCGGACTCTATTCAGGCAACCATGGAAGCTCTGGCCGCGGGTGAGTATCGGTTGGAGGTCAGTAACGCTGGTCTTGGACTGCTTACTAACATCACTGCCGGCGTGTCCTTCGAGACGACTCACCTGACAGAAGTTGTGGCGGGTGATGTGTCTGGTGCCTCGGGTAATGTCATCGTTGACGACCATCTTGGGTCCGATAACACTGCGGTTAGCGTGATGAATGGGGATGGTGTGTTCGTCATGCCAGGGCATGGTGGTCTGGTGGTCGAGGGCGAGTATGGTCAGCTGACCATCATGTCCAACGGCGATTACGAGTACGTACCCAATGGCGACAACCTCAATGGGATTGGTCAGACTGACAGCTTTACCTACAAACTGACCCACCCGAATGGTGATGAGTCGGAGGCAACGCTCACCATCGACATTGAGGCGCATCCAGATAGTGTCGAAGGATGGGAGGACGTGCTGGCTGAGCTTGATGTTGTGGCCAATGATGATAACGGTATTGCAAGCATTGACTCGACTTTCCGCGTGGAGAGTGGCGGCCCCGATGCATCAGCACCGGATGAGAGCATTGCTGCTAATGTCAATCCGTTTGGTGGAAGCTTAACCCGTTCGACGTCTCTAACGTTTACGGTGGATGAAAACAGGGAAGCAGGCATCACACTAACAGCATTGTCGCCAGACATAGCACTGTTAAGTGATTCACTGGTGGTCACGATTACGGGGCCTGGCGGCTTCACTCAGAGCTTTAACGGTGTGGGAGGACTCCTTGGGTTGGGAGGATTGGGCGTTGCGCAAGAGCTAAGTGGGCTTCAGGAAGGCTCTTATGACGTAACCGCCACCTACGCGCGTCCAAATGGCATTAGCACTGGCGGTACGCTGTCGCTCTCTTACGAAACTGACAGCACCACATTCCTTGATGAGTTTGTGGCCGCAGACACTAGCTCGGCTATAGGAAATGTGTTGGCTGATGACAACCTTGGCTCGTCATTTACTGTGCTGCAGGTTGAGCAGAATGGTGATTGGGTGGAGGTGGTCGACGGCACGACTGTTATCGGGGATCACGGGACACTGACCATCAATGCTGATGGCAGCTACTCGTATGAACCGAATTCGGATCTGGAGGATATTGGTGGAGTTGATAGTTTCACTTATCGCCTTGAGCATCCGAACGGCACCGTCGACGATGCAATGTTGTCGATTGATGTTGAGCATGGTGATGGTCCTTACGTGCCACCAATGATGCTGAGTAGCTTTAGTCTTGGAGATATGGACTTCGGTGATAATGCCGATGAGCTGGTATTCCCCGAGTCTGAGGACAGCAGCGAAGAGAGTGGGCTAGCAGCAAGTAGTGCTGAAAGCGCGGAGGAGGTGCCGATGGATGACTTCTTCGAACCTCAGGATCCGCTATCCGATGAGTTGGATCAGAACACGCATGTGTACTGATTAGTACTCTAACGTTGGCATAAAACCCGCCAAAGCACCGGGCCTTCGGGCCCGGTGTGTTTTCAGGGAACTACGGCAATTAGCATCTACGGCTAGTTCAAACTGTAAGCAAAGTTTTTTGCCATCTATATCGCTTGACAGTGGCGGTGTTTTTGGGAAAACGCTTGAATCAGATTTAAAACGTCAGCCAAGCAAGAAAAAAACAAACAGAAAGGGGTAGGGAGTGAGGCGAGATATGAGAGTGCCTAATGCTGACAAACGAAACAACAAGGCCCCGTATATCGTACGGGTATTGACGGTCAGTTTTTTGACGTGGGGCGGGATGCACAATGCTTGGGCACAGGTGAGCGACCAGCAAGCACTGGATGGTGTAATTAGCCAACAAACACATGGTGTTCAAAATCTGACAATGAAAGATGCCGTGCAGCAAGCAGTTGCGTGGTACCCCTCTATAACGGAAACGCTGGGGCGTTTATATCAGCAAAATGAGCAGGTGGCCGTGGCGCGTTCGGGGTATCTACCCCAGGTCAATGCGGGCATATCATCGGAGTACAGAACGTCTAGCAGCCAAACCGAAGATGCCTTTAATGTTACTGCTTCACAGCTTCTCTATGATTTCGGTAAAGTGTCTAATGACGTGAAAGCCGAACTGTTTGGTGTGGAGCGTGACCAAGCCAGGGTACTTTTGGCGATAGACCAGCTAGCACTTGAGGCAGGGCAAACAGTTGTTGAAATTCTGCGTTTTGAAACATTACTAGGTATTGCAGACGAACAAGTGAGTGGTGTAAGTGACATTCAGGCACTGGCGGCCAAGCGTGCAGAGCTAGGTGCTAGCACACAGTCGGATGAGATACAGGCACAGTCACGCGTGGAGGCGGCTCGAGCGACACGCGAACAGTTTCAGTCTCAGCTGAATATTTGGCGCAATAATTTAAGTAGGCTTATAGGGGCTGAAGGCCTCGTCAGTGTTAGTGACTCTCTTCCTAATGGTTTAACGCAGCTATGCGAATTAGCTTCGGATCAATTTAACAACGTGCCAGAAATTATGGTGGCCGATGCGCAGCGTGAAGAAGCAAGAGCACAAATCGCGAGGCGCCAAGCAGATTTTTACCCAACTATTTCGGCGCAGGCAAGGTTCAACCAATTCATTAACCAAACGGGTGATGGAGACGATACTGATGTCTCGTTGGGATTGAATTTATCCAGCAGTCTTTATCAAGGAGGAGCTACTCGTGCGCAACGGCGCTCCGCAGACTATGTGCTACAAGCACTGGAAGCATCTAAAGATAACATTTTAATTGATCTACAAAGAAGTATTCGGGATGCCCAGGAGCAAACACGAAGCGCCATAAGTCGTATTAGTATTTTAGAGGCAAGGGCTAGCAGTATAGTGAGAACGCAGGAGTTATATCGCCAGCAATACCTGTCATTGGGAACTCGCTCGCTGCTGGATTTGTTAAACGCAGAAGAGGAAATACACCAGTCACGCTTTGATCAAGAAAATGCGCGTTACGACATGTATTCTGTTCAACTTGATTGCCTTTATGCGTCGTCAGGTTTTCGCAGTATGTTTGAGATAAGTGATGAAGCTGTTCAAGGGGTTAGTCTTTCGCCATAGCGTTAAAACCTCATCGACGGGTTTTTTACTTCAATCTTTTTAGAGTTTAAGGTATATATAATGTCAAGTGAGTACACTGAAAGCATTCGTGAGGCGAAAGAAGTAAATTTTGATCATTGGATAGAAGCGTTAGTGATGGTAGCCCGTCATTACCGTCTAGATTACTCAGCGGAAAACGCAAAAACAAGCTCGGCCTGGAATCAAGGAATAGCACTGCCAGACGCACTTCGCAGCATTGCTTATCAACTTGGTATGACGCTAACTATCCAGCCTTTTAAAGCAAAGTATATTACTCCTTGGCAATTGCCGGTTGTTGTTCAGTTTGAAAATGGGCAGTTGGCGGTTGTTGAAACACTCAGCAGTCAAAATGAGGTGGGATTAGTCTATTGTGGGGATGGGAGTGTCAAAAATAGGCTTGCCCTGAGTGTTCTTGAACAACATGCCGTCGGCGTTTTTATACCTCGTCCGGCACGTTCGGTGCCAGATTCACGTGTAGATGAATATGTAAAACCATACGAGAAAAACTGGTTAAGAAAAATTGTTCTTCGAGATTTAAAGCCGTACGGTCATATTATGTTGGCTGCCTTGATTGCCAATGTCTTAGCTCTAGCTGGCATCATATTTACACGCCAAGTGTATGATCGCGTTATACCCGCTGAGTCACTCTCGACACTTTACGTGCTCTTTAGCGGTGTTGTCGTTGCACTGATTTTTGATTTCTTTTTGAGACGAATACGAGTGCGAGTGACAGACTTGCTTGGGAAGCGTGCCGATTTACGCATGTCTGATAAAGTATTTGGTCATGCGCTTAGAATTAAAAACTCACAGAGGCCTACTTCAACGGGTACGTTTATTTCTCAGATTCGTGAATTGGAACGTGTCAGAGAGATGATGACATCTACAACTGTCACCGCTTTTTCAGATATGCCTTTTTTTATTCTTTTTTGTTTTGTTTTTTGGTATGTTGCAGGTTCTTTAGTATTCGTTCCTATAGTTGCTCTTTTTGTTATGCTACTGCCTGCATTTATAGCTCAGCGTAAGTTGAAAAAATTGGCTAATGAATCAATGCGTGAATCGTCATTGCGAAATGCAATGCTGGTTGAATCTGTTCAGGGCATAGATGATATAAAAGCTCTTCAAGCAGAGCCGCGATTTCAAAATCAATGGAACCATTATAATGCAGAGGTGGCAGATTCAAATCTTAAGTTAAGATATATTACAAACTCTTTGAGCGTCTGGGGGCACACTGTTATCACGGGTGTGTTTGCTACAGTGGTGCTATTTGGGGCGCCAATGGTAATGTCTGGCGATCTAACCACCGGTTCGTTAGTAGCAGCTTCTATTTTGTCTTCTAGAATGCTTTCACCTATGTCAGGTTTGACACAAGTGCTTGGAAAATGGCAACAAGCTAAGGTGGCCACTGAAGGGCTTAACAAAATAATGCAGCGCTCTACTGACTACCCTGAAGCAGAAAAAAGCGTACATCGACCGGTGGTGAACGGTGAATTCCATTTTAATGAAGCCATCTTTAAATATAGCGATGATGCCAAAACTCCTTCACTGTACGTTAAGGCGCTACGGATAAAGTCTGGGGAAAGAATTGCTGTGCTTGGCCGTAATGGCGCGGGAAAGTCTACTCTACTGCAGGCTTGTTCAGGCATGTTAGAGCCCCATGAGGGCGAGCTGACGTTAGATGGCATCCGCCTTTCACATATCGACCCTGCTGATGTAAGACGCGATGTTTTTTTCCTTAGCCAGCATGCGCGATTGTTTCATGGCACTATCCGTGAAAACTTATTGATGGCTAAGCCATTAGCATCTGATCAAGATCTAATTGATGCTTTGGAAATGTCTGGTGCGATGGGTTTCATTCGGAAGCTTCCTGATGGTTTGGATCATATTGTTCTAGAAGGTGGTGCAGGCCTTTCGGGGGGGCAGAAGCAGGTACTACTACTAACACGCAGTTTTCTTCGCCAGCCCAACGTATATCTTTTTGATGAGCCCACTGCTTCGCTGGATGAAGGTTCCGAAAAGCTAATTATTCAATCGCTTAGCTCACTGTCTAATAGTAAGACACTCGTTATTGCAACGCACAGAATGGCGTTATTGAGCCTGATGGAGCGAATTATTGTGATTGATAATGGGCGTATCGTGATGGACGACAAGAAAGATAAAGTACTTGCCCAACTGACGCGTAAACCGGCTACTGCCAAAGATAGGGCAGGCTCACCGCAAAATCGGCAAGGTAAGGGTGGGGAGGAGCCATCATGATGCAGCCAAGTAATCGCCAAACAGGTTCAGAAGATGCGCTCTTTCTTGATTTTGATGGGGACACGCGCTACAGCCAAGAGGTTGATGATGCGAACGTGGTTCGATCAACGCGTATTATCTGGTGGGTATTGGCCGTTTTTTTGGGGTTGGGTGTATGGTCCTATTTTGCAGAGCTTGTCGAAGTGTCTTCGGGTAGTGGCAAAGTGATTCCCTCCTCCAGAGAGCAAGTTGTTCAGTCACTTGAGGGTGGTATCTTGACTACCCTTAATGTAAGGGAAGGGGATATCGTGGAGGTTGGGCAAGTACTTGCTCAGCTAGACCCGACACAGTCTGAATCAAGCGTTGGTGAAACGGCGGCTAGATACCACGCAGCCTTGGCACGAGTCAATAGGTTAGAGTCGGAAGTAAATGAAGAACCTTTGATCTTTTCGGAAGAGCTTAATGCTTATCCCTCCTTACTGACCAGTGAACGATTGTTGTACGCCACAAGAACGAGAGCATTAGGGCGCTCGCTTGAAGGTATTGAAGATACGTTAGCGATAGTGCGTGAAGAGCTAGGCTTAACAAGGTCGCTGGTTCAGGTTGGGGCAGCAAGTAATGTGGAAGTGCTAAGGCTACGTCGCCAGGAGTCAGAGCTACAGCTCCAAGCTGCTGATGTCAGGTCAGAGTACTTTGTTTTAGCGAGGGAAGAGCTATCAAAAGCTCTTGCTGACGTTGAGGCCTTTTCTTCTGTGGTCCGGGGGCGCTCAGATACGCTCTCTCGGCTCACAATGCTCTCACCAGTAAGAGGAGTGGTAAAAGATGTTGAGGTGACAACGACCGGCGGAGTTATTCCACCCAACGGTCGATTAATGACCATTGTACCTTTGGATGACCAACTGCTAATTGAAGCGCGTATCTCGCCACGAGATATTGCTTTTATTCATCCACAACAATCTGCCAGCGTTAAGATAACAGCTTACGATTATAGCACTTATGGTGGTATGGAAGGGGAGGTCGTGACAATTTCCCCTGACACGGTACAGGATGAAGTGGACCCCAATATTTTTTATTACCGAGTATTTGTCAGAACTGAAAGCGACTCGTTAGAAAATGATACAGGTACGAAATTTGCTATTGTGCCAGGCATGATTGCAACTGTGGATATACGTACGGGAAGCAAAACGGTCTTGGAGTATTTGATAAAACCAATGAATAAGGCCAGAGAGGCAATGAGGGAAAGGTAGTGGTGAAATCCCCCAATACCTTGCCTTCATTACTTAACGCTTTATATCGCTCATGATGCTATATAAAGCGTTAAGCAGCAGCGCGTCATTTGTTGAATCGCTGCGGTCTGTATTGGACCATGACTTTGGTCTTCGCCTCGTATTGCTACTGATTTGGCGATCAAGTCTGTCAAAGGATGCTAAAGCATTAATGATTGCTGTGGCACCATGTGTGCTTGCCTGACTGTGTATAACCTGGCTTCCATCGAGATAGCGCCGCGCCATTAAATTTTCAGAGTAGTTCCGCTCTCCTGGCGTTGACGGCGAGATAATGCCTATAAATGTCATCCAAAAAGGAGCGGCGTTATAGGATTTCGCAAACAGTTCGGCCTCTTCTTCCTGTGTATCTGGTATATGGTCCATTTGGTACTCTCGCTCGCCTAATAGGCCTTCCGCCCAGCGCGCCATTCCTTCTAAGTACCAACTATTTTTGAATACAGTATAGCCATATTGATAAAGGTGGAATAATTCGTGGGCAGGTGTGAGGTTACCTGTTTGAAGTTCATTGGAAAGTCCTATCAGTAGTACGCAGGGCTTATTTAGGGCTGTTAGATCGCGATGTGGCGGATCGAATGCCACTCCATTGGCACGCAGGTCACGCATGCCTATATAAATCTGATTAACGCTCGCGCGCTCATAGCGATCTTGATCAAACGGATGTGTAAAGCCTAAAGCCTCCAGCACGTCACGCATGGTAATTAGTTGCAACATAGTGTCTTCAACAATATCCGGGATATCGTTATTGTTGAAATCTGTCTGATCGGCAAGTGTATTGTCTCCGCTCAGATCATAGAAAATGACAAATTCTTCGGCGCTATAATGCTGTTGGTAGTGATCAGACGATGTGCGGTTAGAGCATTCATGCTGCACCGTACTTAGCGCGAATACTGGGCAGGGCAACAAAAAAGACAGTGTTACCGCAGCTATCATTCGCGTGTTGTTCATATCAGACCTTTCATGGCTTTCTATCGTTCTATATAGGAGATGTTTTTCATATCTTCACTGATCATAGCAAGCCGAATGTTATTGATGTCTTTTCCCTTTGCTATCAATGCAGCGGCTTTCTTGCCGTGCTCACTTAGTGCGTGACGTTTAGGCAGGGGGGCGTGAGCGTAAATATGGTGAACAGTTAGCCCTTCTTGTTTCAACTTATTGACATAGATTACTTGGGAGTAGAAAGGGATGGCCTGGTCTCTAGGGTCTGAAATAATTATAATAGTGGGCTGCGGATCCTTGGGTATCTCTTTTATTGCAGCCGTCGGATCATATAGCATTTCTAGTGAGTATTTTTTCACACCAGGAGTACGACGGATTTTTCCCCATCGTTGTGTTAAAAGATGTACTGGTAGAAGTCCTGCAGTGATTACTGCGGCAGATACGTCCTTGCGAAGATTTAGCATGGCGGCTGTGATTTGCCCTCCGCCTGACTGCCCTACGATTATAAAATCTTTAATTTGATGCTTTTCTTTCAATAGGTTGAGTGACTGATTTAGCAGCTCAATTTCAGAGGTTTGGCGTCTTTTTTCATGGTTTCCTGATGAACCAAAGGTGCCAGGGCGGCCTATATGAATAGCTGGGATGTTTGCATCGTCAGCCCACTGTTGCATCATTTTTAAGACTTTTTTAGGCGAATTTGATTTGTATCCTGGTGGAACTAAACGTTCACCCTTATTCGTCCTCAGAAGCAGATCGCCCGGAATGAAAACCATCACTTTTGGGTTTCCTGAGGCGCTTAGCCCTGCAGGGTAATAGCGAATGCACTCGCTAGCTTGCTGTGTTTCTGCCCACAGTGAAAAGGGAATGCTGGCCGCATGTTCTGCAGTGCAAAAGGTGCCATGTAAAACGTCGCTAGCGCTGAAGTATTCATCTTCTAGTGGTACTGAAAGTAGCTGCGGCTCTTGGGGAGTATAGGCCGGTAAGTGTCCTCTACGCAGGATTTCGGCATTGCCTATGCCTAATCTGGCTTTGATGACAGTGATGTACCATCGTAGTTTTTTTTTGATTTTTTTGATGATGCTCATAGCTTGTCTCTAATGGTTTTCATTGCTATTGCTGTCACGTCAGTGATGCTGTTTCCGTTGGGATAGCCCGATCATATGATGGTGAATCCACTCGCATTCAGCGGCTCAGCGTTAGGAGCTATGGATACGCAGGAGACCTGGGCTTTTGCTGGCCCTTTGTGGAGTGCCAGTTCTATGCTCGCCAACGCTGTTGGTGTCCCTTCTAGTACAGCTTCAACTCGGTCGTTAGCTAAATTTCTTACCCAACCAGAGATTGCTTTTTGGTTTGCGATTCTCCAAAGCCAGTTTCTAAATCCGACATTCTGCACTTTTCCTTCAATGATCGCTCGCACTGTCCTGCGTTCGGGTTGGTTCTCCAGTTTGCCTGCAAAGATGTGTGCAAGAAGAGCCCCTGCAACATCGCGGCCTTGTCCATACATGGGGAAGTGGTTAACTCCAAAGTCGGGATTCAGGTTGATTTCGATAATCGTCCACTTCTGGGTAGATGGCGCACGGGCAATGTCCTCAGCCATGATGTCTAGACCCGCATAAGGTGCGTTAAATGCGGCCTTTCGGGCATTGACTGCTATTTCTGCCCAGTCGGGGTGAACGCTATCGGTAACATCGATACTTTCACCTCCGCTACCAATATTGGCCACCGCATGCAATTGCACGTATTGGCTTTTTTCTGGCACGCTATGTGGTGTTAGCCCAGCTTGATCGAGGTGTGCCAGTATATTTTCGGTAAGTTTGATCGTTTTGGCACCGTGGTACGGGTTATATTTACGTTGCTGGTTTTTTGTCGCGATTAGCTTGTTAATGGTGGATGTTCCATCGCCAACAACGTGGGCAGGTTCTCGCATGGCGGCGGCAACCAATCTGTGTCCAACGACGACGACTCTATAATCATTGCCGTTAATCTGCTCTTCAACAAGGATTGCAGGTGTTTTATCGACGGATGCTTGGCTCCATGCACTACAGAATTGTCCAGATGTGTTGATATTTGTCGTCACCCCGCTGCCGCCTGAGCCTGCAATTGGCTTAACCACTACAGGTAGGCCGAGTTCTTGCGCATATGCCCAGGCCGGCTCTGAATCTTTAGATGAAAAGCTTTTCCCTCGGGGAGCGGGGAGTCCTGCATCGGCCAGTAACTGCTTGGTCCAGCGCTTGTCGTTGGTTGAGCGCCGGGCAACCCTTAGTGTTCCTTGAGGTACACCATAGAGGAATAATTGCTGGCAAGAGCTGCTGGATATTAGTGTTGTAACGCCATCAATCACCCCGACGCCGAGACCGAGTACATATGCTGCCTGACGCAATAGGAGTATTTGCGTTGCATATTGACGGGGAAATGACCTTCCTTCACAGGCAGGGCGATAGATTCTTGCTGGCCTTAGGGAAGGAGCAGTCTGTTTGGTTAGTGCTAGCTGCTCTTTTCTCTCTTGATGCGTTCGGTGTATATAGCTGATGACTTGTTTGGCGATGGCTTCAGCTGGTGGCCCGAAGGAGGCAAAGCGTGGTGTGCCTATGGCAGGATCTGAGTTGACTTCAATGATCATGGCACCCTGTTCCCAGGCATCTGCTGTAAAGTCTTTGGCTATAATATCCAGACCCAACTGAGTCGCTCCGGGTATTGCATTAAAAATTCTTCGTGCGAGTGCGAGAAAGGATGGGTGGAGAACATCAATTAGGCTGACAGCTTCACCGCCGAGGCCAACATTGGATGTAGTTGCTAGGCGTACGTATTCGTCACTGGTAGGTACTTCGTCTAGAGAGCGGTTTTGAATTTTGGTGAGATAATCGAACGCTGTTATGGGATATACCTTCAACAATGGATTTTTTTTGCGTACCTCATTTTTACGGTTGATAAGCTCGCGTATACTGTCTATTCCGTTACCTACTACATAGGCAGGGATACGGCAGACTGCTGCCAGCGTTTCCCCGTTGAGCACTATTATGCGCAACTCATCGCCCTCTGCGAAATCTTCAACGAGTATGTACTTGCCATATAATGTCGCCTGGAACCAAGCGTACTTAAAGGTTTCAGGATTGTTGATATTCGAAGTTACGCCTTTTCCTCCTCCTCCATTTAGCGGTTTCACTACTTGCGAACGATTGCACGTTGAGAAGTATACTTGTGCTTCATCTAGGCTTTTGAACACCCTACCAACGGGCGTTGGTAGTCCTGCTGTTAGCAGAATTTTTTTTGTTCTGGCTTTGTTTTTTGTGGTATTGAATGATGCAAACGCAGTATTAGGCGAATTAGGTGATGTGCAACCGATAAGGCTTTTCTCGTGATAGACCTCAACGTGAGTGTTGTTTACTAATTTTGTGGTAAGGCCTTGATTTAATGCTTCTTTTTTTAACATGAGATAGCAGGGGTTTCCCAAGCCCTTGATGAGAAAACCAGAGTTGGAGTAGTTGTTTTCTCCTTGAGATATGATATCGGCAAGGCAGAGCTGATTCTCTTTGGTGGTTGCAAAAGTGAGAGAGTCTATCTTTTTAATAATATTTTTCTTTTGATGCAGTAGTATATTTTGGTTATTGCTTTTAATTAAATTTGACTGTCTTTTTAGCATAGTCAAAAATTGATAGTACTCTGCTTTTGCGGCGGCAGCTTCTTGCAGACAGCCTTTAATGCCGGGGTATGCATTAATCTCAAAAAGATATATTTTTCCTCGGTCTATCCCAAAGTCGCAGCCCAGGGCATCAATAGTGAAGTTGCTATGGTTTTGGATAGTTTCAGCTACAGCGTAGGCGATTTTTTCCAGTTTTCGAATAACTGATGTGGCTGTTTTGGCTGAAAAATTTTCCTGAAGAAAATCATGAGTATTTAGCGCCTTACCGCCGGTAGCAAGGTTGGAGGTGACTTCACCTTTCCCCAGACGGACATAATTCTTTGCTATACGCCATTCGCCATTTTTTGCTCTGAACAATGGCACCCTTATATCAAAGGCATTATTTTCAGAGTCTTGGGACTTTATATATTGTTGTAGCCACCAGTGCGCAGCTGGTTTTTTATCGATTAGCTGTTGCATTGCCTCGTAGCGTAGCTGTTGGCACTCCTGATTTGTTTTGACGAGGTAATTACCGGCATTGTCCTTTTCAATCAATAGTATGTTTTTTCCTCGTTGCCCGCGGTGGGGTTTGATGATGGCTTTCTTGCCTTTATTAAGCAAGAGATCCAGGCTCTTCATTGACAGTTCTTTCGATGGTATGAGGTTTTGGCTTATTGCTGTGTTTTTTGACAGAATATCTGTTGTGACCTTTTTTCCTTCTAGCTTTTGACATAACGAAAACGATAGTGAAGAGATGTGGTCGAGGATTGATTCCTCTGTTTTGTTCCGGGCAGGAGCGTTATCTATAATCGGTGGGATATGGCAAGTAGCTTTTATCCATTTACCATTTTTATAGACGTAGCTGGGGAATATGTCATCGGTTGAGTTAATTGTCTTATATGAGAAATAAGCAATTGAAATTCCATGTGAAACTGATTCTCTTGCGATTGCCTCAGCTTCTGGGAAGTTCTGGGGTGAGGCCGGATACATCAATAAACCGACGTCAGGCTTAAGAGCATCGGGGGAGCTTGTTTTGTCAAGTGATTTGCTTGGGCTAGAGGTTAGCACTACTCTTTTTTCCGGTGGACTATTTAGATAGTGCATCAGGAGTGCCACGTACCCTGATAGATAGTGCTCTACATCATCAATCCGTACGCGGAAGCTATGATGACGAATGAAAAAGCTGCCTAAAATGCGCTGTGGATTTTGGAAGTACATGGCTATTTCGGGCCAGAAAAAACCATTCAGTAGGTAGTGTGCTCTCGCCTCTAGTGCGCGATAAAACTTTTTCAGATCAATCTGGTTCAGCAAGTGCCGGTGTTGGTCGCTGTTTTTCAAGCGTGTAATCATTTTGTGGGCTGCCATCATTAACTCAAGCAACGTGGGGAAGGTGGTAATGCGGCCCATCACAAAATCAAGATGTCCAGAAACATTTTTGATACCAAACTGGTAGTAACGCTCTGCTGGCCGATACAAAGTTAGTTCATTGACGCAGTAGCTAAGCCAGTGGTCGTGAATTTTCCAGTGTTCTTGTTCGATAAAATACTCGAAAGCGTTTTCAACCGTGTTTAGCCAGCGTTCGTCTTTAGTGAGACCGTATAGGCGCATTAGTCCGAAAGCAGCTTCACCATCGTAGTAGATAATGCGGAACTCCTCTTTGATGCTGAGATCGTCTGCATTTAACACGTGATAGAGCTGGCCGTTTTTTTGATTTTGCATACGCTGTATGCCGAGCGCTAGCTGCTCCATGAGAGACAAATACTGCTGGTCGTTTGTCAGTTCTGTGTATTTAACGAGTGCCAGCAAGCAGACCGCGTTGCCACCAAGCTTTATTTCGTTATTCTCATCCTGCAAATAGGCGAGCGTTTCGCCCGAAGGAAGCACGTATTGGTGTATCAGGTCATTAACCAGATATTGAATCGATCGGTCTATTGCAGACTTTAACTCGCTGCTTTGCGTGACTTCCCATGCTTCAAGCATCGAATAAGTGGTACTGGTGTGGCGCAGAGTATTGTAGGCCTTGATTTCTCTGTCGAAGCAGGGGTGTATGCCATAGATAAAGCGGCCTTTAGGATCTACTTGTTCGGCCAGAAACTGGCTGGACTGCTGGATTAATGAGGTAACCTGTATTGGGTTGAGCTCCTCGATAACTCGTCGGCCGGTATTGCGGCCTTCTTGTCCGCCGCTATAGCCGTGCAGGAGCTCATATGGCTGGTCGGGTTGCACTAAAATAGCTTGCGTAGTGAAAAGTAAAGCTTGGTTCTGCAGGGCGGGTAACGAGAAATGTTTGCCGTAGCGCTTTACGCCATAGCTGAGAAAATTTTTCTTGTTAAGTGCGGCTTTAGGCTGATTGGCGCCCAGGTAGAGCATGGCATTAGCGTTGAGTTCTTGTTCAAGAAAGGCGTAGCGGAAGTTGGCGTCTAGGGAGACGCCATAGCGGAAGTAGTTGCGCTTTACGCTGTGCATTTCCTTTAGGCAGTCTGCCCATGGCATGGCCCTTTTTTCAGTGACCCAGTCGATGCGTAGCCAGCGTACCTTCGGTGATTCTTGAAACTTTCGTTGTTGCCAATCAGCCAGTTTTTTCCATACTTCTGCGAGGTTTTTACCTGAGAACTGCACAACAGTTGCGCGTTGTAAGCCATCCGTAAATGAGAAAAATAATGTAAGTATTTTATCTACTGACAAGAGGGCCGTTGAAAGCTCTGCTTCCAGGGGGGCTTTTGCCTGTACAAGGAGCTCTGAGAGCTTTTGCGCGGAGTGCTGGCTAATTAAGCTACGCACCTGAGGCTGACTGGCCTTTGGTGTGGCGCCAGGTGTAAAGATAGGCTTGTTGGGTGTTGAGTGTTGGCGCATGCTTGGCGTCTCTTTTCAATATCACCGATAAATCAATAGGAGCGTAAAGTGTTAGTCGTATCGCCGCTCCGGGCCTGGCTAGAGGGTCGCTACGAATAAGGTGTGCAGCGCAGCGCATTACCTCTTATTCGATGATGGCGGCGCGCCCGCTTACGCTAGATATTTTGACCTAATATCACATTTTAATTAGCTCGTGTCATTAGTGTGCCGAGCGATACCTTGGCTCGTCGGGTGGTTTAGTTACAAGCTTCAAAAACACTTGTCAGATGCTGATGGTCTCTGTAGTATATGCATCCGTTCAGGCGGGTCGTTAGCTCAGTTGGTAGAGCAGTTGACTTTTAATCAATTGGTCGTAGGTTCGAATCCTACACGACCCACCATTCAAGCAGCAGATCGTTTGAATCAGTGGCTGAACAAGCGGTAGCGGTAAAGAAAGCAAATTTGGGTCGTTAGCTCAGTTGGTAGAGCAGTTGACTTTTAATCAATTGGTCGTAGGTTCGAATCCTACACGACCCACCAAATTCAACGCCCCTGGCAGCTATTGCCAGGGGCGTTTTGCTATGTCAGCAGAAAATATAAATGAAGGGCTGCTGTTTGCAGCTTGCAATATTTTTCTCCCAAAATGACCTAAGATAGTTTTTTTAAAAGCGGATTAATTTTTTCCAAGGCTCTATTCGTCACAGCGGTAGACACAATGACTATGATGACTTTGCAGGCCGAGCGTGAAGTGCCGTTGCCCCTTGCTTATTGTCCGACCCGTATTCCCGCGGAAGATCAGGCTCGGGTTGAGGATATTAAGCGGCTACTGAAAACCCATAATGCCGTTTTGGTCGCTCACTATTACACCGACGACGCGATACAGCAGCTTGCCGAAGAGACCGGCGGCTGTGTTGCTGATTCACTAGAGATGGCCCGCTTTGGTGCCCGCCACCCCGCAACAACGCTTGTTGTCGCCGGTGTCCGCTTTATGGGCGAAACCGCCAAAATACTTTCGCCTGAAAAGCGCGTTTTAATGCCGACCTTAGAGGCGACCTGTTCACTGGATATTGGCTGCCCGGCTGATGAGTTCAGCGCTTTCTGTGATGCGCATCCTGATCGTACGGTAGTGGTCTATGCCAATACGTCGGCTGCGGTTAAGGCGCGAGCAGACTGGGTGGTGACTTCTTCGATTGCGGTAGAGGTCATTGAGCATCTGCAGGCTCGGGGCGAGAAGATTTTGTGGGCGCCCGATAAACACCTGGGCGGCTATATTCAAAACAAGACCGGCGCGGATATGCTGATGTGGGACGGTGCTTGCATCGTTCATGAAGAGTTTAAGGCCAAAGGCATTGAGGATCTTAAGCGTATATATCCGGATGCAGCGGTGCTGGTGCATCCCGAGTCCCCAGAGCCGGTGGTGAGGCTTGCCGACGTAGCAGGTTCCACGTCTCAGCTAATCAAGGCGGCCAGAGAGCTGCCTAACGAGAGGTTGATCGTGGCAACCGACAGAGGCATTTTTTTCAAGATGCAGCAGGCGGTGCCGCATAAAATGCTGTTTGAAGCGCCGACGGCCGGTAACGGCGCGACCTGTCGCAGCTGTGCGCACTGCCCTTGGATGGCGATGAATGCTTTAGAGAATTTGTCGGGTGCGTTGCGAGAAGGCGTCGGGGAGATTCGAGTGGATGAGCCGCTGCGGCTAAAAGCGTTAAAGCCTCTTGAGCGAATGCTGAACTTCAATGCTTAGTTTGAGTGGCTTAGTTTGAATGTCTTAGCTTGAATGTCTTAGCTTGAGCGCCCGTGCTGGTAGCAGTGCGGGCGCTTTTCATTTATATCGAGACGCTTTAATTAAAATCCTCAAGTGCCTTACGATATTCAATGAAGTCTTCACGGCGCTGCTCAATGCGCGCTAGCGCTCGATCATCGTACTCACGTTCAGCGGCATCTTTGGCGATGGAAAGCTGTCGAATGCCGCGGTCTACACTGCCGGTTAGTTGGAGATACTCAGCGCGGGCTAAATGCCCCCAGTCGTTGTGTCCGCTTCTGCCCGCAGCTTCGGCGAGCAGATTAAAGCCCTGGGGGTCTTCGGGGTTCTGAGCCGTAATGTCGTTAAGTAATTGATAAGCCGCCTGAGGGTCACGCTGCAGCTGTGCTTCAGCCAATACCAGTTGAGCCGGCAGGTAGCTGGGCATAAAACGCAGCAATCGCTGACTGCGCTGAATGGCATCATCGTAACGGCCAGCTTCTAGCGCGACGGTCGCGGCAGAGGCGGGCAGCATGGCAAAGTCGGGGTGCTCGCTGGCAAGCTTATCCAGCTGCGCTAGGGCGTTATCGTTCTGGCCGTTGCGGGCGGCGATCAACGCGGCTAGGTAGTCCTGTGCAGCTTGTTCGCCGCCTTCCTGGGCAAGGCGTGTGGCTGCACGCTGAGGTGTGTTGGCATAGATGCTCAGCAGCGCGCGGGCGCGTATCATGTCGTAGAGCGTGTTGCTGGTGTAAGCGTCGGCAACATTCAGCTGGGCGGCACGAGCTTGGGCGGCACTTAATCGGCTGTCTGAAACGGGGTGAGTCAGTAAAAATTCGGGCGGCGTGTCACCCTGCAAGCGAGACATGCGCTGCATGGCTCTAAACATGCGCACCATGGCTTCTGGGTCGTAACCAGCGCTAGCCATCGCCTGTAAGCCGATGTTATCGGCTTCTTGTTCAAACAGGCGAGAGTAGCTTAGCTGGTCTTGAATGAGCGCCGCTTGAGAACCCATGGCGGCGGCCATGCCGACATCGCCGCCGCCACTCGCAGCGATGAGCATACCCGCCAGCATGGCGGCCATGGCGGGCAGTTGAGTCTGCGACGCGCGAGCGCTGCCCCGAGCATAGTGGCGTTGGGAAAGGTGGCCTAGTTCATGGGCTAGCACCGAGGCAAAGGCGCCCTCATCCTCCGCGAATGCGAAGAGCCCCGAATTGATGCCCACCACGCCGCCGGGTACGGCAAAGGCATTAAGTGAGCCGTTATCAACCATGACAGTGATCGTGCGCAGTCCGCTAATTTGGCTATGCGGGGCTAGGCGGGCAATGAGGCTTTGTAAATAATCATTGGTAATAGGGTCTTGCCACTGGGGGGCTTGGGCACGAAACTGGCGCAGCCAGGCGCGTCCCAGGCGATACTCTTCATTGCTCACCGATGTAGACGCTGCGCCTAGGCTCGGCAGGCCGTAGTCGTTGATAGCTGCGCTTTGCGGGCTAAACAGTAAGCTGCCGCAGGCGCAAGCGAACGCACATATCCAAGCTGGGTAAGCGGTACGAAGGGGCGGCATGGCATCCTCATCGGTAGTGGTTAAGCGCAGTGGTGGCAGTGTGGTATTGATTAGAGCTGTGACATTGCTAAAGGCGGGGAAGTGCCGTTAAATCGATAGCCTATGAGATCAGCCGTTAAATAGACAGTTTATGCAGTAGTCTACATAACAGTCTATGCAACAATGCTGCGAATATGCAGGTTCTTTTAAAGGAGGGGCGATGTCTAAGCAAGAACGGCCTAAATCAACGGGGGGCTTTCAGCCCGACACGGTGCTAGACGCTAGTGGTCTACACTGCCCGCTGCCTTTACTAAAGGCCAAGCAGGCCTTGGTCGGCCTGTCAGCAGGAAAGCTGCTTGAGGTGCGTTCAACCGACGCAGGCTCGTGGCGCGATATGGCGTCATTCACCGAGCAGAGCGCGCATACGCTTGAAGGGCGAGAGCAGCGTGACGATGTTTATGTTTACTGGATACGTAAAGCGGGAGACGCGCACCGATGACTCTGCGCACAATTCTAAAAAGCTGGGTTGAGCGCTACTTCTCTGATGAGGAAGCGCTCATTCTGCTGGTGGTTCTAGTAGCCGGTTTTGCTGCGATTATTTGGTTCGGACGCATGCTGGCGCCGTTTTTTACGGCTCTAGTCGTTGCGTTTTTACTGCAAGGTGTGGTGAGTGCGCTTACTCGCCGAGGCGTGCCGCATCTGCTCGCGGTAATAATAATTTTTTTAGCCTTTATCAGCGTATTGCTGACGCTGGCGTTTATTTTGATGCCGCTGATTTGGAATCAGCTGGTAGGGCTGGTGCAAGAGACGCCGCGAATGTTCGCGAGTGGCCAGGGCTGGCTGGATGAGCTACAGGCGCGCTACCCGAATATTATCACGCCGGATCTTATGCAGAACTGGATAGGCGTGGCCAGTCGTGAGATTAGCCAACTGGGCCAGCGTGCCTTAACGCTATCGTTGGCTTCGCTGGGTAATATTATGTCGCTGATTATTTACCTGGTGCTGGTGCCGATTTTGGTTTTCTTTATGCTGAAAGACAGCAAAGTATTGGTAGGTTTTATGCTTTCGCTGCTGCCGCAGAAGCGCACGTTGCTGTCGCGGATATGGCGTGAGATGGATAATCAAATAGCCAACTACATTCGCGGCAAGTTCATCGAAATTATTATTGTAGGCACAGTCACGTTCATTATATTCACTCTTCTTGGCGTGCCGTATACGGCGCTGCTCGCTGTGCTGGTAGGGTTTTCAGTGCTGGTGCCCTATATAGGCGCGGCGGTGGCTACGTTACCCGTTGCGGCAGTCGCTGGTTTTCACTTTGGCTTTAGTGAAGAGTTCATGTATGTGCTGGTGGCTTATGGCGTCATCCAGGCGCTGGATGGCAACGTACTGGCACCGATCCTATTCTCTGAAACGAATAATATTCACCCCGTTTCGATCATTGTAGCGGTACTGTTTTTTGGCGGTATTTGGGGCTTCTGGGGCGTGTTCTTTGCGATCCCACTGGCGACGCTGCTTAAAGCGCTGGTCTACGCCTGGCCGCGCAGTATACAAGGGCGTGATCAGTCTATCGTTTTGCAAGGCCGAGGGCCGCAGGATGAGGTGCTGCAAGCCACTGGCCCAAGAGAATAAGTAGCATAGCCTGTTGCGCCCGCCCAGGTGGCTCAAGTAGTCAACGCGCGGGCGCAACCAGGTTTTACGAATTAGCTGGCCGCGTTGAGCGCTTCGGCCGCGGCCAGCACCTCGTCGACGTGACCCGCTACTTTAACGCCGCGCCACTGGTTGGCGAGCTTGCCGTCTTTGTCGATTAGGAAGGTGCTGCGTTCAATGCCTAGATGTTCTTTGCCGTACATTTTCTTTAGCTTGATAACGTCAAAAAGCGTGCAAACGCTTTCATTTTGGTCAGAGATAAGGTCAAAATTAAAATCCTGCTTGGCTTTGAAGTTTTCCTGAGCACGCAGACTATCGCGAGAAACCCCGAGAATAACCGTGTTGGCAGCATCGAACGCCGGTTTGTGGTCACGGAAGTCTCCGCCCTCGGTGGTGCAGCCGGGCGTACTGGCTTTCGGGTAGAAGTAAACGATGACGTTTTTGCCGCGCAGTGCCGACAGCGTCACGGTAGTGTCACCGGTAGCGGTGGCGGCGAAATCTGCAACGGGTTGGCCGACTTCAATAGGCATAATGCGTCCTTTTTCAGTATGGGTGTTAAGATCGATTATTGAGTGTGATTACACGTAAGCCAAGGGGCGTTGTCAAAGCTCAAACTAGGTAAGCGGAAAAATCACGCAGTTTTGCGCTGTACAGGCTTGAGTCGCCTGAGTACCATTTGCATCTCTGTACGATGTGGTTGCTTGATACAGTGGCTCTGCATAGCGCTTGTTGTCGAAAAAAAACATTTGTTGTCGAAAAAATATAGTTCGGTACATATGCCGATAGGTGATAACACAATTTTTGGCTGGTGAGGAATAAACGGATGATCACAGGCAGCATCGTCGCCCTGGCGACGCCAATGAAAGTCAATGGCGACATCGACTGGGAGGCGCTTCGTCGTCTGGTGAATTTCCATCTCGAGAATGGCACCGATGCCATTGTTGCTGCTGGCACGACAGGCGAACCAACGACTATGTCGTTTGCGGAGCACTTTGATGTGATTCGCAGCGTCGTGGAAGAAGTGAATGGCCGTATTCCTGTGATTGCAGGGACTGGGGCCAACGCAACGTCTGAGGCCGTTGAGCTGGCGCGCTACGCCGGTGAAGTAGGGGCCGACTACTGTTTGTCCGTCTGTCCTTACTACAATAAGCCTACCCAAGAAGGCCTTTATCAGCATTTTAAAGCGGTCGCCGAGGGCAGCAAACTGCCGGTGATCCTATATAACGTGCCGAGCCGTACCTGCTCCGATTTGTACAATGAAACGGTCTTACGCCTGGCCGAAGTAGATAATATTATTGGTTTAAAAGACGCCACGGGGAACCTCGAGCGTGCGGAAGATCTAATCACTCGTCTCAAAGGCACTGGCTTTATGCTCTACTCCGGTGACGACGCGACCGCCTGTGACTTTATGCTGATGGGTGGGCATGGCGATATTTCTGTAACGGCCAACGTTGCGCCCCAAGCCATGCACGACCTTTGTGCGGCCGCTGTCGCTGGTGATGCCGATAAAGCGCATCAAATTAATACGCTGCTGATGCCGCTGCATACCAATCTAGGGATAGAGTCCAATCCTATTCCGGTAAAATGGGCATTGAACCGCATGGGCTATGCCGACGCGGGCATTCGTTTGCCGATGACTTGGTTGTCAGAAAAATATCACGCCACGGTTAGTGAAGCGCTTCAGCTCGCGGGTGTGGTGGAGGAGTAATCTGACGCGATACCTTTTTATCCAGCGCGCTCATGCGGCGCTGGATACCTGATTTGTTGACTTAAGGTGGCTTGATGAGCTCTGTGCTTGAAAAACGTGCGCTTAAATGGATACCGCTGGCTCTTGCAACGGCCGTTACACTAACAGGCTGCGCGCGGGATGGTTTTTACGATGACCGCAATCTGGACTATACCGAGGCCACTTCGGCACCGCCGTTGGTATTGCCAGAGACCCGTAATACCCAGCGCTACCGCGACGCACTACCGGTGCCACAAGCCGCTTCCCAAGGTACACGGCTTGGTGAAGTCGCCGATATTCGCCCTCCGCAGTCACTGACGATTGGCAGTGGGCTAGAGCCTGAGTATGTTGAGCGCCGCGAAGTGGGTGATCAAGTCTGGCTAGTGGTCGCGGCTGATACAGGTACCGTGTGGCCGCAGCTCGAAGAGTTTGTGCGTAGCCGCCAACTGGCCGTGCAGGACAGCAGTGCTTCGCAGGGCATTATCGTTACATCCCAGGCGGACATACGGCTACAAAGCGCACTCCGCGCCGGTAGCAGTGAAGTACGCTGTGAGCGTGGCGGGCAAACCATGGCAAGCTGCTTGGATGCATTGGAAAGCCATTTGAGCTCGCGCAGTGCATCTGCGAGCGTGTCTTCTTCGTGGACTGCGCAGCGCCTTACCGATGAGCAAACATTACAAATCCGCCAGCAGGGCGACGAGTGGGAAGTCGTTATTCCACAGTCAATAGACCGCGTGTGGGCTGAGTTGAACCATTATCTCGAGTTGGATTTTGCCCAGAAAGGCCAGCGTGATTTGCTTGCCGCTGACCCCAATGGTTACGCATTCCTAGTCGAATATATGACCAAAGCCGAGAGTGACCGTAACCCGTTACAAATTGTCTTCAGCCGCGATGTTCGCAAGACGCCTCAAGAAATTCGCTTGGCGCTGCAATCCAATGGCGATCAGACCGTTCTGCGAGCTGTCAACGCCAGCGAACGTGCATTCAGTGCCGATGATCAGCGCGAGCTGCTTGAGCGTGTTTCCGGCTATTTACGTTAATTTGACTACCCTTGCCCCCTTTCGGAGCCCCCATGGAAAAGCGCCAAGAACTCTACGCCGGTAAGGCGAAATCTGTGTATACCACCGACGATCCGGATTTGTTGGTGCTCAATTTTCGGGATGACACCAGTGCCTTTGATGGCAAAAAAGTGGAGTCGTTGGCCCGTAAGGGAATGGTCAATAACATCTTTAACGCCTTCATTATGGAGCGGTTACAGGAAGCCGGTATCCCAACCCACTTTGAAAAGCAGCTTTCTGATACGGAAAGTTTAGTTAAAAAGATGCAGATGATTCCCGTCGAGTGTGTCGTGCGCAATATCGCCGCTGGGGGCCTCGTTAAACGGTTAGGCATTGAAGAGGGGATAGCGCTTACCCTTCCAACCTTCGAGCTGTTCTTGAAGAATGACGAGAAAGGCGACCCGATGATAAACGAGTCGCTAGCGGAGACATTTGGCTGGGCAACGCCTGAGCAGTTAGCTCAAATGAAGGCATTAACCTTTAAGGTTAATCATGTCCTCAAAGCACTGTTCGCAGAGGGCGATATGCTGCTGGTAGATTACAAGCTGGAATTTGGCGTGTTCAAAGGTGAAATAGTGCTGGGCGATGAGTTCTCACCGGATGGTTGCCGCTTATGGGACGCCAATACCCGTGAAAAGCTCGATAAAGATCGCTTCCGTCAGGGGCTGGGCGGTGTGATTGAGGCTTACGAAGAAGTTGGCCGCCGTCTGGGGATTACGTTTCCCGCTTAAATCTTCAGCATTGCTTCATGGCGTCTCGTAAGATTCGATAGCCACCACCTCTAGTGTGGTGGCTTCGCTGTTTTGGTATGGCTGAAACTTAACGTCCACATCACGCAGGCGCACGCCATATAGGCGGCCAGAGGCAGCGCCTTTTTGCTGATAAGCTGGTCTCGGGTCTTGTCTCAACACTTGTTCTATTAGTGCGTGTAAGGTAACGCCATCTTGCCGTTGGGCAAGCGCTGCTAGGGCCGTTGGATGGAAAGTGACTTCAATCAATGGCGGCGTACTAGGCGCAAAGCCTGAGCGCGCATCAGGACATGCTTCGGCCCAGGGCAGGTAGGGCTTTATATCCACTACCGGAGTGCCGCTGACCAAGTCGCAGCCTGATAGCGTCAGCGTCACGCCGTTTTGAGTGTTAATGCCTGTTAAAGCTACCAGTGAAAGCCCTAGGCGATTCGGGCGGTGCGTGCTGCGGCTGGCAAAAACGCCCACCTTTTTGTTGCCTCCCAGGCGCGGTGGTCGTACTAACGGCGACCAGCGCTCAGGGCTCTGGTGAAAAATGAAGGTTAACCAGAGATGGCTGAAATCTTCTAGGCCACGCACTGTTAACGGGTCGTTGTAAGGGGCCGTGAGTACAAGTCTGGCCTGTGAGGCTGGTGCGAGCCCGGGCTGGCGCGGAATGCCGAACTTGTCCGGGTAGTCGCTCACCACATGGCCAATGGGAGATAGCGTAAAATGCTCGTTGTGCAGGGCGTCGTCCATCACACTGCCTTTTACTGGAAACTGGCCGCGTAGTATAAAGCAGGCCGGTAAATTAAGTGTGATCGAATGATCCTTTATCGAAAGAACCTTTTTCAAATGTACGCCGAACAGCTCAGAGGTGACGTATGACCAATACCGAGGAGCACAAAACGGTAGTGCCCACAGGCGCGCGAGTGATTTATCGCGCAGCGTTGGCACGCGACGCGGCTGATCAGGCTGAAGTCTTTTATCATGCTGTGATGCAGGGCGCGGCGGCTCATTACACGCTCTCCGAGAGGCGTGCGTGGGCTCAGGCCCTGCCACGAGAGGGCAGTGCGTGGGCGGTGCGCCAAGCGCTGTATACCACGCTAGTAGCTACTTGCGATGGCCGGTGCGTCGGGTTTCTGGAGTTGGGCTTATCCACAGGGCGAATTGAGACGCTCTATGTATGGCCGTCATTAGCAGGCCGCGGCATTGGCGCGACGTTGCTTGTCCACGCAGAGCGAATGTTGCTTGAAGAAGGCAAAGGGCGCGTGGAGATAGAGGCGAGCCTGGTGCTATATGAGCGCCTGCTGCGCCGCGGCTGGGAGAGCCACGGCGAACAGTGGGTGGAGCGCAGTGGAGAGCGGCTCCAGCGTTACCGGCTATCAAAGTCTCTTAGCGCCATTGAAACGTAGGTCGATTCATAATGAGTCCTTACACGCTATAGCTGCGTGTAATGCGCATCGATAAATCAATCGAGGCGATATCCTTGGTGAGCGCGCCGCTAGAGATACAGTCGACGCCGGTGTCGGCAATCGCCCGCAACGTGTTGGCATCCACGTTGCCTGAGGCTTCCAGTGTGGCGCGGCCACCGTTAATTTCGACCGCAACGTAAAGGTCTTCAATGGCGAAGTTGTCGAGCATCACAATATCGGCGCCGGCAGCCAGCGCCTGGTCCAACTCCTCAAAGGTTTCGACCTCAACTTCCACAGGCAGGTCGCTGGCAAGCTGTCGTGCCTGGGCGACCGCCGCTTGAATACCACCGCAGGCGGTGATGTGGTTTTCTTTGATCAAAAATGCATCCCACAGGCCAAGCCGATGATTGTGGCCGCCGCCGCAGGTAACCGCATATTTCTGCGCTAGGCGCATGCCAGGCAGTGTTTTGCGAGTGTCGAGCAGGCGTGCGCTGGTGCCTTCAATCAGGTCCACATAGGTACGTGTGGCGGTGGCCGTGGCACACAGCGTTTGCAGCACATTGAGAGCCGCGCGTTCGCCGGTGAGCAGCGTGCGGGCGGGACCTTCTAGGGTTAAGAAACGCTGGCCCGCCTCAAGCTTATCACCGTCGGCGGCGTGCCAAGTTAAGCTTGCGCGGCTATCTAAGCGGCGAAAGATTTCGTCCACCCAGGCTGCGCCGCATAGCACGGCGGCTTCGCGGGTAATAATATCTGCCGTGGCCCACTGGTGTTCAGGGATTAATTGCGCGGTAATATCGCCAGGGCCAACGTCTTCTGCTATCAGGCGAGCAGCGCTGGCGCGGATTTCTTCGGCAAGAGCAGATTGATAGTGCATAGCGTTGGGTTCTCTGGGCGTCTTCAAGTGTGTGCGGCCAGTATAATGAAAGAAAGCGGTGAATGAGAGCGCTAACGAAAAGGAGGTCCGCGCGTGGAAAACCAACAAGCGCTTAGCGGCTGGTGGGGAAGTGCACGAAAAGTCGTCTCGCCTAACGTTGATAATCGGCCTGACGGCGAGGTGTCGCTGCTGGTTATTCATGCGATCAGCCTACCGCCGGGCGAGTTTAGCGGTGCAGCGATCGAAGCGCTGTTTACCAATCAGCTGGTAATCGATGAGCATCCTTTTTTTGCCGATATTGCCCACCTGCGCGTATCTGCTCACTTGTTGATACGCCGCGATGGCGAGTGCGTCCAGTTTGTTGATACCGATCAGCGTGCCTGGCATGCAGGGCGTTCTTGCTGGTGGGATGCGCGGCAAACTATTTGGCGCACAACGCTTAACGATTTCTCAGTGGGTATTGAGCTAGAAGGTGATGATGTAACACCGTTTACCAAGGCGCAGTATCAAGCGCTGGCACGGGCAACAAAGTGGTTAATGAGCCGCTACCCGCAGCTGGATAGTAGGCGTATCACCGGCCATGCGCATGTTGCGCCACTGCGTAAAACAGACCCTGGCCCAGCATTTGATTGGGCGTATTTTCATCGGCTGATAGCAGAGTGTGGTAAATGCTAACGTTTATAAGCGCATCCATATAAGTACTTCATTAATTAAATAATAAAACGGTAGTTTAATTACAGGATGCAGGCATTTAGTCATACTAGCTGATGTTCTATAAAATGCTTATGTTGCAGTGCAATAGTTTGTTTTCGATAGGCTTTTACGTTGATCTAGAATTGGCAGCGTGGCGACTTTGCGGTATCTTCACCTATACAAAAGGCTAACTTTTACGACATTTGTGTAGCTTTACTACATCAAGATGTACGTAGCTTGTTGAATGTAGAGCGAAAACCTATCCGGCAACCATTTGCCGGCTGAATGTTGGTGCGTAGTGGTATGCCACACCACCGCCCCAGGCCCTACCGGGTAGCGGGGATTATTGTCATTTATCGTCATTCGGAGAGACCTCTATGAGTCTGAAGACAAGAGAAGATCTCGATCCGATCGAAACTACGGAATGGATAGACTCCTTAGAATCGGTGTTGGATCGTGAGGGCGAAGATCGTGCCCGCTACCTAATGACCCGCCTGGCGGATCGTCTGCGCCGGGATGGGATGAAGGTACCCTTCTCGGTGACAACCCCGCACCGTAATACGATCCCGGTTCATCGCGAAGCGCCGATGCCTGGCGATTTGTTCATGGAGCGCCGTATCCGCTCTTTGATTCGTTACAACGCTATTGCGCAGGTTATTCGCAATAACCGCGCCAAGCCGGGCCTGGGTGGCCATATTGCCAGCTTTATGTCATCGGCAACGCTGTATGACGTAGGCTTTAACCACTTCTTCCGCGCTGCTAAAGATGATTTTGCCGGTGACTTGATTTATATCCAGGGTCATGTGGCACCAGGCATCTATGCCCGCTCTTTCTTAGAAGGGCGTCTAAGCGAAGCGCAGATGGACAAGTTCCGCCAGGAAGTCGATGGCGATGGCCTTTCTTCTTACCCGCACCCGTGGTTAATGCCCGATTACTGGCAGTTCCCCACGGTATCGATGGGACTAGGGCCGATTCAGGCGATTTACCAGGCTCACGTGATGAAGTATCTGCATCATCGCGAGCTGAAGGATATGCACGACCGTAAAATCTGGTGCTTCATGGGTGACGGCGAGTGTGACGAGCCGGAATCGCTGGGCGCTATTTCGTTGGCGGGCCGTGAAAACCTCGACAACCTGATCTTCGTGATCAACTGCAACCTCCAGCGTCTTGACGGTCCTGTTCGCGGTAACTCTCGCGTCATGGACGAGTTCGAAGGCGTATTCCGTGGCGCTGGCTGGAACGTTATTAAGGTCGTTTGGGGCCGCCACTGGGATCCGCTGTTCGAGAAGGATAAAAAAGGCATCCTTCAAAACCGCATGGACGAAGCGGTCGATGGCGAGTACCAGAACTACAAAGCCAACGGCGGTGCCTACACCCGTGAGCACTTCTTTGGTAAGTATCCAGAAACCGAAGAGATGGTTAAAGATCTCTCTGACGATGATATCTGGAAGCTCAACCGCGGCGGCCACGACCCGTTCAAGGTCTATGCGGCGTATAACGAAGCGGTTAATACCTCTAACGGCAAGCCGACGGTCATTTTAGCGCATACCGTAAAAGGCTACGGTATGGGTAGCGGCGATGGTGAAGCTGAAAACGGCGCGCACCAGGTCAAGAGCATGGAACACGAAGCGCTCAAGACCTTCCGCGACCGCTTTGGCATTCCGCTGACCGACGAGCAACTGAAAGACGTGCCTTACTACAAGCCGGATGATGAATCTCCCGAGCTTAAGTACATGCATCTTCAGCGTGAACGCTTGAATGGCTACCTACCTAGCCGTCGCAGTGATTTCGAAGCCTTAGAAATTCCTTCGCTGGAAGATAAGACCTTTGCCTCGCAAATGGTTGGTTCGAAAGGCCGTGAAGTCTCCACCACGATGTCTTTTGTGCGGATACTCAACGGTTTGGTCAAGGATAAGAAGCTAGGCAAGTATGTTGTGCCGATTATCCCTGATGAAGCGCGTACTTTCGGCATGGAAGGCATGTTCCGTCAGCTAGGTATCTATACCGCTGAAGGTCAGAAATATGAGCCGGTCGATAAAGGCCAGATCATGTTCTACCGCGAGGATCAGAAAGGTCAGATTCTTGAGGAAGGTATTACCGAGCCGGGCGCCATGTCTGCCTGGATCGCCGCGGCAACGTCCTACAGTAATAACCATGTGACGCTATTGCCGTTCTACATCTATTACTCAATGTTTGGTTTCCAGCGTATTGGCGACCTAGCTTGGGCGGCGGGTGACCTGCAGGCGCGCGGCTTTATGGTCGGCGGCACGGCGGGGCGTACCACGCTGAACGGCGAAGGGTTACAGCATCAAGATGGCCATAGCCTGCTTCAGGCGTCGCTCATCCCTAACTGCCGTAGCTACGACCCGACCTATGCGCATGAAGTGGCGGTGATTGTTCAGGATGGTTTGAAACGCATGTTCACCGATAAGGAGAACTGCTTCTACTACCTGACCGTGATGAACGAGAACTACGAGCACCCTGTGTTGGAAGACGTACCGGCCGACGATATCGTCAAAGGTATGTACCTGCTGCGCGAAACCAAGGGTGACAAAGGCCGCGTTCAGCTGCTTGGTTCTGGCACCATTCTGCGTGAAGTGGAAGCGGCAGCCGAGCTGCTTGAAAACGAGTGGGGCATTGGCGCCGACATTTGGAGCGTGACCAGCTTTAACGAGCTGCGTCGTGAAGCGCTGCTGCTAGATCGTGAAGCCTTCCTAAGCCCAGATGCTGAAGCGCTCAAGCCGCACGTCACGAAGTGCTTGGAAGGTCGTGAAGGGCCGGTGATTGCCTCGACCGATTACATGAAGCTCTACGCTGATCAAGTGCGTGCTTGGGTACCGGGCGACTACACTGTACTAGGTACCGATGGCTACGGTCGTTCGGACACGCGTGAGAAGCTGCGTTACTTCTTCGAAGTTGACCGTTACTTCGTCACCGTCGCCGCGCTGCGTGCGCTGGCAGACCGTGGCGAGATTGATCGCAAACTTGTCGGCGAAGCGCTGAAGAAGTACGGCATTGATGCCAGTAAGCCTAACCCGCTGACTAGCTAAACCGCTGCCCGGTGGGCAAGTGCCCACCGGCTCGATCCGATTTGGAAGGAGCGCGACCTTGAGTAGCGAAATCATCAAAGTTCCCGATATCGGTGGTGATGCCGATGTCGAAATCATCGAGATTGCGGTGTCAGAAGGCGACGTCATTGAAGCGGAAGACACCCTGATCACTCTGGAATCTGATAAAGCCAGCATGGATGTGCCTGCCCCGAAAGGCGGCAAGGTCATTAAAGTGTTGGTCAAAGAAGGCGACACCGTTTCCGAAGGGGACGATATCGTTGAGCTAGAAGTTGAAGGCGGCGGCGAAAGTGGTGACGAGGGCGACGATGCGCAGCCAGATGCTGACGCTGAAAGCCAGCCAGAGGCCGCACCGGCGAAAGAAGATAAAGCTGAAAAGCCGTCCCAAGAGCAAAAGCCTGCTGCTAAAAAGTCGGCCGGTGGTAAGCAAGCGGTCGATATCATAGTGCCTGACTTAGGCGGCTCTGATAGCGTAGAAATTATTGAAGTCGCTGTAAGTGAAGGCGACGAAGTAGAGGCTGAAGACACGCTGATTACCTTGGAGTCTGATAAGGCCTCCATGGACGTGCCGAGCCCTTATAGTGGCAAAATCGTTACCTTCACTGTGAAAGAGGGCGATACCGTTTCCGAAGGCGATGTTATTGGCCAGATGGAAGTCGCGGGTGAAGGCGGTGAAGAAGAGACTGAGGAAGCCTCTGACGAGGAAGCTTCTAGCCAAGCCAGCAGTGAGCCTGAAGAGTCGTCTGACGAAGATGATGATCAGGAAGAGGCTACAAGCGGCGAGCCGGAGCGCAAAGAAATTCGCGTGCCGGAGATGTCGGGTGCCTCTGACGTGCCGATTATTGAAATTGGCGTGGCCGCAGGTGATGAAATCAACGTGGAAGATGCGCTGATTACGCTGGAATCTGACAAAGCCTCGATGGACGTGCCCAGCCCCTATAAAGGTAAGCTCATTGAGTTAACCGTTAAAGAGGGCGACACCGTCTCTGAAGGCGATGTGATTGGCTATATCGAAGTGGCTGCCAGCGGTAAAAAAGCCGCGCCGAAAAAGGTCGCCCCTGAGAAAGCTGCGCCTGAAAAGGATAAAGGCAGTGCTAGCCCAGCCAGCGATAAAGCCTCTGCCTCACCAGCGGGTACGCCAAGTCCTGAAGCACAGATGGCGGCCCACAAACCCCGTGATGGCAAGCTAGTTCATGCCGGACCTGCCGTACGTATGCTGGCGCGTGAGCTGGGTGTCGATATCGGGCTAGTGAAGCCTAGCGGCCCGAAAGATCGCGTGCTCAAAGAGGACGTGCAGTCTTACGTCAAGCAGGCAATTGCCAATCAGGGAGCTGCTCCGCAAGGCGCAGCAGCGGCGACTGGCGGCGCGGGTATTCCGCCAATCCCCGCCGTCGACTTCAGCCAGTTTGGTGAAGTGGAAGAGAAGCCGATGGGGCGTCTGCTCAAGATGGGCGCTACTAACCTGCATCGCAGCTGGCTCAATGTTCCTCACGTCACGCAGTTTGACGAAGCGGACATTACCGAGCTTGAGGCTTTCCGCAAAGCCATGAAGGCTGAAGCCGAAGCGCAGGGGGCTAAGCTCACGCCGCTACCCTTTATGGTCAAAGCCTGTGCTTTTGCACTGCGTAAATTCCCGCAGTTCAATGTCAGCTTGAAGGGCAATGGCGAAACGCTGGTATGGAAGAACTATGTTCATATTGGTATCGCTGTTGATACCCCTGATGGCCTGATGGTGCCTGTGCTGCGTGATGCTGATAAAAAGTCCTTGATTGAGATTGCTAAGGACATGGCTGATCTGGGCAAAAAAGCACAAAGCAAAAAGCTCAAGCGTGACGAAATGACCGGTGGTTGCTTCACTATTTCGAGCCTCGGTTCGATTGGTGGTACGGCATTTACACCGATCGTCAACGCGCCGGAAGTTGCTATTCTGGGGGTGTCGAAAGCGCAGATGAAGCCGGTATGGGATGGCAATGCTTTCCAACCGCGTTTGATGATGCCGCTTTCGCTCTCTTATGACCACCGAGCGATCAACGGAGCTGATGCAGCACGCTTCACCGCCTTCTTGGCCGACGTACTGACTGATATTCGTCGTTTACTTCTGTAATCGATAGAATTAAAGTTTCGCAAGCGGCGCCCCTCGGGGCGCCGCTTGTGTTTGGTTTGAATGCGTCGCGCAGATATTGGCATTTTCAGTTCTAAAGGCGACCAAAGTAGAGTTTTAAACGGCTATTTGTGCTCACCTAGCTGTTTTAATTTAAAAAAGTGGAATAAAAACGGGTCTCTCAGGCTTTTGGGGAGTTGTGTCGTCTGGTGGGCACGGTTATTGTCGGGTAATACATTTTTTCATATTTTTAAACTTCAAGGAGCAGTGCCATGCGTTTAATCCTGTTGGGTGCCCCCGGCGCCGGGAAGGGGACTCAAGCTCAGTTTATTTGTGAGCAATTCAAGATTCCTCAGATTTCCACCGGGGATATGCTGCGCACGGCCATTAAAGATGGCACTGAGCTGGGCCTAAAAGTAAAAGAGATCATGAACAGCGGCGGCTTGGTATCAGACGACATTATTATCGATCTGGTTAAAGAGCGCATTGGCCAGCCAGACTGCGAAAACGGCTTTCTATTCGATGGTTTTCCACGCACGATCCCCCAGGCTGACGCGATGAAAGAAGGCGGCGTTAAGCTGGATCATGTAGTGGAGATTGCCGTGCCCGATGAAGAAATCGTCAATCGTTTAGCCGGGCGTCGCGTTCATCCAGCCTCTGGCCGTGTCTACCACGTTGAGCATAATCCGCCCAAAGAGCCGGGCAAAGATAATGTCACCGGCGAAGCGCTTATTCAGCGTGAAGATGATCAAGAGTCCACGGTGCGTAATCGTTTATCGGTTTATCATGATCAAACGGCCCCGCTGGTCGACTACTATCAGCAATGGGCAACGGAAGATGCTGAAAGCGCCCCGCAATACCACCGTATTGAAGGTGTAGGCAGTGTGAGCGACATTACCCGCCAAGTGAAAGAAGCGCTGAGCTAAGTCGCAAAACGCACTACATTGGCTATACATAGAACTTTGATGATGGCTCGCTTTAAGCGGGCCATCGTCGTGTTAGCGTGGTGTGGGTATAATGTCGCAATGTTTCTTTCGAGTGGCCCTTTGCTATGCCGTTATATTTGCTTGCCCTTGACGCCTCATCGAGCGCTTGCTCCGTCGCTCTGCTTCGCCAAGAAGACGCCTCTGACACTGGGCATCTAGCGCCCGAGAACCTAACGCCCGAACATCCGGAGGCCGAATGTCTGGCACGTTTTGAAATGACGCCTCGAGCCCATACGCGTCGATTACTGCCAATGGTAGATGAAGTGCTTGCCGAAGCGCAGGTAACCCCAGCTCAGCTTGACGCCGTAGCGTTTGGCCGCGGCCCAGGGTCGTTTACCGGGCTGCGCATTGCCGCGGGTGCTGCCCAGGGGCTTGCCTTTGGTTTGGACCGCCCGCTCCTGGGTATTTCTACGCTGGAAGCCCTTGCCCTTCAGGCACACCGGCGCTATCACCTGCGCCATGTTGTGACGGCTATCGATGCCCGCATGGGCGAGATCTATGCCGCAACGTGGCATTGCCTGAAAGACACTATTACGGTGATGAGCGCGGAGGCCGTGTTAGCCCCAGAGGCGATGCGACTGCCCTGCGGAGAAACCGACTGGGTCGGCGTCGGCAGCGGCTTTACATTATGGGAACGCTTCACGACCGATGTGCAGCTTAGTATGCCCCAGCACTTGTGTGACCTTGAGCCTCGCGCTGAAGAAATGGCATGGCTAGCGGCGCGTGACTTTGCAGCTGGGCTTGGCCAAGCGGCGCATTTGATTCAACCGGTTTATCTGCGTAATGACGTTGCTTGGAAAAAGCCCGCGTGATCGGTGTGCAGAGTGATCTTGAGAGCGATATTAATAATATCGCTTTGCCAGCGGGTTTGCGCCTAATACAAGGCGATGAAGGGCTGGCACTAGTGGGTGATGAGGTTCGCTACGGGAAGCCGCTAAGCGTTGATTTTACGGCGGGCAAGGCTGCCCATCGGCGCCGCTTTGGCGGTGGGCGTGGTCAGCTAGTCGCCAAAGCCTGCGGGCTGAGCAAAGGCGTATCGCCTAGTATTGTTGATGCGACTGCAGGGCTGGGGCGCGATGCCTTTGTACTCGCAAGCCTCGGTGCACAGGTGCTGTTAATTGAGCGGGTAGCGGCGATTGCAGCGCTGCTGGAAGATGGCCTAAAGCGGGCATTGAAGCATAGCGAGACAGCAGATATTGCTGCACGCATGATGCTCGCACACGGCGATGCTGCTCAATCGTTGGCGCAGTTGGTTGCCAGCGCCTGTTTTACCCCGCAGGTCATACATCTTGATCCTATGTTTCCCCATCGTGAGAAGTCCGCGCTGGTGAAAAAAGAGATGCGCCTGTTTCGCGAGCTCGCCGGTGATGATAACGATGCCCCGCGGCTGCTTGAAGCAGCGCTGGATGTGGCGACTCATCGCGTGGTCGTTAAGCGTCCGCGCAAGGCGCCGCCTATTGCTGGGCCTGCACCTCAGCACACGCTAGAAGGCAAAACCAGTCGCTATGATTTATACGTCCATCGTTCGTTAGTACGGTAGCTCACCGGTAACGCAAGGAGTACCCATGCATAATGCGTGGCGGGAAGGAAATCAATTTACGTTGCTGCCAGAAGCCACGCGCTTTCTTCCGGCCATGTTTGAAGCGGTCAATGCCGCGCAGCACTATGTGCTGGTCGAACTTTATCTGATGGAGTCTGGCGAGCTTGCTAGTCAAGCTATTGATGCGCTCATTGGCGCTGCAGGGCGCGGCGTCTGCGTCTGTTTGCTACTCGATGGCTATGGTTCGATGGGGCTATCCCGTGCTGATCGACAGCGGTTGAAGCAAGGCGGCGTTCAACTACGTTTTTTTAACCCGCTAGGCTTTCACTCTTTAGCCCTGAACTTGAGCCGCGATCACCGTAAAATTGTCGTTATTGATGGTGAGCTGGCGTTTACCGGTGGTTTTGGTGCGGTCGATGAGTTTCTCAATGCTTGGTACGAGATTGCGCTGCGTATTGAGGGCCCGGTTGTGGCTGACTGGGAGCTGCTATTTCGGCGGCTGTGGTATTCGCGGCTAACCCGCGCTGAAAAGGGTGACGAGCGTGCGGTCGGGCTGCCTGAAAGACGCGAGCCGCGGGCGCAGCTTAACGGCATGCCTGGGCGAGCGATGTCGGCATGGGGCTATCGCTATCAAGCTATTCGCCATTCATTGCACGGGCGTGTGAGTAATGCCAAAACGCAGCTATGGCTATGCACGCCGTATTTTGTGCCAACGTTTGCCCTGCGCCGCCGCTTAGTTCGAGCGGCGCGTCGAGGTGTTGATGTGCGCTTACTGCTGCCCGGTGCCAAGCATGATCATCCCGGCGTTCGTTTTGCCGGCCAGCGTTTTTATCAGACAATGCTTAAGGCCGGGGTGCGCATCTTTGAGTTCCAGCCGACGTTCATTCATGCCAAGTTTGTGCTCGCCGACGAGTGGGTCAGTATCGGTTCGTGTAATTTTGATCACTGGAACTTGCACTGGAACCTCGAGGCCAATCAAGAGGTAATGGACCCACGGCTGGCAACTGAAGTACGCCAGCTTTTTGAGCGCAACTTCGCCACCAGCCAAGAAGTGGATGCGAAAACGTGGGCAGCGCGCCCCTGGGGGCAGCGCGCCAAAGAGTGGGTCTATGGGGTCCTAGATGCGATGGTGACGCGTCTTAAATAGCGCTTGAAACTGACTCTTGAAGCCTGCTCTTGAGACCTGTTCTCGGGACCTGTTCTTGAAACCCGCTTTGAAAATTAGCACATGGAAGTTTGCAAGAGCGCCTAGCGTTTTTTACCTTTAGCGGGCGTCTTCTTGCGTGGTTTAGGCTTAGGCGTTTCCGGCGGCACGCGGTAGTGCAGGTAAAGATCCAGCACCAGCTCTGGCAGCTGTACCACCAGCGACTCTTGGCGCTGCTGGTCCTTGGCTAGTTCGACCATGTCTGGCTCGTCGTCGAACAGGCCCGATAGCAGCATGAACGGCAGTAGTAGTGTGGCCGCAGCCTCTTCATCGTCCTGGAACCAGGCGCTCTCATCGCTGAAAACGCCTTCCATGAAGCCCGCACACCAGTCGCCAATCGGGGTGTCTTCAGCAGGTTCGCCGCCTAGCGTCAGCTCGAAAGGCAGTTCCGTTAAGCCGCCTTGCTCCAATACCGCCACTGCATTGTCACGCAGCAGGGTGAGTAGTGTAATAATCTCATCGCGCTCGGCGTCATCGGCGTAACGCGGCTCTCCTTGGAACAGCTCGGCCAGCCACTGGCCGGGCGGCAGCTCACTAGGCGCGACGGCAAGCGCGACTAAGAATCCATGGGCGGAGATTAGATCCAGGGCGTCTTCATCCACTTGATCTGAAGCAAGGAAGTCGTCCAATCTATCCAACTGCTCATCGTCGAGCAGGGGGTGCGGTGGCGTGTTCGGTTCTTGGGTGTCGCTACGCTCTGCCATGAGTAAAGCCTCATTAATGCGAATCGGTCATCATCGGATACTATGTATCCCTATCAACGTGTACCTATTACGGCTAGTTTATCACTAATGAGTACTATACCTCTGCCTCCATGGCCTGCTGCCGAACTGGCCGCCATGACGACAACCGATTTGCACCATGCCGCGTGCACGCGCGTAGAGCAGGCGTGGCAACGCTGCTGTGAGGTATGCCCGCCGCTGCCCGCTCCGAAGGTTTGGTTTGACTTACGAGGCGCCTGCGCTGGCCAGGCGCATCTCAGCCGTGGCGGCTTACGCTTAAACCCGGTGCTGCTAAGTGAAAACCGCACGGCTTTTTTTGATGACGTTATCCCACATGAAATGGCCCACTGGCTGGTATTTCATTTAGATAATGGCCCACGCTTGAAGCCTCACGGACGTGAGTGGAAAACGGTGATGCGGGATCTGTTCGGTTTGGCGCCACGTGTGACGCATCAGTTCGATATTCAGCAGGCGCAGTCGGCACCTTATCGCTATCAGTGTGGCTGTCGAATTCATCGTTTTACACCAAGACGCCACGCGCTAGCGGCAAGCGGACGTGGGTATCGCTGCCGACACTGTGTTAAGACCTTGGTCTACGCACCAGAAGATGTGCTTTGATTCTATTGTAAATATATGTTTTTTAAGTAAAAGTTTTTAATACCAATGTCTAAAGGGAAGCTTGCTCACGGAGGTTTATGCTAGAGGAACCTTATTGGCAGTCGATAGGCCTGATAATACTCAGCCCACGTCATAAAGACAGATGTCGACGACAGTTTCTTTAGCACGATCATTTATTTAGAAAGTGCATTTTCACGCACAGAGGCAATGTCATGAGCAATCAACAGAAAGTCTATCCGGTGCGCGACGATTTCGCCGCCAAAGCATGGGCCGACAAAGCCAAGTATGAGGCCATGTATCAGCAGTCGCTGGACGATCCGGAAGCCTTCTGGGCAGAGCAGGCCCAGCGCCTTGACTGGGTTAAGGCACCTACTAAGATCAAAAACACTTCCTTTGCGCGTGATAACGTCGATATCCGTTGGTTTGAAGATGGATTGCTTAACGTCAGCGCCAACTGTTTGGATCGCCACTTAGACAAGCGTGGCGATCAAACTGCGATTATTTGGGAGGGCGATAATCCCAATGAATCCAAGCGCATTAGCTATCGCGAGCTGTACGCACGTACGAACCAGCTAGCCAACGCGCTAAAAGAGCTAGGGATTGGTAGGGGCGATACCGTCACGCTGTATATGCCGATGATTCCTGAGGCCGCTATGGCGATGCTTGCTTGCGCGCGCATCGGTGCGGTGCACTCGGTGGTATTTGGCGGATTCTCTCCGGATGCGGTTGCCCAACGCGTGATTGGTTCGGACTCCAAACTTGTAATCACCGCCGATGAGTCGGTACGGGGTGGCAAGCACGTGCCGCTTAAAGAAAACGTGGATTCCGCACTGACCCGCGAAGGCACTGACGTATGCAAAAACGTACTGGTGGTGAAGCGCACCGGCGGCGACATTGACTGGAACGATGGTCGTGATATTTGGTTTGATGCGCTTGTCGACAAACAGTCAAGCGAGTGCGAAGCCGAAGCCATGGGAGCGGAAGACCCGCTATTTATTCTGTATACCTCTGGCTCTACCGGCGCGCCGAAAGGACTCAAACACACCACCGGCGGCTACCTGACCTACGCCGCTATGACTCACCAGTATGTGTTTGACTATCAGGATGGTGAAATTTACTGGTGTACAGCGGATGTGGGCTGGGTAACTGGCCACAGCTATATCGTATATGGCCCGTTAGCGAACGGCGCGACGACCCTTATGTTTGAGGGCGTGCCGAACTATCCGACCCACGGTCGGATGGGCGAGATCGTTGATAAGCACAACGTTAATATTCTTTATACTGCGCCCACGGCGGTGCGTGCATTAATGGCGCACGGCGACAACGTTATGGATTCGAGCAAGCGTGACAGCCTGCGCCTGCTTGGCTCTGTGGGTGAACCGATCAATCCGGAAGCCTGGGAATGGTTCTATCGGGTTATCGGCAATGAGAATTGCCCAATTGTCGATACCTGGTGGCAAACCGAAACCGGCGGGATCATGATTGCCCCGCTGCCAGGTGCCACGCCGCTTAAACCTGGTTCTGCGACCGTACCGTTCTTTGGCGTGAAGCCGGCCTTGGTCGACAATGAAGGCAAGATACTTGAGGGTGCCACTGAAGGTAACCTGGCTATTCTCGATTCTTGGCCGGGGCAGGCGCGCTCTATCTGGAATGATCACGAGCGCTTTATCCAGACTTATTTTTCGACCTATGACGGTATGTATTTCACGGGTGATGGCTGCCGCCGCGATGAGGATGGCTACTATTGGATCACCGGGCGCGTTGATGACGTGCTTAACGTGTCTGGTCACCGCATGGGGACAGCCGAAATTGAGTCATCATTGGTAGCACACAGCGCCGTTGCTGAAGCGGCCGTGGTAGGCTTTCCGCATGATATTAAGGGGCAAGGGATCTACATCTATGTCACCTTGAATGACGGTATCGAGGAGACTGACGAGCTCAAAAAAGAGCTGACGCAGTGGGTTCGGAAAGATATCGGCCCGATTGCATCGCCGGATGTCATTCAGTGGGCGCCAAGCTTGCCGAAAACTCGTTCCGGTAAAATCATGCGGCGCATTCTGCGCAAGATAGCCGCAAACGAGTGCGATGGGTTAGGCGATACCAGCACCTTGGCTGATCCATCGGTGGTCGACCAGTTGATTGAACATCGCGCGAATCAATAGCGGCGATATTTTTCTTTCAACAACATTCTTTTAATAACATTGGCGGTAATGCGCCGTTTTAATTAAACAGTGCCGACCCGAGTAGGTCGGCACTGTTGTGTTGGTTGATATGAATTTTTCTTTGTATGAGTTTTCAATGGTACGATCGATCGATTACAAATTATGCATGTGATGCTTGGGCATGATGAGGCCCATGGGGTACCATGCTTCACAACCGCAAGAGCCTAGCGTCGGGGTAGCAGACAGCCCCGCTGTTCAAGGAACCGGAGAAATATCCATGGCAGTAGCTCATAAGTTTATCGTCGCTGACGATCACCCGCTGTTTCGTGCAGCGCTGACCCAAGCGTTACGCCAGTTAGCTCCCCAGGCGGAAATTGTCGAAGCGGATACCATGGAAGCCACTAATGAAGTGGTGAATCGCCACCCGGATGCTGACTTGATTCTCTTGGATCTGCATATGCCTGGGGCCCACGGCTTCTCTGGCTTGATTCAGTTACGTGGCCAAATGCCCGATATTCCTGTTGCTGTCGTATCTGGAAGCGACGAGCCTTACGTCGTTCGTCGTGCTATTGACTACGGCGCGTCGGGTTTTATCCCTAAATCTTCGTCTCTACAACTAATTGCTGAGGCCGTCGGTGAAATTCTTAAGGGTGAAGTATGGTTGCCCGAGGCATTAGCCAACGTGCTGGAAGAAACCAGTGAAGAGGAGTCGCGCTTTGCTGAAGCGATTGCTTCGCTAACCCCCCAGCAATTTCGCGTATTGAATATGCTGACGGAAGGGCTGCTGAACAAACAGATCGCCTACGAGCTAAGCGTTTCGGAAGCGACGATCAAAGCTCACGTGACCGCGATTTTGCGTAAGCTGGGCGTGCACTCACGTACCCAGGCCGTCATTGCTGCACAGAAGTTGGAAGTTGAGCCACCGAAGGTTGCATCGTAAGCGCTTGCTAGCACGTTACGCGGCGCTTAACGCGCCGCGCGATTGGCCTGTAACGTACGTGTCAATAGCGCCCGCAGCGCAGCTGGTTTAACCGGCTTTAACAGCAGTTGGTAACCCGCCCGTTTGATTTCTTCAGCAACAGCTTCAGTTCGGTCAGCGGTGATCACAATGCCCGGCACGGCTCCTTCAAAGCGCTCGCTAAGCGCCTCCAGTGCCATCAAGCCAGTCACTTCATTATCCAGGTGATAGTCAGCCAGAATAGCATCGGGCTCACCGTCCATATTACGCAGAATGGACTTCGCTCCCCCAATGCTAGTGGCCGTAAATACTTCGCAGCCCCACCCGCTTAGCATGGCCGTCATGCCTTCTAGAATCAGCGTTTCATTGTCGATACACACGATACGCGTACCGTTCAATTTATGACCACCACGGCGCATTTGAGGCTCTAGATCGGATGCGTTAGCTTCCCGGGCCGCCACTGTTGGCACGCTGACCGAGAAAACTGCGCCTTTGCCTACCGTAGAGCGCACTTTGATAGGATGATCCAGCACACGGCTCATGCGATCAGCAATCGAGAGACCTAGCCCCAGCCCCTTTTCGCTTTCTTTATGCCGCGAGACTTGATCCAAGCGACGGAATTCTTGGAAAATTTCGGTCAGTTTAGATTCAGGAATGCCAGGGCCGCTGTCCCACACTTCAATAGAGAGCCAGCCATTTTGGCGGCGACAGCCCAGCAGTACCCGGCCCTCTTGGGTATAGCGAATAGCGTTAGATAAGAAGTTTTGTACGATACGCCGCAGCATCTGAGGATCTGAGTCGACCCACAGCTGGGTCGGCACTACTTCTAAATCCAGCCCTCTGTCGTCAGCCATTACCTCAAACTCGGCGCGCAGTGGGCGAAAGATATCCGCCAGTGGGAAGTGATTGCGACGTGGCGTTAAGGCGCCAGCATCTAGTTTAGAGATATCCAGCAGGGTGCTGAGCAGCTCCTCGGCCGCCTGGAGCGAGTTATCGATATGGCCAACGATGCGCTGGGTATCTGGGGTAGTGACATTTTGCATTAGCGCCGATGTAAACAGCCGGGCAGCGTTAAGAGGCTGCAGTAAATCATGGCTGGCCGCGGCGAGAAAGCGCGTTTTAGAGGCGTTGGCATCTTCCGCCAGCTGTTTAGCCTGGCGCAGGGCGAGCTCTGCCTCCGCGCGCACTCGGTTCTCCTGGCGCAGTGCTGCGTTGGCCTCCGAAAGCGCCTGAGTTCGCTCACGAACGCGCTCTTCAAGCGTTTCGTTGGTTTCCTCTAGGGCAATCTCAGCTTGGCGGCGCTCGGTAATATCTTGATAAAGGGCAAAGAAACCCAAAATAGTTTGGCTGTCGCCAAAGTGGGGCGTGTAGGTCACGAGCATATAGCGCATGGCCTCGTTAACGCGCAGCGAGACTTCAAAGCTCACGCGCTCTCCGCTTAGTGCACGGGTAACCCAGGGCGTGCGCTCCTCGGCCTGTTTGACCTGAAGCACGTCCTCAAAACGACGGCCAATGACCGCGTTGCGATCAATATTAAAGGCCTGCTCGTAGGCGCGGTTGGTAAATAAGTAGCGACACTCTTTGTCGAAATAGGCGATCAGCGCGGGCACGTTGTCAGTATAAATACGGATATTGTTTTCCGAGCGGATCAGCGCCTCTTCGATACGCTTTTGCTGGGTAATATCCTGATAGGTATAAACAAAACCGCCACCCGGCATCGGGTTGCCCTGAACTTCCAGCACGCTGCCGTCCTGGCGATAGCGCACGTAGCGATGGGGCTGGCCTTCGCGAATATTGTCGAGCAGAAGCTGGACATGTTCTTCTGGATCTCCCGGGCCATATTCACTGTTGTGGGCGTTGTAGCGGAAGATGCGATCAATCGGCGCCCCGACGCGAATGAGATGGTCAGGGAAGCGGAATAGTTCCAGGTAGCGCTGGTTCCAGACCACCAGGCGCAGATTCTGATCGACTACGCTGATGCCCTGGTTGATATTTTCGATAGTGGCTTGCAGCAGCGCTCGGTTGAACTCCAATACCTGTGATGCTTCATCGACAATTGAAATCACGTCCGAAATGCCGATGCCGCGGCCTTGAAGCGCCGAGTTGACCACAATTCGAGCAGATGATGCGCCGAGCACTGAGGCCAGAAAACGCTCGGTAAACTGAATGATATCAATCGATGCGCGGGTGCCGTCATCCAGCGGTTTGCCCGTGCGGCGGGCGTAGTCTTCAAAAGCGCGACCCACTTGGCTGGCGCCTAGAAAACGCTCACAGAGCACTTTTAAATCGCCCACGGTGGTTGCCCCGGTCCAGGGCCGGTTGACCGAGGTCTGGCGTGTTTCCACGCTATCGACAAACAGTGATGCCTGAATACGCTCAACTACTCGCTGAGAGGTGACCTGGGAGACAAAAATGTAGCAAAACAGGTTAATCCCAAGGGACAGCATCACACCGTGGGTAAAGCTATCGCCCAAATTAAGCCCAAAGAGTGCCGTTGGCGATAGCCAGTTAAGCCCAAGCGGTCCACCTTCAAGCCACAGGGTTGGCAGCACGCCGGCATTGATCATGGCGGGCATTAGCAGGCTATATACCCAGATCGCGAAGCCTGCGTTCATGCCGACGATAACCCCGAACCGATTGCCGCGCTTCCAGTAAAGCCCGCCAATCACTGCGGGTGCAAACTGCGCTGCGGCCGCAAACGACAGCATGCCAATAGAGGCCAGCGAGGTGAACTCAGCAAGTAGCTGGTAAAACCCGTAGGCCATGGCCAGTACAGCGACAATCGTCAGGCGACGAGTGCGCAGCACCAGACGGCCATAGTCGCGTGCTTTGGTATCAAACCAGCGCAGGCGGAACAGCGCTGGAATGATAATTTCGTTGGAAATCATGATAGATACCGCCACCGCAGCGACAATCACCATGCCCGTTGCAGCAGAAAATCCGCCAATAAAGGTGAGTAGCGTCAGCCACTGGTGTCCTGACGCCACCGACAGCGCCAGGACGTAGGTGTCGGGCTCTACGCCGGTTTCAGAAAATAACAGTAGCCCGGCCGCGGCTAGGGGCACTACAAAAAACGCAATGGCTAGCAGATAAAGTGGAAACAGCCAGCGGGCTTTGGAGGCATCGTCAGGGTGGATGTTTTCCACCACCGCCACGTGAAATTGGCGCGGCAAGCAAAGAATCGCCAGCATGGCGAGTAGTGTTTGCGCCCAGAAGCTTTGGCCAAAGTCCTGATTGGCGAGCTGGCGCTGGAGCTGAAGCTGGCTCTCGGCATGGCCCATTAATTCCCCTAGACCGCCAAACATACCCCAGGTGACAAAGGCACCGAGCACCACGAAAGCCAGCAGCTTGACCAGCGATTCAAATGCGACCGCATGAATTAATCCTTCGTGATGTTCGGTGGCATCAGTGTGCCGGGTGCCGAATAAAATCGCGAAGATAGCCATGACAATGGCGACATAGAACGCCGTATCGCCAAACAACGGCGTATGAGTTACATCGGTGGCGTCGGTGAGTACGCTAAACGTGGTGGAAACCGCTTTCAGCTGTAGAGCAATGTAGGGAAGGGTTCCAACCAGCGCAACGAGACTGGCAAAGGCGGCCAACGATTGAGTTTTGCCGTAGCGGGAGGCAATAAAGTCGGCAATAGACGTAACGTTTTGGTGCTTAGCAACACGGATCATTTTGGCCAGCACGGGCCAGAAAAGTAAAAACGTTAATATGGGCCCAACAAAGATACTGGCGAACGACCAGCCGGCTGTAGCGGCTTGCCCTACGGCACCGTAAAAGGTCCATGAAGTGCAGTAAATCGCCAACGCTAAGCTATAGATAATCGGACGCCGGCGGGTGGCGCCATGCGTGCGCGCTCGGCGGTCACCGTACCATGCTATGCAAAACAAAACGGCAATATAGAGGAACGATACCGCGACCAGTAGCCCGCCGTGAAACATGCTTTTCTCCCGCCAGAGTTTGCGATCCGCTTAACGTGCGCTGCTGATAAAAGGCTTTATTCTAGGCGAAATATCGCGCGCTGTACGATCATTGATACGCAGGTTTGCTGGCGACAGTTAAAGCCTATGTGGCACAGACGTTGAGAAGCAGGGGGGAGCTATCGCGCAACGTGCGTATCTGCTCAAGGATGGGGGCGCGTGTCTCTTTATCGAGTGGGACTAATTCGCGGTTTTCGCAGTTAAGCAGATAAGGCTGGGTGATGATGATGTCCGTGTAATGGCGTTCAAACTGATAAAGGATAAACTCTGCTAAGCGGGCGCCATTTTGCTCGCTGAGACGAATGTTTTCGCTGTCGATCACGCTAAACTTCGTGGTCATGGGGATCGCAAACGTCCATGGGCGCCATACTGCCGTGGAGGTGTCGCTGGAAATCACCGTGGTGGTAGCGGGAAGCTGGGCCTGCTTATGCTCAAACCAGCTGTATTCCACCTGAACCTGATAGCCCAACATCCCCAGCCCGCCAAATACTGGCACTATCCATTTGGGTAGCCGTTTGCCGCTCAGCGTACGCAGTATTAGACCGATCCCTGCGGTCGCCAGGCCCGCAAACACGGCGGCGATCAAATGCCATATCATAAATTATCCTTATTAAAAGACATCGGGCCTCCCTGAGGAAGCCCGATGGTGGGTCGATTCCAAGGCGTGATCACCGCATTACGCTAACACGCCAGGAACGATTATGACTTAGTGATCTATTGCCATGCCAGCACCTTTCGGATAGCGAACGCTTTCCACTAGGTCCTGAATTTCTTGCGGCGGAGCTTTTGTCACGCTAGAGACCGCAAAGGCAACGGCAAAGTTAATCATTGCACCTACTGCACCGAAGGAGAGTGGCGAGATGCCTAGGAACCAGTTGTCAGGCGTGTTTGCCAGCATGTTGGTACCCGAAACAAAGAACCAGCCCAGATAGGTGAAGATATACAGCAGAGTGCTGATTAAGCCTGCCAGCATGCCGGCAATCGCGCCTGAATTGTTCATCCGCTTAGAGAAAATACCCATCATCAGCGCTGGGAACAGCGATGCACCGGCAATACCAAAGGCCAGGGCGACTGTTTGTGCTGCAAACCCAGGCGGGTTGAGCCCCAAATAGGTGGCCAACAATATCGCACCGCCCATTGAAATCCTTGCCGCCAGCATCTCGCCTTTTTCGCTGATTTTTGGGTTGATCATCGTTTTGATCAAATCGTGGCTGATGGCTGAAGAGATGGCCAGTAGCAAGCCCGCCGCGGTAGAAAGCGCCGCTGCGATGCCGCCTGCTGCAATCAAACCGATTACCCAGCCGGGTAAGTTGGCGATTTCAGGGTTAGCGAGTACCAGGATGTCATTATTCACACTGAGCTCGTTACCTTCCCAACCACGATCGGTGTAGTCAACGGCATCATTGTAAAACTGAATGCGGCCATCGTTGTTGATGTCGTTGTAGGTGATCAGCCCAGTGTCTTCCCAGGTACGGAACCACTCAGGGCGCTCTTCGTATAGGATCGGCGTTTGCGCCGCTTCTTCGTAGTTCTCAACCTGCCCCGCCATCTCTGGATAGACCGTGGTCATCAGATTCAAGCGAGCCATGGAACCTACCGCTGGTGCGGTGAGGTAAAGTAGTGCAATGAAGACTAATGCCCAGCCGGCAGACCAGCGCGCGTCGGCCACTTTAGGCACGGTGAAAAAGCGAATAATAACGTGAGGAAGACCGGCAGTACCGACCATCAGCGACAGAGTGAACAGCACCATGTTGAGCTTGTTATCTACGTCAGCGGTGTAGTCTTGAAAGCCAAGTGCGCTTACGACGCTGTCCAGTTTCTCAAGCAGCGGCACGCCGGATTCGGTATGCGTACTGAACATCCCGAACATCGGAATGGGGTTGCCAGTTAACTGCATGGCAATAAACACCGCAGGGATAGTGTAGGCAACAATCAACACCACGTATTGAGCAACCTGGGTGTAGGTGATGCCTTTCATACCGCCAAATACGGCGTAGAGGAAAACGATTAGCGCGGCAAGCCAGATACCCCAAGTGTTGCTAACTTCCAAAAAGCGAGAGAAGGCAACGCCTGCGCCGGTCATTTGACCGATAACGTAAGTAACGGAGGCGATAATCAAACATACAATCGCGACGAGACGCGCAGTATTGCTATAGAAGCGGTCACCGATGAAGTCTGGCACGGTGAACTTACCAAACTTACGCAAATAAGGCGCTAGCAGCATCGCCAGAATCACGTAGCCGCCGGTCCAGCCCATTAAGAAGGTGGAGTTCGCGTAGCCTCCAGAGGCGAGCAAGCCAGCCATAGAGATAAACGACGCCGCTGACATCCAGTCCGCCGCGGTAGCCATCCCGTTGGTGATAGGATGAACGCCGCCGCCGGCCACATAGAAGTCTTTCGTCGAGCCTGCTCGTGCCCAAATCGCGATGCCGATATAAAGGGCAAAGGAAGAGCCGACGAACAGTAAGTTAATTGCAAACTGGCTCATACCGGCTTACTCCCCAAGGCCATATTTTTGATCGAGCTTATTCATCTTCCAGGCATAGAAGAAGATCAGCACGATAAAGGTCAGAATTGAGCCCTGTTGTGCAAACCAGAAGCCTAAGTCAGTTCCGCCAACCGGAATGCCGGCCAGGAGAGGGCGAAAAAGGATAGCGCATCCGTAAGAAACGAATGCCCAAACGGCTAGGCATCCATAAATTAAGCGGACGTTAGCTTTCCAGTATTCAGCAGCATTGCTTTTGTCGTCTGCCATTGTGTTTCTCTCCACTTGTGATTTTTAAGGTTGGGAAAGTTCACGAGAAATAGCGTGTAATCCATCAAGGTAATCGTACGTCGAAAACTACTCAGTTTTAGGGCTGACGAACTGATATTTTTTAGTAAGTCAGCTTATTGTCAAGAAGACAAAGTTGAGTGAGTTAGTAACGTGCGATTACCCTGCATGGCTCAGTGCTAATAGTGGCTAATAAATGCAAAAAAATAAATCCCAGACTTTGGTATCAATGTGCAGCTAGATATCGATGGGTGATGTGCATGTTCTTGAAAATAAGAATTTTTAACCGCTATTTGAGCGAAGTTGGTCGGCGTTCTGAGAACTATAGGACGATAGTCTAGTAGGTAAGTAAGTGGTGCGTTATTGGCTGCTTTAAATAAATACTTTGTTTTTAGTCTAATGCTGATAGAAACATATCAATACTTTGGTCGCGTCGCTAAAGTCGCTTCGACTTTAGCGTGATAGCTAAAGGTATAACAACCTTCTGCTTGCCTATTGGGAAGTGAATCCTTTATACCCGTATAGCGCGTTTCAAATAATAACAGCGGGTTTTTTATCGCGTAGAAGTAAGGATTGACTACCTCGGGTCAGCGCTGAGCGTTATGCCACGTTTTTTAGCCCACCTTTTAGTTGAATGAGGTCATGCACAATGGTTGAGGTGGACTTATCCCAACTGCCGTTTACGCTTCTTGATGATGAAGGACGTGACCACATTCGCCGTGGCATTGATCTCGCCTATTTTGATCGCGACGAAATTATTTTAGAGACAGGCCAAGTGGGTGAGTTTGTTTTCCTAATCCATAAAGGGGAAGTGGCTGAAATAGATGCGACCCTTCCATCGACTACCTCGCGTATCGGCCACTACACGCCAGGCGATATATTTGGCGCGATCAGTATTTTGAACGGTAAAAGCCGCTATCGCTTTAAGGCCGAGCAGGAGTGCTTTTGCTATTTATTGCCCAAAGCGCTGTTTCAGCAGCTTTGCCATCGCTACCCAGCCTTTAATGACTTCTTTCGTCAATCGTTGACCCTCAAGGCGCGCTTGCTGACTGAAAAGCGCGCCGGAGGGGGCGTCGCCATGGCGGGTTTCATGCTGGCTAAGGTCAGCGAGTGCATGCGCGAGCCGCTGCTGGTTGCAGCATCTACCGATATTGCTAGTGCCGTGAAGCAGCTTAACGATAGCCATGCCGATAGCCTGCTGGTGGACACCCAGGGTACGCTGGGAATGGTGACTAAAACCGATCTGCTCAATGGCTTGGTACTGGGTAGTTGCGATGTGACATCGCCGCTTAATGAGATTGCCCGCTTCAATTTAGTGACCGTTGAGCCGGGTCAGTACTTGTTTGAAGTATTGGTGCTAATGACACGGTATCAAGTAGCCCGAGTAGTGGTGATGGAAAACAGCGTTTTAACCGGCGTTGTCGAACTTACCGATGTACTTAGCTACTTTTCAAGCCGCAGTTTTGTTGTGAGCCTGCAGGTTGAGCAGGCGATCAGCTTGGCGGCGCTGGCGGCGGCTAGCCAGCGCACTCCAGAGCTTGTTAAGGCGCTCATGGCTCAGGGCGTTAAACTGCGTTTTGCGATGGATCTACTCGCTGCGTTAAACGGCCGCATCATAAGTAAAGCCTGGGAGTTTATCGTCGACGAGCGATATCGTGAGCATAGCTGCATGATGGTGATGGGTAGCGAAGGGCGCGGCGAGCAAGTTCTGAAAACGGATCAAGATAACGGGCTTATTCTTGCTGATGATGTCCAGTGGCCTGATCTTTCAGCCGATATGAAAAGGCTTACTAGCAGCTTGGTTCAGCTCGGTTACCCGACATGTCCCGGCAATATTATGGTGTCTAATGCTGAGTGGGTGGGCACCGTATCGCAGTGGAAAGCCAGTATTGCAAAGTGGGCCCGTGAGCGCGATGGCGATAGCCTGATGAAGCTGGCGATTATGCTTGATGCTCACGCCGTCGCGGGCAATCCAGGTCTACTTGAAAGCGTCAGAGAAGAGCTGTTTGCACGTTGTTCAAATGACGAGCTGTTGCTGTCCTATTTTGCCCGTACGGCGCTGCGCTTCTCAACGCCCTTGACTCTATTTGGCTCGTTAAAAAAGCCTCAGCACGGTATCGATATTAAAAAGGGCGGTATTTTTCCTATTGTTCACGGTGTGCGCACCATGGCACTTGAGCGGCGTATCAACGCGACCTCGACGCTAGACCGACTTGATGCTTTGGCTTCAGATGGTCGCTTGGATCGTCGCTTTGCTGAGGATCTCGGAGAGGCGCTATCGCTGTTTGCCGAGCTGCGTCTTAAGCAGCAGCTTGATGCGTTAGAAGCGGTGGGTGACCAAAGAACGCTTCACGGAGCTCAAGAGGCAAGCCGAGCTAATCGTGTCGTGGTGCAATCGCTTTCATCACTAGAGCGCGACCTACTGCGTCAGGCGCTGCACATTGTTAAAGACTTTAAACAGCGTCTTTCGCATCGTTATCATTTGGAGTATTCGTGAGTGGAATATGGCTGCTAGACCGGCACGTGGCGCTGTTTAGCGGCTCGCTACGCACGTTGCTGCGTCGTGAAAGCGACCGGCGGCGTTGTGCTGGCTCCCCTTACGCCTGGCTATTTCAACCCTACATGGGAGAAGAGCTGGTGGCGCTCACCTGTTGTGTAACGCCAACAGGGTCATCACCGGTCATTAGCTTGGCGGCTATCGTGTTTAATCAGCAACGGATACTGACCAGCCAGGCCTTTGTGCTGACGTTAGGCACGCCGGGCCAGGCTGATAATGCGTCGCTGCGCCGCCATCGCCTGCTGTGGCAAGCAGGTGAGATAACGGCGCCAAGCAGCGGTAACTTAAGTGCGTTAGTGGAGTTCATCGGTAATCGCCCCGTTGTGGGCTGGCAGTTGGATCAGCGAATTGGAGCGCTCAATGCGCTGCTAAGCGCGCGCCTAAACTTTGAGCTGCCTAATGCCCAGGTCGATGTGGCGAAATTACACCAGCGCCAGCTACGGCGCGTGCATCCTGAGGTTGACGCGCCAAGCAGCTTTGCCCAGGCGCTGGCCTGCTGGCAGGTGCCCGCAATGGGGGCTGCCCAAGGCATATTAGGTGAGGCCACGGCTAGCGCACTGCTGTACATGCGCCTGCAGCGCGTTATGGCAGAGGCTATTTAGACAAGGGTTGGCGCCGAGCGGCGAGGTTGAATGTTGGGTCAATGCAGCGAGTGTTGCTAGAATGGCAGCTGCTTTTCATTTTCAGCATCTTTCACCCTCGGTAGTGCCTATACCATGCAATCTCTTCATCATTTTGATCCTCATCTTTCCTCGGCTCACGTTAATCCTGCGCAGGGCGCCTCAGAGGATTTTGCTGGCGCCAAGAAAAAGCGCGAATTTAACAAACTGCAAAAGCGTTTACGCCGAGAAGTGGGCAATGCGATTATTGATTATCAAATGATCAATGAGGGTGACCGCATAATGGTGTGCCTGTCTGGTGGTAAAGACAGTTACACCATGCTGGAAATTTTGCGCAATTTACAGCGCAGCGCGCCGATCAATTTTTCGCTGATAGCGGTCAACTTAGATCAAAAGCAGCCGGGTTTTCCTGAGCACGTGCTGCCTGCCTATCTGGATAAGCAAGGCGTGGAGTATCACATTGTGGAGCGTGATACCTACTCGGTGGTGAAGGAGAAAACGCCCGAAGGTAAAACCACCTGCGCACTGTGTTCACGCCTACGGCGTGGTTCGCTGTATGGTTTTGCTGAAGAGATTGGGGCCAATAAGATTGCTTTAGGGCATCACCGCGAAGATATTCTTGAGACGCTTTTTCTGAATATGTTTTTCGGCGGCAGCTTGAAGGCAATGCCCCCTAAGCTCCTGTCCGATGACGGTAAAAACATGGTCATTCGGCCGCTGGCCTACTGCAAAGAAGCCGATATTGCTGAATTCTCGCGACTAATGGAATTCCCGATTATCCCCTGCAATTTGTGTGGCTCTCAGCCCAATATGCAGCGCCAAGTGGTCAAAGAAATGCTCGCCGAATGGGATGAGAAATTCCCCGGCCGCCTCGAAAGCATGTTCAAAGCCGTTACCAACATTGCGCCATCACAGTTGGCAGACCGCAGCCTTTTCAATTTCGAAGGCTTAGAGGCCAAGCAAGCGGAGTTGATGGCGGGGCGTATCCAGGCCTTTAACGTTGGCTAGCCTAATTGAATAGCTAGGAGCCGTGCGTGTCACACTATGCGTTATCTGGATATAACACGGTACGCCCTGAGGCTTTGAGCGACGCGTTTCGCCGCCAGCCAGCGGGGCGTTTTTTGGTGCAAGATAGGGGGCCGCTCTCAGTACATGGCGAGGCCAAGGTAGGGCGATTACTGTTTGCCCACGGGGCGGGGGCCGGCCAGCAGTCAGCGTTCATGCAGCAATTTGTCACTTCTTTGGCCCAGCAGGGAGTGCAAGTGCTGTGTATCGACTTTCCGTATATGCAGCAGATGCAAGAGTCGGGTAAGCGCCGACCGCCTCCGCCAATTGCCCAAACACTTGTGCAGTTGACTGAGTGGCATGCATTGCTCAGCCCACTGTCGGCGCTTCCTTTGTGGGTCGGGGGGAAATCAATGGGAGGGCGTGTGGCAACGCTGCTAGCGAGCCAGCAGGCATGTCCTGGGGTCGTGGTGGCTGGCTATCCGTTTCATCCGCCTAAAGCGCCTGACAAGCTTCGACTGGACCACTGGCCAGCCATTGAGTGCCCTTTGCTTGTTTTACAAGGCGAGAGAGACCCGTTCGGCACCCGCAATGACGTCGCAAGCTATGATTTGCCAGCCAATGCCCACCTCGCATGGCTAGAAGATGGCGACCATGATTTCAGGCCTCGCCGCTCTTCTGGCCAAACGCATAAGGTTTTGATTGACGAAGCGACCCAAATTGCGGCATCCTTCGTCCGCGCTTACGGCTAAGGCTTCACAGAAGCAGAGCAGCACGCGGGTTTAAAGCATCGTTTTAAGAACAGTTTTAAACGTAGCATGTTGACATTGAACAAGTCTTCTGTAGAATTCAGCGCCACGTGTCCAGCGGGTGGTTAGCTCAGTTGGTAGAGCACCAGCCTTACAAGCTGGGGGTCACTGGTTCGAACCCAGTACCACCCACCATCTTAGATGGTAAAGATACGTTGTAGGAAAAGCAGTAATAGCGTAATAGTAAGACAAGTGAAATTAAGTATTGATGTGCATAACGGACCGGTAGTTCAGTCGGTTAGAATGCCGGCCTGTCACGCCGGAGGTCGCGAGTTCGAGTCTCGTCCGGTCCGCCAACATCACATCGCTACCCAGCTTGCATACTGTTTCACTGATGCTGTTGTAACAAAGATGTTCTAGAATAGATGTTGCAGTAAAAGTATGTTATCGCACTTCGGACCGGTAGTTCAGTCGGTTAGAATGCCGGCCTGTCACGCCGGAGGTCGCGAGTTCGAGTCTCGTCCGGTCCGCCACGATAACACTGATGGATAGTAAGCTAGATTGGGTGGTTAGCTCAGTTGGTAGAGCACCAGCCTTACAAGCTGGGGGTCACTGGTTCGAACCCAGTACCACCCACCATTATCGCTAAGATTTAAGAGCGCCTCTGAACCGCTTGCAAATAGTAGCTGTGTAATGGGTATGATAGAAGTGTCTTAACGTGGACCGGTAGTTCAGTCGGTTAGAATGCCGGCCTGTCACGCCGGAGGTCGCGAGTTCGAGTCTCGTCCGGTCCGCCATTAAAGCACTTAAGATGTCGTAATGATGTAAAAGCTATATCGGCATTAGCCGAACAAATTCAAAAAAGCCCGGATCATTGATCCGGGCTTTTTTATTGCGTCTACCCGCTTAGCGGCGCGCGAGTATTAAGCAATGGCGCTAACGGCCGCCTTAGCAATTTGCACATCTTGCTCAGGTTTGACGCCTGAAATGCCGACGGCACCCACTACATGACCATCGACAATAATCGGCACGCCTCCTGAGAGAAGACCTTGCAGCGGCGCAGAAATAAACGCAGTGCGTCCGCCGTTGATCATCTCTTCGAATACCTGTGTCTCTTTACGGCCTAGCGCTGCGCTGCGCGCTTTCTGCGTAGCTACTTCAGCGCTGAAGGGGGCAGCACCATCTAAACGGCGCAGGCCCAGCAGGTGGCCGCCGTCGTCAGTTACCGCGATGGTCACGGGCCAGCTATTGCTATCGGCTTCTTTCTGTGCAGCATCCAGTACGCTAATCACATCGGTTTGGGCAAGAATGGCTTTTGTTTGCATGGTGTAATCCTTTTTAAGGAAGGGAGTGAGTCGCCGCGCTATTAAGTAGCAGCGCGGCGCAGGGGTTAAGTTTTAAAAGCTAAGGGTTAGGGAAGTGCTGCATCGACGATTTCTACCCAGTGGCGCACTGGGGTTCGGTTTGCGCCGGCAAGGTGCGTCTGGCAGCCGATATTGGCCGTGACAATAACGTCCGGCTTGCCTGCCTCAAGTGCATTGAGTTTATTGTCCCTCAGCTGCGTGGCAAGCTCAGGCTGGGTAATAGAATATGTGCCCGCCGACCCACAGCAAAGGTGCCCATCCTGAACAGGCGTTAAAGAGAAACCTAGCTTAGTAAGCACGCCTTCGACCGCTCCATTGAGTTTCTGAGCGTGCTGTAGCGTACACGGGCAGTGAAAGGCCAGCCGCTTTGAGTCGTTAACGTTCAACGCCTCTAGCGGCTCATCGCGCAAGATTTCGACAATATCTTTAGCCAGAGCGCTGACCTTTTCCGCTTTCACCGCGTAGCTGGGGTCATCCTTGAGCATGTAACCATACTCTTTAATAAAGGCGCCGCAGCCACTGGCGGTTTGTACAATAGCTTCGGTGCCTTGTTCAATGTACGGCCACCAGGCGTCGATGTTGGCGCGCATGCGGGTGCGGCCGTCGTCTTGGGCGTTGAGGTGAAAATCCACCGCGCCACAGCAGCCTGCTTCAGAAACAGGCGTTACGCTAATACCTAAACGATCAAGTATGCGCGCGGTAGCGGCATTGGTATTCGGTGACAGCCCCGGCTGTACGCACCCTTCTAGCATTAATACTTGGCGAGCGTGGCTGTGGGCATCGGGGCGAGTACCGGCATCCACGGGGGCCGGAGGCATTTTACTGCGCAGCTTGGCAGGCACCAGCGGTTTAAAGGTTTGCCCAAGCTTCAAGAGCGCTTGAAAGCGTTTAGGATCAACCATCATCTTGCGCAGTACGTAGCGCTGAGCCCGCTCACCGGGCGGGCGGGGTACGCGGCGCTCAATTTCAGCACGCCCAATGTTAAGCAGCTTATGGTACTCCACGCCCGAAGGGCAGGTGGTTTCACAGTTAAGACACGTCAGGCAGCGGTCAAGGTGTAGGCGAGTCTCATCGGTGACCTGGTCGTCATCGTCGCGGCTTTCGAGCAACTCCTTCATTAAATAGATGCGTCCACGCGGGCCGTCGCGCTCATCGCCTAGCAGTTGATACGTTGGGCAAGTGGCGTTGCAAAAGCCGCAGTGAACGCAGGTGCGTAAAATGCGCTCCGCTTCCTGAATATGCGGCTTTTGACGATCGGCATCGGTAAAGTGCGTCTGCATATGTCAGCTCTCCTGATTAAAACGCCGCATAAAGACGACCGGGATTAAATATGCCATGGGCATCCAGTTCCGCCTTCAGGTTACGATGATATTTTTCCACTACCGCGTTTAGCGGTGTGAAGGGATCTACGGCGCCGCCCTGGGAATGAGGTGTGTAGCAGGTCGCATGGCCGCCCGCGGCGTTGCAGGTAGCGCGCAGCGTGTTTGCATCCAACGTTGTCTTTACCCAGCGCTGGCTGCCCGCCCAGTCGTAAAAGATATTTGTTTTAGGAATATCCAAGGCTAGAGGCGCCGTGTTCGGCGGCAGCGATAGGCGCCACAGCGCTTGATCATCGTCGGGCTGAAAGAACGTGTGAGTATGATCGCGTAGCTCGCGCCAGAAACTGGCATCAAGCGACTCACCGCCCAAGCGTTCCTGCGTCGCTTGAACCGAGCTTTTGCCGCCCTCTAAGCGTAGAAACAGCTCGCCGTGATGCCAGGCAGCCGCCGTGATTGGCAGCGGCTGACGGCCCAGTTCGGCGAGTTTTTTGAGCGCATCATCAAGACTGTACGTTAACCGCAGGCTGTGAGTGGCTGTGGGGATCGGCAGCACTTTAAAGGAAATGTCGGTCAGTACGCCTAGAGTGCCCTGTGCACCAGCCATTAAGCGCGAAAGATCGTAACCGGCGACATTCTTCATCACTTCGCCGCCAAAGCGGAGCAGCTTGCCTTCTTGAGTGATCACTCGCGTGCCCAGCACGAAGTCGCGCACCGCACCCGCCCAGGGGCGGCGAGGTCCGGAAAGCCCAGTGGCGACGGCGCCACCAATGGTGCTGCTTTCAGCGAATAGTGGTGGCTCGAATGCCAGCATTTGATTCTGCTCTGCTAGTACGGCCTCTAAGTCATTAATACGCGTGCCAGCGCGCACGGTTACCACTAACTCTACCGGGTCATAGCTCACAATGCCTTTGTGTTCGGTCATTTGCAGTGTTTGGCCTTCCACGGGGCGGCCATAAAAAGCGCGGGTGTCTCCGCCTACAATACGTAGCGGGGTGCGTTCGGCATACGCGCTGCGCACCTGTTCGCACAGGGCATCAGCGATATCGCGGTCGGCGGCATGCATCGCTCGTTCGGTCATGGTCTTTCCTAGTTTTGGGTCTTGCCTAGTTATTATCGTGGCTAGGGTAAATGTTAAAAACGTGGCAACTCCGGGTGTGGTAACTCGTTGTTATGCACATGCATCGCACCAAATTCAGCGCAGCGTGCCAGCGTCGGAATGTTCTTACCTGGGTTCAGCAGCCGCTGTGAATCAAAAGCCGCTTTTAGCGCATGAAAAACACTAATTTCATCCGGCTGGAACTGGCTGCACATTTGGTTGATTTTTTCGCGACCAACGCCATGCTCGCCGGTGATAGAGCCGCCCACGGCCACGCAGAGCTCAAGAATCTTGCCACCCACCTCTTCGGCAAGCGCCAGCTGGCCCTCTTGGTTGGCATCAAATAGGATCAGCGGATGCATATTGCCGTCGCCTGCGTGAAACACATTGGCCACGGCTAACCCGCTTTCTTGTGAAAGGGCGGCAATGCCTTTAAGCACCCGGGGAAGTTCGCGGCGTGGAATCGTGCCATCCATGCAATAGTAATCCGGCGACATACGGCCCACTGCGGGAAAGGCATTTTTACGCCCCGCCCAGAACTTGGCACGCTCGACTTCATCGCGAGCCTGCTGGATGTTGGTGGCCCCGGCATCTTCCAATACTCGGCGTACGGTAGCGCAGTCGTCGTCGACATCAGCCTCAACGCCGTCTAGCTCGCAGAGTAAAATTGCCTCGGCGTCGAGTGGGTAGCCAGCTCTGACAAAATCCTCAGCGGCTTGGATGGCGAGCTTATCCATCATTTCTAGGCCGCCGGGAATAATGCCTGCGGCAATGATGTCACCAACGGCCCGACCGGCTTTTTCGATGTCATCAAAGCTTGCCATCAGCACTTTAGCCGTTTCCGGTTTGGGCAATAGCTTGACGGTAATTTCAGTAACTACCCCCAACATGCCTTCTGAACCGTTCATTAGTGCCAGCAGGTCAAAACCGGGCGCATCTAGCGACTCAGCCCCCAATGTCATGTGCTCGCCCTCAATGGTGAGCACGTCAACGCGCATTACGTTATTCACCGTAAGACCATATTTTAAGCAGTGCACGCCGCCGGCGTTTTCAGCCACATTGCCGCCAATAGAGCAGGCAATTTGCGATGAAGGGTCGGGCGCGTAGTAGAGCGAGTAGGGCGCGGCGGCTTCAGAAATAGCCAGGTTGCGCACACCGGGTTGAACACGCGCTAAACGAGCATCAGGGTCGACTTTCAAAATCTTGTTAAAGCGCGACATCACTAGCAGTACACCTTGCTCCAGCGGCAGCGCGCCGCCTGAAAGCCCGGTGCCTGCACCGCGGGTGACAACGGGTACGCTGAGTGCATGACAGCGTTTGAGCAGCTTTTCCACCTGATCAAGCGAGTCAGGCAGCGCCACCAACATGGGCAATACGCGATAGGCTGCTAACCCGTCGCACTCAAAAGGTCTCAGGTCTTCCTCACGATGCAGAAGTGTCATTGCGGGAATGGATTGCTGCAGGTCGTTTAAAACCTCTGCTTTATCACGGCTAACGAGCGGACCATCTAGGCGCTCATCAAAGAGGATATTCATGATGACATCCCATGCTTATTGTCATTAAAGGATAACGCTGGCTATTTTCACGAACATATTTCAGGCACGTGCATATTTCACGTACAGCGCGTTTGCGCCACGTGGTTTCAATTTGGGCTTTTTTTGCGCGTCTGTCTAGACCGTGGTGCATTGGTCTTACCATTCATTAGTCGACAGAACGCTTCCTGTGCTGCTGAGTGGCGCTAGGTCCGCTCAGCCGTTAGCGATACTCTTGTCATAATCAGGGTTAATCACGCCCGCTAACGTGGCTACCTCAATTTTATTGCACAAGTGGTCACGCAGGATTTGGCCTAACAGCGCACCGTCACGCTTTTCGAGCGCCGCCATCATGTTTTCATGATCCTTGACCGCCTGGCTCCAGTAACGCTCGGTCATTTTCTTGGAGTAACGCACGCGCTTAACGCGTTGATTTAAGTTGCTATAGGTTTCTTGTAAAACGTCATTATTCGCCGCGGCCAGAATGCTTTCATGAATCTGGCGATTGACCTTGAAATAGGGCAATAGATCGCGATTACGGTAGTGCTCTAGCATCGTATCGTGGAGCTTTCGAATGGCGCTAATTTCAGCGTCACTTATGTACTCACAGGCAAGTTCACCGGATAGCCCTTCTAGGGCCGCCATTAAATCGTAAGTGTCTTTAACCTTTTTGAAGGTCAGCTGTACCACCCGTGCGCCTCGGTTGGGCAGCAGCTCGATAAGGCCTTCGGTGGCGAGCACCTTCAGCGCTTCACGCAAAGGCGTGCGCGATACGCCGAAGCGATCACACAGCTGCTTTTCAGATATTCGTTCTCCGGGGGAAAGCTCGCCGTGCTCAATGAGTTCGCCAATTCTATCGGCCACTTCGCGATACAAGTTGCGCTGCAATATCTTTGTCATTCTTCAGTTCCTTGTCAGTGGCGCACTTGACTTGTTGCCAAGCTACCCAGACCACTTGGATCGTTTGAGCACGATACCATTTGCTTAAACCTAGCGCCGAGTACAGCCGACTTTGCTTAAAACCGTCTTTGCATAGTGGCTATTATTTGCATGATCTGCAAAAGTAATTATGAATTCAGTATTCACGATGTCAGCATTTTGCTGGCGATATTGTCATCTTAACAATCACAAAGGTAAAACCGATGGCCGGACAAGTATTCCACTGCAGCGTGCAGCTTCCTAGGGAACAAAGTAGAAAAGTAATCGAAGGCGCTATAGCGCTGGCCCGCGAAGCCAGACTCCCGCCGCTAACCATCGTGGTATTAGATGGCGGCGGTAATTTAGTGGCAGCAGAACGGGAAGATGGCTGTGCACCGTTGCGTTTTCCAGTGGCGCAGGGGAAAGCCTATGCTTCACTTGGCATCGGGGTTGCCAGCGGCGTGTTAGGAGTTCGCAACGCTGAACGCACGGCGTTTGTTGCCAGCGTTTCGGCGGCTTCCCAGGGGCATTTTGTGGCCGTGGCGGGCGGAGTCCCCATTTTGAATGATCAGCAATGTGTGATTGGCGCGGTAGGCGTAAGCGGTGCCTCGTCTGATGAAGACCAGCAGGCCGCTATAGCGGGTATTGAGCTAGCAGGTTTACGTTGGGGGCTTGAGCCTAGCTAGCAATATAGCGGGATAATTGTGATTCAAGAGCGGGCTGTGTGGCTTATTCGAGCCACTGCCCGTTTTTTTATGTGTGAAGGTTATTAGAGAGAGCTTAAAAAACAACGCGTTGCAGTTTTGTTTTTGCGACAAGACGAAAGTTTAATACCTAATTTTGAATTTTGAATTCAAATTGATGTGGGGAAAGCCTTTGCTGTAGATGCCTATTAGCAACGCGTTGGTCTATTCAAACAGCTTCCCATGCAGGTTCCATCGTGAGCTAACGCTGCGGTGGCGACATAGCCAACAACAACAAATGCTTCACTTGGAGTTCACTATGAAACTGCTCAAAACAGCGCTGGCAACGGCCATTGTATCGCTTGGCTTGCAGGCCGCCGCCGCTAACGCCGCTATTGAAGTGCGCCTTGGTCATGTGGGTGGCCCTGGCTCGTTATTTGAAATTAGCGCCAACCGTTTTGCTGAACTCGCCAACGAACGCTTGGAAGGCGTTGCCGAAGTAAACGTTTATGGCAACAGCCAGCTGGGCAGCGATGAATCAATGATGCGTCGTTTGCGTTTGGGTTCACTGGATCTCTCGATACCCTCCACGGTCATGAGTTCGGAATCAGATCAGTTTGCGCTGTTTGAAATGCCGTATTTAATCGCTGACCGCGAGCACATGAAGCGCGTGCGCGATGAGGTCGTACGTGGGCCCATGTATGACGCCGCTGAAGCCCGTGGTTTTAAAATTATCGGGGTATGGGAAAACGGTTTTCGTCAGATCACTAACAACGTTCGGCCGATTGTTGTTCCTAGCGATCTTGAAGGCATAAAGCTGCGCACGCCCAGCGGTGTATGGCGTATTGAAATGTTCCGTAGCTACGGTGCGGCGCCTTCCCCGATGTCGCTTTCTGAAGTGTTCGTGGCGCTACAAACCGGGGCAATGGACGGCCAGGAAAACCCATTAATTCAAACCTACTCCTCGCGCTTCCAGGAAGTGCAGGATTACCTCTCCATTTCCAACCACGTTTACACCCCTGCCTACCTAACCGCTGGTGCTAGCTGGAGCCGTCTACCGGAAGAAGTGCAGCAAGTGCTCGAAGAAGTGGCCGTTGAAATGGAAGACTTCGTGTTAGAAGAAGGTCAGCGTCTCGATGATGAAACCCTGGCGAAAATGAAAGAAGAGGGAATGGAAGTCAACGACGTCGATTTCGATGCTTTCGTTGAGGCCTCACAAACTATCTACAGTAAGTTTGCCGATGAAGTAGACGGTGGTCAGGACTTGATTGACTCAGTGGCTGCGCTACGCGAGTAAGTCCCGCGCCAATCTATCAGAGGTGCAGCGCTCGATACGCGGCACCTCGTCTCTCGGAGGTCTCAATGAGTACTTTTACAAAATTCAAGAACGCCTATTTTTCGTTTCTTGAAGGTATCGTCGTGATTTTGGTAATTGCGCTTGCGGGCGTGGTCACCGTCGGCTTCGTGACCCGCTATCTAGGTTTTCCCTTAAGCTGGTATGACGAGCTGGCGGCTGTGTTGCTGGCCTGGGTGACCTATTACGGTGCGGCGTTGGCCGCCGCGAAAGGCGCGCATATTACCTGCCCCAGCGTGCTTAATATGTGCCCGCCTGTCATTCGTGTGCCGGTCGCGCTGCTAGCCGAGGCTATCACCATCGGTTTCTTTATCTTCCTTGGCTTAGCAAGCTATCAGGTGATGCTGATTCTTGATGGCGTCAATATGGTCAGCCTCCCCGCCATCTCAATGCAGATAACTCAGTCGGCTATTCCCGTTGCTTCCGTACTGTTCATTATTGCTGAACTGCTGCGGCTCCCCGACGTGATCAAAAGTGCTCGAGGTAAAGGCTTTATTGATCATGAACTTGAAGAAGCAGGCCTTGACGCAGATGCCGTCGAAGCCGTCAGCACACAGCAGCGAGGGTAAGCAGACACCATGGTCATACTGTATATCTTTATCGCATTAATTCTGCTGATTCTTATCAATGTGCCTGTTGCGGTGGCATTAGCATTGGTGGGAACCGTTGCAACGTTCATGTCGTATGGCAGCTTGGCAATGCCGACGGTCGGCATGACGATGTTTGAGGGCGCCACCAACTTTCCGCTGATTGCGATTCCGCTGTTTATTCTCGCCGGTGCCATTATGAACGCCTCGAGTATATCGCGGCGCTTGATTGACTTAGCCATGGCAATGGTAGGGTTTATTAAAGGCGGTTTAGCGATGGTTACCATCGGCGCTTCGGTGTTTTTCGCTGAAATTTCAGGATCTTCCGTTGCAGGCGTATCGGCCATAGGCAGTATTTTGATTCCCGCGATGCGCAAGCGGGGCTACACCAAAGAATTTGCCGCTTCAATTTCCTCTTCGGCTGCCAGCCTGGCCATCATCCTGCCGCCTTCTATTCCGATGATTCTGTATGCGGTCATGTCGGGTGAATCGGTGGTACAAATGTTTGTTGCCGGTATCTTCCCAGGACTTTTAGGTGCAATGGGCTTGGCGGGGATGTGCTACTACCTGGCACGCAAATATAACTTCCCCTCTGAAGGGCGCTTTCGGGTCTCGCAGCTATGGATCGCTTTCAAAGAAGCGATCTGGGCACTGTTGATTCCGATCATCATTCTAGGCGGTATCTTTGGTGGGTTCGTTACTGCGACCGAAGGCGCAGCGCTGGCGGTATGTGTCGCTATCTTTATCAGTGCGGTGATCTATCGCGAATTCACCTTTAGAAATTTCATCGACTCTTGTAAGAGTGCCGGCGTGCAAACCGCGGTGGTGATGCTACTGGTGGCAGCGTCAGCGGTCGTCGGTGGGTATCTGACTGAAACGCGTATTCCCCAGCAGATTGCGATGCAGATTAGCGAGCTTACCAGCAACAAGTACATGATTTTGGCACTACTCAACATCATCTTCTTGATTTTGGGTATTTTCCTGCACTCTGCCGCGGCGATTATTTTGGTCGTGCCCATTGTTTTACCGCTAGTGCTTGAAGTGGGTATCGATCCGCTGCACTTCGGCCTGATCGTGACGTTAAACTTAGCGATCGGCCAGCAAACACCTCCGGTGGCCAGCGTGCTCATTGCGGCGTGCTCCATTGCTAAATCGGACATATGGGCAACCTCGAAAACCAACCTGTGGTTCATTGCCGTGCTGTTTACGATCCTGATGATTAATACCTATATTCCGGCGTTTGCGCTGGCATTAGTGAATTTTGTCTACGGATAACGTGACCGTTGGTCGAGAGCTGAAAGGTAATACTCGAACACGACATGCCTAACAGGAGTAGCAGATGAGCAACGTAAACGAACCCAATCACGTCGATAGCGTTCGCTTTGAGCAGCGTAACGGGGTGGCTTGGATTGGCTTTAATCGGCCCCAGAGCCGCAATGCCATGACCTGGGAGATGTACGACGCCCTGGAAAAGCACTGCGATCAGCTGGTCGACAACGACGATATTCATGCGATTGTCTTGCACGGCGTAGGCGGTGAAGCGTTTGTAGCCGGCACCGATATCGGTCAGTTTGCAACCTTTAACAAGGCGAGCGATGCCATTGACTACGAGCGGCGTATTGATCGTGTTGTCGGCAAACTTGAGGCCTTTCCCAAGCCCACGCTGGCGCTGATAGAAGGTGCCTGTGTGGGGGGCGGGGCGGCACTGGCGCTAGTGTGCGATTTTCGCTACGCCACCTCGACGCTCAAGTTTGGCGTACCCATTGCTAAAACGCTGGGCAATACGCTGTCGATTAATAACGTTTCGCGCATGATCGATATGCTCGGCGTTGCGCGGACAAAAGAGGCGCTGATGATGGCGCGCCTGTTTGGTGCCGATGAGGCACTCGCGACGGGATTAATCAATCAGCAGTTCGGCGCAGGCACCATCTATGCCGACGTGGCGATACTCGCAGAGGCCTTTGCTCAGCGTGCGCCGCTAACGCTTAAGGCCAGTAAGGCGTTGATTGGACGTGCGCTGGAGCAGCGACGTCTTCCCGCCGACGCGAGTGATGACTGGGTAACCACCTGCTATATGAGCCAAGATTTTGCCTCGGCAGTGGATAAATTCGTCAATAAAACGCCGTTTAAGTGGTCTGGCCATTAGTTTTCGGCCAGAGCTTACATCGACTAACTAGGAGGAAAGCCCGTGCTTCCCCTACAAGACATAAAAGTGCTGGATGTATCGCAAATTATGGCCGGTCCCTACTGCACCATGGTGTTGGCTGACATGGGCGCTGAGGTGATTAAGGTGGAGAAGCTCAATGGCGGTGATGACAGCCGCCAAATGGGGCCTTACGTCAACGGCGAATCGACCTGCTTTTCACAGATTAATCGTAATAAAAAGAGCATATCGCTTAATCTAAAAGATGAACGCGCTAGAGAAATTTTCTATCGCTTAGCCGCTGATGCCGATGTGATTGTCGAAAACTACCGGCCTGGCGTCACAAAATCGCTGGCCATTGATTACGACACGATTAAGGCCATCAACCCTGGCATCGTGTACTGCTCCATTTCAGGCTACGGACAAACCGGGCCGTATAGCCACAAAGGTGGATTCGACCTGGTGGCGCAAGGCATGACGGGATTGATGTCGATGACCGGTGAGCAGGGCAAACGCCCGCTGAAAACCGGCATTGCTGTTTACGACATTGGGGCGGGACTCACCGCGATTTATTCAATCCTGGCGGCATGCATTCACAAGATGAAGACGGGCGCCGGCCAGTATATTGATATCGCCATTACCGAGTGTGGCTTGCCCTGGTTTACCTGGGAGGCGGCAGCGTATTTTTCTGAAGGCACCGTGCCTAAGCCAACGGGGTGGCGCCATCGCGTGTCTGCGCCTTATCAGGCCGTCAAAGCCAGCGATGGCTATTTGATGCTCGGCTGTGCCAATCAACGAACCTGGGAACGCTTTTGTCAGGATGTCTTAAAACGCGAGGAGTTAATGGCAGACCCGCGTTTTATCACTAACCAGACGCGCGGTCAGCACGTTGAAGAGCTGGAAGCGTTGCTTGAAGAGCTGATGGCCGACCAAAGTGTGAATGAGTGGCTAACGCTTTGTGACCGCGCGGGTGTACCGGCAGGGCCTATTAACGATTTCGCTCAAGCCATGCAGGATGAGCACTACGTAGCGCGAGGCATGGTGCAGGAGATGGATCACCCGGTGATAGGCAAAATGAAGACGATAGGCTTTCCCAGTAAGTTTTCGGAAACGCCCTCGCAAATTCGTAGCCCTGCACCTTTGTTTGCTCAGCATACTGATGAAGTACTTGATAGCCTAGGTATTTCTGGTGAAGAGCTTGATGCTTTACGCGCTGAAGGATGCATCAAGTAACGCTTTTTTGATGTGATAAATTGCATTCATTATCCATTTTGAATAACGCTAAGCGGCAGATCCAGCCGCGAGCCGTACAACAACAAACAGGAGCGTCATCATGTTAAAACTTAATTTTCACCCATCCGGTCGTCATTTTTTGCAAATTCCTGGCCCATCACCGGTGCCAGACCGCATCTTACGCGCGATGAGCCTGCCCACCATTGACCACCGTGGGCCGGAGTTCGGCGCGCTGGGTCTCGAACTGCTGAGCAAGGTTAAAAAAATATTCAAGACCGAGAACCCGGTAATTATTTACCCAGCGTCAGGTACCGGTGCCTGGGAGGCCGCGTTAGCCAATACCATGTCACCTGGCGACCGTGTGCTGATGTTTGAAACCGGCCACTTTGCCACGCTATGGCAAAAAATGGCTCTGCGTCTGGACATTCAGCCCGAATTTCTGAGCCTGCCTGGCTATGAAGGCTGGCGCCAGGGTGTGCAGGCAGACATGATCGAAGCGCGCTTAAAAGAAGATACCGGTCACGAGCTGAAAGCGGTGTGCGTTGTACATAACGAAACCTCTACCGGCGTCACCAGTGACATTGCGGCCGTGCGTAAGGCTATTGATGCGGCGGGCCACCCTGCATTGCTGATTGTCGATACTATTTCAGGCTTGGCCAGCGCCGACTTCCGTCACGATGAATGGGGCGTAGATGTTACTGTTTCCGGCTCCCAAAAGGGCCTGATGCTGCCGCCAGGCATCAGTTTTAACGCGCTCTCACCTAAAGCAATCGAAGCGAGTAAGCAGTCGACATTGCCAAAAAGTTTTTGGGCTTGGGATGAAATTCTAGAGGCCAATAAGAACGGCTACTGGCCCTACACGCCAAGCACTAACCTGCTTTACGGCCTGAATGAAGCGCTGGATATGCTGTTGGACGAAGGTCTCGACAATGTGCTGGCTCGCCATCAGCGCTGGGGAGCCGGCGTGCGCGCAGCGGTAGCAGCGTGGGGGCTAGAAATTCAGTGCCAGGACTCTGCGGTGTATTCGCCGGTACTGACGGGTGTGGTGATGCCCGAAGGCGTTGATTCGGATGCGGTGCGCAAGATCATTTATGAGCGATTTGATCTTTCACTTGGCATGGGGCTGGGTAAGGCCAAGGGCAAGATGTTCCGGATTGGCCATTTAGGCGACTGCAACGATCTAACCCTGATTGCCACCCTGGGCGGCTGTGAGGCGGGCATGAAGCTTGCTGGCGTGAAGCTGAAGGGAAGCGGTGTGCTTGCCGCGCTGGATTACTTTGCAGCTAATCCGCTCAATGCAGGCGCAGCAGAGCGCTAAATGACGGGGGAGAGCCACATGACGTCTCTGACCAATCATCGCCTGCCCGGTGATGCCAAGATTCGACCGCTCGGCGAGTTTGCCGAGCGGCTATCCCGCGAAATGGAAGGTGAAGTACGGTTTGATCGGGCAACGCGGGGGCGCTATTCAACCGATGCCTCTATTTATCAGGTGACGCCGGTAGGCGTGGTCATCCCGCGCCACCAGCAGGATTTGAAAATAGCGCTGGATATCGCCCGAGATGCTAGCGTGCCGATATTGGCGCGGGGAGCGGGGACTAGCCAGTGTGGCCAAACCGTTGGCGAGGCGCTGGTGATTGATACTACGCGCTGGCTCAATCAGATCGTCGATTTCGACGCCGAGGCACTCACCGTGGTGGTCGAGCCAGGCATTGTGCTTGACCACCTGAATGCGTGGCTTAAGCCGCATGGGCTATGGTATCCGGTGGATGTTTCTACCAGCGCGCAGTGCACGATTGGCGGAATGACGGGCAATAACTCATGTGGGTCTCGCTCGATTTACTACGGCAATATGGTGCATAACGTGCTGGGCGTCGAGGCGCTTTTAGCCGACGGCAGCGCGGCCAACTTCGGTTTCGTGGACAGTGTCGCTCAAGGCTCCCAGGAGCAGCGCATTGCTGAGCAGATCAAGGCCATCGCGCAGCGTGTCGCGCCTGAAATACGTGACCACTTCCCCAAGGTGTTGCGGCGGGTAGGTGGTTATAATCTGGATCTGTTCGATTGCCAAAATCCTATTCCCTATGATCTTGACGGGCGTGCGAACCTCGCCCACTTATTGGTGGGCTCTGAAGGGACGCTAGGCGTTAGCCAGCGTATTAAGCTCAGGCTGTCACCGCTGCCCGAGCAAAAAGTCCTGGGCGTGGTGAATTTCCCGACGTTTTATCAGGCGATGGACTTCACTCAACATATCGTCAAGCTTGGCCCCACGGCGGTTGAGCTGGTTGATCGCACGATGATTGAGCTATCGCTGGAAAATCCTGCGTTTCGGCCTGTCATTGAAAAGGCGCTAATTGGTAAGCCTGAAGCGATTTTGCTCGTGGAGTTTGCCGGCCAAGACCACGCGGCACAGATGGAGGTACTGCGTGGCCTTAGTGAGCTGATGGCTGATTTAGGCCTGCCTGGCAGCGTGGTCGACATGCCAGGAGCCGCTGAGCAGAAAGCATTGTGGAACGTGCGTAAAGCTGGGCTCAACATCATGATGAGTATGAAGGGCGACGGTAAGCCGGTTTCCTTCATTGAAGACTGCGCGGTGCCGCTAGAGCATTTGGCGGAGTACACCGAAAAGCTGACCGACGTGTTTAACCGCTACGGCACGGAAGGCACCTGGTATGCCCACGCAGGCGTCGGCACGTTGCACGTGCGCCCGATTCTCGACATGCGCCGGGATGGCGCAGAGAAAATGCGTGAAATCGCCGAGCTAGCCTCCGCGCTAGTGCGCGAATATAAAGGCGCCTACTCCGGTGAGCATGGCGATGGTATCTGCCGTGGCGAATGGGTGGCGTGGCAGTTCGGTGAGACGATCAACGACGCCTTTCGTGAAATAAAGCAACTGTTTGATCCTAACAATCTGTTCAATCCGGGCAAGATTGTCGATACTCCCAAAATGGACGACGAACGCTACTTTCGTTTTCCTAAAGCCTATAAAACCATCCCGCTAACCCCGGTGTTTGACTGGTCCGCTTGGAATGTAAAGCGTGACCCGCTCACCGGCGAGCAAACGTCGCCAGGCAGCGGCGGCGATGCCACCCATGGCTTGGCTATGGCCGTGGAGATGTGCAACAACAACGGCCACTGCCGTAAGTTTGACGCGGGAACCATGTGTCCAAGTTTTCGCATTACCAAGGACGAACAACATTTAACCCGGGGCCGTGCTAATACGCTGCGTTTGGTGCTTTCCGGTCAATTGGGTGATGGAGGGCTCGCCAGCGACGATGTCAAAGAGGCGCTGGATCTATGCGTTTCGTGTAAGGGCTGTAAACGCGACTGCCCTACGGGCGTGGATATGGCCAAATTCAAAATAGAGGCACGTACTGCCCGCGCGCGTCTTAAAGGGATCTCTTTACGTGACCGTATGGTGGGGGAAATGCCGCGCTACGCCCCGTGGGCCAGCAAGTTTTCCGTATTGGTCAACGGCGTTGAGCGAGTGCCTTTTTTAGCCAAGCAAATCAAACAGGCGCTTAAGCTTGCGCCCCAGCGTTCGCTGCCTCTATTTAACGGCAACTTCCTTGCCAGTGCCGAGGCGTCCCCGCACGCTGCGCGGGAAGTGCTGCTGTTCGTTGATACCTTTAATAACTATATGGAAGGCGATAATGCCAAGGCGGCCAAACGGGTGCTGGAAGCTGCGGGCTACCGCGTTCATCTGAATGTTACGAAAGGGCAGCGCCCCCTTTGCTGCGGGCGAACCTATCTATCGTCGGGCCAGTTCGATAAGGCCAAAGCAGAAGCCAAGCGCACCCTTGAGCATCTGATGCCCTTTGTGGAGCGTGGTGTGGCCGTCGTGGGGCTAGAACCTTCTTGCTTACTCAGCATGCGCGATGAGTTTCTGCAGTACGGCTTTGGTGAAGAAGCGAAAGCACTGTCGTCATCGGCGTATTTGTTTGAAGAGTTTTTGGTCAACGCGCGTGCGGCGGATCAGCTTCCGCTGGAACTTAAAGCGCTGCCATACGGGCACGCTATGCTGCACGGCCACTGCCACCAAAAGGCGTTTGATGCACTGCGCCCCGTCGAGCAAGTGCTAGGCTGGATTCCCGGCCTTGAGGTCAAAACAATTGAGTCCTCGTGCTGCGGTATGGCGGGCAGCTTTGGCTATGAAGCGGAGCACTATGAGGCATCGCTAAAAATGGCCGAGCTCTCGCTGTTGCCCGCTATTCGCAGCGCTGATAAAGATGCTGTACTCATTGCTGACGGCACAAGCTGTCGCCATCAAATTCATGATGGCAGCGGTCGTGAAGCAATACACGTTGCTCGATTGCTGGAACAAGCGCTAGCCTGAATGCTGTACATCAATAAAAACCTAGGAGGTCTAAGTGGCCATTTATCAATATGGCGAGCATCGCCCGGATATTCACGACGACGTATACGTTGCCGAAACGGCAGATGTTATCGGCCAAGTGACCTTAAAAGCGCATTCAAGCGTGTGGTATCAGGCGGTATTGCGCGGTGATTCGGATCACCTTGAGGTTGGCGAAGAGAGCAATATTCAGGATGGCGCAGTGCTGCATGCAGACCCAGGCTTTCCGCTTAAAGTAGGTAAAGGCGTAACGGTAGGGCACCAGGCCATGCTGCACGGCTGCACGGTTGGCGATGGCTGCCTAATCGGTATCCAGGCGGTGGTGCTCAATGGCGCGGTGATTGGTGAAAATAGCTTAGTAGGTGCCGGTGCCTTTATTAAGGAAGGCGCGGTGTTCCCAGCTAACTCCTTAATTGTTGGTTCACCTGCTCGCGTGGTGCGAACGCTTTCCGAGGAAGCGGTGGCGGGTCTGAAGAAAAATGCTCAGGGCTACGTAGAGCGTAGCAAGCGCCATCGCCAAGAACTCAAGCGAATAGACTGACTGCACTTGTCCCGCTCCAAACGTAAACCCCCAGGCCAAGGCCTGGGGGTTTGCGTTTCTGCTACAACAACCGCCACTTTTACATTAACGGGTCGGTCACGCCGATCACGTAGAACGCAACCAGTGCGATGATGCCGGTAAAAATCAGATAGTAAATGGTGGGTAGGATCGTCTTGCGGATCGTCGTGCCTTCTCGGCCCAATAGCCCGACCGTTGCCGACGCTGCGACCACGTTATGGATAGCGATCATATTACCCGCCGCCGCACCTACCGCTTGCAGTGCAATCATCATCGCCGTCGAAAGGCCAAGGGATTGCGCGACGCTGAACTGGAACTCTGCCAGCATTAGGTTAGACACGGTGTTGGAGCCTGCAATGAAGGCGCCCATTGCCCCGACAGCGGGTGCAAAGAAGGGGTAAATGCCACCTACGCCATCGGCCACCGCTTGCGCCATCATCACCGGCATAGACACAAGGTCTGCGCCATTAACACCCGAGTTGATCAGGATACGTACCATCGGCACGGTGAAGACCAACACGAAGCCCGCACCAAAAATCGTTTTGGTGGACTCTGAGACGGCGGCGCTAATTTTTTGTGGATTCATGCGGTGCAAGAAGTAGGTAATGATCACCACTGCTACAATAATTCCACCGGGTAGATACAGCGGCTGCACGCCGCCGCTAACGCCCGCTTCGCCAAGAATGTTGTTCCAGTCCAGGCTGATTGACGTTAACGCGACGCGCAGCGGCTCAATGGTCCGTGATGCGACTAAGAACAGCGCCAGCAATACGTAAGGTACCCAGCCTTTAAAGGTCGACATAGGCGCTTTGCCCGCAACGTCTTCCAGCTTGATTTGTAGATTGCCAATCCACTCATCGGGCCAAGACGAAGATTCAGGAAAGTCCCAGGTATCTTTAGGCAGCAAGAAGCCTCGCTTGGCGGCAGGCACCACAATCGCTAAGCCCACCATAGCGCCTATCATAGACGGGAACTCAGGCCCTAGCAGCACGCCGACTAGCATGTAAGGCACGACGAAGCAGATGCCGGTAAAAATAGCGAAAGGGGTAATCGACAACCCCTCTTTCCAGGAGCGGTTGGCGCCGAAGAAACGCACCATTACCAGCACTAGGATCAGTGGCATTAAAATGCCCACGATGCCGTGAGTAATGGCGACCGAACTAGTGATTTGTTGAAAAAATACGTCCCAGCTAGAGCCGACCGAATCAAGCTGAGCGGTAATGCCCACGCGATCCACACCGCTACCAACGCCCACCACAATAGGTGTACCGACGGCGCCGAAAGAGACGGGCGTTGACTGAATCATCATACCCACAACGACCGCGGCAAGCGCCGGGAAGCCGAGAGCCACCATCAGCGGTGCCGCAACGGCGGCTGGCGTACCGAAGCCAGAAGCGCCTTCGATGAAGCAGCCGAATAGCCAGGCCACAATCAACGCCTGAACGCGCCGGTCAGGACTAATGCCCGAGAATCCGTTGCGAATCGCGGTAATGCCCCCGGAGTGCTTGAGGGTATTAAGCAGCAGGATAGCGCCAAAGATGATCCATAGAAGGCCTGCTGTCTGAATCAAGCCTTGAATAGTCGATGCCACGACGCGGGTAAAGGACATATTCCAAACGGTTAGGCCAATAATGGCAGCCGTTAGGAAAACGAGAGGCATCGCTATCTTAGCGGGTACTTTAAAGCCTACGAGTAGAATGCCGGCCAGCAGCAGCGGCAAGAAGGCCAGAAGTGCAAGTGTCGTTTCATTCATGAGAGGAACTGCCCCTTGTTATTGATTTGGTACGCTCCGCGAAAACCGCCTGGATTGTGTGTTACCAGCCGGGTGTAAGTGAAAGATACGGTTAGGTTAACAAGATGACTACATTGGAAAATTGGTCTTACCTGTTAAAGCCATTTTTAAAGGCGAGTTAAGTGTTGGTTTTTTTGCCTAACATGATGTTTTTAATGTGTTTTTTAATAATCTGTAAAGTGAGGGGTATAGCGCTCTCGTTAGACTAATAGACACCGTTTAGCGGTGCCTATTGCACGCATAGTTTCTTAAGCTCATTGTTGAACCACGCCAAGCGCATTCGCACGTTTGATAACCACTCGTTTCCTCACCATGGGGCAGTACTGATGGCACTAAAACTCTATGATTTATGTGGTCGAGATGAACAGCTTCGTTTCTCACCTTACTGCTGGCGCGTACGCATGACGCTTGCCCATAAAGGTTTGGAATTTACCACCGTGGCGTGGCGCTTTCTCGATAAAAAGGCGCTGGAGTTTGCCGACTACGACAAAGTACCCGTACTTTGCGACGGCGATAAAATCGTCACCGATAGCTTCGAAATCATGCGTTATTTGGATCAAGCGTATCCCGACGCGCCCGTGCTGGGTGACGGCGTCAGCTATCAGCGCGTGCTGCTGTTCAAATACTTTGTTGAGCGCAGTGTTACACCAGCGTTATTTCGTATCGTGGGTCTGGATTTACTCGCGGCGGTACACCCGGATGATCGCGCTTACTTTCGCGAAACGCGTGAAGCGCGGTTCGGCTGCACGCTAGAAGAATTCAGCCAGCCAGAGCAGGGTAAACAACAGCTCAAGCAGGTGTTGGCACCGGTGCGCGATTTACTGCGTGAAAGCGCATTTCTCGACGGTGACTCCCCCAGTGGTTCAGACTATTTGCTGTTTGGCAGCATGATGTGGGCTTACATCGTATCAACACAGGCGATTGTAGAACCGGGCGATCCGGTCGACGAATGGTTCCAGCGCATGCTTAGCGTTCACGATGGGGTGGCAAGTAATGCCCTGACCGTACGCGACATATAACGCACAGGGCGGTGCAGCCACGGCCGCCTGATGCATTAAGAAAGCCTTAATTTGCTCAGTGAGTGAATCAACGCTTTCATTAAGGAGATGGCAATGATTGATCTGTATTACTGGACAACCCCTAACGGCCACAAAATCTCCATCATGCTCGAAGAGGCCAAGCTTGCGTATCGAGTGAAGCCGATCAACATTGGGCGGGGCGAGCAGTTTGACCCTGAATTTCTCGCGATCGCGCCCAATAATCGCATCCCCGCCATTGTCGATCACTCCCCGCAGGACGGTGGCCAGCCGCTATCGATATTTGAATCTGGCGCGATACTTGAGTACCTCGCCGATAAAAGTGGGCAGTTCCTGCCCTCGGAAGGCCGCGAGCGCTATATCGTCTTGCAGTGGCTGCACTGGCAAATGGGCGGCTTAGGCCCGATGGCCGGCCAAAATCATCACTTCTGCAACTATGCGCCGCAAAAAATTGAGTACGCCATTGAACGTTACGTGCTCGAAACCAATCGGCTCTATAGCGTGCTGGACCAGCGTCTAGCGCACCATACGTTCGTAGGTGGTGATGACTACTCGATTGCGGATATGGCGATCTACCCTTGGATTGTTCCCTGGGAAAAACAGCGCCAAACGCTAGAAGAGTTTCCTGACTTGGAGCGCTGGTTCGATATGGTGAAAGCGCGCCCAGCCGTGCGCCGCGCTTACGCGTTGGTCGAAGATGTTAATCCACAGGCGGGCGTTGAAATGGATGAGCAAGCGCGTAAGCACTTGTTCAATAACCGCTAGTCGCGGGTTATCGGCGGTAATAAAAATACGCTATAAGTGAGCAGGCGCAGCATGAGATAAAATCATGTTGCGCTGCACAAAAAGCACTGTTAACTTTATAGTCAGCAGAGGCAAATGCCTAGCTTAGATCCGCCTAATCAAGGCATGTTGATGTGCTAGCTCACTTATGGGGATATGAAGATGGCTACTAAATCGAGTACTGATCAAACCGCGCAACAGCTTGAATCTGTGTTTGTATCGCCAATGCGCTCTTACACGCTGACCGCACTTGATTACTATGAACAGCTATTCAGTGCGCAGGTGGATGCTGCCCGCGCTTACTCCGATATGGCTATTTCACAAGCGCGGACTTGGCTTGATGTAAAAGACACTGACAGTTTCAAAAAAGCGCTCGAAAGCCAGCAGAAAACAGCCAGTGATTTCATGGAGCGTGTTAAAGGTGACACTGAAAAAGTGACGTCCATCAGTCAAAGCTTTGCTGAAGATAGCAAAAAGCAGGCTGAAGAAACCACCAAGAAAGCGGTAGAAACGGCTAAGCAGTAAGTTAGCTGATCTGGCTCAAAGCGCCGCTCCCTATGGGGTCGGCGCTTTTTTTTACGCTTTGCTGGCACGATCGATTAAGCGCAGGCAGGCAATACGGATAATGTGTTCAATGGCCGTTTGCCGTTCGGCTGCCGCAGCGTTGTTCAAGCGTTCTTCAAAGGCGGCTAAAATTGCGCCACGATCTAACCCCTTAACGGCAATCACAAAAGGAAAACCAAATTTCTTTTTATAAGCCTCATTAAGAGATTCAAACTGAGCGAACTCATCGGCACTGCAATGATGTAGACCTGCTCCGGCCTGTTCGCTGGTGGAATCCTGCGTTAATTCGCCTGAGATAGCGGCTTTGCCAGCCAAATCGGGGTGGGCACGAATGACATTGATTTGCTGCTCGCTGCTGGCCTGCTGCAGCATTAGGCCCATAAGCTGTGCCAGCCCATCAGGGGCGTCATGCTCTTCATTTAGGCCGTGATGCCAGGCGGCTTCTGCGACCCAAGGCGAGTGCTCATACACGTCCCCATAGTGAAGCGTCAGCATTTCAAGGCTGCATCGGCTAGGCGCTGGTGAAAGTACTAATGGGCGGTGGGTCGACACTGAAATTCTCCTAGGCATGCAGTTTTTCAAAGCGTAAAGCGATAGACTTAATGTATACAATAAAGAACGGCAGCGGTACTCCTTGACCGATAGGCTCAACGGTACAACGGCATGGATGTCGATCAAGTATCGCCAATAACCTTATAAAATAGGAGCGGCTATGGGGCGTTTAACTACCCACGTACTGGATACCGCCACGGGACAGCCCGGGCAGGGGATTACTATTGAGGTGTTTCGCTTGACCCGCAGTGAACGCCAGCATCTAAGCACCGTCATCACTAACAGTGACGGGCGCTGTGATGCACCTCTTTTAGAGGGCGATGCGTTGACTGCAGCTGAATATGAGCTGGTTTTTCATGCCGGTGACTACCTGAGAGCCCAGGGCGTAGAGGCTAATGAGCCCCGCTTTTTAGATATGATTCCACTGCGCTTTGGTGTTGCTGATGTCAGCCAGCACTATCATGTGCCGCTGCTGCTATCGCCCTATGGCTACTCAACTTACCGCGGTAGCTAAAATCTCCGATTAACTATTACGTGATAACCAACATGCGCGATGAAGAGCACGATATCATTGCGGCTTGGAAGGAATGATCAGAGAGGCTAGCTATGAGTGATGCGCAGGCACCGGTAAAGCGGCGCGCTTCCGTTAATAAAAATAGCAAAGAGGGCGATGAGCGCCACGAAGTGATTTACCGGTCTATCAGCGATGCGATTGTGGAGCAACGTTTAAAGCCTGGTGCCCGGCTGCGTGAAGATGCGTTGTCGGAAGTATTTGGTATTAGCCGTACCGGGATTCGTAAAATCTTACAGCGCTTAGCGCTGGAGCAATTAGTCACACTCACGCCACGCCGCGGCGCTAGTGTTACCCGGCCAACCGCTGATGAAGCCAAAGACGTTTTCGATGCTCGTCAGTTAATCGAGTGCGGGTTAATGCCCGATGTGGCAAGACACATGAGCGACAAAGAAGCCGCTGAGCTTCGCGAAATGGCCCGCCAAGAGCGCCAAGCGCTGCGCAGTGGCCAGCAAAGTGTGGCTATTCGTCTCTCGGCGGATTTTCACGTGCGCTTAGCGCAGCTTTCAGGCAACGCCACCCTGGCGGAGTTTGTTGAGCGCCTGTGCTCGCGCTCTTCGCTGATACTCGCCGTTTACGGTCATCGCGGCCACCTGGGCTGCGAATCCCATGACCACGATGACCTAATCGGGCATTTAGAATCAGGCAACGGAGAGCGCGCTAAAGCCTTTATGAGCCGCCACCTAAAAGCCATCGAAGCTTCGCTTTCCATGGTTGAAGAGCAAGAGAGCGCACCGGATTTGCAGCAGATATTTGGGGGTTAGGTTAGGTGCGCTTCATCAGTTAAAAACATCCCAGCCGCAGTAATTAATGGCAACTCTCATAAAGCCGTCGGTGATTTCACGCAGACTCCAGATGATTAGAGCACCCTGACGCGTTATGTCCTAAACAAACGCCACCGGCTCTGGCCGATGGCGTTTGTTCTAGCAGTTAAAATTTCTCAACTTACCGTATGCTCAGCAAACGCAGACGCTGCCTTAAATTGACGCATTAAGCCGTAGTAGAATAGCCCGCCTAAGCCCGCGCCTATCAGCCAGCCGTAGCCGCCTAGGCTTGATAGTGCGGGAGCTAGAACGGTAGAAAGAGAGAACATCGCAGCGGCGCCAAAGGCGATAAGGGCGCGGATGTTCCAACCATTCACGTAATAGTAGGCGCCGCCCGGCGCTGATGAGAACAGCTCCTGCATATTCAAATGCTGGCGCTTGATCAGGTAGTAATCGACCACGATGATGCCGTAGAACGGCGCGACGATTGCACCAAGTGCGTTTACGAATCCGGGAATGCCTATTTGACTGATCACGGAGATCCAAAGCGCGCCGACAAAGAAAGCAATAATGGCGGTAATCAGGCCGCCTGTCTTAAAGCTGATTTTGCTGGGAAACAGGTTGGCCAGGTCATAGGCGGGCGGAATAAAGTTGGCCACTAAGTTAATGCCTACCGTAGCGGCGAAGAAGGTGAGGGCAGCGACAATCGTCAGCGGCAGCGAATCAACCCGCTCAACGATATCGGCGGGGTTGGTCAGTGCCTCGCCAAACAGCACCAGTGTGCCTGCCGTAATAATTAGTGCAATAAAAGAGAAGAAAGCCACGTTAAGCGGTAAGCCTAGCAGGTTGCCAAGCTTCATCTGGCGCTCGGTTTTCACAAATCGCGTGAAGTCGCCAAAGTTGATTACCACCGCTGCGAAATACGCCACCATGGTCCCGACAATGGCCATAAAGGCGGCAATCGAACTGCCACTGGCTTCACCATCGCCGCTAAAAATAGTGCCAATAGCAGGTAGTAATTCGCTGCCCGCCTGATACCAAACAACCGCCATTAACACCAGCATCACCACATAGACCAGTGGGCCTGCCAAGTTTAGAAAGTGTTTGATGCGCTCAATGCCCTGCCAGAAAATCGCGATTTGGAACAGCCAAACAATCACAAACGACACCCACGCCACGCCGGAAAGGCCGAGGAAAGTACTCCCGCTGCCCGCACCAATAAAGGCGGTAATAAGCAGCGTTACCGCGGTTGATGCGAAGTAGGTTTGTACGCCGTACCAGAAGATACCGACGATGGCACGTAGTATGGCGGGCAAATTCGCGCCGCGAACACCCATGCTGGCACGTACCATCACTGGAAACGGAATGCCGTATTTAACGCTGGGCTTACCGGTAAGGTTGACCAAAAACATCACGATCACGCCCGCCAGTATAATGGCAGCCATTACCGCCCAGCCGTTCAGGCCATAACTCAAAAATAACGAAGCGGCTAGGGTATAGCCAAATAGGCTTTGGATATCGTTCGACCAGACGTTAAAGATCTCAAACGCGCCCCAGTTACGATCTTGAGGTTTAAGCGGCGCAAGGTCCTCGTTATACAGCGTCGGGTCGATGTGCCTAATGTCTAAATCACTCACGTCGTTGCTCTCTTTCATTTTATTGGCTCAAGGTTGGCGCGTGGGTTACTGACTAAAGCGCTGGCAGGGTGCCCAGTACTTCATCAGCAGGTAATAGCTAATGCCTGCAGGGATAAGGCTGGCGTACCAGGAGATCGCCGAGAAAGAAAGCGCCGCCACAATGCCAATCGCCGTGGCAATCAGTGCCGCCGCGTTAACGCCTTTATAAGGCCCCTCCGGGTCATACAGCTTGCTGATATCTAGAGTGCGACGGCGAATGATGTAGTAGTCGACGACGAGGATGGCAAAGATGGGGCCGAGGAATGCTGAATAGGTCTGCACAAACATCTGTAGGCCCGCTGCAGAGCCTGGCTGGACAAGCTTCCAAGGGAATGTGGCAAACGCCAGTAGCCCAACGATGATCGTGGCGATCGGAAACTTGATCTTAAAGACGTCCATCAATACGTAGGTCGGCGGCACCACGTTATTGAGTACGTTGGTGGTGACCTGCGCGAAGGCGATGAATAGTAGGGTGGTCATCAACAGCGGCGTATTGTCGACGGCGTTAGCAAATACTTGGATAGGGTCTGCAGTGCCGGTGGCTTGCGAAACCATGTAGCCAATCAAACCCATAAATAGCGTGCAGGGCAGAATCGACATGGCATAAATGGTCGTCAGCAGGCTTTGGGCCGTGCCTTTTTTATGCTCACGTGAGTAGTCGCTAACGTTGAGCATCATGGTGCTGTATATGCCAAGAAATAGCATGGTCGCACCCCAGAAGGGCATGCCCCATGAGCCTTCCATGGTTAGCAGGCTGGCTGAAAGCTCATCGCCATAGCGCTGCACCGTGGCGTAAAACATGTACATCAGTGAGGCTAGGATAAAAACGCTGCCGATGTTTTCTAGCCATTTGATGCCCTGGAACCCCATGACCGATAGGCCGATTTGCAAAAACTGGAAGGTAATAAAGTAGAAAATAAGGTTGTCAAAACCGAACAGCGTAGCCGACACCATATTCAGTGCCCCTGCGCCAATCCAGCTTTGAAAGCCGTACCACACTACCGCAGGCACCGCGCGAACTAATCCAGGCAACCGCGTGCCGGTAAAGCCGAACGCACTACGTGCTTGAACCATGAACGGTATGCCGTACTTGTAGCCTGCGGCCCCGTTAATGGCCAGGGCAATGCCGATGACAAAGCATCCGATGGCAATGGCCAGCGTAGCTTGTAGCAGGTTTAACGTGCCGACAACGCTTGAACCCATGGCAAAGGTGCCAATGGAAACGCAGCCGCCGAACCACGCCAGAAAGTAGGAGCTACGCCCCATTATTCGGGTGTCTTGAGGGGCCAGGCTTTCAGCCCCCATGCTTTTTATTCCCACCGTGTCGTTCGCAGTAGATTGATTCTTTGACGCAAGAGCCGAAGTTGAAGTGCTCATGATGTAGTTCTCGCAAGATTATCGGTTTTATTGGTAGCTTGAGTATTTTCATACCCAAGCAACGCTTGCGGCGTGGCGTGCTAATGGACGTGTTGCTTATCTTGTATAATATTAATTATTATTAGCAATATTGCGAGCGTTGTCAGTTAGTGATGTCTGTCAGTTAAGGCGCTGCCCGTCATATCGGAAGACTATGAGTTAAGCGGCAGTGAAAGATCAGAAAGCGCCGCAAACTTACCCGTGAATGCTTTTGGTCGTGGGTAGGCAAGGTCGCCATGCTTACTGGTGTGCAGCCCTAAGCTAACCAGTGATTCAGCTAGTTTCAGCGCTGCGCTGACGCCTTCAATCACCGGCAGACCTACTTCGCGACTAATCTGTTGGGTCAAATTAGCCATGCCGCCGCAGCCTAAAACGATGGCGCCGATATCATCTTTATCCCGCGCACGGCAGCACTCTTCGACGATGCGGGCAAATGCAGCCTCAGGATGATGCTCAAGGTCTAAAACCGGAATTTCAGCTGCGCGAATGCGCCGACAGTGGTGGCTGAAACCATACTGCTGAAGCAAGTGCTCGGCGATAATGCCGGTACGCCCCAGCGTGGTGACAATCGAAAAGCGAGTGCTGATCAGCGTGGCAAGATGAAAGGCCGCTTCGGCAATGCCAATGACCGGCGCACGGGTCAGCTCCCTTGCGGCAAGTAGGCCCGGATCGCCAAAACAAGCCACCACGTAGGCATCAATACCGCCTTCGCGCTCGCCTTTAAGAACCTCTTCCGCCACGCCAACAGCGCTAATAACTTCGTCAAAGTGGCTTTCAATTGAAACGGGCCCCGCATCCGGCTGCGAGGCGCTAACCTGAGTGCCTGCGCCTGCCTGCTGCAGCGCTGCATGATAAATAGCAGCGGTCATGGAGGCCGTGGTGTTGGGATTGATAATTCGTATATGCATGATAAGTAATCCGCATGTAAACAATATTTCTTTTCTTGTATACAAAAATAGGGCGATTATCAGCGTAGCGCAAGTAACTAAAATGAGCTGGCCATAAAAAAGGCAATCAGGGTCAGCGGCTAGTGGCTATGAATGTGACTGCTAGATTCATTATTAGCGTGAAAAAGGCCCGTGGATTCCAGTGTACTAACCTGTGGGCGCGTTGCGGTTGTTCGTTAATGTCGCTATTTTGTATACAAACGTTTTACGGGTTCGCTAAGCACGTTATCTCGGCTATGTTTTACTCAACGATAGCCAAGAATTGGAATCAAGGAGCTATGCATGTCGTCATCACCTTCGAACCTCTACGCTCGTGACCTAATCGGTTACGGACGAAATCCGCCCCACGCTAACTGGCCTGGAAAGGCAAAGATTGCCGTCCAATTCGTGCTCAACTACGAAGAGGGCGGCGAAAATTCCGTACTGCATGGTGATTCAGGCTCAGAGCAGTTTTTATCTGAGATTATCGGCGCACCAGCCTATCCTGATCGTCACCTGAGCATGGAGTCGATTTACGAATATGGTTCGCGGGCCGGGGTGTGGCGCATTCTGCGCGAATTTGAAAAACGTGATTTACCGCTCACAATATTTGGCGTGGCGATGGCGCTGGAGCGTAATCCTGACGTCGCTCAGGCATTTAAAGAGCTAGGCCACGAAATTGCCTGCCATGGCTATCGCTGGATTCACTATCAAGAAGTCTCGGAGCACGTTGAGCGGGCGCATCTTCAGCAGGCCATGGAGATTTTTCAGCGGCTTTATGGTGAGAAGCCGCAAGGCTGGTACACCGGCCGCGATAGCCCTAATACGCGCAAGCTAGTGCTGGACGAGGGCGGCTTCCTTTACGATAGCGACTATTACGGCGATGATTTACCCTTCTGGACTCGTGTCACCGATAGTCAGGGCAGTGATCATAATCATTTAATTGTGCCTTACACGCTCGACACTAATGATATGCGCTTTGCCGCCCCGCAGGGGTTCAATACCGCAGATCACTTCTTTACTTATCTACGTGATGCCTTTGATGTGCTTTACGCAGAAGGGGAAGAGGCGCCGAAAATGCTCTCTATTGGAATGCACTGTCGTTTACTTGGGCGGCCTGGGCGTTTTCGAGCATTGCAGCGCTTTTTAGATTATATCGAAAGCCATGACCGCGTTTGGGTTGCGCGGCGAGTTGATATCGCCCGCCATTGGGCCGAGCATCATCCCGCATCAACGTGACATTAAACTAGTTTATTAGGATGTTATGACGCCGCATATCGGACAGCGTATTACCGCTCAGTTTGACGAGTTAAGTGCCCAGGAGCAGCGCGTCGCGAGCTTCATTCTCGACCACTTTGACGATCTGGCGGTGTATAGCGGGGCCGATTTGGCGCGCTTAACCGGGGTATCTAAATCCACGGTCAGCCGTCTGTTCAAACGGCTGGGGTTTGAGAGCTATCGTACCGTTAAAGACCATGCCCGCCAGCTGCGCAATTTAGGCGTGCCGCTAGTGATCGACGCAAATGCCATGCAGGAAGAGGCCGGCGCGCCGTTCCAGCGTCATTTGCAGCGTGAGCAGGATAATCTGCAGCGCTGCTTAAGCGGCATCGCGGTGGACCAGTTTACTGCGCTTGTAGAGCGCCTGGATCGCGCGCGCCATGTGGTCGTGATCGGATTTCGTAACAGCTACCCGCTAGCACTACATTTTCGTCAGCAGTTGATTCAAGCGCGCACCCAGGTGCGGGTGGTTCCACACCCTAACCAGTCGTTAGCGGAAGAAATTGTCGATCTCTCCGAGCAGGATGTGGTGGTGCTGTTTGGGTTTCGCCGCCGCCCCGCGGCGTTTGCTGCGCTGGTGGATGCGCTTGAGCGCTCGTCGGCCAAGGTCGCATTAATTGCTGATCCAACCGCGGTGAATTTCGCCTCTCAAGTCACCTGGTTTATGGAAACGCCGCTTGAAAGCCTCTCGGCATTTGATAGTTACGCCGCAGCCAATAGCCTGATTTGTTTGCTGGCGAACGGCGTTTTACACCGTCGCCTGGCAGAGGGACGAGAGCGGATCAGCGCGATCAGCGATATGTACGTTGAGCTCAGTGAACTTGAAACACCGATCATGAGTATCGATTAGCACATACGTTAGAAATCGTTGGCGTTTCAACGTGAGGCGAAGATGTCCGCTAGCGCCCTAGCCTCACGCTGATTCTTGCTATTCGGCGTTCAGAAAGTCTGCCACATCAAGCAGTATCATCTCATTATCATCAGCCTGCCCTTGCTCGCGACCAATCGAGAACGGATAGTTATTGTCGTTGGCGACCACGATAGTTCTTTCATCGACTCTATCCACGTTCTCAATAGTCACAAAGGGAAAATTAAACGTGCCGTCGATCGTGCCTCGCGGTGCGATGCCGTTGGGATCTTGAATGTCCATGAGGTCTATATAGGCGATTTTCTCAAGCACACCTTGCTCGTTCGTGCGATCGAGGTCGATAAGATAGATACGCTTGAACTCGGCGGGATCGTTCGCCCACTCTGCTCTAGGGTCTCCTTGGCGGCTATCACGCTCGATAATCAGGCCGCGGGTGCCCTCAATAAGATTGAAGTCGCCAATGGCATGATCCGCTGACGCGAGTGGGTAATAGCGAGTTGTATCGCCCCATTCGCCTGTGTCAGTGCTGAGTTCGAACATTCTTAAGACGGGAGTGCCATCAATGGTTTCCGGGGCATTATCATTACTGTCCCATACAGGCTTTTCCAACAATGGATAGAGCGTTGTGTGGTCTTCGGAGAGCGCCATACCCTCATAGCCACCGGAGCGAAAAACGACAACATCATCTGAAAGTGGTGCGCCGGGGTTTGGGGTCAGGGCAAAGGCATTGTCGGGCGAGCGCATCATCGTGCCGCCTGGGTTTGTGGCTATCACTTGCAACACTTCACCCTCCTTATTGACCTGGATAATCCAGGGGCCGAATTCATCACCAATCCAGTAGGTATCACCCACCGGCTGGATCGATTCGATGTCGAAATCAGCACCGGTCAAAAATCGCCCGGGGGTGGCTTCATTCATAATAGGGAAGGGTACCTTGCGGTTTGGGTCCGAGAGTTGAACGGTCTCCTCAATAGTGACGCGTCCGGTTTTCCAGTCGGGGTTTATGATGTTAAACATCAGTATGATATCGGAAGAGTTCGCCTTAGAGCCAAAGCCGTTATCGGTTAAGACCAGAAAACGATCGTCGCCAAGCGAGCGTATACCTGAAAACCCTTGCAGCGGCTGGCTGGGAAAAGGGAGCGCTAAACCAGTGGCTTGTACGTTAGTGTATAACTGCTCAATACGTCCTTCTTCTCCAGTAAAGCGGCCTGAGGTGTTGTAGTGTTCAGCGGCGCCGGATGGGGCCGCTACAAACGTGCTGCCGGGCAGTTGAGCATGACTGGACAAGGTGGCAGGAAAGGCCTGCTGAGAATAAGCTGAATCCGTAAATACAAAGGCGAGTAAGGCTGTGGCGAGTATCGGTTTCATCATCACTATTTAACCTTTGCAAAGAAGATAAGATGTAGCTGAGCAGGGTCAGCTACATCTATCTTCTTCAACAAAGGTGATAGTTGAATGACAGAAAGCAGATCTTTTAATTTCTGGCCGTTTTGACTATTTTGGCTAACGTTTTTTGTTTACTGGTTAACCATTCCACTGAGTCGCCTGAGCGAACACAAGAAACGCCAACGCAATCAGCACCCATATGCAAAAGAGGGGGAAGAAGAACTTGACCCATTTTTGCCACGTCACCCCAGCCAGTGCCAGCGTGGCCATAAAGTAGCCTGACGTTGGGTAAAGAATATTGCCAATGCCGTCGCCGAGCTGGAAAGCCAGCACCGCGGTTTGTCGTGTGACGCCAATAATATCGGAAAGCGGTGCCATCAGCGGCATAGTCACCAGGGCCTGACCGCTACCGGAAGGAATGATGAAGTTAAAGCCTAGCTGGGCGAAGAACATGCCAATAGCCGACAGTAACGTGGGCAGGCCGCCAACCAGATTGCCCAGTCCAAACACCAGCGTATCCATGATCTGACCATCTTCCAGCATCACGGCGACACCGCGAGCAACCCCTGCGATCATCGCTCCCACGAGCACATCACGGAAGCCCTGGTTAAAGCCTGCGCATATTTCGTCGGTGTTAAGCCCCGCGATCAGCCCCACCACAATCCCCATAATGATGAAAAGCCCGGCCATCTCCATCATGAACCAGCCTTGCTGTAACACGCCGTAAATTAGCACGCCGAAGAAGGCAAAGGCCGCGATTGCAGCTAGCTTTTGACGACCGTTGGCCACCAGTGCGCGGCCATTATCGGCATGCTGATAGAGCGAACGCTTTTCAGACTCGCCCGGGTCACTGCTGAGCAGGCTAAAGGATGGTTCGTTATGCACTTTGCGGGCGTAGCGCATGACAAAGAAAATGGCCGCCGCCAGCATGACAATAAACGCCAAGATGCGCAGCCCGTAGCCTGAATAAAGCGGGAGTGCTGAAAGCTGCTGGCCCAGGCCGGTATTGATGGGGTTGAGTACGCCAGTAGTGAAGCCGACAGTAGTGGCACATAAAGCCACCGCCGCCGCCGTCACTGAGTCAAAGCGTAATGCAATCATCAGTGGCAGGATTACCGGGACGTAAACCAGCGCCAGCTCCTGAGTGCCAATAACGGTCGCGATGAGGGCAAATACTGTCATCAGCACTGGAATGGTCAGCAGGCTTTGTCGGGCAAAGCGCCTAGTCAGCTTATCGACACCAATCTCGATAATGCCGGTATGCCTCAATACCATGAACATGCCGCCAATCATGAAGGTAAAAAAGACAACTTCCCCGGCACTCATCAAGCCGTTGGGAATCGCCAGCATGAAATCGACAATGCCCACCGGAGAGGGGGCTATTTGTTCATAAGAGGTCGGGTCGATGGTGATACGACCAGCCGGGCCTGGAACGCGCTCGAACTGCCCTGCGGGCACAAAGTGCGTGGCGATCGCCGCTAGCGCAATAAATATGAACAAAACGGCGTAGATATCAGGGATTCTACACCAGCTTTTCTTAGGCACTGGGCGTTCAGGGGAGGGCGAAGGGGGGATTTGTTGGGACATGCGTTGCCTCGCGTTATTTAAAGCCACCCTTGAGGGCAGCCGTTGTTATAAATGCCTAGTTATAAATGCTTAGTTATAAATGCCTAGTGTGAGCCGAGCAATGACATCGTCTAGCCACTAGATCAACAAGGGCCAAACGGTGAAGCACTGTCATTTGAGACACTGTCATTTGAAACATTGCCATTTGAAGCATGGTTCGTATGGTTTTAGAATTATGAAACGAAAGTTTCTAAAGAAGTTACTATTGGGAGGAGTGTTTCACAAGGGCTTTGCGAAAGATCGCTTTAATGTGGGTCGCAGATCTTGTATACAAGATGTTTTCTTTATTTTAATAAAATCAGATAGGACCAATCATGCCAGCTACTTACTACGCTCCCACGGGCGGTCATCCGCCGCAAACGCAGTTAACCGCTGACCGCGCTGTTTTTACCGAAGCCTATGCGCTGATTCCTAAAGGCGTGATGCGTGACATAGTGACAAGCAATTTACCGTTCTGGGAAGGCACGCGCCTGTGGGTGCTCGCGCGGCCGCTATCAGGCTTTGCTGAAACATTCTCACAGTACATTATGGAAGTGCAGCCCAACGGCGGTAGCGATAAGCCTGAGCTGGACCCTCAAGCTGAAGGCGTTCTGTTTGTGGTGGAGGGTGAGTTAACGCTTACATTAGCGGGCGAGCGCCATACCATGGTGCCCGGTGGCTATGCGTTTATACCGCCTGGCAGTGATTGGCAGGTACGTAACGAATCAGCAGCAGCAGTGCGCTTTCATTGGGTTCGTAAGTCCTTTGAGTTTGTCGAAGGGCTCGACGTGCCCAAAGCGTTTGTGGTCAATGAGCAAGACATTGCCCCTGTTGAAATGCCGGGCACCAACGGAAGCTGGGCGACGACACGCTTCGTTGATCCTAATGACGTGCGCCACGATATGCATGTGACCATTGTAACGTTCCAGCCGGGCGGCGTTATTCCCTTCGATGAAACCCACGTGATGGAACATGGCCTTTACGTGCTGGAAGGTAAGGCGGTTTATCACCTTAATCAGCAGTGGGTTGAAGTAGAGGCCGGCGACTTTATGTGGCTGCGCGCATTCTGCCCCCAAGCCTGTTACGCCGGTGGGCCAGGGCCGTTCCGCTATCTGCTATATAAAGACGTTAATCGTCATCCCGCCCTTCGTCTGAAATAACGTGTAAGGACAACGCAATGCTTAAACTCACTGCCACACCGCTAACGGCAGAGGCGTTTGCTCCCTTTGGCGATGTGATTGATGCGCGCAACGCCGCATCGTTCCCTATCAACGCTGGTCGTACCCAGCGCCATCATGACCTCGCTAAGGTGGAAACGCTGGGTGAAAACGGCCACACGCTGATCAACATTTTTATCAGTCAGCCGATCACACTGCCGCTTGAACTGACGTTTTTAGAGCGCCACCCTCAAGGCAGCCAGGCGTTTATGCCGCTGCATGAAGAGCGCTTTATCGTGGTGGTGGCCACTCCCGGCGAGCATATTAACTCAGGTGACGTGCGTGCCTTTGTGACCGACGGCCATCAAGGCGTCAACTACCGTGCAGGCACCTGGCATGCCGTTCAATCGGTGCTGGAACGAGAAGGCGAGTTTTTGGTGGTAGATCGAGGCGGTGACGGCAATAACTGCGAAGAGTTTCCCATGGCGATAACCGTGACCTTGGAATAATCCGTGCCTGTGAGTGGTACCGCTGTCATATAGAGCGCGTTAAACTGATAAGCTAGTGTTATTCAATAGAGTCTCGTTATCCAATAGCGTCACTACAGGCTAATTCGCATGGTGGGAATATTATGAGCGCACTGCACTTTTCTTCGATCCGTCGTACCAAAATTGTCGCCACTCTTGGCCCTGCCAGTGATCGTGAGGGCGTATTGGAGGCCATGCTTGCTGCGGGCGTGGATGTGGTGCGTTTAAATTTCTCTCATGGTACCGCCGATGATCACCGTCGACGCTTAATGCAGGTACGTGAAATCGCCGCGAAGCTAGGCCGTAGCGTTGCCGCTTTGGGCGACCTTCAAGGTCCCAAAATCCGTATTGCCCGTTTTCGTGATGGCGCGGTGGTGCTCAAAGAAGGCCAGCCGTTTATTCTCGATATGGCGCTAGATGGCGATGCAGGTGATATTCACCAGGTGGGCTGCGACTACACAACGCTGTCGCAAGATGTCGTAGCAGGTGATCGCCTGTTGCTGGATGATGGTCGCGTCGTTCTAGACGTTGTTCGCGTCAGCGGCCAGCAGGTGTATACCGTTGTGGTCGTGGGCGGCAAGCTTTCCAACCATAAAGGCATCAACAAGCAGGGCGGTGGGCTTTCTGCCCCAGCGTTGACTGAAAAAGATAAAGAAGATCTGAAAACTGCCGTCGAGATTGGCGTGGACTACTTGGCCATTTCTTTCCCCCGCCACGCCGAAGATATGCTGGAGGCGCGCCGCTTGCTGGGCGAGGCGGGCAAAGATATTGGCTTAGTCGCGAAGGTTGAGCGTGCTGAGGCCGTGGCGGATGACGCCACCCTCGACGGTATTATTGAAGCATCGGAAGCGGTGATGGTGGCGCGGGGTGATCTCGGCGTTGAAATTGGCGATGCGAAGCTAGTCGGCGTTCAAAAACGCATGATCAAGCGTGCTCGCTCACTTAATCGCGCGGTGATCACTGCTACACAGATGATGGAAAGCATGATTTCGGCGCCGCTGCCCACACGGGCAGAAGTGTTCGATGTGGCTAACGCCGTGCTGGATGGCAGCGATGCAGTGATGCTCTCAGCGGAGACCGCCGCAGGCGACTACCCGCTTGAAACCGTAGAAGCCATGGCGCGGGTTTGTTTAGGCGCTGAGCGTGAAAAATCAGCCCAAGAATCCGGCCACCGTATTCATGAAGGTTTTGCTCGCCCTGATGAAACCATTGCGCTTTCAGCGATGTATGCCGCGAATCATATGACCGGCGTTAGCGCGATTGCCTGCATGACGTCTTCTGGCTACACGCCGCTGATTGCATCGCGTATTCGTTCTGGTTTGCCGATCGTGGGTCTGGCACACAACCCTATCGCACAGCGCCGCATGGCACTGTATCGCGGGGTGGTGTCGCTACCTTTTGATACGTCTGAAATGTCACCCACCGAGCTAAATGAACGTGCGCTTGAACTGCTGGTGAAAACCGGTATCTCAAAAGCCGGAGATCACGTGATTCTGACCCGCGGCGATCACATGAACGCTCATGGGGGCACTAATACGATGAAAGTGATGGAGATTACCGACCAGCACGCTGAGCATAACGGCTAATAGACGACGTGGCTGGATGCTGGCCTGCTGCTGATAGGTTCCCCATATGCTGGGGAGTTACGCGCATCATAAAAGGAAGTACGCATGAACTCTACGCGTCGCACGCTGCTTAAGGCGTCGTTACTGTTACCGCTGGCGGCACTGTTGCCGATGTCGTTACTTAGTGCTGTGGCGTGGGGGCAGGCGAAGCCAGCCGGCCTGCAAACGCTGGCGCTTGCTATTCATAGCGAGGATGGCCCGCATCGTGTAGACGTTGAAGTGGCGGAAACGATTGCTCAGCGTCAGCGTGGTTTGATGGAGCGTGAGAGCATGCCAGCAAGCAGTGGCATGCTGTTTCGGTTTGAGAGAGAACAGTCGGCTAACAATGCCTTTTGGATGTATCACACGCTAATTCCCCTCGATATTGCCTTTATCGATGGCAATGGGCAGATTGTCGCCATCAATACCATGCCGCCTTGCGAGTCCTCTGAGCCCAGTCGTTGCCCTTCTTATCCGGCCGGTGCCGCGTATTACTCGGCGCTAGAGGTTAACGGCGGATACTTTGCCGAGCGCGGTATTAAAGTGGGCGACTGTGTATCGGTCCCTGATGATGCAGGTTTCTGCCAGCCCGCACCCTAAGCTAGACGGGGTGCGCGGCGGAATTTAATTACAATCAGCGCGATACCTGAGACCACCAATCCTCCACCTATCAGCTTGTGAATGCCTAGGCTGTCGCCCATCAGCAGCGCGCCTAGGCCCACCGCAAATACGGGCGTTAGAAGCGTCATGGGAATGACGCGATTGATCGGATGGCGCCGCAAAAGTGTGTACCAAATCCCGTAAGCGACAATCGATGACATGACAGCGGTGTAAATGATTGCTCCCCAGCCCACCCAGCTTGCCTGCTTAATTGCCTGCCATTGACCACTTTCAAATAGCCACGACCCTAGCGCTACCTGAGGTACTGCAAACAGCGCCACCCAGCCTGCGAGTGCCAGTGGGGCAATCGGTGGGCCGCGCTTAATTAACAGCTGCGAGATTGCCCAGCCTAATGCGCTCAGCAGCAAGATAGTTAATGGCAAAGGCGACGGCAGCGTTGGCCCTCCCGCAATGACGGCTATGCCGGCAAAGGAGAGCAGCAGCCCGACGATACGCTTAGGCCACAGCCGTTCCTTAAAAAACACCACGGCCAATAACGTGGCAAACGGTGTACCCATTTGCACGAGCAGCGCGCCGGTACCCGCTTCCGCGTGCTCTAAACCAATGAATAGCAGTGCAAAGTGAAGACTGCCGAACGTCACTGATAGTAGCAGTAAAAACGGCAGCTGCGCGCGTGCGACGGGATAGAAGGGTACTAGCAACGCTGCGACCAGCATAAAGCGAATGGTGGTTATCAATAGCGGCGGTAGTTCTTCCACGCCTACCTTGATAACAATGATGTTTAACGCCCATATAGCGATAACGAAGAGGCCGAGCAGCAGGTCGCGTAGGGGCACGTTGATGTCCATGGCAGGAAGGAAACAGATAGCCATTGTAACAGCTTGAGAGAGCGCCAAAATAATACAGCGATAGAGACTATCTTTGCCATGCCGACCTTAGGCGTCTTTCTTTCGCGCGCTAAGTGAATACAATAAGTGTGGCTTCAACGAAAAGCCTCGCCACGGCTATCCGCACGCATCCTAAATGTACATCATAAAAATAGATAAAAAGGAATCACCATGACGCTGACACGCTCAATGGCTCGTTTGACTGCCGGCTTGGCCGGTGCGGCACTACTTTCTGCCTCCCTTTCTGCTCAAGCCCGCGAACTTTCGGTTTCTACCGTGTTGTCTGACGCGTTTCCCTGGGGGCAGGCCGCCGAGAAGTGGGCTGAGTTAGTAGAAGAGCGCAGCGACGGTGAGCTGACGCTGCGTGTGTATCCCAACTCCCAGCTGGTTTCTGGCGATCAGACGCGCGAATTTTCCGCCATGCGCTCGGGTTTAATCGACGCCGCGGTGGGCTCGACGATTAACTGGTCGCCTCAGGTGCCAGAACTTAACCTCTTTTCTTTGCCGTTTTTCATTCCAGATGAAGCCGCGGTCGATGCGGTGACCGGTGGTGAAGCGGGCGACTTGGTGTTTGCAGCGATCGAATCGCGTGGTGTTATTCCATTAGCGTGGGGCGAGAATGGCTTCCGCCAAGTCTCGAACTCACGCGAGGCGATTACTCAGCCCGATGATTTAGACGGCTTGAAGATTCGCGTGGTGGGTTCGCCGCTGTTCCAGGATACGTTCTCGGCACTCGGTGCGGACCCCACGCAAATGAGCTGGACCGACGCGCAGCCGGCGTTAACTACCGGGGCTGTCGACGGTCAAGAAAACCCGCTGTCTGTATTTGACGTGGCGCGTATAGACCAAGTTGGCCAGGCGCATTTAACGCTTTGGAACTATATGAATGATCCGCTGATTTTTGCGGTGAATCAGCAGGTATGGGCGTCGCTGAGCGAAGAGCAGCAAACCATGCTGCGCGAAACTGCGTTAGAAGCTGGTGAGTGGGAAATCGCGATGACCCGTGAAGAAGAGAGCGAACGCTTGGCCGCCATCGAGGAGCGCGGCGTGACGGTAACCGAGCTTACCGATGAGCAGTATCAGGCGTTTGTTGAGGCCACGCAGTCGGTCTATGAGAAATGGGTGCCACGGATTGGTGAAGACGTCGTCAACGCTGCTCAAGCGGCCATTGATGCCCGCTAAGCGATCTCTATGACCGTTTACTACCGGCCCCAACGGCCGGTAGCTTTGTTGCTGTGAGGCTGCCATGAAAGGCTTTCCTGATGCCCGCCTTGAACGCTGGTTGGGCGCGCTGGCATTAAGTATTATCTCTTTGATTAGTCTTGGAAATGTTGTTACTCGCTACTTAACCGGCGGCTCTTTTTCGTTCACCGAAGAGTTTTCCGTTTTTTTGCTAGTGATTCTGACCTTTGCCGGCGCCTCGGTGGCGCTGCGGCGTAACCGGCACATCCGCATTAGCTTTTTAGAGCGCGCATTGCCGCCGAAGTACCGCCGCGGACTGATCGTATTGCAAGCGCTGTGCGTTGCCATTGTGCTGGGTTTGATCTCTTGGTATGGCGGTAAATTAGCCTGGCAAGAGTATCAGTGGGAGTCACTTTCGCCAGGGCTTGGGTTGCCCCAGTGGTGGTATTTAGTATGGCTACCGGTCCTGACAGCCGCCATGCTCTGGCGGTTGGTACAGCAGACGCATGACCGTTTGACGGGGAGACTCTCCGATGAGCCCTGATGTATGGATGATTCTGGCCTTTGCAGGGTTATTGATTGCTGGCGTGCCGGTGGCATTTTCATTGGCGCTTTCCGGCGCGGTGGGCATCGTAATTGGACTGTCGCCGGATATGCTTGCCACGTTAGGCACTAATACCTACAACAGCATCGCTAAATATCCCCTGATTGCGATTCCGCTGTTCATTTTAACCGGGCTTATTTTTGAACGCTCAGGCGTGGCACTGCGGCTTGTGCGCTTTGCTCAGGCGTTGATTGGCCCCCGCCATGGTGGCTTGGCGTTAGTGGCGGTACTGGTATGCATGATTATGGGGGGCATGAGCGGTTCAGGGCCCGCCGATGCGGCGGCTGTCGCGATGGTGATGCTACCCAGTATGACCAAAGCCGGTTATCCCAAACCTTTCTCAGCCACGCTGATCGCAGCATCGGCTTCTACCGCGATTCTTATTCCACCCTCAGTGGCGCTGATTCTTTACTCGATTGTCGTGCCCGGCGTTGATCTACGTGCTCTTTTTGCGGCGGGTTTGTTTCCAGGGATTTTGGCGGGCATCGCGCTGTTAGTCCCTGCGATGATTGTTTCCAAACGCTATGGCTGGGAAGGCGGAACACCGGTGGAAGGCGCTGAGCAGCTCAGCGTGCGCACCACGTTTAAGCAGGCGATACCGGCGCTATTTGCACCGGTGCTGATTCTAGGCGGCCTGCGCTCGGGCCTATTTACACCGACAGAAGCCGCCGTTGTCGCGGTTGCATATGGGGCACTAGTTGGGCTGTTTTTCACCCGCGAGCTATCGCTTCGCGATTTGTGGGAGCTGCTCGGCGAAGCGGCGATTATTTCCGGTGTGGTGATGTTAATTATCGCCCTGGCGGGTATTTTTGCCTGGGCGGGGACAATGCTGGGCACCTTCCGTCATTTAGCGGAATGGGTGATTGGCCTGACCGACAACGGCGTATTACTGCTTGTTTTGGTGATGCTGGCGGTGTTGGTGGCGGGCATGTTGCTGGATGCCATCTCGATTTACTTAATCATGATGCCCATTCTGATTCCCGTGATGCAGCACTTTGAGTGGAATCCGGTATGGTTTGGCATTCTCTTAGCGATGAATATTGCGATCGGGCAGTTTACGCCGCCGGTTGCGGTCAATTTAATGGTGACCACCGAAGTGGCAAAAATTCGCTTGGAACAAACGATTGGGTGGGCGCTGCTGTTTGTGGTCGCGATGGGCTGTGCGCTGGCGCTGGTCGCACTGTTCCCCGCAATCGCGCTGTGGCTACCCACTGTACTGGGCTATAACGTTTAATAAGCGCTTAGTCCCTGGCACATAAGAACCCTGGAGGTCGAGCAAACTGCGAAAATCATTATTCCCTATGCGAAAACGGTATGGGGTTTAACGCTTACTAAACGTTACCGGCCGTTAAACTACTATCTTCCGCGGTCATATGCGCTTTAAATGGACGATGAGGCGACGACTCATTGCCAAGCGTGCTTTTTCGTTAAGCATTTTGTTTTTCGCCAAACGTTTTGTTTTTCGCTAAAGTAGTAATAACAGGTAGCCATGCCGGTGCCTGTCACAGATTGTCTAAGCAATAGATTATCTGCAGATATAGCACGCCTTTAGAACAGGAGGCTTGCAGAGCAGAATGTCTTGAAATCGTTTTGGGGCACGAACACCTTAGGGAACGGTTCACAGGGTGAAACCAAAACGCGCGATGTTCACAACATAAACTACGCTAATAACATCAAGATAAAGAGGTATGTTCATGAAACGCCATGCATTTTCCACTGCCGCCTTCTCGGGTGCGCTCATTGCTGCAGCGACCTTCGCGTCACCTGCGGTGGCACAAGAGCGCTACATCACTATCGGTACAGGCGGCCAAACCGGTGTTTACTACGTCGTCGGCCAGTCTGTTTGCCGTATGGTTAACCGTGGCAGCGACGAGCACAACATTCGCTGTAACGCACCGTCTACCGGTGGTTCGGTTGCTAACGTTAACGGCATGAAGAGCGGCGAGTTGGACATGGGCGTTGTTCAGTCTGATGTTCAATACCGCGCTTACAATGGCGAAGCCAACTTCGAAGAAGAAGGACCTTGGGAAGAGATGCGCTCGGTATTCACCATGCATGGTGAGCCGCTAACCGTGGTTGCTCGTGCTGATTCCGGCATTGAGACCATCAGCGATTTCCCTGGCAAGCGTGTCAACATCGGTAACCCGGGTTCTGGTCAGCGTAATACCATGGATGTGGTCATGGAGGCGTTTGGCTGGGACGAAGACACCTTTGCGCTGGCGTCTCAGCTAGATGCCGCCGAGCAGTCTGCAGCCCTGTCAGATAACAACATCGATGCGATGGTCTATGTTGTTGGTCACCCGAACGGTTCTATCCAAGAAGCCACGACTACCATCGATGCGCGCTTAGTGCCGGTGACCGGTGATGAAATCGACGCGCTGATTGAAGAGTACCCGTACTACACCCGCTCTGTGATTCCGGGTGGCCTGTACCGTGGTAACGACGAAGACGTTGAAACCTTTGGCGTTGCCGCTACCTTCGTTTCGTCAGCCGATGTTGATGAAGACATTGTCTATGAAACAGTGAAAGCAGTATTTGAAAACTTTGATCGCTTCAAGCGTCTGCACCCAGCGTTTGAAAATCTTAACGAAGAAGACATGATCTCTGACGGCTTAACCGCCCCGTTGCATGACGGCGCAGCGCGTTATTACCGTGAGCGTGGCTGGATCGAGTAAGTTTAAGCACCAGCGTAAAGATAGGTCGGTGAGTAGTATTCACCTCGAGTAGTAAAGCGCGGGCACCCTGGGTGTCCGCGCTTCTTGTTGAAAGCGCTGATTGTCAGCGCTGACCATAGGCAGGGCAAGCGTATGCGTGATGACAAACAACCTTCGGCGGTCGCTGAAAGTGACCTAGAGGATATGGTTGCTTCCAGCGACTCGGGGGCAAGAAAGCCCGCAGGCGTGCCGGGGAAACTGTTGGTAAGCATTGCAGCGATATGGTCGCTGTTTCAACTTTGGATAGCTTCACCGCTGCCGTATATGGTGGGGGTCGGTATATTTAATGCCACTGAATCACGCTCGATTCATTTGGCGTTCGCGCTGTTTCTTGCCTTTATGGCTTACCCCGCATTTAAGCGCTCACCGCGTGACCGCATTCCGCTTCAAGACTGGGCGTTGGCAGCGGTAGCTGCTTTTTGCGGTTTGTACTTATTTATTTTTTATGCCGATTTAGCACAGCGCCCTGGGCGTCCTATCACTCAAGATATCGTGATTGGCGTGCTTGGCATCATTATGTTGTTAGAAGCCACCCGGCGTGCGCTGGGGCCGCCGTTAATGATCGTGGCGGGATTGTTTATTGCCTACTCGCTGTTTGGCCCTTACATGCCGGGCATTTTGGCCCACCGCGGTGTGAGTTTGGGCGGTTTGATTAATCACCAGTGGCTGGGCACCCAGGGGGTGTTTGGTATTGCGCTGGGCGTTTCTACCAGTTTTGTTTTCCTATTTGTTCTGTTTGGCGCACTGCTTGAGAAAGCCGGTGCGGGTAACTATTTCATTAAAGTCGCTTTTTCCATGCTGGGCCATTTGAAAGGCGGGCCAGCCAAAGCCGCCGTCGTGGCGTCAGGGTTGACTGGCTTGATCTCAGGATCGTCGATTGCCAATACAGTAACCACGGGTACGTTTACGATCCCGATGATGAAGCGCGTTGGCTTCAGTGCAGAAAAAGCGGGCGCTGTTGAAGTTGCCTCCTCAGTGAATGGCCAAATCATGCCGCCGGTCATGGGCGCCGCTGCGTTCTTGATGGTCGAGTACGTGGGCATTTCGTACGTCGAAGTTATTAAGCATGCCTTTTTGCCTGCGATCATTTCCTATATTGCCCTTATCTATATTGTTCACCTTGAAGCCTTAAAGGCGGATATGAAGGGGCTGCCTTCAAGCAATCCTAAACGCCCTTTGCTGAACAAGATTCTTGGCTTTATGACCGGCCTGATTTTGTTGATGGCGCTATCGTTTGTCGTTTATTACGGCCTTGGCTGGCTCAAGCCGGTATTAGGTGATGCGGCCCCCTGGGTCGTGTCTGTGGGTTTGGCGGTCATTTATGTCGGGCTATTGAAAGTTAGTTCGAACTACCCAGAACTTGAGATGGATGACCCGAATACTGCGGTGTTAACGCTGCCACAAACGCGGCCGACGGTCATGGTGGGGCTGCATTACATCCTGCCGGTTGTCGTACTGGTGTGGTGTTTGATGGTTGAGCGCATGTCTCCAGGGCTGTCAGCATTTTGGGCAACCATGTTTATGATCTTTATTATGCTCACTCAGCGGCCCGTGATCGCTTTTTTCCGTGGCCACAGCAAGTTCGCGGCGGATGTCAAAGAGGGCTTTAAAGACCTTTGGGACGGTCTTGTGGCCGGTGCGCGCAACATGATTGGTATTGGTATTGCCACCGCTACCGCCGGTATTGTGGTAGGCGCCGTGTCTCAGACCGGCGTGGGCTTAGTGCTAGCAGACGTCGTGGAGATTCTTTCCGGCGGCAACTTGATGATGATTTTGCTGCTTACCGCGCTGTTAAGCCTGATTTTGGGCATGGGCTTACCGACCACGGCCAACTACATTGTAGTTTCCGCGCTCATGGCGCCGGTGATTGTATTGTTGGGTCAGCAGAATGGACTGATTGTACCGCTGATTGCCGTGCATCTATTCGTGTTCTACTTCGGCATCATGGCGGACGTAACGCCCCCGGTGGGGTTAGCCTCATTCGCTGCGGCCGCGGTGTCAGGAGGCGACCCCTTGCGCACCGGTTTCCAGGCGTTTTACTACAGCCTACGCACGGCGGCACTGCCGTTCCTGTTCATCTTCAATACCGATTTGTTGCTGATCGATGTCACGGTGATGCAAGGCATTTTGGTGTTTATTGTCGCGACCAGCGCCATGTTGATATTTGCGGCGGGTACGCAAGGCTACATGCTTGTTCGTAGCCGCTGGTATGAATCGCTGTTACTGCTGCTAGTGGCCTTTACGCTGTTCCGCCCAGGTTTCTGGATGGACAGAATTCACAATCCTTACGAGTCAATTCCGCCAACTCAGTTTGCCGAAGCGCTAGGCAACGTCGAGGATGGCAGTAACCTGCGCGTGCAAATCGCCGGCGTCAATGATTACGGTGATCCAATGACGACCTACGTTCTGGTTCCTGTTCCTAGCGGTGATTCGGGTGAAGAACGTATGGAGGCACTGGGCATGGAGCTCGTCGCGGATGGCGATAAAGCCATGGTCGACTTCATTGAGTTTGGCAGCCAGGCGGCTGAGTTAGGCTTTGATTTTGATCAAGAGATCATTGAAGTGCTGGCGCCCGTGAATCGTTGGACCAAAGAGTGGCTGTGGATTCCGGCGCTCATTATCTTTGGCCTGGTGGTATTGCTTCAGCGCCGTCGGCGAGTAAAACAAACCGACGAGCCTGATAGTAAACCAGCAGCAACGGTCTAAAGGAGGTCATCATGTATCAGAAAATTCTACTGCCTGTGGATCTCAACGAAGAGGCTTCATGGAAGAAAGCATTGCCGACAGCGATTACGTTGTGTGAAACCTTTGGAGCATCGCTACATGTAATAACGGTGTTGCCGGAATTTAAGCTGCCTATGGTTGGCGCTTATTTCCCCAAAGACTTTTCGAAAAAAGCGCATGAAGCCATGACAGAAACCCAGCATGCTTTCATTCAGGCCAATGTTCCTGAAGGTATTAAAACGCAGAGCATCATCGTAGATGGATCTCCCTGGGAGGCCATCATCAAGGTGGGTAAAAAACTCAACGTTGATCTGATTGTGATGGCATCTCACACCAAGCGAAAGTTTGTCGACTATGTGCTAGGCCCTAACGCCGAACATGTTGTCCATCACGCCAAAGTGTCGGTCATGATTGTGCGCTAGAAAGGTGCGGATGAACTGCGCGCCTTGAAGGCACAGATCTGAAGACATAGATCTTGAAGACATAGATCTTGAAGACATTGACCTTGAAGACATAGATAAAGTGGTACATCTTATAAACTCCGGGCGAATAGCTCGGAGTTTTTTTGTCACAAGATAACGCGATGTTACAACGGTATTGAATTCATGTCTCATTGCGCGCTGACGGCTTATTTACACAGTAATCAGATTGAGGTGACGGCGGTGAAAGCATCTTTAATAGGTTGGGCAATACTGATGCTTGGCGTACCTCTTGTGGGGTGGGCTAGCGCGTCAGAGCCGCTGAATTTGTCGAATGCCCCCGTGCTTCTGACGGTGAGTGGCAATATTGCGTTTGAGAACGCGGGGCATGAAGTGCAGCTTGATCTCGCTACGTTAGAGGCACTACCGCAGTATGAGTTTGCAACGAATACGCCATGGACTGCCGAGGTTAATCATTATCGTGGACCGTTAATGCGTGATCTTCTATCACATTTAAACGCCGATACCGATACGGTGCACGTCGCAGCGCTGGATGGCTATGAAGCCGATATACCAGTCAGTGATTTTGAGAAATACGAGGTTATTTTGGCATTAACAAAAGACGGCGCCGCTATTCCGGTTCGCGAGCTCGGCCCGCTGTGGATACTTTATCCTTTTGACCAGGATGATGCGCTGCTAAGCGAAAAAATGCGCTTTAGATCGGTATGGCAGGTTATGCACATCAATGTCCGTTAGCGGTTTAACCACGCAGGTATCAAGCCTACTGCGCTACCCGCGGCGCCTTAAGTTCGCAGCAATCATTGCCGTACTATTATTCGCCGGTGCATTAGTGGTGGCCACGCTGGCAGCCTGGCGACAGGATAATCTTACCCAAAGTTTGCGCGAAGATACTGCTTGGGTTGTTTATAAGCTGGACCGTGATGCGGTTCAACTGGTCAATCATGTACTGACATTGGATCATCAACCGCTAACGCCAGCGGAGCGCTATGCGCTTACCCTTCGCTTTGAACTGCTGTATAGCCGAATTACGTTACTCAACGAGGGAGACGTCAGCGCGTTATTACAAAATATCACGACTGCACGCGAGCTGTTTAGCCAGATCCAAACGCAGGTAGATGGGCTGGATATGATGTTCAGGGCTTTTGGGGTGCCTGACCACCGAGGCGTGTCACAGCCACTCCCGCTGGCGGCATTGGGAGATAAACTTCAGACACTGACGCGAAGTACCGAGCGTCTTGTTATTGCTATTAACGGCTACTTAGCGGAGTCGGCGACGGCAGAGCGAGAACAGCTCAGCCTGCTCTACAGACTTCTTATGACGTTGATCGTCGCAATGAGTTTAGCGGCCTTTTTGGTGGTCGCTTTTTTAGTGCGTGAAACACGCGAAAGTGCAGCGATAAGGCGCGAGCAGGCACAGCTTGCTCTACAGTTGGAAGTGACCGCTAAACAGGCGCAGGCGGCGAACCAAGCAAAATCGGATTTTTTAGCGATCGTTAGCCATGAAATTCGCACGCCTTTGAACGGTGTCATTGGTATGAGCGAGCTATTGCGTGAATCTGTAAGTCCTGCACAGGTAGAAGACTACGCCTATACGATCCACGATAGCGCTAATCAGCTGCTATCAATGATCAATGAAATTCTCGATTTCTCGAAAATTGAGGCCGGGCACTTAGCCCTTCAAACATCGCCCACGGCTATTCGTTTACTGGTCGACAGCGTGGTGGAACTATTTACGCCGCGGATAAAAATGAAGGAATTAACCTTTAGCGTTGACGTGGACACGCGGGTACCCGCTTGGGTGATGGTCGATGCAGGGCGGCTCAGGCAAATATTACTTAATCTTATCGCCAATGCGATTAAATTCACCGACTACGGTGGGATCAGCGTTCAAGTCTCCACTAAGTTCGATCAGCTAGTATTTGAAATTAGCGACACGGGATGTGGGCTGAGTGAACATCAGCAGGCCCGCCTTTTTGAGCCTTTTCAGCAGGCCGATGAGTCCGTGACTCGGCGTTTTGGTGGAACCGGATTGGGCCTGGCGATTTGCAAACGCCTAAGCGAGGCGATGCAAGGACGAATAGTCGTGTCGAGCCATCTTGGCCAAGGCAGTATCTTTCGGTGTGAGCTGCCCTTGGTGGAGGCGGATCCGGTGTCAGTGTCATTGCCCAGCGCACCTCAACAGGACTTTACTGGCATAACGTTGCTGCTAGTCGAAGATAACGCGGTGAATCGCAAAGTGGCGATTGGTTTATTATCCCGTTTAGGTTGCGATGTCGTGTGGGCTGAAAATGGCCAGGATGCACTTGCCATGGCTCAGTCTCAACAGGTGCATCTTATCTTTATGGATATCCAGCTGCCCGATATGGATGGCCTTACGGTCGCACAGCTTATGCGCGAGCAGGGTGGCTGGCTTGACAGTGTGCCTATCGTCGCTATGACGGCGGGTGGCGCGGAGGATGACCGCCAACGCTGTCTTGCGGCGGGCATGAGCGATTACCTTACCAAACCGCTGTCGCTATCTGCGCTAAGTAGCCTGCTGGCATCGCAGCTTTTTGCCACGCCCGACGCGGCTTCTCTGCCAGCGCTGCCGGTCTTGCAAACGCAGCTCGGCGCGCAGTCATTACTCAATACCGACACGCTGAACATGCTAAAAGCGACCCTAGGCGATGTGAGCTTGACGCAGCTGATCACGCTTTATCACCAGCAAGTAAGTGATTACTGCGAGCAGCTAACGGCCTGCCTAGCGCAGGCCCCTCTCAGCAATGAGCAGCAACAGCAGGTCGTACGTTTGGCGCACCAGCTGCGCGGCGAATCTGTGAGTATGGGAGCCGACAAGCTGGCCGACCAGGCGCAGCAGCTGGAAACATTAATGACAACGGATCCGTTCACGCAAAGCAAACGAGATGAGATATTTAGCGCGTTACGCTTAACGGCGTCGCACACTCATGCAGCGATGGAGAAATGGTGTCGTGAGCACCTATCAGGCTGAGCCTGTAACAGTGAGGGCTAGTACTGCCATTGTTGTATATCGCTACGGGCCATACTGAATAACACTGTAAGCGTGTTTTGAATAATCATAATGCTCAGGAGCCTTTCAATGATCTACGCCAACCCTAGTGACACTGGTTCAGTGGTGTCATTTGAAAAACGCTACGGCAACTATATCGGCGGTGAGTTTGTCGCCCCGGTGAAAGGCCAGTACTTCGATAATATTAGCCCCGTCAACGGCAAGGTGTTTTGCGAAATTCCTCGCTCTACTGCAGAAGATATTGATAAAGCGCTTGATGCGGCCCATAAAGCGGCGCCTGCATGGGGGAAAACGTCTGCCCAAGAGCGCAGTAACATTTTGCTGAAAATCGCCGATCGCATTGAGCAAAATCTTGAAATGCTGGCGGTGGCCGAAACTTGGGATAATGGTAAGGCCGTCCGGGAAACGCTCAATGCCGATATTCCTCTGGCCGTTGATCATTTTCGCTACTTTGCAGGCTGTATTCGCGCCCAGGAAGGCTCGGCAGCAGACATTGATGCCAATACTGTTTCCTATCATTTCCACGAGCCACTAGGCGTTGTAGGGCAAATTATCCCCTGGAACTTCCCAATTCTAATGGCTGTTTGGAAACTGGCGCCCGCACTCGCCGCAGGTAACTGCGTGGTATTGAAGCCCGCGGAGCAAACGCCTGCGTCGATTTTGAAAGTGGCGGAGTTGATTGGCGACCTGCTGCCCGCCGGTGTGTTGAACATTGTTAACGGCTTTGGTGCAGAGGCAGGGCAGGCGCTGGCGAGCAGTAAGCGTATCGCTAAAATTGCCTTTACCGGCTCTACCCCCGTTGGCTCACATATTCTTAAATGCGCGGCAGAAAATATTATTCCCTCTACCGTAGAGCTGGGCGGCAAGTCACCGAATATTTATTTTGCCGATATCATGAATGCCGAACCGACGTTTATTGATAAGGCGGTAGAAGGGCTAGTGCTGGCATTCTTCAACCAAGGCGAAGTGTGTACCTGCCCGTCACGTGCGCTTATCCAAGAGAGTATGTACGACGAGTTCATGGCCAAGGTGCTGGAACGCACCAAGCTTATTAAGCGCGGCAATCCGCTGGATACCGATGTACAGGTAGGTGCGCAGGCTTCTCAAGAGCAGTTCGACAAGATCATGTCGTACATGGATATTGCTCGCGATGAAGGCGCCGAGTTCCTCACCGGCGGTGAGAAAGAAGTTCTTGATGACAGCATCAACAGCGGTTACTACATTCAGCCCACGTTGTTGAAAGGCAATAACCAGATGCGCGTCTTCCAAGAAGAGATTTTTGGGCCGGTGGTGGCGGTCACCACGTTTAAAGATGAAGCAGAGGCGTTAGCGATTGCCAACGATACCGAGTTTGGTCTGGGCGCGGGCGTGTGGAGCCGCGATATTAACGTTGCCTTTCGTATGGGCCGTGGTATCCAAGCCGGTCGCGTATGGACCAACTGCTACCATCAGTATCCTGCTCACGCGGCTTTCGGTGGCTACAAGAAATCTGGCGTTGGCCGCGAAACGCATAAGGTGGCGCTTGAGCACTATCAGCAAACCAAAAACCTGCTGATTAGCTACGATATAAACCCGTTAGGCTTTTTCTAACGCTTAGACGCTAGCGACGCGCGTATGCGTGCAAAAAATCCCGACCATGTGTGGTCGGGATTTTTGTTTTGGCTGACTTACATCTGAGAGTCTTCAGGCGGCTCGCCTATCGTGCCGGGCATCGGTTGTACGTGGCCCATCTGCTTACCCGTCAGGGTAAGGAAATGCAGGTGACGCTCATACTCTGCTACCAAATCGCCAATCACTTGTCCACGGGTATAGCCGTTAAGGTCTTTATCCTGCCCCCCTTCCGCTAGGTACACGTCCAGGCGAACATAGAAGTCATCATCCGCTTGGATAAAGCTAGGGGTGCGCATGCGGTGAGGGCATACTTGGTAGACAAAGCTAGTGGCGTCGCCAAAGTCGACCTGCAACATCAGGTTGGGAAGCGTTTCCCCCTCAATCGCTTCTTCACTTACGTTGGCAGTTTGGCCACGGCGCTCAAGCTCCTGAGCAAACTGTGTCATCGCTGGGCGAATTGCATGTTCAATGGTGGCGGCTGCACCGGCGCGATTAGAGGTGTCAAGGGCACGGTCTAAGCGTTCTTTCCAATCGCCGCCAGGCGCACTACCGGCAATCATGCGACGTGCATCTGCCTTGCTACCTTCTAATTTCAAGGCTTTGTACATGCCCACCATCACCGCAAAAATAACCAGCGAGAAGGGCAGAGCGGTGATGACCACGGCGCTTTGCAGTGCATTTAAGCCGCCGGCCATCAGCAGAGCAATGGTGATTAAACCGATCATGGCTGACCAGAAAATACGCAGCTTCACCGGCGCATCGTGGTTCACGTCGCTCAGAATAGACGTGAAGTTGGCCAGCACCAGCGCTCCAGAATCCGCTGAGGTAATAAAGAACACAATACCCAGAACGGTGACGACTGCCGCGGTAATGCCGACATAAGGGAAGTACTCAAGCAGCGTGTAGATCGTGGTTTGGGGGGTGTTGAGCGCCTGCTCACCTAGCTCGACAACGCCTTGATTAGCGACCAGTTCTATACCGCTATTCCCGAATATCGACATCCAAACCATCATAAAGGCGAGGGGGATAAACAGTGCACCGGCGACGAACTCACGAATGGTACGACCACGGGAAATACGTGCCAGGAATAGGCCCACGAACGGGGTCCAGGCAATCCACCAGCCCCAGAAGAAAATCGTCCACCACATTTTCCACTCTTGAGCCCCCTCGTCGGCGAAGGCGTAAGTGTCAAAGCTGGCACCTACAAAGCCCGATAGATAATCGCCAGCGTTGTTGACCACTTTATCCAGCAACATCAGCGTGTCCCCTGAGAAGAGTACAAACAGCAACAGCGCCAATGCCAGTAACATATTAAACTCTGACAGCCGGCGAATGCCTTTCTCAACGCCTGTAACCACGGAAATCGTCGCTAATATGACCACCAAGACAATCAAGATCACCTGCACGGTGAGGTTTTCCGGCACCCCGAACATGTAGGTGAGGCCGTAGTTAAGCTGTATTACCCCAATCCCGAGGCTCGTAGCAATGCCGAAGACGGTGGAGATCACTGCGGTAATATCCACCGCGTTGCCAATCGGGCCGTGGATACGTTTGCCTAGGATCGGATAGAGCGCACTACGGATCGCCAGCGGCAAGCGATGGCGGTAGCTGAAGTAGGCCAGCGCCATACCCATCAACACGTACAGCCCCCAGCCGGAGAGCCCCCAGTGCAGATAGGTTTGAACGACGGCGTTACGCATCGCTGCTTGGCTTTCCGGGGTTAAATCCGGTGGTGCCAAATAGTGGGCGACAGGCTCGGCAACGCTGAAGAACAGCAGGTCAATGCCGATCCCTGCAGCAAACAGCATGGCCGACCAAGAGAGTAGTGAAAATTCTGGTCGTGAGTGGTCAGGCCCCAGGCGAATACTGCCAAAGCGCGACATACCAATAGCCACCACAAATACCAAATAGGCCACTATGGCCAGCATGTAATACCAGCCAAACGTTTTGCTTACCCAGGCGAGTCCGGCATCAAAGAAGGCGCCAGCTTGCTCGGTGAATAACATGGTAAGCACCAGAAAGATCAGGATGCCAGCCACACTGCCGTGAAAAACGACGGGATTGAGGCGGTCTCGGGAGGGATGAATAGGGTTGTCTTTCGCCATGCAGGCGTACTCCTGTGGTTGAAAGGTGGAGGTAAGATTTTATTTTGAATGAACGTTCAAATAAAATACGTGAATAACTGCTACCCTTCAAGTTTACGAGTGCCTGAAACTGCTTGAGTTAGTGCGGATTGGGTAACTTGCAGACGTGAAAACGCCCGGAAAACCGGGCGTTGTCAAGAAAGTAGCGACGCGGCGAATGTTTATTCGCTATCGGCACGTTCGTCGCTATTATCGTGGTGGCCGCGTTTGCCCCGATGTTCTTCATGCGCTTCACGCATGGCGTTGTGAAGTGCTTCTTGCTCTTCTTCGGTGAGAATGCCAGCGACTCGCTCTTTATGCTCTTCACGCAGCGCATGTATTGCTTCGCGATGTTCAGCGTGTGCTTCATTGAGCTCAGCCTGCTTATCAGCTGAGATTTCGGCGCGCTGATACACCTCTTGGCGACGCTCTTCCATACGTTCTTCCATGCGCTGACGATCAGCACCGGAAGCCTCATGGTCACCGTGGCTGTCTGCTTGGGCCGTTAATGTGATCGATGCTAACGCAGCAGCGAGTAATGCCGGGGCAAACAGTTGGCGAATTGACATTTTCTGAGTACCTGAAATGTTCATAGCATCTCTCCTGGTAAGTTGACGATGTCATTATCGCTAGGTGCAGTGCAAACTGCTTGCAGTTAGTGTGCAACAATCATGGTCTTATTGGCTTGCTGCAGATCGTAGCTAAGGGTAGTTCGTCAATAGTAGACAGGGACGCTATTCATTAAGGAGAAACATAATGTCGCGAATCGAGCTATCTCGCGTGTGGCAGCCGCGCTGCGCGTTCACCACTTTGCGCCGAGTAACCGGATTGGGTGCTCTTGCTTTGATGCTGAGTGGCTGTAGCGCCGCTCAGTATGTGGGCCAAAATGAGTCCGCGGTTAAGAGTGGTACGTTGCATGAACCCCAGCCCTTTACGCGCTTGGCGCCACGGACCTACACGCCTGATGATTGGCCGCAGGCGCTAAAGGCCGATGTCTATTTGCCTGATGAGTCGACTAGCGCCCTACGCCCTGCTGCCTTATTGGTTCACGGTGGAGGCTGGCGAAACCGTACGCCAGAAGACATGCAGAGCATTGCCGAACAGTTGGCAGGGCAAGGCTACGTGGCGGTTAATATTGAGCATCGTTTTGTGCCGGAGTATCGCTTTCCTACCCAGCTGCATGATTTGCAGCAGGCCATGGCGTGGATCCATGCCAATGCTGAAGAGTGGCAGATAGATACTAACCGCATCGTAGGCGTTGGATATTCATCGGGGGCGCACTTGGTGAGCCTGCTGGCACTGGCTGGCGTCGAAGGGCCGCTGGCCGAGCCTTACGGCGGCGAGCAGAGCCGACTAGCGGCGGTGTTGGCGGGTGGGTTGCCAAGTGATCTGCTTAAATTCGATGACGGGCCCTTAGTGGTCGACTTTATCGGCGGCACGCGAGCTGAAGAAACCGAGGCATATCGCCTAGCGTCGCCCATTTACCATATTACCCCGCAGTCTCCGCCGTTTTTTATATTCCACGGCAAGTGGGATCGCCTCGTGCCGGTAGACCATGCCAAGGACTTCTATCAAGCGCTGCAGGATAACAACGTCGAGAGCGAGCTTTATCTGCAAAGCTTTAGAGGCCACATTGCCAGCTTCTTACTGCGTGGCGGCGCGATTGATGCAGGCATTAAGTTTCTTAATCGTCAGGTAAACCCTTAACCTTCTGGCTGATACTTATAACCGACGCCATAGACTGAACGAATAATTTCTAGCTCTGGCAGCGCTTCGTGGATTTTCTTACGCAGCTTCTTGATGTGGCTGTCCACGGTGCGCTCTGAGACGATGCGGTTATCGCGGTACATGTGATCCATTAACTGCTCGCGGCTGAAAATACGTCCCGGTGCCTGCATCATCACGCGCAGTAATTGAAATTCCACCGCGGTGAGTCCTAGGTCTTTGCCGTAAGCGAGCGCTTGCCAGCCATCTTCATTTAATACGACCGGTGCATGCTGAACGTCGGCAGGGGCGTTTGCTGCTGCCTGGCTACGGCGAAGCACGGCTTTGACACGGGCGACCACTTCACGGGGGCTAAAAGGCTTGCAGATATAGTCGTCAGCGCCTAACTCTAAGCCTAACAAGCGGTCGACCTCTTCTACCTTGGCGGTCACCATAATGATCGCAATAGTTGGCCAATGCTGGCGAATCTCACGGCTAAGCGTCAGGCCGTCTTTGCCTGGCAGCATAATGTCGAGCAGCACAAGTGCCGGGGAGTGCTGTGCTAGCCACGGCATAACCTCATCGCCGTGGGCTAACGTCGTGACCGAAAAGCCATGTGTGGTTAAGTAATCCGCCATCAGGCGAGCAATTTTTGGTTCATCCTCAACAATCAGCAAAGAGGCCGCGTGAGACGCATCGTGAGACATAAGGAACTCGCTTAGCAGTGAGGGTGAAAGCCTATTAATGAGATGTCAGCAGAGGAAAGCGCAGCGTCCAGCGCAGCCCGCCCAGCGTAGAAACTGAGGGCGCTAGCGTTGCTCCGTGCGCATTGATTAGCGCACTGGCAATTGACAGACCTAAGCCGCTACCGCCACTGGACCGGCTACGTGAACCCTCTACACGGTACAGCCGCTCGGTTAAGCGCGCCAGTTCTCCCTCGGGCACCCCGGGCGAGCTGTCTTCCCAGGTAACGACTGCAAAGCCCTGCTGCGCGGTAAGCGTAACGCGCAGCTCTCCCGGTGGTTGGGTGTAGGCGCAGCTATTATCCAACAAGTTGTTCCATAGCTGATGCAGGCGCTGGGCATCGCCACGTACCATTATGCCAGGAGCGATCTGCTCCGTCAGCGTTAAGCCGCTGTCCATTAACCAGCGGTCTGCGTCGGCGAGGCGGCTGACAAGACAGTCGCTAAGGTCCATCGGTGCAAGTTGGATATCCAGCGCACCTGCATCGCTTTGTGACAGCAGGCGTAAGTCAGTGACTAGGCGTTCCAACTGGCTAACTTCTTGAGCAAGCGAGCTGAGGTTCTCCTGGTTGAGAGGGCGGATGCCATCTTGCATCGCTTCAATTTCCCCACGTAGAACGGCCAACGGCGTGCGCAGCTCGTGCGCCGTGTCGGACACCCAGCGTGCTCGGGCATCGCGGCTAGCTTCGAGCGTTGCGGCAAGTACGTTGAAATCTCGCGCCAAACGCGACAGCTCGTCGCGGCCACGCTCAGGCAATCGAGTCGTATAGTCACCTTCTGTCAGTCGCAGCGTGGCGCCCGCGAGTGCCCGTGTACGCCGCCCTAACCACCAGGACAAGCCGCCCGCGAGCAGGAGAGAAGCCACACATAGCGATATTACGATCAGGGTAAGATTGCGCTGTTGGCGCTCAAGGAAGCGGCTTTCCATACGCTCCATCATCTCGCGAGGAGGTCGAAAGCCCAGCGAACCGATCGTTTCCTCGGCGCTGTGCAGGTTCAGCCAATGCCAGTTGCCTGAGCCTGCCTGGCTGCCATTGGCAGGCACTAAAAAACGGCCCTCAGCATCACGTAGCGCAAAATCCCGCGCTTCACCTAGTGGAGAGGGGCGGTCTTGATGCTCTTGGCCCAGTTCAAACCGCACAATAGATGCCCAGCGTTCCGGGGATTGCTCCAACCACTCCCAGCTCTCTTGGGTCTCCCAGCGTGTTATGAGGCCATCTGCCAGCAGTGTTGCCCGACGCTCTTGCGCTTGGTTGAGATAATCGTAAAAGCCGCGGTCAATGCTGTAGGAAACCGCCATAAACATGCTTACTGAGATGGCCACATTGACGCTCAGGATAATCGCAAATAGTTTGAGCCCCAGCCGGGAAGGGCGCCATTGACGTAGTGGCCCATGCAACGCCATCACTGTGTGCTTCCTGCTTGGCTAGGCTGACGCGGCGCGCTCAGCCGTTCTCGAACATTTTCCATGCCTAAGTAGAGGCAGGGCACCAGAATTAGCAAAATAGCGGTGGCAAACAGCATGCCAAAGCCTAGTGAAATCGCCATCGGAATCATGAAGCGCGCCTGTCGTGACGTCTCTAGAATCATCGGTGCCAGCCCTAGAAATGTCGTCAGCGTGGTCATCATAATGGGGCGGAGTCGACGCGTGGCTGCGGCCACAATGGCTTCTCTGGCTGCCATTCCCTCGCGGCGTTTGCGGTTGGCGTAGTCGATCAGCACCAGCGCATCGTTGATGACCACGCCGGAAAGCGCGAGCATTCCCAGCAGGCTGATAATGGAAAGCCCAAAACCCATGATCATATGACCGGCCACCGCGCCGACGATACCGAAGGGGATCGCTGCCAGTACCAGCAGCGGCTGCGAATAACTTCTAAACGGGATAGCCAGCAGCGCATAGAGCGCGGCAATCATTAACCACATGGAGGTTTTTAACGTGGCTAAGTTGTCGGCGGTGTCCTGCTGGCGACCGCCCATGCTGACCTCTAGCCCCGGCCAGGTCGCTTCCAGCGTGGGGAACACCTCGTCTTGTAACGTGGCGAGTACCTGGTTAATGGCAAGGTCGTTTTCAGAGTCCGCAGTGACGGTAATAATACGTCGCCCGTTAATGCGCTCAAGACTGCTGGAGGCTTGGCTAATGGTGATATCCGCAACGCGAGACAGGGGCACGCTCAGCCCGTCAGGGGTGCGTACCGGCATGCGGTAGAGGGCGTTCAAACTGTCGCGATTATTGTTAGGCAAGCGTACCTCAACGCTAATTTCGCTACGCCCTACGTATTGCTCTAGAGCGGTCGCGCCCTGTAAGGGGCCGCGCAGCGCCTGTGCTAAGTTGTTGCCGGTTAGGCCCAGCGAGCGTCCTTCTGATGAAAGGCGTATTTCTAACTGGGGTTTACCGTCGCCCAGGCCGCTATCGATATCGGTAAGCCCATAGCCGCTCAGCGTTTCGGCTAACCGTTCAGCGGCGGCTTCAAGCACCTGTGTATTGGGGTGTGAAAGTCGCAGACTCAGTGCCGCACCGCTGCCGGGGCCGCCTACATCGGCTTCAAAGCGCACTGATTGGGCGCCTAATAAATCGCCGGTTAGGTCGCGCCACTCGCGGGCAATTCGCGATGGCGGCCATGCTTCCAGGCTTTCGCTGGCAATGTCGAGGCGAACCTCTAGGCTTTCACCATCCAGGCGGCTGCGCGAGCTGCCAAAACTGAGCGTTTCTTCGCGTTCGCTAAGCTGCTCTGCGGCGTCAAGAAGCTGTTGGCTGAGTTCACGACTGATGCTGATATTGCTACCAATCGGCAGTGTGACCGTCGCCTGCACCTGGTCTGATTCGACGCGGGGCATGAGGGAAAACCCCAAGCGCCCGCTCATTGCCCAGGAAAGGGCGACCAACAGCACCGCAATGCCCAGCGCAATGCTGAGCAAACGCTGGTTAAGGGCACGCTGTAGGAATGGCTCAAACTGATGGTATGTGAAATGGTGTAAACCACCTTGAAGGCGTTGGCGAAGTGCTTCTAATGGGCGCTGCCACGCAGGCGTATTGCGCGGCTTGCGACTATGTGCGAGGTGGGCGGGAAGAATCACCAGTGCCTCCAGCCAGGAAATTAAAAATACCGTGACCACAACGACCGGTACCGTCGCAAAAATAAGCCCCAGAAAGCCGGGTAAAAACAGTAGTGGCAGGAACGCGACGATATTAGAAAGAATGGCGAACGTCAGCGGCGTGGCAATTTCGCTAGCCCCTTTAACCGCTGCATCGCGCAGTGAATAGCCTTCTTCACGGTAGCTATAGATATTCTCGCCGACGATGATGGCGTCATCCACCACAATGCCCAGGGCGATGATAAAGGCAAACATCGACATCATATTCAGCGACACGCCAATCCAGGGCAGAAACAGCATTGCGCCTAGGAACGCTGTTGGGATGCCCAGCGTGACCCAGAATGCCAGACGGGCTTCCAAAAACAGCGCCATGAGTACTAATACCAGCGCTAGCCCCATCCAGGCATTTTTCAACAACAGGCTAAGGCGGGCTTCATATACCTCTGAACTGTCTCGGGAGATATCAAGGCTAACGCCCTCTGGCAGGCCTGAGCGTAACCGCTCAAGCTCACCGTTGACCGCTTCAGAGATGCTGGTCGGGGTTTGGTCGCCAATTTGATAAACATCCACTGAGAGCCCGGGTTGACCGTTATAAAACTCTTCGCGGTCGGTCTCGGCGAAGCCGTCGCTGACTGTCGCGATGTCGCCCAGCATAATGGGCGATCCTTGTGCGCTGGTCAGAATGGGTAGCTCGGCGAAGGCCTCGGCACTGTTACGCCGGCCCTGATAGCGAATAAGCCATTCGCCTTCTGCCGTCGTCAGCTGACCACTGGCAAGGTCAAGCGCCTCTTCGCCAATGCGAGTAGCCAGCTGCTGATGATCCAAGCCATAGCGCTCGATAGCTTCTTCATCCAGATGAACTTGAATCTCTCGTTCGCGGTTACCCGATAGCTCTGCGCGAGATATGCCGTCGGTCGCCTGGAGCTCACCGCGTATTTCTTCAGCGGCGTCGTGTAGCGCCTCTAGGCCTACTTGGCCATATACCTGCAGGCTCAGTACGCTTCGCGAGCGCCCCGCAAGTGTAAAGCGGGGTGGATCGGCGGCACTGGGCAAAGTGGTGATAGCATTTACCGCCTGCTGGATATCCTGATAGGCGCGCATCACGTCAACGCCATCAATCAGCGAGGCGCTGACGTTGGCGCGCCCTTCACTGGCCGTCGCGGTCAGCTCATCAATGCCTTCTACATTGGCAATCGCGGCTTCCATCGGCAGCAGCAGGCTCTGTTCAACGTCTTCAGGCGTCGCACCCGGGTAGCTGATAGACACTTGCACCACTTCAATATCAAACTCAGGAAAGACTTCTTTCTTAATCGCCAGCGAGGCCATTAAGCCGCCCACAATAAACAGCACCATGAGTAGGTTAGGTGCTACCCCGTGATCGACCATCCATGCCAGTGGGCCACGCGGTGTCTTCATGACCCGTCTCCCTCTTGAGCCGGTGTATCGCTGGGGCGTCGGATGCGCACGAGCTGGCCTTCGCGGGGCTGGGTTAAGCCTGCGGTAACGACCCGCTGACCTGCGGTCAGGCCGCTGCGGATCAAGGCATCATCTTCTCCGCGATAAGCCAGGGTCACCGGCGTACGGCGCAGGCGATTCTCCTCATCTACCTGCCAAACGATGTCGCCTGGGCGCAGCGCGGCAGAGGGTACTGAAATGAGCTGGTGCTGAATGGTTGGTTGGAATGAAACACGCAGAACATCACCCAGGCGCAGGGCAGGGCCATCGCTTTCTAGTGCGAGCGGGTCGCTAACGGCGATTAACAGCTGTGCCTGTAAACCGTTTTCTTCCAGGCTGGGTAACATCGATACCAGCGTGCCTTCACGCGTCGCGTCTTCAGACCAGCCGCGGCTGGTTAAGGTAATCTGGCTGCCCATTTCCAACCACTCGGTCCACTCGCTGGGCAGGGAGGCGCGTACCCAAAATTGCTCAACGCCCACTAAGTGCACTACTTCCGTTCCCTGGCTAAGCAGGCTGCCAGCACCCACTAAGCGCGCTTGTACCATGGCGCGCCATGGAGCCACCAGGGTGGCGCGTTCAACGTTAAGCGCTGCCTGATCTCGGGCCACTCGCGCCTGGGTCACTTGGGCCTGGGCTTGGCGCAACTGCGGTTCTCGCAGAACCAGCGCACGGCGCTCGGCAGAAAGCTGGCGGCCAAAAGACTCGTATTCGCTGCGTGCGCGCTGCTGCTCTGCCTGCTCTAGTGCCAGCAGGGCTTGGGCATTGGCTAGCTGCGCCTGCGCATCCTCAAGAGTAAGCGCGAGATCGGCCTGGTCAATATAGGCGACCGGCGCCTGCTGCTCGACGACTTGTCCCGGCACAACGCCTGGTGCAAAGCGCTCAAGCTGGCCCGCCACACGGCTGGCCAGCATAGTTTCTTGCTCTGCCTCGACGCGGCCAAATCCATATAGATGGGGCGCCTGGGTGCTCGCAGAAATGCTCATCACGTCTACCATGCTGGGCAGTGGTTCTGGTGGTGCAGTACGCTCAATGCGGGGTGGCTGAGTCATAATCCACCAGGCGAGCATGCACGTGCCGATAAGAATCAATAACGCAACTACTGCACCCAGACGAATACGGCCTTGCTGATAAGAGGAGTGAGACGACGAGAAGGAGCGTATTGAGGTCATTACCGCGCGTTATCCATGTGCTAAGAGCGAAAATTCCAGAAAAATGAGCGTATGATGCTAGCATCACGCATTGTTACGCAGCGATTAGTCAAGCAATGTGCAAATACCATGCAATTGATATCTAATTCATATTCATTTGGTATCAATAGACTCACTGGTCTACTTTAAACGTATGAAAAATACCGCAACGCGCGACAAGCTGATTGATAGTGGCGCCCAACTGATCAGCCAGCAAGGCTACAACGCAACGGGCATCAATGCTGTTTTAAAAACGTGCGGCGTGCCTAAGGGCTCTTTTTACCATTACTTCTCTAGTAAAGAAGATTTTGGGCTGGCAGTGATTGAACGCTTTGCCACCACGTATGACGCCTCGCTAGTGACGCTGTTGGAAGATAGCAACACGCCGCCTTTAGAGCGCCTGAGGCGCTATTTTGCATCAGGTCGTGACTATATGCATGAGTGTGATCACGCCACTGGCTGTTTGATTGGTAATCTTGGACAAGAGCTTTCAGGCCAAAGCGATACCTTCCGTGATGCGCTAAACCTTGTATTTCAGCGCTGGGAACAGCGGCTGGTGAACTGCTTGCAGGACGCTCAAACGCGGGGTGATATTGCTACTCACACTGCTCCAGAAGCGCTTGCTAGCTTTATTTTAACCGGCTGGGAAGGTGCTATTTTACGCGCCAAAACGTTGAAATCTGTCGAGCCCATGGATCATTTTGAAACTATTTTGTTTAAGCAGGTGCTGGTGCCGTCCTAATGGCGGGCACGAAAGTGGTGCTCATCAGCGGCCACATCGTTTTGAGTCGCGGCTATTAGAGCATCATCAATGGACGGATCATCCAGCGCTATTAAGCCACACTGCGTTAGTGCTTCGCGAAGACTCACCTGTTCATCCAAACGCTGATATACCACCCGCACACAGCAGGGCATACGTTCGCTGTTATCAGCTACGCCCATTTTTAACCCCGTTAAACGCGTCACCTGGCTCTGAAAGCTTGGAAACAGGATGGTCTGTGTGATTTCATGACCGTTAAGCGTTTCATGATCGACCAAGAATAGCCGGTCAGCCAGTTTAACTGCGGTGCCTACATAGCGATTGTGGCATGAGCGGTTGCCGAGCATGGCCTGCATCCGCTCGGTGCGCTGATAGACTACGCCACCCTCCCGTGCTTCTAAGCAAACTAAGGTACGCATTAACTGGCCTGGTCGAGACATTGAATGATAAAGCTCAAAGTAGCGGCCAATGTAGCGTTCCATGGTTTCACTGCCCCGCTGCACCAATGCGTTAGGCCAGGGTAAGGTTGCTGGGCTTGCTTCTGACGTTAGTTGGCCGGTTTGAACCAGTGTACGAAAGTCATGATGGGGAAGGGCGATATCCTCAGTAGTGACGCCGAAAAAGTGGCAAATGCGCTGCAGTGCTGCGTGATTGGGTCGATAACGTCCACTCAGGTAACGATTAAACTGGGCGCGATTGATCGTTAAACGCCGACATATCTCTGCAATAGACGGATAGTAACTGCAGAGCAGGCGCAGGTTGGCCACAAAGTCGTCATGCATGGGCAGCTCGGCTTCCTCTCTTGGTTTCGTGACTGCCTAATGTGATGCCTAACGCGTGATAGTGCAATGGCTTCCTCCCGCCAGGAAGCCTTCAACGTAGCGGCTTTCTGGTGAATAAGGTTATGCTAGCACTATATACAGCCAGCCGAATACAGCCAGCCGACTTTTGCAGTAAATCAGGAGCGTGTTATGTTTCATGGGTTTGAAAAAACGAAGCGTCGCGTTAACGGCATCGAAATGACTTTTCGCATGGGCGGCAGTGGCCCTGCGCTGCTGTTGCTGCACGGTCATCCGCAGACCCACGTGATTTGGCATAAAGTAGCGGCGTCGCTTGCCGAGCATTTTACGGTGATAGCGGCTGATCTGCGTGGTTACGGCGATAGCAGTAAACCTGACGATGATACCGAGCATCTCAACTATGCCAAACGCACCATGGCGAACGACATGGCGGAGCTCATGACGGCATTGGGTTTTGAGCGCTTTAAAGTGCTGGCCCACGATCGAGGCGCCCGCGTTGCTCACCGGCTAGGCGTTGACCATGCTCGGCGAGTAACGCGGATGGTGCTGCTGGATATTGCGCCTACGCTGGCCATGTATCGTGGCACGTCAGAGGCTTTTGCACGCTCTTACTGGCACTGGTTCTTTCTTATTCGCCCGCAGCCGCTGCCAGAAATGCTGATCAGCAGCGATCCTGCCCAGTATCTAAAGAGCGTCATGGGAGCGCGTAGCGCCGGTATGGCGCCTTTTTCAGCCGAAGCGCTGGCGGAATACGAACGCTGTTTGTCACTGCCCGGTACCGCCTCCGGCATTTGCGGCGACTACCGCGCCAGCGCCACGATCGATTTAGTGCACGACCAGGCGGACATTGATTCAGGCATTAAGCTGAGCTGCCCATTGAAAGTGATGTGGGGAGCTGAAGGGGCAATCGAAGCTTGCTTCGATGCCTTGGGTGAATGGCGCAAAGTGGCCTCTCACGTTGAAGGCAAGTCGCTTCCCTGCGGCCATTATATTGCTGAAGAACTTCCCGAGCAGCTGTTAGAAGAAGCATTACCGTTTTTGCTCAAGGCATAGCCCTTCAAAACTGGGCTCTGCAAAACTGAGCCCTTCAAAACCTAGCCCTTAATCTTGCTGATAATCAGCGCCGCGTTAACGCCTCCAAAACCAAATCCATTGCATAGCACATGCTGGGTGTCGTGATCGAGTGGGCTGGCGGTGACAAAATTTAAGTCCTGCATCCCGTCGTCGCAGTGCTCAAGGTTAATGGTCGGCGGCAGTTGGTCAGTCATCGCGGCCATGACAGAAAAAATGCTTTCTATACCTCCGGCGGCCCCTAACAGGTGGCCTGTAGACGACTTAGTGGCTGAAATCGGTATGTTGGGCAGCAGGGGACCAAACACGTTGCGTAACGAGGCGATTTCAGCGCGGTCGCCAACCGGCGTGGACGTCGCGTGGGCATTGATATGACTAATGGCATCTTTGGAAAGACCTGCCATGCCAAGAGCTGCTTGAATTGCTAGGGCTGCCCCTGCGCCATCTTCTGGCCCGGCGGTAATGTGATGTGCATCCGCGCTGGTGCCGTAGCCGCTAATGACTGCCAGCGGGGTTGCGCCACGCGCAAGGGCATGATCAAGCGTTTCTATCACTATAACGCCCGCCCCTTCACCCATCACAAAGCCGTTACGGTCCTTGTCGAACGGCCTAGAGGCGCGCTCAGGTGTGATAGATTCAGTGGAAAGTGCTTTTAACGCGTTGAAGCTGGCCAGCGAAAGCGGGTCGATGCATGCTTCTGCGCCGCCGACGAGTGCCACATCGGCTTCACCGCTGCGGATAATGCGCATGCCATCGCCAATGGCTTGCAAGCCTGCCGCACAGGCCGTTACCGGGCAACCTAACGGGCCTTGAAAGCCATAGCGGATCGACAGGTTGCCGGCTGCCAGATTGGCTAAAAAAGCGGGTACGGTGAAGGGCGATATTTTACGATAGCCGCGTTCCACCAGCGTTTTTTGCGCTTGAGTTATGGTTGGGAAGCCGCCGATGCCCGAGCCAATAATCGTAGCTGTTCGGCGCTTTTGAGCGTGTTCCGATGGCTGCCAGTTGGCCTGTTGCAATGCTTCTTGAGCGGCGGCTAGTGCGTACAGGCTAAACAGATCCATTTTGCGGCGTTCTTTCGGGTCGGCAATGCTATCCAGATCAACCCCGCCAGCCGGGTCATTGAGGTGTTCAGGAACGACGCCGGCAATTTTGATGGGAATATCGCTGGTATCGAAGCGGCTGATCGTACTGATGCCGGACTGGCCTTCTAACAGTCGTTCCCAGCTTGTATTAACGTTGTTTCCTAACGGGCTGACCATGCCCATGCCGGTAATAACAATAGGTGATTGCATAGCGATTCCAGAGTTATTGATGTCGCCACCCTAGCACCAGACAAGATATGATCAAGATCATATTTTATTGGTATACGACGAGGTAACTATGCCTTATCCCCAAAGCCATAAATCGAAAACGAAAGCGCGTATTTTGGCCTCCGCTGCGGAGTTATTCAGCCGTAAAGGCTTTCAGAAGGTATCTATTGGGCAAATTATGACGCTCGCAAAGATGACCCATGGCGCCTTTTATACGCATTTTGCTTCAAAAGAAGCGCTCTACAACGAGTCAGTACGCCTTACGCTGGATAAAAGCCGGGCGGCAAGGTTGGTGAAAGGACCGCTATCGGTGCAACACTTGACTGATCTGGTCGCCAATTACTGCAACCTTCAAGAATTGGTCAGTAAGCATGAACCAGGACCGGAAGCTGTACTCTTCAATGAGATTGGCAGCGAAAAAGAAGAAATCCGTACCCTGTTTGAAGCATCTTATTCACGTATGAAAAAGATGCTCGAAACCCGCCTCATGGCGCTAGGGAAGTTGAAGAAACTGCCCTTCGCCAATGACCGTAACGTGATTGCTGATAAGGCTAGGGTCATATTGGCATCGTTGATAGGCGCTGTGGCCATTGCCAAAAGTTTGCCTGGAGAAGCCGAGAGCAAACAGGTGCTGACGGCAACGCAGCGTCAAATTTTACTAATGATGGGCGTTAGTGAAAACGAAGCAGAAAACATGCTGCATGGGTAATAACCCGCCTCGCAGATGATTTTTTAAACGCTTCTTAATATTTTATGGGCAAGTTGAGCGGGAGTTAACGCATACAAGACGAAGCAGGGTAAAAACTGGATAATGGCAGCCAATCAGCCTACGGCCCTGTTTATTCAAATGCCTAGCCAAATTCATTACCCCCGGATGCTCGTACATGGAAATTAAAGTTAACTATCTCGATAACCTCCGGCTAGAGGCTAAGTTCGACGACTTTACGGTCATTTCTGACCAGCCTATCCGCTATAAAGGTGATGGTTCGGCGCCGGGTCCTTTCGACTATTTCCTGGCGTCATCCGCCATGTGCGCGGCCTATTTTGTGAAGGTGTACTGCAACGCGCGGGATATTCCTACCGAGAATATTCGCCTCTCGCAGAACAACATCGTCGATCCAGAAGATCGCTATAATCAGATCTTTAAAATTCAAGTCGAACTTCCGGAAAATATTTCTGAGAAAGATCGTCAGGGCATCCTGCGGTCTATTGACCGCTGCACGGTTAAAAAAGTGGTGCAAGCCGGTCCTGATTTTCAAATCGAAACGGTCGAAAACATCGATGAAGATGCCCAGGCGCTACTGATGGGCGCGCCGGAAAGTGGCAGTACTTACATTGAAGGCAAAGACTTACCGCTAGAGCAAACCATCGCCAATATGAGCGCGATGCTGGCGGAACTGGGCATGAAGATTGAAATCGCCTCTTGGCGCAATATCGTGCCTCATGTTTGGTCGCTGCATATTCGCGATGCCGCCTCTCCCATGTGCTTTACCAACGGTAAAGGGGCGACCAAAGAGAGCGCACTTTGCTCGGCACTGGGTGAGTTTATTGAGCGCTTAAGCTGTAATTTTTTCTACAACGATCAGTTTTTTGGCGATGAGATTGCCAACAGTGAGTTTGTTCACTACCCCAATGAAAAGTGGTTCCTGCCGGGGCCGGGTGACGAACTGCCCGCTGAGATTCTCGATGATCACTGCCTAGCTATCTACAATCCCGAAGGCGAGCTGTGCGGTTCCAACCTGATTGATACCAACTCCGGTAACGAGGCGCGGGGCGTTGTTTCGCTGCCCTTTGTCCGCCGCTCTGACGGCGAGACAATCTACTTCCCCTCGAACCTGATCGAAAACCTGTTCCTGAGCAACGGCATGAGTGCCGGTAATACGCTGGTAGAAGCGCAGGTGCAGTGTCTTTCCGAAATTTTCGAGCGAGCGGTAAAGCGTGAAATTCTCGAACAGGAATTAAGCCTGCCGGATGTGCCGCAAGACGTGCTGGCGAAATATCCGAGCATTGTGGAAGGCGTTAACGCACTGGAGGCTCAAGGCTTTCCTGTGCTCATTAAAGATGCCTCTATGGGTGGGCAATTCCCCGTGATGTGCGTCACGCTGATGAATCCGCGTACCGGTGGTGTGTTTGCCTCTTTCGGAGCGCATCCAAGTTTTGAAGTGGCGCTTGAGCGCAGCCTAACCGAGCTGCTGCAGGGCCGCAGCTTCGAGGGATTGAATGACCTTCCTCACCCCACCTTCAACTCCCAGACCGTGTCCGAGCCCAACAACTTTGTAGAGCACTTTATCGACTCTGTGGGCGTGGTTTCCTGGCGTTTCTTTAGCGCTAAGCCCGATTTCGAGTTCTGCGAGTGGGATTTCTCTGGCAGCAATGAGGAAGAAGCCGAAACGCTATTTGGGATTTTCGAAGAGCTGGGTGCTGAAGTCTACATGGCGGTGCACGAAGACTTGGGCGCTCCTGTTTGCCGTATTCTAGTGCCGGGCTACTCAGAGGTGTATCCGATCGAAGATTTGATTTGGGATAACACCAATAAAGCGCTGGATTATCGGGAAGACATTCTTAATCTGCACCGTCTTGATGATAAACAGCTCAATGGTTTAGTGGAACGGCTGGAAGAAAGTCAGATAGATGATCATACGGACATCATTACGCTGATTGGCGTGGAGTTTGATGAAAACACCGTATGGGGGCAGCTTACTATTCTGGAATTGAAGCTGTTGACGAACTTGGCACTTCAGCAATATGACGACGCCTTAGAGCGCGTTGAAATGTTCTTGCAGTACAACGATAACACCGTCGAGCGAGGGCTTTTCTACCGTGCGATTAACGCGGTATTGGAAATCGTGTTGGATGATGAGCTGGCGCTTGACGACTACCTGCCTAACCTCACGCGCATGTTCGGTGCAGAGGCGATGGCGGCCGTGGTTGGCTCAGTCAATGGCGATGTGCGGTTTTACGGTTTAACGCCGACCAACATGCAGCTAGACGGCCTAGATCGCCACCTGCGCTTGATTGAAAGCTATAAAAAACTTCACGCTGCTCGGGCGGCTAACGTTGCTATGTAAACATTACCGGGCGTGCGAGTATCGCGATTGATTGGCTAGCGCTATACCGCTAGCCATTTCATTCTGCCGCATGAAACCAGCTTTGATGGCTGAGGAATTCTATTAGCTCTGTCCGGAAAAGCATGGCACGCGCAGAAAGGCTGCGGCGGTGGGGCCATACCAAGCAGATTTCTCTATGTTGACCCTGCCAGCTAGGCAGCACACGCACCAACGAGCCCATTTGTAGGCTGTTAGCCACCATGCTGGCGGGCATCAACGCGATGCCCGCGCCTGATTGGGTGAGATTTAGGACAACATTCATATCATTACTGATATGGAAATGATGTTTGTGGCAAGCGTGGTGATTGCCTTCGCTATCCATCAGTTGCCAATCGCTAAACATGTTGGCCGCAACACTAGGGCAGGCCGCAAGTTCACTAATCGTGGCCGGTAGAGGGTGCTGCATCGCTGGGGATGCCACCAAAATGGGCTCTATATAGCCTAGGTATTTTTGGATCAGAGTAGTATCTTTCTGAGGGCCTGATCGCAGCGCAATATCGGCTTGCTGATCGCGAATGTCGATGATGTTGTTATCTAGTTCGATGCTCAGCGAAATGTCCGGATAGCGGTGCGTAAAATGCCGCCAAAACGCATCCAGCGGCCCGCTGCCCAAGTTGACCGGGGCCATTACTTTTAACGGACCGCTTAGGCTATGCAGTGCTTGATCCAGGTTTAAAATGCGTTGATCGAGTGCTACCACTAGCTCTTCGCACTCGCGATAATAAGACTCCCCATGCGGCGTTAACGTTAAGCCTTTGGTTGAGCGATACAGCAACTCTACACCGAGCGTTGCCTCTAACGCGCTGATGCGCCGCGAAACGGTGGCAATTGTCATATTAAGCTGAGCAGCTGCCGCCGTCAGGCTGTGCTGGTTGGCAGCGACGATAAATATTTTGAGATCATCAAGAGAAGGTGTTTTCATTTTGCATTTATGTAAAATTGGTTTTCATATATTGCCATATATTACATTTATAGATGTTTGTTAGCCTATCCGCACTCAAACACTCGTAATAGGGCCGCCCATGAAACACCGAATTATCTTCGCTATTCTTATGTCATTCACACTATCGCTGATTATGTCCGCCTGGGTCACCTACGTGAATATCGGTGCCCATACTGATTTTGTGGGTATTTGGATGCATGCGTGGCTATTAGCATGGCCGGCCGCTGGTATCATCGCTTTTATCTGCGGCCCCTTTCTGCATAAAGTCGCCCACCGCATAGCCAATAATCTCTAAAAACTCGCTTGATGCACTATGATGCACTCGTTGGTGCAGTCAGTGCATACAACTGCATCTGTGCGCCAAGTTTAATTCTGCTCCACGCTTGGTAAAACGTTCTTCGCGCTTGATGATAGTAAAGCGACGCGCTTTCAAACATAACGCTAATACAAAAACGCGGAGAGAATCCCATGCTCGATATGCTCAATGACCTCCTGTGGGGGAAGATTCTACTAGTGCTGCTGGTGGGCGTTGGCGTCGGTTTTACCTTCGCTTCACGCTTTGTGCAGTTTCGCTATTTCGGTGAGATGTTTCGTATCCTAGGTTCGGGGCAAGTCTTTAAACGTAGCCAACACGGCCATTTAAGCTCGTTTCAGGCATTGGTGCTTTCGGTGGCGGGGCGTGTAGGTGGTGGTAATATCGCAGGTGTTGCGGTGGCCATTACTTTAGGTGGCCCAGGCGCGATTTTTTGGATGTGGCTGGTGGGTTTAATGGGCATGGCCACCAGTTTCTTGGAATGCACCCTGGCGCAAACATATAAAGAGGCCGAAGGCGATGGCACATATCGCGGTGGCCCGGCGTATTACATCGTTAAAGGGTTGGGTAAACAGTGGCGTTGGCTGGCAGCGTTTTACTCGGTGCTGTTGCTGTTGACCTTCGGCTTTGCCTTTACTGCACTTCAATCCTACGCAGTAGCGACTTCATTTGGAGACGCTTTCGGTGTGCCTGTGCTGTATACCGGGATTGCTCTGGCGATGCTGGTAGGCCTGATTATCTTCGGTGGCATTAAGCGTATTGCGCGTATTTCCGAGATTTTAGTGCCCTTTATGGCGATCAGTTATATTGCTATCGCACTACTGGTTATCGCCATGAACATTGGGGAAATTCCAGGTGTGATTGCGCTCATTGTAAAGAGTGCTTTCGGCCTTGAACCACTGATCGGTGGTGGAATTGGTGCGGCTATTATGATGGGTTTGAAGCGCGGCCTGTTCTCTAACGAAGCGGGCCTGGGTAGTGCGCCCAATGTGGCGGCAGTCGCCTACGTGCCGCACCCGGCCAACCAAGGTATCGTGCAGGCATTTTCGGTATTTATCGATACCGTCATTATTTGTTCTGCCACGGCGTTCCTGATTCTGCTCAGTGGCGTATACGATCCTGCGGCGGGCGCAGGTGTTGAGGGCATTGCCCTCACCCAGGCAGCGCTGGCCGAACACGTAGGTGAGTGGGGCCGCACTTTTGTTAGCCTGGCGCTATTGCTGTTTGCTTTCAGCACGATTTTGTACAATTACTACCTAGGCGAAAATAGCCTCAATTTTTTCAGTCGTGACAATCAGAACCTATTCAACGCCTTCCGCGTGGCGATCGTGCTTTTAGTGTGTTGGGGCGCGACCACTGATTTGGGCACCGTGTTTGGCTTTGCTGATGTCACTATGGGCCTTCTGGCCGTGGTCAACCTAATTGCGCTGATCCTGTTGTTCAAGTGCGGCTTGCGCATTCTCAAAGACTTCGATAGTCAGCGTCGGCAGGGCATCAAACAGCCGATTTTTGACGCTAACCAGCATCCGGACCTCGACCTGGATCCAAAAGCCTGGGAGCTAGAACCTGAAGAGGCTGAAGCATTAAAGCAGCGTCTAACAAGCGCGTCTGCCGAGTAAGGACTCGCTCAGCACGTATTAACTCAATCAGGAGTGCCCATGCCCCGTGTGCTAATACTCTATACCGGAGGGACTATTGGTATGCAGCCATCACCTCAAGGCTACGTACCCTGCGCGGGGCTGGCGGAACGCCTAGCGGCGCATTTGGCCCTGAGTGACCCTTACCGACTGCCAGCATTTGATGTAATTGAAATGCAGCCTTTGATTGATAGCGCAGAGCTAATGCCCGAGGCCTGGAATCGGCTGGTGGCACAGTTGGAATGCCACTGGGAGGCTTACGACGCTTTTGTAGTGTTGCACGGTACCGATACCATGGCGTATAGCGCCGCAGCACTTTCGTTTATGCTCGATGCGCTGAACAAGCCGGTGGTTTTCACCGGCTCTCAAATTCCGTTGGGCGAGCCCCGCAGTGATGCGCTGAATAATCTCATCAGCGCGCTGCAATTGGCGGTGCATCCAGACACGCCCCGTGAGGTTAGTCTGTCTTTTCACGACAGACTACTGCGTGGCAACCGTGCCCGCAAAGTACGCAGCCTGGGCCTAGATGCGTTTGATTCACCAAATTTTCCTTGGCTAGGAGCATTAGGCATTGGCATAACGCTGAATGTTGATGCCGCCCTTCCCAGCGGCATGCCAAGTTTTGTACCTATCGACCTTGACCCTGATGCGGTGGCTGTCCTATCGCTGCATCCGGGCATGTCGTTGCGCCGTGCCAAGGCGCTACTGGCCGATGCCTCCTTAAGGGGACTGGTGCTCTACAGCTACGGTGTTGGTAACCCGCCCAGTTTTGAAGGTGAGCTGCTGAGCGCCCTAACGGATGCCAACGAACGAGGTGTAGCATTAATTAACGTGACACAGTGCGATCAAGGTGGGGTAGTGCAGGGAGCTTACGCTACTGGTTCTGAGCTAAATAAATCAGGGGTAATCGCTGGAAGAGATATCACCTTGGAAGCCGCCGTAGCGAAGCTAATCGTACTATTGGGGCGTGGGTTAGCGGGATGCGCCTTGCAGAAAGCGCTGAAGAGCGACTTGCGGGGTGAGTCTCGCACGATACGCTAGATCCGCCTTTATTAATTACCCAAAGAACCAGTAGCACACCGCTATAGCCGTGATAATACCTGCCGCATCGGCCACTAATGCACAGCCTAAGCCGTGGCGGATACGGTGATGCAACGGAGTTAACATCCAGCTCCTAGACGACGCGAAATATCGTTGCCTGCAACAACTAAATTATGCCCTAAATCTTTAATTGCTTCGGTGGTTGCTTCGCTGCGGGTCAGCGATATGGCCATGCCGGCAACTGTATCGCCAGTATGGTTATGCAGCGATGTGCCCAAGCAAATCATACCTTCGCGAACCTGCCCGTCATCAATTGAAAAACCACGTTGACGGGTTTCATCAAGTTCACTGCGTAATTTCGTCAAATTGCGCACACTACGCGAAGTCAGTGGCCCAGGAAATTGATTAGAAAAAAGTTCGTGCAGGGCTGATGTGTCAAGTGCGGCCAGTAAGACTTTACCGGTCGCTGTAAAGGCCGCGGGCAGTCGCATGCCTATCCGAAATGTTGTGCCTAACGGTAAGTGGGCGTTGGAACAGGCAATATAGACAACGTCGCTTCCATCAAGCACCGTCATCGTCATTGTGTATTGGCCAAGGCTGTGGGCATCGGCAAAATAGCTTTTAAAAATGTCTACCAGATCATTTTGGGCCAAAAAACCATTGGCCCAGCGCATAGGGTGTGGCCCGGTACTGAAGGTTCCATCGAAGCCTTTGGTTAAAAGCCCAACTTCGACCATCGTCAGCAGAAGCCCATGAAGAGTGCTTTTCGGTAATGATAAAGCATGCCCTATTTCAGAAGCCTTGGGCTTCCTTGGTGATGCTGAAACAAAATCCATAATCGCAACCGCGCGGCGCAGAGCGGGCACCTTTGTCGTTCCTGCTTTGGGTGCTTCACCACCTTTCACCTCATTTCTCCTTATTGACTTTACGCGATACTTAGATGCATTGTTGAGTTCACTTTGCTGATTCAAGTTCATTATGATGAACTTTGTAGAAAGAACAAAGATAAATTAACGTCATCCACACCTTTTTAAAACGGCATACTTCATCTTAGATAAATGAGAACTCGCTTCAAAGCTAATCTCTTACGATGCTAACAGCTGTCATGGCGGCAAGACGTTGGTGCCTGTGTTAAGCGCTTTTAGAACGGGCATCGCTATTCGACAATTCCTAAAACGTTCATCCGATACATAAACACAAGATGGAGGAAACGATGACCACAACACCTTTTGGTTTCACCACTGTTGCCGACATTTATGTCGAATGGGGCGGTGCTGCTCGCCTAGGTGAATTGCTCGGCGAGCGCTTTAGTGAACGCAAAGCATTGCTTGTCACGGATCGTGGGCTGATTGATGCGGGGCTTATTGCGCCAGTTGAAAAGACATTAAAAACACTGGGCTTTGATGTTTCGATTTTTGATGAAGTCGTTGCCGACCCGCCCGAGGCCGTCGTGCTTGAATGCGCTGAGAAGGCTCGCGCACAAAATATTGATATTGTGATTGGCCTTGGTGGGGGATCATCGCTTGATATTGCCAAGCTTGTGGCGGTTATGGTCGGTAGTGAACAACCGCTGTCTGACATGTATGGAATCGGCAATGTCATCGGTAAACGTTTACCGCTGGCCCTAATCCCTACAACCGCGGGCACAGGCTCCGAAGTTACCAATATTTCCATCATCACTACTGGCGAAACCACTAAAATGGGTGTTGTTTCGCGGCAACTTTTCGCAGATTTTGTCCTTCTCGATGCCGAACTAACGATTGGCCTGCCCCAAATACATACCGCAGCAACCGGGATTGACGCGATGGTGCATGCCATCGAAGCTTATACATCCAAAATCAAGAAAAACCCATTGTCAGATGCCCTTGCTCGCGAAGCTCTGCGTCTGCTGGGCAGTAACCTGATTGCGGCATGTAAAGATGGTACTAACCGCAAAGCACGTGAAAACATGCTGCTGGGCGCCATGCTGGCGGGGCAGGCCTTTGCCAACTCCCCGGTGGCAGCGGTTCATGCTTTAGCTTATCCGCTGGGCGGACATTACCACCTGCCACATGGCTTGACAAACGCCCTGATGCTAGGGCCGGTCTTGCGTTATAACGCTAAAGTGGCGGCACCACTTTATGCCGAACTGGCTGATGTCATGAGCGTGCCGGGCGAGGGTGGCGATATTAGTACACGTTCAGAAGACTTCGTAAGTCATATGCTGGCTCTGATGGATGAAAGCGGCGCTCCACGCCGTTTGCGCGATGTCAATGTCACTGAAGACAGTTTGGCTATGCTGGCAAAAGATGCCATGAAACAGCTCCGTCTTTTGGTGAACAACCCGGTGGAAGTGACCGAAGAGGACGCATTAGCACTTTATCGCGAAGCCTATTAGGGCTTCATAAATTGCCTGTTAAAAAATCTGGTCTCAACCAGCAACACAACAAGAAAGGTGAAAACCATGACTGACATTCGACTTTACATGTTTCAAACCGGCTCGCTGAAATGCAAAGTGCACAATATCAAAATGAATGAAGGTGCTGGTGCCGATTATGAAATTCCGGTTCCATTTTTTCTGATCACCCATCCTGAGGGGCATACCATTATTGATGGTGGGAATGCCGTTGAAGTGGCCACTGATCCGGTTGGGCATTGGGGTGGAATTACCGACGTGTATTGGCCTGTGATGGAAGAGTCTGAGGGTTGCGTCGCCCAGCTTAAAAAAATGGGGATCCAACCGGAAGATATTCGCTATGTGGTGCAATCACATTTGCACCTGGACCATACAGGAGCGGTTGGCCGCTTCCCGAATGCGACGCATATCGTGCAACGTGAAGAGTATGAATATGCCTTTACCCCTGATTGGTTCGCAGCAGGTGGGTATATTCGCAAGGATTTCGACAAGCCAGATTTGAAATGGCAGTTCCTCAATGGAACTGAAGATGATCATTACGATATATATGGAGATGGCACACTGATCACCGTCTTCTCGCCTGGTCACGCGCCGGGACATATGTCGTTTAAGGTAAATCTGCCTAATAGCGGCCCCATGATTTTGACAATTGATGCGGCTTACACTACTGATCACTGGGAAGAAAAAGCATTGCCGGGATTTTTGGCATCGACTGTGGATACCGTCCGTTCTGTTCAAAAACTACGTGCACTCGCTGATAAAACCAATGCAACCGTTGTTACCGGTCACGATCCGGATGCCTGGGCTACTTTTAAGCATGCCCCAGAATATTATGATTAATACCAACGGATCATGCCAGCCCGTGCTTTCGGGCTGGCATGTGCACTTCAGGTGATCGGTTTTTATCATGAAAGCTGTGTTCATCGTGGTGGATTTTCTTCTTGAGATGTTCGCGGCTACTGGGCAGGAGAACCTACCCAAAAAACCAGTAGCACACCGCTATAGCCGTGATAATACCTGCCGCATCGGCCACTAATGCACAGCCTAAGCCGTGGCGGATACGGGTAATGCCTATCGCGCCGAAGTAAACTGCCAGTACGTAGAACGTTGTTTCGGTACTGCCTTGCAGGGTAGCCGCTAAGAGTCCTGCAAAACTGTCTACGCCAAAGGTGTCCATGGTTTCAATCATCATGGCACGCGCGCCGCCCCCTGAAAGCGGCTTCACAAAGGCGGTGGGCAGGGCGTCTACAAAGCGGGTGTCCCAGCCAAACCCTTCGACGATCCAGCGTATGCCGCTTAGCCCAGCATCCAATACGCCGCTGGCGCGAAGTACGCCCACGGCGACCAGCATGGCAATCAGGTAGGGCAGCAGCGTAACAGTGAAGCTTAAGCCTTCTTTAGCCCCTTCAATAAAAGCGTCGTAAACCTTCACTCCGCGTAGCGCCCCTACCACTAGGAACATGATTACAATACTAAAGAGCGTAAGGTTGCCCACTAACGTGGAAGCGGCCGCCAGCGCCTGAGCCGACATCCCCGCAAGTGTCGTGAGTAATAAGCCTAAACAGAGCGCTGCCACGACGAGATACCCCAGCACCACCGGCTGCCAAAGCTTTATGCGCTGAACAATGGCCACCGCTAAAAGCCCCGCCAGACTAGAAGCCGTCGTCGCTAGCAGGATAGGAAGAAATACCAGCGTGGGATCAGCGGCGCCTTGCTGGGCGCGGTACATGAAAATGGTGACCGGTAGCAGCGTTAGCGATGAAGTATTAAGCACTAAAAATAGAATTTGCGCGTTGCTGGCGGTTTCAGAGCTGGGGTTCAGGCTTTGCAGCGAGTGCATGGCCTTGATGCCGATAGGCGTAGCGGCGTTATCCAGGCCTAGAATGTTGGCTGCAAAGTTCATGCTGATCAGCCCCATGGCGGGATGCCCGCGAGGCACTTCAGGCATTAAGCGACAAAAAAGCGGGTCCAGCACTCGTCCCAGCAGACGAATCAGCCCTGCCTTTTCGGCAATCGAAAGAAATCCCAACCATAGCGTCATCGTGCCGAGCAGCACCAGAATGATGTCGACACTTACCCGGGCCATGTCGAAAAGCGACTGGACTAAGCGGGCGAACACTTCGCCGTCGCCACCCACCAACCACTGCCACATTGACGCTACAAACGCAGCGATAAAGAAGCTTAACCAAATTCCGTTGAGCATGGCGAGCGGGCATCCTGGATTACGGTAAGGAAGATGACGCTAATCCTACCGAATTCAGGGCGCGGCAACACTCTTGTAATCAAAGATCTAGGCGACTCCATCACGAATTGACATGAAATAGTTTTCGCTGCCTATCTGACCGCCTTTCAAGGCAACCTCCAAACCATCGAACGCTGGAAGGTCGCTATGAGCAGTGCAGAGCGGAGACCCCGGCGTTTCTGGTAGAGGCAGCCGGGTGGTCAAAGCATGTACCGCAAGCTGGTTGAGAGCATGACTTGATGTGTCACCGCCTGCGATCACTACGCGCTCAAGCCCGTGCGCGTACACCATCTGGCGCAATAGCTGGCCCAGCGAACGGCCAATAAGGTGGCGCGCTCTTTCTCCTCCCTGATGCACGGCCTCTGCATCACTGTTGGGGCCCATTGCGGTATATACAATGACGCTTTTGCCTTGGCTGAGCGCCTCATTAGCGGCTTCCTGAGCCAGGTACATGGCCTCTGCATGTGTACGTTCGTTGATCAGCTGGACGACATCGAGGGCAATAACGCGAAAGCCATTGGCTTCTGCGCTGCGAATTTGCCGTGCCGTCACTTCTGAGCAACTGCCGGATACTACTGCTAACTGCTCAACTGCCCCAGGTGAAGAGAAGCGCGGCGGGTTTTCGGGGATCAACATCTGCCTACGCCAAGTGCTTACTAGAGAGTACTCCACGGCAGAGGAGCCGACCACGAAGCTTCCTTTAGGGGAACACGTTCGCCATAGCTGTGTACCAACCTCAGCCTGTTGGTCGTGGGTCAGCGTATCGAACAATACTACGTCATTTTCTTGCATGAGCTGATCGACGCGAGTGTCGGTATCGGTTGAGTCGAGACAAAGAACATCTGCTAGACCGATGGAGAGCAGGGTCTGTTGCGCCAGATGATGCCTCAAGTCTGCCTCTTTCATAGGTGTTACAGGGTGCCTGCACATCACAGGATGACGATCAATTCGATGTATTTCGCTATCGAAGGCAGCGAAATGTTGTCCGAATACGGTGTAGCGTTTGAGCTGCGGTGCGCCAATCGCCAGAGGCACCGAGCGCTGCTTGAATAGCGATTTTCCTATTTCCAGCGCTTTCCCGATGCTGCCAATCGTCGGGGCGCTGTCGAACGTTGAGCACACCTTATAGTGACAAATCGTTGCACCGAGTGATTTCAACCAGGTGAGCGCACTATGGAGGTGCGACTCCATCCACTCGGGAGATTCACTGCGGCTAGTGCCCGCCAAGCCTACGGCAGTATAGCTGGCGAAAGGAGCCAGCTGCTGCGCCGTGGGAGGTGCCAGAAAAAGCACAGTTTTTACTCCGTGGAGGCTCAGTGCTTCCATCACATCGGTGGAGCCTGTGAGATCATCGCCATAGTAGGAGAGAAGTAGAGAGGTGCTCATTGGCCAAAAGCCTCTATGGCTTGGGCAAGTTCGCGGTGTTCGCGGGCATAGGTCGCCATGGGAATGTCCGTCATGGCCGCTTGCCATGCTTGGCGCAGACTGGCTACTCCGCCTGCAATGCCACCGGGATGAGCCATGATGCCGCCTCCGCAACAGTAAATAAGGTCGCTATTTCCGAGCGCTTGATAAGTATCAGTGACTTGGGCAGCGCTTTGTCCTGAAGAGAACACCGGCATGATCTGATAGCCGGCGTCTGGAGTCTCGAACATGGGGGTTTGGCAGGCACGAGCACTAGTAATGACGCTATCGTCCTCTTCGCTAAACTTGTTGCGCAGGCCATTCACATGGATATGATCGACCCCCGCTAAGCGCCATAATTTATGGTAGGCCGTAAAAGCCATTCCTACATGTGGAGATCGGCTGAACATGCCCCAGCCTGCACGATGGCCATGCAGGGCTACTTCGCAATGACGGCGGAGGTATGTCACACCTGCTAAACCGACGCTGTTCACTGCCACCATGACACAGGTGCCACCGGCAGCCACCACATAGTCGTGCTGGGCGCGCATTTCGTCGATATCGCCACTGATATTGAAGGCGTACATGACCTTTTTACCGGTACGCTCCGCATGGGCGTTGATGATTGGCATGACGGCATCGACACGTGCCCGCAGCGGGTTATGGGGTCCGTTGGCCTGTAACTCATCGTCCTTGATGAAATCGATGCCACCCACCACGAGTTGCTCCACCATATTGGCAGTTTCAGCGACGGAGAGGCCCACACTGGGTTTGATTATCGTGCCGATCATAGGGCCGCTGGAAATGCCGGAGAGTTGCCGGGTACCCGTTATTCCGAACTGAGGGCCGGGGTAAACGCTTGCGAAGGAATCGGGCAACTCGATATCGAGTAATTTCAGCGCAGAAAACTCTTTCAGCTCAAACAGGTTGCCGGCCACGGTTGATACTAGGTTCGGCAGTGAAGGCCCCATATTTTCCAGTGGCCATGAGAGCTTTACTCGAGCGCGTTGGAAAAGGGTATGACCTTGAGGCGCTAGGTCAGCACGCATGGGTAGCGAGGGGGCATCGAGCGCGTCCAACATCTCGATACTCTCGACGATTGCACCATGAGCTTCACGTAAGGCATCTGTTTCGTTGGCAAGGCGGGTGAAAGTGCCTGAGGACTGCTCTCCTGCCATCACGTTTGCGGCATGCTCAACGTGATAAGGAGTTTCAATCATGTAGTGGGCGTAAATGCGTGTGCTCATCAATAAGGCTCCGGCAGATCAAAACAGAAGGTCGCGTATAAAGAGCGAAATCATCGGTACATAGGTAATCAGCATCAGGCAGGTGATCATGGTAAATACTGGGGGAAGCAAAAATCGGAACAGTTGCTCAACGGGCAATTTAGCTACCTGGGCAGCGGCAAATAAATTGACCCCCAATGGCGGAGTGAACATTCCCAAGGCCAAATTCACCACGACTACTATCCCAAAGTGCACTGGGTCGATGCCGAAACCAATCGCGATCGGAGCCAAGATGGGAGCAAGAATCAAAATGGCCGCAGAGGTCTCGATAAACATGCCAACCAGTAACAGCAGCATGTTGATAGCCAATAGGAAGGTGTAGCGGTTATCAAAGGTGCTCTGTGCCCAGGCACCAATATCACTGGCCAATCCTGAACGTCCAATCACAAAACTGAGAATGGAAGCCGCGGCGATAATCAGCATGATCGACCCTGCAGAAAGAGCACTCTCGCGAAAAATACGCGGTAGGTCGCCAAGCTTTATAGTTCGGTATACCACCATTCCTAGAAACAGACCGTACAACACTGCAACCGCCGAGGCCTCTGTGGGGGTAAATATGCCACCGTAGATGCCGCCGATAATAATCACCGGCATCAATAGAGCAAGAAAGGCTCTCTTGAAGGCGGGCCAGGCGGGCGAGCGTAAATCGCCATCGTGGGTGCCGTAGCCTTTGATGCGGCACCAAATGATGACCATCATTATCAGAGCAAGGCCGATCAATAGGCCTGGCCCAAAACCAGCAAGAAATAGCTGAGTAATAGAGGTTTCTGTGCTGACACCGTAGAGAATCAATGGCACTGATGGAGGAATGATAATGCCCAGCTCAGCAGAAGAGGCTTGGATAGAGGCGGCCATAGGTGCCGGATAGCCCCTAGCTACCATGGCAGGAATCAAGATGGCTCCAATCGCAAAAGTGGTTGCCACGCTGGAGCCTGAGATAGCTGCAAACATCATGCAGGTCACTACACAGGTACAGGCGAGACCACCTTGAATACCACCAACCAGCGAGCGGGCAAATTCCACCATCCTGGCGGCGATGCCGCCATTGCTCATGATATGGCCGGCCAAGATAAAAAATGGAACTGCCATAAGCGGAAAGCTATCTAATCCCACAAACATACGTTGGGGAACGACCAGGAGGGGAACGCTGCTGAAGAAGTAAAGACCAATCACTGCGGTTAAGGCGATGGCAACCGCAATAGGTATCGACAGCGCAAACAGCGCGATCAACGCTGAGCCGATCGCCAGATTCATGGGGTTTCTCCTGCATCAGAACAGATAGGCTTTGCTTGGTGTTGGCCTAGATGATGCTGATATTCGGCGCAAAGCTGGCGTGTCACCACAGCGACGATGGCGACGGCACAGCCAGTGGGGATCGCGGCATAAAACCATGACATGGGGATTGCAAGCATGGCGATTTGTTGACCAGAAACACGCAGCGTAATCAGATAGCCTTGCCAGACCAGAATCGTCAGCAGCGTTAGGACGGCAGTACATACCAGACGCTGGCCAAAGATACGTAAGCGCGGCGGCAGGCGGTCCAGAAAAAGATCAATAGAGATCATGGCGCCATACCAAAATGCAGCTGCGCTGACCAGAAAAACGCTCCAGATGATGAAACCGCGTGCCAGGATTTCTGACCAGGCGGCCGGATCGCCGAGAATAAAGCGAGTAAACACCTGGTACGCGACTAATGCGACTGCCAGGGCGAGAAGGAGCGCGGCAAGATTATGGGCTAGCTTAATGAGGCCCAGGGTCAAGGTGTTCAGAAACGACAACATAAGCGATAACCTCATCGTTGGAGAAGAGGTGCCTCCCCGTGAGGAGGCACGCGGCAGAGGGCTACTCATTCGGTTGCGCGAATACGCTCTAGAAGCTCACTACCATACTGCTCGGCATAGCGCTCGTAGGCAGGCTCAACAGCCTCCCGGAACTGCGCGTAATCAATCTCGGTGACGACTTCCATGCCATTACTACGCAGCAACTCCACACCTTCCTCCTCAATGCGCTGGACGGCATCGCGTGAGGTTTGGGCAGCTACTTGTGCGGCTTGGCGAAACCAGCCCTGCTGCTCTTCATTGAGATCATCCCAATATATTTTCGACATCACTAATGCTGTGGGGGAGTAAACATGGCCTGTGAGCGTTAGGTAGTCCTGGATCTCCCACATGCTGTTTACCGTTAGAATGGGAATCGGATTTTCCTGGCCGTCGATGGTGCCCTGCTGAAGGGCTGTAATGACTTCTGTCCAGGAGATAGGTGTTGGTGCAGCGCCTAGCGCCTTGAAGGTTTCAAGATGCACCTGATTTTCCATGGTGCGGATCTTCATGCCTTCCATATCTCCAGGTGTTTCAACCGGGCGCCTGCTATTGGTCAAGTGCCGAAAGCCGTTTTCGGCCCATGCCAGGCCAATCAAGCCTTCGTCTTCAAACTCGTCCAACAACGACTGGCCAATCTCGCCATCGAGTACTTTGTGGGCGTGGTCGTAATCGCGAAACAGGAAAGGAAAATCGAGGGCGTAAACAGAGGGTACGAAATTGCCGATAGGACCGGTTGAGGTCAGTGTCAGCTCAACAGAGCCGATTTGCAGCCCTTCCAGGACGTCTCGTTCACCGCCTAAGGCGCTGGCAGGGCGCAGATTGATTTTAAACTCTCCGTCGCTAAGCCGGTCTACCTCGTCAGCAAACGCTTGGCCGGCTTCGCCATAATGGGAGTTAAGCGGGGGTGTGAACGCAAGGTTCATCTCTTGTACCGCAAAAGACGAAGTACTAGCAGCCAGAGCAATGGTGGCGGCGATGGCGGCAGAGACTTGGTTGAGTCGGAAGGTCATCATCTTATACTCCAAATTGTTGTAATTAGTGTTGGTGTGATGTTGCTAAAGCGTTGTTAAGCAAACAGGGTCAGGTGATACGGCGAATGCTTTCGGCAATTTCTTCAGGCTCAAATACGCGCTTCCAGTCATCACGCATCAATTGCGGTTTACCATTCTCAATTGCCTTGTTGCAGGCATCGGAGAAAACGCCTGGCTGCTCATCGAAAATAACGGCAGCCAGAATATTCATGTGGCCTAGCAAGAAGTCGCGTGCGCACTGCTGGTCAACGCCGCGGGCGACGACTTCGTCCATTGCTTCCCGCATGACCACCAGTAGCGTGGCGCATACCGTTTCCGAAAGACCAGGTTCAAGAAGTGCCATCTGTTCGACTGTGACACGGTGAGAGCGAACAACCGGTGCATAGATGGTCTTAGCAATCGCTTCGCCCAGTGGATAGAGTTCTTCAGGTCCTTGCATCAGCGCATTGACAATGTGTTGCTTAGCCTTGGCCCCGCCAAAGTAATCGCGCTTGGCATCTAGATCTGTTTCATCATTGAAGATCGGTGGGTGGCAAGGGTGCGTGACGAAGTAGACCAGATCGTCACGGTTGGGCAGGTGGCCAGCAAAAGGGGCGGCGGCATCGAGTGTAATGACCATAGTGCCGCTGGCCATCAGTGGCGATAGTTCTTCAGCAACGCGCCCGACCAGCGTATCTGGAACCGCTAGTATCACCACCTGAGCATCAGGCACAGCCTGTTGGGCATCTACGCAACTGATACCTAGGCCTTCTGATAGGCGCTGGCGACCAGCGTCACTCAATTCCACATGGCTGACGGTGTAACCTGACTGTTTTAAGTTGCTCGACAGGCGGTAACCCATTTTTCCGCCTGCGCCGATAAGGGCAATGTTGGTCATAGAAGACTCCAGTGAAGGTTTTGTATGGCGCTAGCGATAAGTTCGCTGAGGTTTAAAAGGGTAAGTTTTTTGCTCAGCAACTGGTATGATGACATAATATCTATATCAGTCTGTCAAATGCTGCTTTGGTCGTATTTAAGTAAATTTTGCCAATTTTCAGCACAACAGCGCTAGACTGTTGACGTTCATTGGATAACCAAGTCGCTGTGTGGCTTGTGAGGAGAAATTGCCGTGCAACCAGCCCCTAAAATTACTCGTCGCAAGCTGTCAGATGAGGTGTTTGATCGGCTTTATGAAATGGTAGAGTCGGGCCAATACAAGCCTGGAGATACGCTACCTTCTGAGCGCGAGCTGATGGACCGCTACGGTGTGGGAAGACCGGCAATTCGTGAGGCGATGCAAACGCTTGAACGTATTGGGCTTGTCGAAATTAATCACGGCCAGCGCCCTAAAGTACTGCAGCCGACGGCGATGGGACTGATGTCGCAGATTGATTTAACCGCTCGTCATATGCTCGCTAGCTCGTCTCAGTCGCTTGAACAACTGAAAGAGGCGCGCACATTCTTTGAGCTGGGTATGGTGGAGAAGGCGATAGGACAGGCCTCTGTGGCAGACATTGCTCATTTGAGAGAGTTGTTAGAGCAACAATGCGGGCATTTAAATGGAGATGCTCAAGCCTTTATCGAGATCGATATGGCGTTTCATACCGCCATTGCCGGAATTACTCGTAATCCTATTTTTATAGCAACTAGCCAATCCATGCTGGGTTGGCTAGCGCGCTTTCATGCTAGTTTGCTGCACTGGGAAGGCAACGAGGACATTACCTTGCTTGAGCACGCCAAAATTATTGACTGTATCGAGCAGGGGGATAAGGCGGCTGCCGTAGAGGAAATGCGCAAACACTTAGAACGCGCGCGGCTGCTCTATTGCTTGAATAGCTAACCCGAGAGCGAAAGAAAGAACAGAATAAGCGGTGGGGAGAGCAGCGAGAGGATAAACCCGCTGACCACGGCAATGGGCACGCAGGCTACGCCGCCGTGCTGCTGGATCACGGGCAGCGTGAAGTCCATCGAGGTTGCACCGCCGTAGCCGATAGCAAGTGCGGTGTGGCGATGAATCACCAGCGGAATCAAGATAAAGGCGAGGAGCTCGCGAGTGAGGTCGTTGAAAAACGCCACGCCGCCCATTAGCGGGCCTAGCTGGTCACCGATAAGAATGGCGGAAAGTGAATACCAGCCAAAGCCTGATGCCATGGCAAGGCCTTCATTCCAACTCAGCGACAGCAGCGGGGCGGCGACTAAGCCGGCTAGCAATGAGCTGAGCGCTAGCGTGACGGCAATCGCCAGCCCCATCTTGTTAAGCAGTATCTGTTTTAGCGGCATGCCGGAATTGCGCAGCTGACAGCCAATCAATATCAGCAGCACATAGAGCACCCACTCGGCTAGTAAATCAGCGGTGTTGAACAGCGTTTCGCCAACGTAGGGGCCTGCCAATAGGCCAGCGGTAACGCCACCGGCCACCACCGCGACCAGCCATAGTGAGCCCTGCATCGCCGCTAGCTTGCTGGTGGGGGCATTTTTTACCACCGGTGAATTAGCGGTATGCAGAGGCAAGCGCTGCGATAGCCACCAAAGCGCCGATAGGTTAAATAGCGTGGTAATGCTAAACAGCAGCAGCGCATTGCCGCCTAAGCGAGAAAGCTGGCTGATGAGATTTTCAAGACCCGCCAAGCTAATACCCATAAACAGCAGAATCAAATAAACCGAGCCGCTAACGGCCCGGTTTATTTGGTTCTGTACGCGGGTAGAACGAACCGGAACCAGGTAGCCCAGTACCAGCGGGAGTAAAACAATCAGTAAACCCGAAAGCATTTAGGGTGCCGTGCCTCCGTTTGGGTTGAAGTTTGTTAACGTTAGCTGTGTTTCGCGGCTACCCTCTTTTTGGTATACGGCTGAGAGAATCAGGCCGGGCCAGTCAGGGTGAAAGCTAAGTTTTAGAAGGCGATCAGGCTTCTCAATATCAATCAGAGAGACTTCCAGTGCCTCAAACTCACCGTCAGGTAATCCCATGCTAGTAGGTTCGGTAATGAGTTGCTTCTCAACATAGTACTGAAAATGCTCATCGCGCCCTTTGTTATCCACAAACTCAATCTCGCAGGGCGTGCTTTCGGTGCAGTTTTCGTGACCCGCACGTCTTGACAGGTCAAACAGCGCCGTTTGACGGTCCAAGGTGGGTATCTCACTCTCGTTTAGCTGATAGCTATCGCCCATGCCCAGCAGGGAATAGCTGCTGCTATAAAGCAGTGAGTGAGCGGTGTCGTCGCGGAGTGAAAAGCGACTGAGTTCCTGGCCGCGCACGACGGCAATCGAAAAGCGCATATCGCTTAACCAATGACTACCTTCGTTAGACAGCCGATGCGTAATAGTGGCGCCAGGCCAGCCGCGAACTTCAAGCCGGTACTGGGCTTCAAAGGGCTGCGGATCCTTAAATGTTGGCTCGTTTTGCGCTAGCGCCACAGCGCTTGAAAAAAGCCCAATCAGGCTGAGTGTCGCTCCTGCCAACCGTTGGGCAGCGGATCGTGCTAAGACATTGACCAAAGGCCCTTCCTCCAAAAAAACGTACCGTCTTAAGAGCCTTTCGCTAGTACTTGGTTCATCGAGCGCCAGTATATCGGGGCTGGGGGCTTGCGTCAGTAGCCCGCATCAGGATTAACCGTTGTAAGGTGATCGCCCGCTTCAAAGGCATGTAAATAGGAAATCACCTGATCGATAGCATCGTTAAGCGGCGTAGGACCCGCCATATGAGGCGTGATGATAACGTTAGGATGCTGCCAAAGCGGATTAGTGGCGGGCAGCGGTTCTTCGTGGAACACGTCCAGGAGTGCCCCCCGGATGTGGCCCGGCTGGCCAGCGTGCCCCAGCGCTTCGAGCAGTGCCTGTTCATCAATCAAGCTGCCGCGGCCGGGGTTAATAATGCTGGCCCCTTTAGGCAGCAGGGCCAGCCGCTCGGCGTTGAGAATGTTTTTCGTGGCGGCGGTGTCAGGCAAAATAGTGATGAGGCTTTGCACCTGGCCAAGCAGCTCAGTTAGCCCGTCATCGTCGTGAAAACAGTGCACGCCGCTGATTTTTTTGGGCGAACGGCTCCAGCCCAGTACCGGAAAACCTGCCTGCTGTAGCGCGCTGGCGACGAAGCTACCAATCGCGCCGAGACCTAACACCCCCACGGGCCACTGAGATTTTTCCACGACCCCTTGTGGTTGCCACGTGGCGCTTTGCTGCTGCTCTGCGTAGCGGTCCATGCTGCGATAGAAATGTAGCACGCCATACAGCGCATAGTCCGCGATCAGGTCGCCCATGCCTGCATCGCGCAGCTTTACAATCGGTACGTTGCTGGGAAGCCCGGGCGTTTTAAGCAGATGGTCCACTCCCGCGCCTAAATTAATGATGCCTTTGAGCTGGGTCTGCTCCTGCAGTAAATGAGCAGGCGCTTTCCAAATGGCGAGGTAGTCTGCGTGTTTGCGCTCTTCCGCTGGCGCCTCGCTGGTCAGTACGGTGGCCTGGGGTAACGCTTCAGAAAGCGCTGCTTGCCACTGCGCAGCCTCATCAATGTGTACGACAATTTTCATCTCGTCTCCCGTTATCTAAGCATGTGATGACTCAGGCTATCATGGTGAGCGATCAATACCGTTGCAAGCTCGCATAGCCCGAAGAGTGCGCATAGTCCGAAGAGTGCGAAGAGTACGAATAATGTGATCATATGCACTTTTTGTCATAAAGCCTTTGACCGCCAACCAAGGGTGGGTGCTAGTATCGGGTCAAGACGACATTGGCGGGGCTGCTGCGGCGGTAGTCAGGTCGATCCTGTGGCTCAGCGTTGCATGCCTTTTAGGCCCAGCGCTGGTTCTTGGTGATCTTTAATGGCGAGTTGCCCGATGACTCAGGTTTCCCTGCCTTTCGCGCGCGAAGAGTACGCTAGTCGCCTGTGGAAAGTGCGCGCCGAAATGGCCAGTCGTGGTATTGACGTATTAATCGTCAGTGACCCTTCTAATATGGCTTGGCTGACCGGCTACGACGGCTGGTCGTTTTATGTGCATCAGTGTGTGCTGGTGGGCCTTGAGGGCGAGCCTGTATGGTTCGGGCGGCGCATGGATGCTAACGGCGCCCTGCGTACCTGCTGGATCGATCCTGACAACATTACTTACTACCCGGATTACTATGTACAAAATCCGGATATGCACCCCATGGAGTATTTGGCGCAGTCGATCATGCCTGATCGCGGCTGGCATCTGGGTGTAGTGGGTATGGAGATGGATAACTACTACTTCTCCGCCAAGGCCTATTTAAGTCTGCTCAAAGAGCTTCCTCACGCGCGCTTTATGGATGCCAATGCGCTGGTGAACTGGTGCCGAGCGATAAAATCGCCCCAGGAAGTGGCTTACATGCGCATTGCCGCCAAGATTGTGGAAGGCATGCACTCACGTATTTTAGAAGTCATCGAGCCTGGCCTGCCGAAAAGCAAACTGGTGTCAGAGATTTATCGCGTCGGCATTGAAGGTTTTGTGGATGAAAACGGCAAAGTATTTGGCGGTGATTATCCCGCCATTGTTCCTATGCTGCCCACCGGCAAGGACGCCGCGGCGCCTCATTTAACCTGGGATGACACACCCTTTCGTAAAGGCGAAGGCACCTTCTTCGAGATTGCCGGGGTGTTTAAACGCTACCACGCGCCTATGTCACGCACGGTATTTTTGGGTACACCGCCCACCGATTTTATCCGCGCTGAATCGGCGCTGTTAGAAGGCATTGAGAAAGGTCTCGCCGTCGCTAAACCGGGTAACCGCACCGCAGATATCGCCATGGCGCTGGGGGCTGCGATGGATAAATACGGCTTTGACCGCGGCGGCGCCCGCTGTGGTTATCCCATCGGTATCTCGTATCCGCCTGATTGGGGCGAGCGCACCATGAGCCTGCGCCCCTCGGATGACACTATCCTGCAGCCCGGCATGACATTTCACTTTATGCCGGGGCTTTGGGTAGAGGACTGGGGTCTAGAAATTACCGAGAGTATTTTAATTACCGACGATGGTTGTGAAACGCTGGCCAATTTTCCGCGCCAGCTATTTGTGAAGTAGTTATTAATGAGCGTCGCGGTTAAGTAAATCGTAGCCCGCCACCAAAAGGAATGTTTCATGACGATGCGACCAAGCCCTATTGCCGCCACCGTTGATTTTGATGCCGATGGCGTACAGCACGGTTTTTTAAAGCTCCCGATTTCCACCGACGAGTCCGCCTGGGGCGCGGTGATGATCCCCATCACGGTGGTGAAAAATGGTGAAGGCCCGACGGCGCTGCTGACCGGTGGCAACCACGGCGATGAGTACGAAGGCATTACCTCGCTGCTGAAGCTCTCTTCATCGTTGCAGGCGCAAGACGTAACGGGTCGCGTGATTATCGTTCCGTGCATGAACACGCCCGCGGTTATGGCGGGTAAGCGCACTTCCCCGATGGACAAAGGTAACCTGAATCGCAGCTTTCCCGGCGACCCTAACGGTAGCGTTACGCCGCAAATTGCCGACTACTTCACGCGCGTACTGGTGCCGATGGCGGACGTAGTGCTTGATCTGCACTCCGGCGGCCGCACGCTGGATATTCTACCGTTTGGCGCCTCTCACGTGCTGGATAATAAGGCCCAGCAGCAGTCCGCTTTGGAAGGCGCAAAAGCCTTCGGCGCTCCGTACGCAATGGTGATGTTTGAGCTGGATGCGGAAAAACTTTTCGACACCGCCTGCGAGCGACAAGGCAAAGTGTTTGTGGCCACTGAGCTTGGCGGCGGCGGTACGTCTACGCCCCAAAGCATGGCGATTGCCGAGCGCGGCGTGCGTAATTTCTTAATTCACTATGGCCTGGTAGAGGGCACGGTTGATATGCCGGCAGAAGGGCAGGTCTACCTGGATATGCCCGATGCTAGCTGCTACGTACAGAGTCAGCACTCCGGTGTGTTAGAGCTGTTGGTCGCATTAGGGGATGACGTTAAGAAAGGCCAAACGATTGCGTACGTATACGATATGACCCGCAGCGGCACTGATCCGGTTGCTTATAAAGCAGAGCGCGACGGTATCTTAATGGCGCGTCGTGCGCCTTCGTTAATCAATATGGGGGACACCCTGGCGGTGATTGCCGATGTTGTTGAACGCCTGGAGGCGTAACGCCCGGCATGATGAAACTTGATCGTTTTGACCTGAAAATTCTCGACATTCTCTCCCAAGACGGGCGAATCACTAAGTCGAAGCTGGCCGAGGCGATTAATCTCTCGATCAGCCCCTGCTGGGAACGCGTAAAGCGCCTTGAAAAGGCTGGCATTATTGAAGGCTACAGCGCGCGTATCAATAGCGAGGTGCAGGGGCCTCGCAACCCGGTATGGGTTCAAATCGAACTGAAGCAGCATAACGCTGAAAGCTTTGCTCGCTTTGAAGCGCTGGTAATGGAGACGCCAGACGTAACGGAATGCGTGGCGGTTGGCGGCGGTGTGGATTACCTAGTGAAGTTTGAAGCCCGAACCATCGATAGTTATCAGCGTCTGATGGATAAGTGGCTAGTGTCTGAAGCAGGTATAGAACGCTATTTTACGTATATTGTGACTAAAACCGTCAAGCACGCGCCTATTGGTATCGATACTGACGGTGTCATTTAATAAAGCGCTTACTTTTTATTGCGAACCACCAAAAAAAACCTCTGTTAAGAGCCCGCTGACAAAAAAAGTCGCGTGATAAGCCTTGGTTTTCAAAAACACTTCGTGGCTACTCTCCGTTAACCTCTATGCATTCGATGGCAAGGCTGATGAGCGCTTGCTGACAATGCCACACAGCTATTGCAGTGCTCGGTTAGCCAGGCTGCATGAGGAGAGGTTTCCATGACCACACTATCGACCACGCTTGCCAAGCGCCTGGAAGATTCGCGACTGTTTCGGCAGTACGCCTATGTGAACGGTAAATGGACCCACGGCGAAGGCGGTCGAGAAGAAGCGGTTTATGACCCTGCTACCAATGACACTATTGGCCATATCCCACTGCTTGAAGCCGCGCAGATTACGGCCGCTGTTGATGCTGCTGACGCTGCTTTCGTGCAGTGGCGGGCGCTACGAGCCGACGAGCGCTGCGAGCGTTTGCTAGCTTGGTATGACCTGATTCAAGCCAACCGTGAAGACCTCGCTACGATCATGACGCTGGAGCAGGGCAAGCCTTTGCCCGATGCTCGCGGTGAGGTCGAGTACGGCGCAAGCTTTGTGCGCTGGTTTGCTGAAGAGGGCAAGCGCACCTACGGTGAAACCATCCCCAGCCATATTCCGAATGCGTCGTTGGGCACTATTAAAGAGCCTGTCGGCATCGTGGCGATGATTACGCCCTGGAACTTTCCGCTGGCGATGATTACGCGTAAAGCCGCGGCGGCGCTGGCGGCTGGCTGCCCTGTGATCGTCAAGCCTGCCAATGAAACGCCGTTCTCGGCGCTGGCGTTGGCGGAGCTGGCTGAGCGCGCGGGGATTCCGGCCGGCATTTTTAACGTTGTACTGGGTGACCCTGCGGAAGTCTCGAAAATCCTCTGCGCCGAGTCACGTATTCGCGCGCTCTCATTCACCGGTTCCACTCGGGTGGGGCGGCTGTTGATCGAACAGAGTGCGCATACCGTTAAGCGGCTTTCTTTGGAGCTGGGTGGCAACGCACCGTTTATTGTTGGTCCAGATATGGATCCAAAGCAGGCTGCCTACGCGGCGATTGACGCCAAGTTCCAAACGGCAGGGCAAGACTGCCTGGCGGCCAATCGCATTCTGGTACACGAGTCGATCCATGATGAGTTCGTAGAGCAGTTCAGCCAGCGTATGGCGGCACTCACCGTAGGCAATGGCCTGCACGGCGAGATAGATCTTGGCCCACTAATTCACCGTCAGGCGGTGGAAAAAGCCGCTGCGATTGTTGATGACGCTGTTTCTAAAGGCGCCACCATGATTGGCGGTGATCAAAGCAAAGCGCCAGGTGAGAACTTCTTTATGCCGGTACTGCTAACCGGCGTCACGGCGAAGATGAAGGTGTGGCGAGAAGAAAACTTTGCCCCCGTGGCAGGCATTACCGCCTACAGCACGGACGATGAAGTCATTGAAATGGCCAACGACACTGAGTACGGGCTTGCCGCCTATGTCTACACCCATGATATACGCCGTATATGGAAGCTGATGCGGGCGCTGGAGTACGGCATGGTCAGCGTTAATTCAGTAAAAATGACCGGCCCGCCGGTGCCCTTTGGCGGTGTAAAACAGTCAGGCCTAGGGCGCGAAGGCGGCGCCACGGGTATCGATGAATATCTGGAAACGAAATATTACTGCCTAGGCGCGCTGGGTTCAGCGTCTGGCAGCTAGTCGCCAAGTTGAAAACAATTTAAAAATACCTTCCCCGTCATGCGGGGAGGCTTACTGTACAGAGAGAACGCTATGAGCTTGCATCAGGATTTAATCGAACGCGACCGTAAAGTTACCTTCCATGCGTCTACCCACCTGCGTGACTTTGCTCACGGTGATTTGCCGGGCCGTGTGATTACCGGCGGTAAAGGCATCAATATTGTCGATAAAGATGGCCGCGAGTTTATCGACGGCTTTGCGGGCCTCTACTGCGTGAACATTGGCTATGGCCGCACCGAAGTTGCCGAAGCGATCTATAAGCAGGCTTTAGAGCTTTCTTACTATCACACCTACGTGGGCCACTCTAACGAGCCTCAGATCGAGCTTTCCGAGCGCATTATTAAAATCGCGGGCATGAACATGTCCAAGGTTTACTACGGTATGTCCGGAAGCGATGCCAACGAAACCCAGCTTAAAATTGTGCGTTACTACAACAACGTGTTGGGTCGCCCACAGAAGAAAAAAGTCATCTCGCGCATGCGTGGCTACCATGGTTCGGGTATCGCATCGGGTTCGTTGACTGGCCTGAAAGCGTTTCATGATCACTTCGATTTACCGATTGACACGATTCGGCACACCGAAGCGCCGCATTACTATCTGCGCGCCGCCGAACAGCACGGCATGACGGAGCTAGAGTTTTCGGCCTACTGTGCTGACAAACTAGAAACAATGATTCTGGAAGAAGGCCCGAATACCGTCGCTGCCTTTATTGGCGAGCCGGTGCTGGGTACGGGTGGGATCGTGCCGCCGCCGGAAGGTTATTGGGATGCGATTCAAACCGTGCTGAATAAGTACGACGTGCTGTTGATTGCCGATGAAGTGGTATGTGGCTTTGGCCGTACCGGCTCTGACTTTGGCAGCCATCACTATAATATGAAGCCGGATCTAGTCACTATCGCTAAGGGCTTGACTAGCGCCTATCAGCCGCTTTCTGGCGTGATTGTCGGTGAGAAAGTGTGGCAAGTGCTTGAACAGGGCACCGGTGAATACGGCCCGATCGGCCACGGCTGGACCTACTCTGGCCATGCGTTAGGCTGTGCTGCCGCGCTTGCCAATCTGGATATCATCGAGCGTGAGAACTTGGTGGGTAACGCCGCTGAAACTGGCGCTTATTTTCAGCAACAGCTAAAAGCTAACTTCGAAGGCCACCCGTTGCTGGGTGACGTGCGCGGTGTTGGCCTAATGGCCGCGCTAGAGTTCTCGCCTGATGCTAGCCAGCGCCTGCATTTCGAGCCAGCGCTCAAAGTCGGCCCGCGCGTTGCCGCTGCTGCCATGGAAGAGAACCTGATAGCTCGGGCGATGCCGCAAGGGGATATTCTTGGCTTTGCGCCGCCGCTAACCATTAACCGTGGCGAAGTAGACGAGATGATTGGTCGTGCCAAGCGCGCCATCGACCGCGTTACCGATGAGCTTACGCGCTCAGGTGATCTTAAAACCGGCAAACAAGAAGCTGCGTTTACGGTTTGATAACCTGCTTTAGCCGCTTAAACGCCGCAGCCCAGCGCTGCGGCGTTTTTATTTTTGAAGGGGGCGGCTATGCTTAATACTCTTAATGTTGAATTCAGCCGTAAGGTAAGCCATTCGATAGTGAAGGAGTAGCCAACGATGCAACCGGTATTAGCCTTTGATGTATACGGCACGCTGATCGATACCCAGGGAGTCACAGTTGAGCTAGAAAGGCGCTTGAAGGATGCTGCTAAAGTAGATGAGTTTGCCCGCCGTTGGCGCGACAAACAGCTTGAATACAGCTTTCGCCATGGCCTGATGGGGGCCTATGTGCCGTTCTCCGAATGTACGCGCGAAGCGCTAGTGTTCGTTGATCGTGCGCTGCATACCGGTCTTTCTGATAATGACCACGATCACCTAATGGCCGTATATGGAGAGTTGCCCGCTTTCGACGATGTAGTGCCAGCGTTGGATCAACTTCACAGTGCGGGCATTCGCTGTGTGGCATTTTCGAACGGCACTGCAGACGCCGTATCTAAACTGCTCACCCGCGCAGGCGTTGAGAACCACATGGACGATGTCATTAGTGCCGACGAGGTGAAGCGCTTTAAGCCCGACCCCGCCGTGTATGCGCATTTGCGTAGCCGTTTAGAAACCAGGCCCGAGCAAACGTGGCTGATTTCCAGTAATCCGTTTGACGTGATTGGAGCAACCCATGCGGGGTTGCGCAGTGCCTGGATCCGCCGCCGCTCCGATGCGCCTTTCGACCCATGGGGAATAGAGCCGGATATGACAGTCACTGATTTAGAAACACTGGCTGATCGACTTATTGGTTAGGTTGGTAACCCGCTTCAACAAGTCGCATAATGACGCCCAATTAATGCCTTAGGATACGAACATGTCAGAGAAAATTTACTGCGTTGCTGGCTTTAAGCCTAAGCCGGGCAAAGAAGAAGCGGTATTCAAAGCGCTTCAGTCATTAGAGCCGAATACGCACCGTGAAGACGCCTGCATTCACTACACAGTGACGCGTCAGATCGACAACCCCTTCGCTCAGGGCGCCGGCTACCCGATCGTTTTTCATGAAATTTGGGCCAGCCGTGAAGAGTTTGAAGCCCACTGTCAGCGTAAAGAGATTCAGGATTTCTTTGCTAAGCACGTTGAATCGCCGGATGGTGATATTGAAGATGCCAACGTGTGCGTCTATACCGATGAACCCTTGAATTTTGACGCGCCGAAGGTTTAATTTTAGCGTGTAGATTAGGCCTAACAGCAACGCTGAAAAGGAGCCAAAATGACTGAGAAAAAAATGAACGTCGAGAGCTTTAACCTGGATCATACCAAGGTGAAAGCCCCGTACGTGCGGCTAGCGGATATTAAAGAAGGCCAGAACGGCGACCGTATCCATAAATACGATTTGCGGATCTGCCAGCCTAATAAAGAGCACATGGAGATGCCCGCGCTGCACTCTCTTGAGCATTTAATGGCTGAGTTATCACGCAATCACACGGATAAAGTGGTCGATATCAGCCCGATGGGCTGCCAAACCGGCTTCTATATCGCGATGATTAATCACGATGATTACGACGGCGTACTGGCCATCATCGAACAAACGCTGAACGATGTGCTCGTCGCGACCGACGTACCCGCCTGCAACGAAATGCAGTGCGGCTGGGCCGCTAGCCATAGCTTGGAAGGCGCCCAGGAGCTTGCGCGTAACCTGCTGGCCAAACGCAGCGAATGGACCGAAGTGTTTGCTTGATCAGCGGTTGGTCGTGCAAACTAGAACGCCTCTCTTGCAGAGGCGTTTTTCTAGCTTTAGCAATGCGCATTATCGGCGGGTGAAATAACCGTTGACTTCCTAATATGTTGGTCTTATAAACGCCAGACAACCCCTTGCTTTAGGCCCCCATGTTCCTCCTGATCTCGATTGCCACGCTTTCGATTGCCCTCTCTTTTCTATGTTCCATCCTTGAAGCAGCGCTACTCTCTATTACGCCTAGCCATATCGCTAAGCTAAAAGAAGATAATCCGAAATTACACGCCTCGCTGACGAAGCTAAAAACGAATATTGACCGGCCACTGGCGGCTATTTTGACGCTCAACACGATTGCCCATACCGTTGGCGCAACGGCGGTGGGTGCCCAGGCCGCGGTGGTGTTCGGTGAAGCCTCAATCGCCCTGGTGTCTGCGGTGATGACGATGCTGATTCTGGTGCTTTCGGAGATCATTCCGAAGACCATTGGCGCGACTTACTGGCGTGGTTTATCGCCTTTTCTACCGCGCTTTTTGAAGCCGATGATTCTCTGCTTGCTACCCTTTATATGGATGTCGGAGCAGATTACGCGCCGGCTAGGTAAGTCAGAGCACGACGTTGATCTACGCGATGAAATTAAAGTGTTGGCCCGGGTAGGTCTTGAAGAAAATGTTCTGGATGCGGACGAGTCGCGCACCATTATTAATGTGCTTAACTTGCACGATATTGTTGTAAACAACGCCATGACCCCGCGCACGGTGTGTCAAACGGTGCTGCCGAACATGACGGTTGAAGTGTTTGACGAGCAGTATGGTAAAGCGCCGTTTACCCGCTTCCCGGTGATGGATAACGGCGAGCAGGCCTTTGGCTATGTGCATAAATCAGACATGTACCATGCCGATGACACTAAAACCATGCGCGAACTGATGCACCCGATTGGCAGCGTGGATGTATCGCAGAATGTAGAGCAAGTATTTACATCGATGTTGAAAGATCACCTGCACATGCGCGTGGTTTACGATGAGCACGGCACCTTTGTCGGTTTGATTACCTTAGAGGATATTATTGAAACGATCCTCGGCCGGGACATTGTGGATGAGACCGACCACGTCGATAACCTGCGCCAGTATGCCAAACAGCGCTGGCTAAAGCGCATTAAAACTGAAGATAAAAGTAAAAAATAACCAAATAAACAGACGGTTACATGTGTGGTGTTTGTAATGACGGTGCTTTCGAGCACCGTTTTTCTATGCTGGATACGGTGATTGAGAGCCGAGGTATGCGCGCTAGTCGAAAACATCAGGAACCCTGTAAAGATATTGACTGTCTTAGCGCTAAATGTTCTATATTAGGTGTGTTGAAAGATCTATAAAGAATTAAGGTGCTAAATACCCCTAAGCTAAATGTCTACTAAGGAGTAGCGCATGTCATTACGTATCAATGCAGTTGTCCCGGATTTTAAAGCGGACTCTAGCCAAGGCCCGATCAGCTTCCATGAGTGGATTGGCGACAGCTGGGCGATCTTGTTTTCACACCCTAAAGATTTTACGCCAGTGTGCACCACCGAGTTTGGCGCCGTTGCGCAGCTAAGCGCTGAGTGGGAAAAGCGCGGTACGAAAGTAATCGGTGTCTCGGTGGATGGCGTTGAAGATCATAAGCGTTGGGCGACAGATATTGAGACCTACAGCGGCAGTAAAGTCGGCTTTCCGATCATCGCCGACGATAGCCTGAACGTTTCCAAACTGTTCGATATGCTGCCAGCAGAAGCCTATTTGCCCGATGGCCGTACGCCAGCAGATAGCGCCACGGTGCGCTCAGTATTTATCATCGGCCCGGATAAGCAACTAAAGCTGTCAATGACTTATCCGATGTCAGTGGGGCGTAACTTCGCAGAAATTCTGCGTGCGCTAGATGCATTGCAGGCCACAGCGAAACATGGTGTTGCTACGCCAGCCGATTGGACCGTGGGCCAAGATGTCATTATTCCGCCGAGCGTTTCGGATGAAGATGCCAAGCAAAAGTTTGGTGAGTTTAGTGCCGTGCTGCCGTATTTGCGTAAGACTACTCTGCGATAACGAGTTGCGGCGCTGTGTTAACTATAACGGTGGTACTGCGTTAAACGACAACGTATTGTGCGCGTCTACTTCTTTATTGATCGCTCACCGGGCTTGTGCTGTCCATGGAAAATACGTTGTTGTTAGGATTTTTAGGTAGCTTAGTCGCCGGCCTTTTAACCGCCGTAGGGGCACTGCCGGTGCTGCTTGGCAAAACGCCTAGTCGCGGCTTTCGTGACCTGGCGTTGGGCTTTGCCGCCGGTGTTATGCTGGCGGCGTCGTTCTTTTCGCTGATTATTCCCGCACTGGATGCTGCCGAGATCTATTATTCCGGCGGCCCGGTGCCGGCGGCGATTGTCTGTATCGCTATCTTGCTCGGTATGGGCGCTATCGCGCTGCTGAACGAGCATTTACCTCACGAGCATTTTGCCCAAGGTCGAGAAGGGCCAGAAGCTGCATCGCTGCGCCGGGTCTGGCTGTTTGTATTCGCTATTACTATCCACAACTTGCCAGAAGGTATGGCGGTAGGGGTTGGTTTTGGTGCTAATGGGCTGGAAGGCGGTATGCCGCTGGCCATCGGTATTGGGCTCCAAAATATGCCGGAAGGCCTTGCCGTCGCGGTGGCCTTAATGGGGGAGGGTTACTCGAAGTGGCGCTCCTGGTCGATTGCCGCGCTGACCGGTCTAATCGAGCCCATTGGCGGCCTTTTCGGCGCGAGTATCATCAGCGTTTCTCAAATTCTGCTGCCCTGGGGCCTAGCGTTTGCCGCCGGCGCCATGCTGTACGTCATCAGCCATGAAATCATTCCTGAAACGCACCGTTGCGGCCATCAGAAAAAAGCCACCTTTGGATTGGCAATGGGCCTCGTCATTATGCTGTTTTTGGATGTATGGCTGGGCTAGTTAAGCGTTAGCGTAAAACATCGGCACCGCCGTGTGGTCCCGCTTGGTGGCATAGGCGGTGGTCGCTGAGTACATCAATAATATGGCAATGGCCAATATTGCCTCCTTCGCACTGATGAATCATGCGAGTGAGCTCATCGCGTACCGCGGTCAGCCTCGCGAGCCGCGCCTCAACCTCGGCTAAGTGGCGCTTTGCCAGGGTGTCCACTTCCTCGCATGGCATCGTGGGATGGTCTGCCATTTGTAATAACTCGCGTACCGCCTCAACTGAAAAACCAAAGTCACGGGCGTGACGAATGAACGTCAGCCGGCGGATGGCGGTGGCTGTATAGCGGCGCTGATTGCCTTCATTACGAGGCGCTGAAGGCAGCAGCCCGATACCTTCGTAATAGCGCACCGTTTCGGGCTTACAGCCTGACTGGCGTGCCAGCTCACCAATACCAATATATTGCTCTGCATTCGCTGGTGGTGGATTTTGATCTGCCATTGCTTGACCCTCTAGTCGCTATAGGTATTAAGCTCTTAAGATAGACGAATCTGGAGCACCATGCGATGAGCGACATTCCACTAGCTAAAAATCAACCGTTCACCTTACGCGTGCAAGGCATGGACTGCGGTGGCTGCGAGCGTAAAGTGGAGTCAGCATTAAAGCGCTTACGTTACGTTGAGTCGGTCTCAGCGAGCGCCGTGGCGGGATCGGTTCAGTTGACCGCTCAAGACGGCGACGTTTTATTGCGCCAAGAGATTGAGTCTACGATTACGGCCTTGGGCTACCGCATTATTGACGAAACGAGTGCGGCTCATGACGCTGGGGAAGCTACTCCTTGGTGGCAGTCGCCCAAAGGGCGTTTAGTGATCGTTAGTGGTGCCTTGCTGACGCTGGCTTGGGTGCTGAAGTTTGTGTGGCCTGATTTAGGCACATGGCCCTTTGTAGCGGCGACTATTGTCGGCCTTGTGCCGATTGTGCAGCGCGCGTGGCAAGCGCTCAGATTAGGCAATCCTTTCACTATTGAAATGCTAATGAGCATTGCCGCGCTGGGGGCATTGGCGATCAACGCCGCCGCCGAAGCCGCAGTAGTGGTGTTTTTGTTTGCGGTGGGCGAGATGCTGGAGGGTGTTGCCGCTGCCCAGGCGCGGCGCAGTATTTCTGCGCTCTCAAAGCTGACCCCTTCTACCGCGCGCCTATTAGAGCAAGGTGAAGCGCGTGAGGTCTCCGCTGCCTCTCTTGTGCCCGGCCAGCGGGTGCAAGTCCGCCCTGGCGACCGGCTGCCCTGCGATGGAACAATTGTCGATGGCCGTTCGCATATCGATGAGTCGCCGGTGAATGGAGAGTCGATGCCGCGAGAGCGGGAGCAGGGCGAGTCAGTGTTTGCCGGCACCGTAAACCTTGATGGCGTGCTAGAAGTTGAGGTAACCCGCAGCGCTGAAAATAACACTATCGCCCGCGTGATTAAGCTAGTGGAAGAAGCTCAGGCGGCTAAAGCGCCGGTCGCGCGCTTTATTGATCGCTTTGCCTTTTTCTATATGCCCGCTGTCGTTGCCGTGGCGCTGCTGGTTGCGATTGTGCCGCCGCTTGTCTCGTCGATGCTCTGGTCAGAGTCTATTTATCGTGCGCTAGCCCTGCTGCTAATAGCTTGCCCGTGCGCGCTGGTGATTTCGACGCCTGCGGCGATTGCTGCGGGGCTGTCGGTGGGCGCAAGAAACGGCCTACTAATGAAAGGCGGCGCGGTACTGGAACAGCTAGGCAAGCTCAAGCGGGTGGCGTTGGATAAAACTGGCACGCTTACCGCAGGAATGCCCACTGTCACTGATGTGGAAGGGCTTGAGGCTGACAGTAGTGGTGCCGATGTTCTACGCCTAGCCGCCGCGCTTGAGCAAGGGTCGAGCCATCCGCTCGCCGTTGCGATTGGTAACTATGCTCGGCATCAAGGTGTACAGGTGCCCGCGGTTCAGGCGGGGCATGCCCTATCAGGGCAGGGCGTTGCCGGGCAGGTAGAAGGGCGAGAATTAATGCTGGTTAGCCCGCGCTATCTGCAGCGTTTTGCTGCCCGCCCCAGTGGTTGGGATGCGCGTATTGAGGCGCTGGAAACCCAGGGCAAAAGTCTTGCCGTACTGCTGGAGAATGAGCAGCCCTTAGGCTTAATCGCCTTGCGTGACGAGCCTCGCGAAGATGCACGCAGCGGCCTTCAAGCGTTAGAGCGCCTGGGCGTGTCTGTCGTTATGCTCAGTGGTGACAATGCCCGCACGGTGGCCGCCATCGGTGAGCAGCTGGGAATTGAGGCCGAAGGCGAGCTGATGCCTGAAGATAAGGCTCAGCGAGTGCGTCAGTGGCAGGCCCAAGGGCTGGGGCCGGTCGGTAAAGTAGGCGATGGTATTAACGATGCGCCGGCGCTCGCCGCGGCTGAGGTGGGCATTGCCATGGGCAGTGGCACCGATGTGGCGCTTGAAACCGCCGATGCGGCGCTGCTTAAAAACCGTGTAAGAGGGATTGCTGAAATGATCTCACTCTCACGGGCGACCATGCGTAATGTCAAAACCAATGTGGTGCTAGCACTGGGTTTTAAAGCATTTTTTCTAGTCTCTACCGCGCTGGGTATCACCGGTATGTGGATTGCCGTTATGGCTGACACCGGGGCAACTGTTCTGGTTACGCTCAACGCGCTGTACTTATTGCGTTATCGTTTTAACGACATTAGCTAGCGCTAACATACTCCGCTAGCGCTTGGGCGAGGGAGTAGGTGGCGCTGCTTGCTCGCCAATGTTTGCCTTGGGTGCAGTGAGTGGGAATTGCTGGTAAGATTTCGCGGTCTATCCATAGGTACCCACAAGTACCATGGACAGGGGATAGGCGTTTTCTTAGCAGCCAGGCATAACGGTAATGACCCGCTCAAACATGACCCGCCTAAAGATAGTATTGGCGCTACCTACATCAGGGCTGATGACTCCGCCCTAGGTTTCCCTCCCCATGCGATACGCCCCGGCAAATCTTGCTGTTACGGCGTTGCGGCAAGCTATTGTTTTTTTTCCGCCTAATGGGCGGGTTTCAGTATTCGATTCCGTCGTTAATGACGTTGTAACCCCAGCGAGCGACGTTTGTTGTGCGCATATTGCGGCGTCACTTCGGCCAGCGGATCGGCTTATCTAGTATTTCAACGGTGGACTCCCATGGCTCTTTTTCGTAAGCAAGAATGGTTTTCCAATATCAAAGGCGACACGCTTTCGGGCATCGTGGTCGCTCTCGCGCTTATTCCTGAGGCAATTGCTTTTTCCATTATTGCCGGCGTCGATCCTAAAGTGGGTCTTTACGCTTCTTTCTGTATCGCGGTGGTGATTGCATTTGCCGGCGGTCGGCCGGGGATGATTTCAGCGGCTACCGGCGCCATGGCGCTTTTAATGGTAACGCTGGTGAAAGAGCATGGGCTTGAATATCTGCTGGCGGCAACGCTGCTAACCGGCGTGCTGCAAATTGTGGCAGGCTACCTAAAGCTTGCCGATCTAATGCGCTTTGTATCGCGCTCGGTGGTCACCGGGTTCGTCAACGCGCTGGCCATTCTCATTTTTATGGCGCAGCTGCCTGAGCTGACTAACGTGACGTGGCATGTCTACGTCATGACTGCCGCGGGCTTGGGCATTATCTATCTGTTCCCTTACTTGCCGATGATCGGCAAAGCAATCCCGTCTCCGCTGGTATGTATTGTGGTACTTACCATCGTTTATATGCTGACTGGCATGGATATTCGCAGCGTTGGTGATATGGGTGAACTGCCGGACACCTTGCCCATATTCCTGTGGCCAGACGTGCCGCTAACGCTAGACACGCTGTGGATTATTTTACCTTACGCGCTAATGCTGAGCGTGGTGGGCTTATTGGAGTCGATGATGACCGCCACTATTGTCGATGATTTGACCGATACGCCAAGTAATAAAAATCGCGAGTGTAAGGGGCAAGGGCTAGCCAATATTGGTGCCGGCTTGATGGGCGGAATGGCCGGCTGTGCGATGATTGGTCAGTCGGTGATTAACATTAAATCCGGCGGTCGGACTCGGCTGTCTACGCTGATTGCTGGCGTTGTGCTGTTAATGATGGTGGTGTTTCTAGCGGACTGGGTCTCGCAAATTCCCATGGCCGCGTTAGTCGCGGTCATGATTATGGTCTCTATCGGAACCTTTAGCTGGGAATCGATTCGCGATCTTAGCAAGAATCCGATAAGCACCAATATCGTTATGCTGGCGACCGTTGCCGTTACGGTCAGTACGCATAATCTAGCTATCGGCGTATTTGTGGGCGTACTGCTGGCTGCGCTGTTCTTTGCTAATAAAGTCGGCAATATTCTGTATGTCGGTTCCAAAGAAACGAAGGTCGGCAGGTCGCGCGAGTATCAGGTCGTGGGCCAGGTGTTCTTTGCTTCTTCAGAGCGCTTTACAAATGCATTCGATCTCAAGGAAAGCATTGATAGCGTTACGATTGATCTTTCTAGAGCGCATTTTTGGGATGTGACCGCTGTGCAGGCGCTTGATCGGGTTGTCATTAAGTTTCGCCGAGAGGGTACAGACGTCGCGCTTGTTGGGTTGTCTGAAGCAAGTGCAACCGTCGTTGACCGCTATGCTATTCACAACGATCCGGTAGCCGTTGAGAAGCTGATGGGCGGCCACTAAGCCAACAGGGAGAACACAATGACTGATCAAGTAATGGCCGCCATTGACGGCTCGTCGTTTTCCGAGGGCGTTTGCGACTATGCCGTTTGGGCGAGCCAAGCGCTGGCATCGCCTTTGAACCTGCTACACGTAGTCGACAATCATTCCCCGGTGACCGGCAGCAAGGATTTCTCAGGTAATTTACATCTTGGCGACCGCGAGCGATTGCTGGAAGAGCTTTCGGCGGTTGATGAGCAGCGCGCTAAAGTGAATCGTGAGCTGGGTCAACAAATGTTAGCGAGCGCCAAAGCGCGGGCGATTGACGGTGGCGCGGCGGAGCCCGTTACTCGGCAGTTGAACGGTACGCTGGTCGACACTCTCGTCGGCCTGGAACAAGAGATGCGCCTACTCGTGATAGGTAAATGCGGCGCAGCGGGCCATTCTGCGAGCGGGCACTTAGGCGCTAATCTGGAGCAAGTAGTGCGTGAAATGCACCGACCAATTCTGATGGTGCCGAAAACCTATCAGCGGCCCGAAAAGATATTGATGGCGTTTGACGGCAGCAAAACGGCTCGTAAGGGTATCGAGATGCTGGCGAAAAGTCCGCTATTTAACGGCATTGCCTGCCATATTTTGATTGTTGGCGCAGACACCGCAGAAAATCGCGCTCAGTTAACCTGGGCGCAGGCTACGCTGCGTGACGCGGGCCATGAAGCGCAAGGGGCGATCCGCCCGGGTGAAGTGAATAAAACCCTGCAGGGCTATGAAAAAGAGCACGGCATTGATCTGCTCGTCATGGGCGCCTACGGCCATTCACGCCTTCGACATTTGTTGATAGGCAGCACCACAACGGCCATGCTGCGTGGCAGCCGCATTCCCATTTTAATACTGCGTTAAAGCATTCTTTTTAAGCCGGCCTTCGTATGCGTTGGCTGGTTTTTTTATGCCCGCTATTTGGTGTCCGGCAACAGTTTACTAGGCACCCAGCGTAGGTAGGCCACCATGCCAAACAGTTCTACCAACGATTGAAATACAATTACCACGACCGCGGCCTGCCAAGCATTAGGCAGCGACAGCGCGATAGGTAGCATGACAAAAGAGTTGCGCGTACCGAAGCTAAAGACCAGCGTTCTGGCGCTCGCGATTGGCAGTCTAAATAGGCGGCCAAGCCCTTTACCCAGCAGTGCCGCAAAGGTTAAAAAGCCTATAAAAATAAACACAACCTGCAATAGCACTGAGCTTAGTCCAATCACCGTATTAATCTGCGAGGCCGCGATAATAAACACCACGAGCGCCAGAAGCGGCACCGGCAGCAGCCCAAGATATTGAACGGCACGTTTGGCGATAGGGTGGCGCTGGGCGATATGCCCGGTTAGCCAGGCTAGCACTAACGGTAGGAGGATAAGACCGAAAAAGGCACTGAGCAGCGGTTTAGAAAGTGCTAGCTGGCACCACTCACGGCCTAAAAAAAGCCACAGATACGCAGGCAATGCGATCATTTGCACCAGCAGCAACAGCGGCGTGGCGGCGACCGCTTTAGCGGTATCGCCCTTGCCTAAATGTGTGAAGGTAATAAACCAATCGGTGCAGGGCACCAGTAGCACCAGCAGCATGCCCGCCAGCACGGCGGGAGAGAGCGGAATCCACATCACGATAAGGGCTAAAAAAGCGGGAATAGCAACAAAATTACCGATCATCAGCGCTGTCATAAAGCGCTTATCTTTTATACTGCGGGAAATGTGCAGCAGCGGGATTTGCGTGAAGGTGGCGTAAAGCAGTGTTCCTAACAAGGGCCACAGCAATGGCTCAAGGGGCCTGGCCGTGTTTGGCGCGGCGATGCCAAGTGCTAATCCTAAGCCAATAAATAACAGATATAGCCAGGACTGGTGCCTTTCCATCTGGTCGCGCATTACGAGCGGCGCCCTTGTGATGACATACGCTCGCCCAGTAGCGCCGCCCCGAGCCAAAGCGGAACGCTCACCGCTACATAAAGCAAGGCCAACGTAACATGGTGTGTTTGGATAAGATGAAGGGTTTCCAAACTGAACAGTGAAAAGGTTGTGAATCCGCCGCAAAAACCCGCAATAAGAAAGGGTTGCCAGCGTGCAATACGTCCATGTGAACGCCGAGTAGCGGTCGCTGCCAGCCAGCCGATTAACCAAGAACCCGCAACATTAACCACCAGTGTACCCAGTGGAAAGTAACTGCCCAAGGTGGCCAGCGCGCTGAGTGAGACAGCGTAGCGCAACGCACAGCCAAGGCTACAGCCTAGCCCAACCGCTAAATAACGCATCAGCATGGCATTCATATGCTGCCTCCGGCTAGCTGCCAGCCGACGTACACCCCGGCTAACCCCAGTAGCACTGTAGCCACAATATTAACGGCGGCTTGAGCTACGTTGCCGCGCTGCCAAAGCTCAAGCGTTTGCAGACTAAAAGAGGATACCGTGGTATAGCCGCCCAGTACGCCGACCACTACGACCAGCCATAGCGAGTTGTCGGCTGCAGCGTCCGGCAAGCCAAGCGTGCCGAGTAGCCAGCCAGCGGCGATTGAGCCACTCAGGTTGACGGCCAGTGTGCCCCATGCGCTGCCTAAATGCTTAGCGAGAAAGCTGGAAATAGCAAAACGCCCCATGCCGCCAACGGCACCGCCCAGTGCCACCAGCAGCATGTTTACGATTGCCTGCCCCATACTGCCTCCTTAGCCACCTAAACTGTTAGATGGCTAAGTTTAGCATGCGCATACCGCTATATATGCAACGGCTGATATAGAGCATGGCGCTAACGCCTGCAGGTGAAAAATAACTAAGCCAATTCACGCTCAGCTTTATGAGAGGCGGCCGTATTGGCTGGATTGGCCGCTAGATTGATACCTGAAATCAGTGCTTTCAGCGAGGCGCTGACCGTATCGCTATCTTCGGCAACGGCGCAGACCCGCTGACCATCGATATTCAGTTGTACAAAGGCAATGGCGTTAGCCTCACTGCTGGCGCCCAGCGAGTGTTCGCTGTAATCAAGAATACTCACGCTGCTACCCGAGTGGGTTTGCCACGCATCGGTGAAGGCCGACATGGCACCATTGCCTTTGCCAGAAAGGCGTAGCGGCTTGTCACCCTCGCGCAGCGTGACTTCAATGCCTTCTTGTTGGCCTTTAGAAAGGCGATAATCGCCCAGCGAGAGCGGCGCTTCCTGGGTGAATTGATCGAACATTACTTGGCGAATCATGGCGCTTGATAGCTCACTGGCGCGCTGTTCACTTTCCTGCTGCACATAGGGAGCCAAGGCCAACATCATCCAGCGTGGCAGGTTAATGCCATAATCGCGCTCAAGCAGGAACGCCATGCCGCCTTTACCTGACTGGCTGTTGACGCGAATGACCGCCTGATAATCGCGGCCAATGTCGTGAGGGTCGATGGGCAGGTAGGCCACTTGCCACGGCTCGTCGGGCTTTTGGTGCTTTAAGGATTTGCGGATCGCATCCTGATGACTGCCTGAAAAGGCGGTGTAAACCATCTCACCCACCCAGGGGTGGCGTGGGTGTATCGCAATGCCCGTACATTCGTTGACTACCTGAATGATTTCATCAGGGTTAGACAAGTCAAGCTCAGGGTCAATGCCCTGGCTGTAAAGGTTCATCGCCAGCGTGACGATATCCATGTTGCCCGTGCGCTCGCCGTTACCCAACAGCGTGCCTTCTACACGTTCAGCACCGGCTAGCAGGGCGAGTTCGGCGGAGGCCGCTGCACCGCCGCGGTCATTGTGAGTATGTACAGATATGATCACGCTGTCGCGACGACTGATGTTCTGGCAGAAATACTCAATCTGATCGGCATGGTGATGAGGGCCCGCCACCTCCACCGTGGTGGGAAGATTGAGAATGCACTTGTTATCAGGCGTTGGCTGCCATACATCCATTACCGCTTCGCAGATCGCCAGCGAGAAATCGATCTCAGTGCTGGAGAAGCTTTCCGGGGTATATTCAAAACACCACTGAATATCAGGGTAGCGATCGGCATAGGTTTTAACCCACGTAGCTCCCTGAACGGCGATATCGACAATGCCCGCGCGATCCATTTCAAATACGCGTTCGCGCTGAATAGTCGAGGTCGAATTATACAGGTGAACAATGGCGCGTTTTGCGCCCACCAGTGAAGCAAACGTCTTTTCAATTAAGTGTTCACGACACTGAACCAGTACCGCAATAGTGACATCGTCAGGAATTTGGTCTTCATCGATTAGCCAGCGCACGAAGTCGTAGTCGGGCTGGCTAGCCGAAGGAAAACCTACCATGACCTCTTTGATGCCTACTTTTACGATCTGGTGCCAGAGGCGTTGCTTCTGCTCAACGGTCATCGGTTCAAGCAGCGCCTGGTTCCCGTCGCGTAGATCTTCACTCACCCAAATCGGCGCATGGTCAAGATCACGATCTGGCCATTGGCGATTGAAGGCGGGAACGCGGGGGGCAGGGCGATATTTGCGATGATCGAAAGCAGACATAGTGATCTTCCTGAAAGTAACCGTTAAATGGATATCGGCTGCGGGTAACGTAAGCCGTTGTTCATCAGTGCTAAGCATCACGGGGGTACTGAAAAGCCGCACTGACGTCGTGACTGCTTTTGGCAGCATACACAGTGTAAATGATCTGCGCCGATAGTTTGTTGCGAAGATGTGTACGTAGAGAGGATAATTGGCAGCTTATATCTTTAAATAATGCTTATTTGGCAGGAGATGCTGGTTATGGCCGTGACGCCGCTTGCTCTGGATCGTTTTGACCGACATATATTAAATATTGTTCAGCAGGAGGGGCGTATCAGTAATCAGGAATTAGCCGATCGTATCGGACTTTCGCCCTCGCCCTGTTTACGCCGGGTGCGTGCGCTGGAAGAAAACGGTTTGATACGCCAGTATCGCGCAGAAGTCGATGCGCGTCAGCTTGGCTACCAGCTAATGGCGCTCTTACATATTTCCATGGACCAACACACGCCTGAACGCTTTGATAACTTCGAACGCCACATCCGTGAGGTTCCTAACGTCATTGAATGTTTGATCATTACCGGTCAAGCCGCTGACTTTCAGCTCAAGTTATTAGTGCGCGATATGGACGATTATCAGCACCTGCTGCTGCACGTGATTAACCGTATTGAGGGCGTGACGGGCGCGCATACCAGCTTTGTGTTGCGACGTGTCTTTGAGCATCGGCCGGTGCCGACGGACCATCTTGGGTAATAAACCATGGTCAATGACAAGCGCATCGGTTTAAACTGCTTTTTTTCAACCGGTTAGGAGTTTGCACTATGACTATTCAACGTCACGATACAAAAGCCCGCATGAGCCGTGCCGTTATTCACCAGGGTGTTGCATATCTGTGTGGCCAAGTATGTGGCCCCGAGGTTCGCAATGGCGATATTACGGCCCAAACAGAAAGCATGCTGGCGCGTGTAGACGCACTGTTGAAAGAGATTAAGAGCAGTCGTGAGCAGCTGCTGAGCGCCACCATTTATCTAAAAGAGGGCAGTGACTTTTCCGCCATGAACGACGTGTGGGATGCCTGGGTGCCAGAAGGTTACGCACCGGCCCGCACTTGCGTGTGCGCACGGATGCCGGCCGATGAACTGAAAGTTGAAATTACCGTTACCGTCGCTGTGAGCTGATAACGGCCACCGCTCACTTTTATTTGGCCGCTTTTTCGATTGGAAAGCGGGTGTCTCGCAGGCTGTCTTTGATTTTTTTGAGATGTGGCAAAAAGTCTTCCCCACGCCTTAACGTCACGCCGGTGGCTAGTGCGTCAATCAGCGTTAATTGAATAACCCGCGAGGTCATCGGCATGTAGTGGTCGGTGTCCTCTGGGGTAGCGACGTCCAGTGTGGCCGTGCATTCTTGAGCCAGCGGCGATTTGGGGGCCGTAATGCCAAGAACGACTGCCCCTGCTTCGCGGGCCAGGCGAGCAATGTCGACCAGTTCCCGAGTGCGTCCGGTGTAGGAAATAATCACCACCACGTCACCAGTATGGCAGGCAGCAGCCACCATGCGCTGCATGAGCACGTCTATGTAGGCCATTACCGGCAGGTTAAAGCGGAAGAACTTGTGCTGCGCATCTTGGGCAACTGCGCCAGAAGCACCTAAACCAAAAAAATGAATTTGCTTAGCCTGGGTGAGATAGTCAACCATGCGCTCAACGGCGGTGATGTCGATCTCGCGCTGGGCTTCATCGAGCGCTGCAATCGTGGCGCCAAAAATCTTATGCGTGTACTGGGTCGCAGAGTCGCCGGGCTCGACTGCACGGGTGACATAAGGTGTACCGCCTGCAAGGCTCTGAGCGAGCTTGATTTTGAAATCGGGATAGCCTTTGGCACCAAAGTTGCGGCAAAAACGATTAACCGTAGGCTCACTGACGCTGGCTGACTGAGCTAAGCTTGCGATGCTAAGACTGGTCGCTAGCGTAGGATCTTCAAGAATGACATTCGCGACTTTGCGCTCCGAGCGGTTGAGTTCTTCCAGTCGTTCGCGTAGGCGGTCCAGCAAGTCATGAGCCATTAACGGTCTCCGTGTCAGTAGTGGAAAAAGGCGGCTTCCATTCGGAACACCAGGTGACAAATTCTTTAGCAGGTAGCGGGCGGGCGTAAAAGTAACCCTGTGCGGCTTCACAGCCCATAGCACGCAAATACGCCGCTTGATCTGCCGTTTCAATGCCTTCTGCTACCACGTCGCAGCCCACGCTGTGGGCAAGCTGCGTGATAGTGCGCGCTAATAGGCGATCCTTCTCACTGGTGGCCAAGTCCATCACAAAAGCGCGATCAATTTTTAATGTTGAGAAGGGCAAGGTCTTAATGTAGGCCAGCGATGAATATCCCGTACCAAAGTCGTCGATAGCAACGGCAATATTGACCTCTGAGAGTTTCGAAAGCTGCGCTTTGGCGTTGTGTATGTCACTCATTAAGCCTGATTCGGTCACCTCCAGCGCGATAAAACGCTCGGGGATATCGTGTTTGGCCAGCTGCGCTAGCAGGCGCTCGGTAAAATCTTTGCGCGCCAGCTGCCTAGCCGCCACATTGACCGCAATATGAAAATCGTCGCTTAACAGGTCGCGTGCGCGCCATGCCACTATGTACTGCATGGTTTCTTCAAGTACCCACTCGCCAATCGCGAGGATATCACCGCTGGCTTCAGCGAGCGGAATAAAGTCTGCCGGTGAAATATGACCTAGTTCAGGATGGTGCCAGCGCAATAGAGCTTCAGCCCCGATAATTTGCTGGGTGGTTAATGCAATTTTCGGCTGAAAGAGCAGTGACATCTCGCCGCGCTGAGGGGCGCCGCGCAGCGCTTGCTGCAGGTACAAGCGGTGGCGTTGCTGGGCTTCCAGCGCTTCGCAGTAATGCTGGATAGGAGGGCAGTCTTTCTGGGGTAGCGCCAGTGCGGCCATGCGTACAAGCCGCTCCGTTTTAAAGCGGGCCTGCGAACAGCTAATGCCAATACGCGCATTCAGCGGTATTAATAAGTGGTTGAAAGACTGATCATACTCAAAGCAACCCAATAGGCGTTCTGCAAGCTGTTGAAGGCACGCCGGTTCGCTACTGTTCACGATCACCAGTAGCTCGCTGCCACCCCATAAGCCTAGCTCGCTGCCTTGCTCGAGGCAGTCGGCAAGCTGGTGGCTAATATGCATCATTAGCTGGTCAGCAACACTGTAACCATGCAGCCGTACAACGTCGTCAAGCTGGTCAACGGCTACAAATAATAGCCCCGTATCGCCCCCGCCCATTGATGCTTCTCTGAGTCGCTGAGTTAGGGCGCGGCGATTAGGGAGCTGAGTAGTAGGGTCGGTAAGCGATTGGCGGTTGAGTTCTTTGGTGCGCTTTGCGACCATCCGCTCAAGCGTTTCCGCCTGCTGGTCGCGTACTTGGTAGCGCTGTTCAAGGCTGAGCGTGTTGCGGATCCGCTGCAGTACCTCGTCGTGCTTAAGCGGCTTGGTAATAAAGTCTCGCACGCCTAGGTTTAATGCGCGATGACGCGTTTGATCGTCAACTTGAGCAGTTAACACGATTACCGGCGGCATGCGGTGGGCAAAGTGCTCGTGCAATTGATTAATCACTGCATAGCCATCCAAATGCGGCATGCGGATATCAAGTAAAATGAGATCAGGAAGCTGTTGCTGACAGTGCGCAAGTACTAGGCGTGGGTCACTGATACCATGCGTATTTTCAAAGCCATGCTCATCCAGCAGGTCAAGCAGTAGCTCAACATTAACGCTGCTGTCATCTACGATGAGTAGATGTTTATGAACGAGTGTCATGGTGCCTTCCAGGGCTTAGTAGCGGCAGTATAAAGAAAATGATTAAGTGTGAGCGTCAGTTTTTCTATATCAATCGGTTTGGTTAAATAGTCGTTGAAGCCTGCGGCTAGGCCATAACTACGGTCGCGCTCCATGGCATTAGCGGATAATGCAATAACTTTAATATGCTTAAGCTGCGGATCTTTCTGCATGATATCTAGCGCTTGAAAGCCGTTCATGCCGGGTAAATGGATATCCATTAGCACTAAATCGGGCGGAGCGTGGCGCATTATTTCAAGCCCTAGCTCAGCGCTGACAACGGTTTGAAGGCGTATATGGCTGAACTCTTCAATAATGTCGTCCATCAGCCGCTGGTTAGCCGGGTTGTCTTCAATATAAAGCAGCTGAAATTGATGCTGGTGGCTGGCGTTGGCGCCTGCATTCTGAAAGGCAGAGGGCTGTTCTTCTGAGGCGTCTCGTTCGGTTATCGGCAGTGTAAACCAGAACGTTGAGCCGACGTCGGAATGGCTAGTCATACCAATGCGCCCTTGCATACGTTCTACCAGCTCGCGCGTAATAGCGAGGCCGATGCCGGTGCCCTCGATAGAACCATGTTCTGCATCTAAGCGATTGAATGGTTCAAAAAGCTCGTGTTGACGCTCGATGGCTATGCCAGTGCCCGAATCGATAATGCTGATGCGCAGCTCATCATCAAGCGGTTCGGCTGCAATCCTGATCGTGCCGTGCTGGTGGTTGTATTTGATGGCATTAGAAAGCAGGTTGAGTAGTACCTGCTTCGTGCGCGTGTAGTCAGCGGCTACGTACCACGGTTCTGAGAACGGCATGGAGGTGAGCGTAATCCCCGCTGCTTCGATTGTCGCTTCAAGCGTACTGCACACGTCATCAAGCACGTTCTGCATCAATATAGGCTCAATTGAAAACTGTACATGACCCGCTTCAATTCGAGCTAAATCCAGCACTTCATTGATTAAACTGAGCAGGTGCTGGCCGCTTTTTTCTATTTGGCCCACTTGGCGCTGCTGCTTGTCGCTGAGAGGATCGCGGCGCGCCTTACCGAGCAGTTGGGAAAAACCAATAATGGCATTGAGCGGGGTGCGTAGCTCGTGGCTCATCGATGACAGAAATTCGCTTTTAGCTTGATTGGCTTTTTCAGCAAGATCGCGGGCGCTGGCTAGGTCGCTCGTTACCTGTTCGCGTTCGGCCATTTGCCGGTAGAGATTGATCAATAGCGCGCAGGTGTCGGTAAACGGTTGAAGCCAGTCGAGCAACGCCTGATTAAGTGGCTGCTTACTGTTGGCAATGGCGAACATGCCAATCAATTGATCGCCGCTAACAATAGGTACGCCTAAGTAATTGTTAATACGCGGGTGTCCGGCAGGAAAACCGCCGCGTTTGGTATGACGATAAACGTCGTTGGTCATAATCACCTCGCCCGAGGCAAATACCCTGCCTAATAGCGAGTTAGGGTTGGTCAGCGTCATATCGCCGCTGCGCAACTTCTCCATTAGATGCTTAGACTCTTCACTCCATGAAAGGTCGGTCATCGCGTGAATTTTGAGGGCATTAGTGGTGTCGGTGGGCATCACTTCGCCAATCAATGCGTAGTCACTGTCGGTAAGCTCGCGCAGCGCTTCCATGAGAAATGTCCACAGACGCTCGCCCGACATGAGGGCTTGATAATCGGTAATGCCCTGATGGAGTATCTTGAGCAGATTTTCCTCTTTACGAATTCTACGATTAGCGTCGTAAATTTCAGTGAGGTCTGTCAATACGCCCAGGAATTCAACGACACGGCCTTGATCGTTGTGAATGGCGTTAATCGCAAGGTGGACGGGGATGCGGCGGCCGTCTTTGTGCAGCGCTTCGACTTCACGCCCTCGACCAATAACTTTGGGCTCGCCACCGGCAAGGTAGTCAGCAATAAACCTGTCATGATGGATCGAAATGTCAGGCGGTGTGAGCACTGCAATGTTTTGCCCGATTAGCTCATTTTCTGTATAGCCAAGCAGGTTTAGCGCAAAAGGATTAATCGCCGCAATATGGCCAGAGCGATCAATCCGTATTTTGGCCGTCGCGCTTTTAGTAAAAAGCGCTTCAAAACTACGCGCTATACGAGTGAGTTCCACCTGTCGCTTGTGTTGACGAAGTAGCTCTTCTACCTGTGCTGCCAAGCTGCCAAGCAGCATTAAATCACGTTCGCTGAAAGCGCGAGGCTGACTGTCGATGAGGCACAGCGTGCCTACTGCCATGCCGTTTAACGGCCGTAACGGATAGCCTGCGTAAAATCGGATATGAGGGGCGTCGTTGACCAGAGGATTATCGAAAAAGCGCTTATCTTTAAGCGTGTCTTCAATTACCAGCGGCGTTTCATGATAAATCGCGTGCGCACAGAAAGACAGTTCACGGCTGGTTTCACAGGCGTCGAGCCCCTGATGCGATTTAAACCATTGGCGCTCTTTATCGACTAACGAGACCAGCGCGATAGGAACGTCAAACAGGTCGCGGGCCAGTTGTGTCATGCGCTCAAATGCCTGGTCTTTAGGCGTGTCGAGTACATGAAGAGCATGCAAAGCCGCCAAACGCTGTGTTTCATTATGAGGGGTGTCGGGGGCTTGCATGATGATTCCGCGGCAGTGAATGAGTAAAAATACCACAAGGTCGCTATACCAATAGCCTATTACCTATCGGTCATTAACGCATAAGCTTTAGCCTAGCCCAATGAGTTTCATGAGCCAGCGCCGATACGGCGGATAGAGCATGTGACTAGGTGTGCGTTTAGCTTGATAAAATACGCCGCGTAAATGACTAAAGCGCTCAAAGCCGTGACGGCCATGATAAGCACCCATACCGCTTTCGCCTACGCCGCCAAACGGCAGGGAAGGCACCGCGTGATGAAGGAGCGTTGCGTTAAACACCAGAGCACCGGAATGAGTGGTGCGCAATAGCTGCTGTTGCAAGCCCTTATCGTGTGTGAATGCATACAGCGCCAGCGGGTGTGGGCGAGCATTCACGTAGCTTACTGCCGCGGCCATATCGCTAACGCCAATGATGGGTAGGCAGCGGCCAAAAATTTCTTCGCGCATGACCTGCAGTTCTTGATGAGGATCAATAATCAGTGTAGGTGCATGGGCACCATGATCAATGATTCTGCAGCCGTGGTCGCGGGCTTCTTGCAGCATATGGTCGAGGCGGTCTTGGTGAGTCGTATTGATCGCATGCGTGACGGCATGATCATTAGGACGCTGCTGCACAATCGCATTGCTTAACGCCGTCACCAAGGCGCTAAGGTGGCGGCTTTCAACCAGCACGTAATCAGGGGCGATACAGGTTTGCCCAGCATTCATGCCTTTGCCGAAGATAATCGCGGCGGCGGCTTGGTCCAGATCCACATCGCTGGCCACCATTGCTGGCGATTTACCGCCTAGCTCCAGCGTCGTTGGAGTTAAATTTCGCGCGGCCGCTTGGGCTACCTGGCGCCCAACGGCGCCGGAGCCGGTAAACACCAGGTGGTCAAACGGCAGTTCGCTAAAGCGACGCGCCATCTCGACGCCGCCTTCTACCACGCACAGCTCTTCGGGTGTGAAGTATTGCGGGACTAAGCGCTTGAGCAGAGCGCTGGTGTTGGCAGTGTGCTCGCTGGGCTTGAGCATGGCGACGTTGCCAGCGGCAAACGCATCCACGATGGGCATTAACGCTAAGCTCCAAGGATAGTTCCAGGGCGACATCACGCCAATCACGCCCAGCGGCTGAGGCGCAATGCGTGCGCGAGCGGGTAGCAGTCGCAATGGCATGCTTGCCATGCCTGGCCGCATCCAGCGCCATAAGTGGCGCCTGGCATAGCGAATCGCATGCAGCACCGCGCTGATTTCAGCTATACGTATTTCAACGTCACTGCGTTGGCCGAAATCCGTTTGAATTGCTCGTATAATGTCTAGCTGATGGTGCTTAGTCATACGGGCTAAGCGCGCTAGCCGGTCACGCCGAATCTTTAGAGTCGGGTAGGGCTGTTGGTCCGCAGCTTGGCGCTGCGTTTGAAAATCTCCCGTTAGATCGCGCGTCATGGCCCCTCCTTGTGCGCCGTTTTCGGCGTAGGGTGATTAAACCGTTCATATAAAGCGTCTATCTAAACAGTTAGTGTAAAGTGGCACAGGCAAGGGCTTGCAGAGTGGACTGTGCGCTAGCCCTGTGCGCTCTGTAAGCCCTGCACTCACCGGAGATGCTATGTCGTCACGTCCACTTTCGCTCACCATTCTACCCACTATGGCGGCCGTAACGGCAAGCCAATGGGATTCACTGGTAGACGACGACCAGCCATTTTTACGCCACGCTTTTTTGCATGCTTTAGAGGCCAGTGGCTCCGTCAGCATGGCGACTGGTTGGGAGCCTTGCCATCTGAGTGTCTGGCAAGATGAGCAGCTAGTTGCGGCGATGCCGATGTACCGTAAACATCATTCCTACGGTGAGTATGTATTTGATTGGGGCTGGGCGGAAGCCTTAGAGCGTGCCGGTGGCCGCTACTATCCTAAAGCACTCAGTGCCGTGCCGTTCACGCCAGTGCCGGGAGTGCGCACGCTGATCGCAAAGCGGGCCGATACCGGGGCCGTGCGTGATTGTTTGGCGCAGGCGTGGCGGGAGCAGTGCGAGAGTCAGGCGCTTTCCAGCTGGCATTTGTTATTCGCCAACGAGGCTGACGTCGCTGCCTGGCAGGCGCAGTGTCCTGATCTCATCACCCGTGAAGGCGTGCAGTTTCAGTGGCGTGACCGCGGTTTTGGTGACTTTGATGGCTTTCTTGCGACGCTAACCTCTAAGCGTCGCAAGATGATCAAGCGTGAGCGCCGCCTGGTCGCAGACCAGGGCTTAAGCGTGTTACGGCTAGAGGGTGATGCCATTACGTCAGCGGCGATGGCGCATTTCTTTCGCTGCTATACGATGACCTACCATGAGCGTGGACGCGCGCCGTATCTCAACCATGATTTTTTTGAGCGCCTGCGCCAAAGCATGCCGGAGGCGTTGGTATTGGTTCAAGCGCACAGTGAGGGGCGCCCGGTCGCAGCGGCGCTCTATTTTCGTGGCACCGATTCGCTTTACGGGCGCTACTGGGGAAGCGAAGTCGTCGCTGACTGCCTGCATTTTGAAGCCTGTTATTACCAGGGCATCGAGTACTGTTTGCAGCATGGCCTGACGCTGTTTGATCCCGGTACGCAGGGTGAGCACAAATTGGTGCGCGGCTTTACACCGCAGCGAGTGCGCTCACTGCATTACATCAGCCACCCTGGGCTTGCCGCCGGCGTTGGGCAGTTTTGCCACGAAGAGAGTGAGCACGTGCGAGCCTATCGCGCGTCGGCGCATGATGCGCTTCCCTTTAAATAAACGGCGGCTCGCTGGTGTTGCGCCTTAATGGCATAATGCGTTTTTAAATTTAGCGGACCTACAGGAGAGAGCAGCGATGCGTAAATGGCTAGTGATGGCGCTGCTCGCGGTGGTCGCACTGCTTCAGTATGAGCTATGGTTGGGCAACGGCGGCTGGCGAGATTTGCAGAATGTAGAGCACCGAGTCGCGGTACAGGAAGCGAACAATCTGCCTATGCGTGAGCGCAACGCGCGGCTTGCGGCTGAGGTGATGGATTTGAAAACCGGTCTGGATGCGATCGAAGAGCGGGCGCGCAGCGATATGGGAATGGTGCGTACCGACGAGCAGTTTTTCTGGGTGCCCGGTGTGGCGATCAAAAATGAGCTGATCGGCATTAATGCTGGCTTAATCGCTCCGCAAGAGCCGCCGCCGTGAGTCAGACGTGGCTGATAGTGCCTGCCGCGGGTCAGGGTCGCCGCATGGGCGCCAGTAAACCCAAGCAGTATTTAACCCTGTCCGGCCAGCCGATACTGGCTCATACGTTAAAGCGCCTACATGGCGCGTTTCCAAGCGCTCGGCTGGTGCTGTGCCTGGATAATGACGACCATTGGTTTGCCCCTGACTGGGTGCCGTTTGCCCATTGGCAGCGGGTGTCGGGTGGCAGTGAGCGGATGGACAGCGTACTGAATGCGCTGCATGCCATGGAAGCTCAGGATGACGATATCGTGATGGTGCACGACGTGGCGCGGCCCTGCATCACGCACGGTGACTTACTGGCACTTTATCGTGCCGCGGCCAATCACCCCGGCGGTGCGCTGCTAGCAATGCCCGTTGCCGACACTATGAAGCGTGGTAATGATCAAGGCCTGAGCGTGCGCACGGAGTCTCGCGATGGGCTGTGGCATGCGCTAACGCCTCAAGGGTTTCGCTATGCCTTGCTGCGTCGTGCCTTGGAAACGGCTCGCCGCCAGAACACGGTAGTGACCGATGAAGCCTCGGCGGTTGAAGCGCTGGGTGAAAGCCCTCAATTAGTCAGCGGCCGGCGTGATAATTTGAAAATAACGCATCCAGATGATTTAGCCCTGGCTACCGCGATTATTGCGTCCCAGGCGCTTGTCTCCCAAATCGATGAAACGTCAGAAAGGTGCCTGTAATGCGTATTGGCCATGGATTTGATGTACACCGCTTCGGCCCCGGCGACCACCTAATGATAGGCGGCGTCAAACTGCCGTTTGAGCAGGGTTTTGTTGCCCACTCAGATGGCGACGTGCTGCTGCACGCCATTAGCGATGCACTTCTAGGCGCGTGCGCACTGGGTGATATTGGTCGCCACTTTCCAGATACCGACCCCGCCTGGGCGGGGGCTGATAGTCGTGACTTGCTGCGTCATGTGGTGAGCCTTGTGAGAGGGCAGGGCTATGACGTGGTTAACCTTGATGCCACGCTGATGGCGCAGGCGCCCAAAATGGCGCCGCATATCGAAGCAATGCGCGCCGTTATCGCTAACGATATTAATATTGCGCTTGGCCAGGTTAACGTTAAAGCCACCACCACCGAACGGCTGGGTTTTACCGGGCGCGGCGAAGGCATCGCTGCGGAAGCCGTGGTGCTGCTAAACCGAATAGAGACGCTTAATGATTAATATGCCGACATGGCAGCGCTATCTTGATGCTCAGTTCGGCCCTCCACAGCCAGGTCAGTACCGCGCTCAGCCAGAAGATTTCTGGGTGGATGAGCAGCTTGATTTTATTCCAGAAGCCCATGGCGAGCATCTGTGGCTGAGAGTAGAAAAGCGTAATCAAACGACATTAGACGTCGTCAATACGCTGAGTCGGCTGTGCGGCGTTACGCCCCGCGATATTGGTTATTCCGGTATGAAAGACCGCATCGCCGTGACGCGCCAGTGGCTAAGCGTGCATCTGCCGGGTCGCGATGCGCCGGCGGATCTGGAGCAATCGCTTAAATCGCTGGGCGTTACGGTCGTCGAGCAGGTGCGCCATCCGCGTAAACTCAAACGTGGCGTTCACCGCACCAATAGATTCGTGCTGCGGATCAGCGGTGAGGCGATTCATCAAGAGGGCTTTATCCGTCGCTGGGAAACGCTTTGCCAGCATGGCGTGCCTAACTATTTTGGCCCCCAGCGCTTTGGCCCCGATGGGCGCAACCTTCAGCGCGCCGAAGCGTTACTTAACCGAGGTTGGCGAAAGCGCGACGACCGGCAGGGTATGATGCTGTCTACCGCTCGCAGCTTCTTATTTAATGAGCTGCTCAGCGAACGCTTGGCGGATGGCACCTGGTGTCAGCCCCTTGCAGGCGACACCCTGATGCTGGACGGTACGCAAAGCGTGTTTAACATTGAGCAAGCCGATGACACGTTGAGTGCCCGTGCTGCCGCGTTAGATATTCATCCCACTGGGATTTTGTGGGGCGTTGGCGAGCCGAGTCAGGGCGAGATCGCCGGCTATGAGTCACGGCTGTTGCAACAATATGCGGCGCTGTGTGAAGGGTTGGAGCGCAGTGGCGTAAAGCAAGCTCGCCGTGCGCTGCGTATGCGTTTATTAGAGCCGCAGCTTACGTGGGAAGCCGAAGCCGTTCGGCTTTCCTTTGCCTTGCCGCGGGGTAGTTTTGCTACTGCCGTCCTGAGTGAACTGATCGCGGTCAGCTGACGGCGATGACTGAACGGCGGCCATTGCCGGTATATCGAGGAGAGCTACAATGCGGCGACTGCTGCTTTCAAATGATGACGGTGTCCATGCCCCCGGTCTGCGTGCGTTGCATGATGCGCTGTTGGCTCACGCTAATATTCGCGTCGTGGCACCTGATCGCGACCGAAGTGGCGCTAGTAATTCGCTTACGCTGTCGCGGCCGCTCTCATTGACGGCGCTGGATAATGGCTTTTATAGCGTCGATGGCACCCCCGCAGACTGTGTTTATTTAGGTGTTCACGGCGTATGGGAGCAAAAGCCTGATTTAGTGATTGCAGGGATTAATCACGGTAGTAATCTTGGCGACGACGTGCTTTATTCAGGAACGGTCGCGGCCGCCATGGAAGGGCGTAACTTGGGTATGACGGCGTTTGCGATATCGCTATGCGGCGAACGCCATTTCGCCACGGCCGCAAGAGTCGCCTCCACGCTGATAGGCGCGGCGGAGCAGCTTTCGCTGCCACCCCGTACGCTGCTCAACGTTAATGTGCCCGACATACCCTGGGAAGATATTAAAGGCGTGAAGGTGACGCGCCTTGGGTATCGCGGGCCGGCAGATAAGCCGTTAGAAGTAAAGGATCCGCGTGGGCGGACGCGTTACTGGATCGCACCCGTGGCGGCGAATGCGGATGACGGTGAAGATACCGACTTTGCTGCAATCGAGGCGGGCTATGTGTCGATTACGCCGCTGCAAACCGATCTTACGCGTCATCCTGCGTTAAACGATGTTCAAAATTGGTTGAATGTTTTTGCCTAACTTATTGCCCGATGAGCTGCGCGGTCGTGGAATGACTTCTCAGCGCACGCGTGACCGCATGGTTGAGCGCCTCATGCAGCAGGGGATCAATGATGCCCGGGTGCTGGATGTGATGGCGAATGAACCGCGTCATTTGTTTGTTGATGAGGCGCTGGCTCACCGCGCTTATGAAGACACTGCCCTGCCTATTGGCTACGGGCAAACGTTGTCGCAGCCATGGATTGTGGCGCGCATGACGGAGCTTGTGCTGCGTACAGCACCGCGCCGCGTATTGGAACTGGGCACTGGCTCTGGCTACCAAACATTAATCTTATCGCGCTTAGTGGAGCAGCTGTATTCCATCGAGCGGATTAATGCACTGCATGAACGTGCCGTGGAGCGTTTGCGTCGGCTAGCAGCACCGGCAATATTAGCGGTTGCCGACGGTGGTTACGGCTGGCCTGAGGTTGCGCCATTTGACGTTATTTTGCTCACCGCCTGCGCGCAAACGTTGCCCGCTTCATTGTTAGAACAGTTGACTCACGACGGCGTACTGATTGCGCCGTTGGAAGAACCCGATGGCAGCCAGTGGCTTACCCAGGTAAAGCGAATTGGTGGTGCCTTTGAAAAACGTCGGCTTGAACCCGTTCGTTTTGTACCTTTACTGCAAGGAGTAGTGGATTGAAGCGGCGACCCTTGGGGATATTTTTGCGTGGTGCTGGAATGGGCGCCGCCGACGCGGTTCCCGGCGTATCGGGAGGCACGATTGCCTTTATTAGCGGAATTTATGAAGAGCTGATTGAAACGATTAAGCGGTTTAGCCCAAGCGCTATCGGCGTGTGGCGGCGAGGGGGCTGGCGAGCCCTAAGTGTGCATTTGAATCTGGCCTTTCTAGTGCCACTCTTGGCCGGCGTTGGGATCAGCCTGTTTAGCGTCGCACATTTAGCGCTATGGTTGATGGAAGCGCACCCACTGCTATTAGACGGCTTCTTTTTTGGCTTAGTGGCGGCATCGGCATTAGTGGTGGGGCAAGCGAGCAGTGGCTGGAAGCTATGGTACGTATTGCCACTATTGGTTGGCCTATTGTTGGCCCAGGCCTTGCCAGGCATGATGCCGCTGGTCTTGCTTATTGGCAATGAGGCAGTGGTAGTGATGGTCGCAGGCTGCATCGCCATCAGCGCTATGCTGTTGCCGGGCGTGTCAGGTAGCTTTCTATTGCTGACAATGGGACTCTACGGCACCATTATGGGGGCGATACGTAGCCTGGATCTCGGTATTATTGTGCTGTTTGGAATGGGATGTGTGGTCGGGCTGGCGCTTTTTTCGCGGCTGTTGTCATGGCTTCTGCGGCGCCATCACACCTCAACCATGCAGCTGCTACTGGGCTTTATAGTCGGCTCGTTACCGGTGCTTTGGCCATGGCGCGAACTGCTGCGCTATCAAATAGGTCCTGAAGGACAAATGATCCCTCTTGAACACCGCTATTTATTACCCGCTGACTATGCCGTATTGACCGGTGCTTCGGCACAAGTAGTTGGCGTTGTCGCGTTAATGGCTTTTGGTGCACTGATCGTGGTGTTACTCAACCGACATGCAGACCGCCAGCCAATCGATAACAAGCCTGGCGCTGAAAAGGAGTAAGACCTACATGCGTAAAGATTATATACATAAAGTGCTTATGCTATCGGCGCTGACCCTGGCCATTGCCGGTTGCGCTAGCCAGCAGGGTGGTTCGCCTCAAGTGCGTGATTTGAGCGACGCGCGTAATGCAGTAGAAAGTTCGCCTCAATACACGGTGAAGGCGGGCGATACGCTGTACGGCATTGCATGGCAACATAATTTAGACTATCGCCAGCTGGCGGCGATGAATAATATCGCCGCGCCCTACCAAATTCGCCCAGGGCAAACAATTGCTCTGCGTGAAGGGGCTGCTCAGTCAGCATCCGTGGCCAGCAGCCAGCCAGCGGCGACGCCCTCAAGTGGCGGCGGTGCTGTCGCGACCGGCTTGAGCCCACAGACTGCCTCCGTCGCTCGCGATGACCAGGAGCTAGATTGGCTGCTGCCCGATGAGTCTGCGATTCAGCGCAATCAGCGACTGACCGCTGAGCGCAATGCCGTAGACGCGGCAGAGCAAGTCGCTGAAGGATCGACAGGCACCTCGCCAGCAGTTGCCTCTACACCTGAACCGGAAGTCGTCGCCGCTGTTGCTGTTGCTGAGCCGGAGCCATCACCTGCACCCGCTGAACAGCCGGCACCTCAACCTGAGGCTAAGCCAGAGCCCAAGCCAGAAGCTGCGCCGGCCACGCAAGCCGCGAGTGTCGATCGTTCCTCACGGACCTATACGCCTGCCGAAAACATAGCATGGCAATGGCCCACGAATGGCAATGTGGTAGGAGAGTTTGGGCAGGGCGATAGCATCACCGCCGGGATTGATATCCGAGGCGAAAAGGGGCAACCTGTCAAAGCAGCGGGTCCCGGCATTGTGGTCTATGCGGGCAGTGGCGTCAGGGGCTACGGTAACCTCATTCTTCTCAAGCATAACGATCAGTTCCTAAGCGCCTATGCGCATAACGATAGTCTACGCGTCAGCGAAAACGACGTCGTGGAAGCCGGTGAGGTGATCGCCGCCATGGGGGATAGCGACGCCGAAAATGTCAGGCTGCATTTCGAAGTGCGCCGTGACGGGCAACCGCAAAATCCTTTGGACTTTTTACCTTCTCGCTAACCCTCTCGCGGGCAACGTGAGACACAAGTGTTTTGCTTGAAAGTTACCCGAATGGCTGTATTCGAGCGTCATATAACAATTGTCACATAACAATATAGTGAGCGCATTCGTGCGTTCACCTTTGGTCTTCTAAATGGCGGGTAGGCGACATCAGGGGGTAGGGCCATGAGTGTGTTGGAGAAAGATCTACAGGAGGTTGACCTGGATGCTGCGGAAGAAGCGCTTGACGATACCGATAATGAGATTGCGGTAGAAGAAGATGCTTTTGAAAAAGCGCTAGGGCGTGAGGATCGTCAATCGACCCAAAGCTTGGATGCTACGCAAATCTATCTCAACGAAATCGGTTTTTCGCCATTATTGACGCCTGAAGAAGAAGTTTATTATGGCCGCTTAGCGCGTAAGGATGACCCGATGGGGCGCTCACGAATGATTGAGTCCAATCTGCGGCTGGTGGTCAAAATTGCACGTCGCTATCTCAATCGTGGCCTAACGTTGCTGGATCTGATTGAAGAGGGCAACTTAGGCCTGATTCGCGCGGTAGAAAAGTTTGACCCTGAGCGCGGCTTTCGGTTTTCGACCTATGCCACCTGGTGGATTCGTCAAACCATCGAGCGTGCGCTGATGAACCAGACGCGCACGATTCGCTTGCCGATTCATGTCGTCAAAGAACTGAATATTTACCTGCGGGCGGCGCGTGAGTTAACGCAGAAATTTGACCATGAAGCCACTGCGGAAGAAATCGCCGACCATCTTGATAAGCCTGTCGAGGCGGTGAAGAAAATGCTCGGCCTCAATGAGCGCGTGTCATCGGTTGATTACCCAATGGGCGGTGAAAGCGATAAACCTCTTATTGATACGTTGGCCGATGATGAGGTGCAAGGGCCGGAAGCCTGCCTAGTTGACGGCGATGTTAAAGAGCATGTCGATCTTTGGCTGGATGAGCTTAGCGAAAAGCAGCGTGAAGTGGTCGTGCGTCGCTTTGGGCTGCGTGGTCATGAGTCGGCAACCCTTGAAGAGGTGGGGGCTGAAATTGGCCTAACCCGCGAACGCGTGCGCCAGATTCAAGTGGAGGCGCTCAAGAAGCTGCGCCGTTCGCTAGAAAAACAAGGTCTTTCTCTGGAAGCTCTGTTCGAGACTTAAGCTGGCTAACCACAGACTAATAATGTTATTTCGCTAAGCCGGGCAAGTGCCATTAGGTGCTTGCTCGGCTTTTTAGTGCTGAATTTTTTACAATGAAGTCACGTCAGAGAGAAAACACATGCGCCCACTCGTCGCTGAGATTGATCTGGATGCATTACGCCATAACTATCAGCTGGCATGTCGCTGTGCGCCTCACAGTCGCTCAGTGGCAGTTATTAAAGCCGATGCCTACGGTCATGGCGCATTAGAGTGCGCCCGTGCACTGGAGAGCCTTGCTCCTGCATTTGCGGTCGCCTGCATCGAAGAAGCCTTGACGCTGCGCGAAGGCGGTATTACGCAGCCGATCGTGCTACTTGAAGGAATATTCACTGCTAATGAGCTGGCCCTGGTGGACGCTCATGGCTTTTGGATTGCTGTTCACAGTCAATGGCAGGTCGATGCGCTGCTAGCGGCTCGCCCCGATCAGCCGATTCCTGTGTGGTTGAAAGTTGACTCAGGTATGCACCGTTTGGGCTTTGCGCCGCATGAAGCCGAGAATATTTGGCGTCAACTTAAGGCCGCACCTAGCGTAGCGGCGCTGCATTTGATGAGCCATTTCGCCAGCGCGGATGCCCTCGATAATCGCTGCTTCAACCAGCAGATGGAGCAGATACAGGCGCTAGCCAGTGCGCTGGATGCGCCACTGTGTTTAGCCAACTCACCGGCCACGTTGGCCTGGCCGGTTGCGCATGGTGACTGGAACCGGCCTGGCGTGATGCTTTACGGCAGCGATCCCTTAGAAGTCGCCAATGAGGTCACCCAGCAGCTGCAGCCGGTAATGACCCTGCGTTCAAAAATCATTGCCCTGCGGGAGCTTGAAGAGGGTGAGCCGGTAGGCTATGGCGGTAGATGGCGGGCGCAGCGGCGCTCGCGAATTGCCGTTGTCGCCTGCGGCTATGGCGATGGCTACGACCGCCATGCGGTAGACGGTACGCCGGTGTTGGTGAACGGTCAGCGCTGCCCCATTGCCGGAAAAGTCTCTATGGATATGCTCACCGTTGATGTCACCGACGTTCCGGATGCGGCGATTGGCAGTGACGTGGTGCTGTGGGGCCGCGCCCAAAATGGTGAAGTGCTGCGGGTTGATGAAGTTGCCCGCTACTGCGATACGATTAGCTATACGTTGCTAACGGGCGTGCTGCCCCGAGCGCCGCGACGTTATCATGAGTGCTCTGTTTAAACGGTTATTTCTATGTCCCAAACACGTTATCCGCGCTCTTTCGCGCACCCCTATTACTGGCCCACCTGGTTGGCCATTGGCGCTATGTACTTTGTCTCCTGGCTTCCATGGCGGCTAAAAATGGCGATTGGCAAAGCGCTTGGGCTTATCGTATGGCGCGTTGCTAAGCGGCGAAGACATATTACCCGTACCAATATCAAACTGTGTTTTCCTGAAAAAAGTGCTGACGAGCAGCACCAGCTGGTTAAAGACACGTTTATCGCGAACGGTGTGGGTCTGATTGAAACGGCGACCGGCTGGTGTCGCGATGCAGAAGGCTTGCGGCACCGTGTGGCCTATATCGGCCAAGAGAATCTTGCGCGCGCTCAATCTCAAGGGAAAGGGGTGCTGGTCATCGGTATTCATTTCTCGACGCTGGATTTAGGCGGTGCGCTGCACTCGCTATTTTTCCCCGCTGACGTGGTGTATCGCCCGCATAACAATCCGCTTTTTGAGCGGTTTATGACGCGTGCTCGCTCGCGTATTTTTGGCCAGGCGATTGATCGTCATGACCTGCGAGGCGTGGTAAGGCGTATTAGGGCCGGGCACACTGTATGGTATTCGCCGGACCAAGATTTTGGCCGTGATGTCAGCGTATTTGCGCCATTATTTGGGCAGCAGGCATCGACCATTCGTCTTACTGCAAAAATTGCGCGCATGACCGGTGCGCCCGTGGTACCGCTGATGTTTCACCGTAATCCGGATAACCGGACCTACACTATTGAGTGCCTGCCCGCCTTTGATGGTTTTCCAAGCGGCGATGAGCAAGTAGATGCAGCAAGGGTTAATCAGTTTATCGAGCTTGCTATCCGCAAGCATCCGGAGCAGTACCTTTGGTTGCATCGGCGGTTTAAGACGCGCCCTGAGGGCGAGCCCAGCCTTTACTAATCAGCAAGTCACGCGAAAAAAGCCGGCGAAAGCCGGCTTTTGACGTTTGGTCGCCGCGTTTAATCCAGATTGCGGGAGTAAAAGATTTCCAGCATTTCTTTACGCAGGCGGCTCTCAATATCACGCGCTTCTTCAAACGTGATATCACGGCGCGAGGTGCCGAACAGGTAATTGTCCAGCTCAAAGTCTTTGAGCAGCATTTTGGTATGGAACATATTTTCTTGATACACATTAACGTCCATCATCTGATACGCATGCTTCGTGTCTTCAGCAAGGTAGTCTTGAATGGAAGTAATCGCATGATCAATAAACAATTTTTTGCCATCTACGTCGCGCGTAAAGCCACGTACACGGTAGTCCATAGTAACAATATCTGAATCAAAGCTATGGATTAGGTAGTTAAGCGCCTTTAGCGGGCTGATATGGCCACAGGTGGAAACATCGATATCTAGGCGAAAGGTGCTGATGCCGTTATCAGGATGCGACTCAGGGTAGCTGTGAACCGTGACGTGGCTCTTGTCCAGATGGCCGACCACTGTTTCTGGCAGCGGGCCAGGGCCGGGCTTGATCTGATCCGGAGCGGCTTCGTCTAGCTCATGCTCGGCAATCAGAATCGTCACGCTAGCGCCGTGAGGCTCATAGTCTTGGCGGGCAATATTCAGCACGTGAGCGCCGATAATATTGGTGACATCCTTGAGAATCTGCGTCAAACGTTCAGCGTTATAGAGCTCATCGATATAGTCGATGTAGGCTTCTCGCTGCTCTTCAGTTTTGGCATAGCAGATGTCATAAATGTTGAAGCTCAGCGAACTGGTCAGGTTGTTAAACCCGTGGAGTCGGAGACTGTCGGTCATGCCCGAACCTCCTCAATAATCTCAAAAGAGTGAGTGATGTCGACGCCGCCATTGCTCAACATGATCGACGCGCTGCAGTATTTTTCAGCGGAGAGCCCAACAGCACGCTCAACTTGTTTCTCTTTCAGGCCGCGCCCGGTCACCACAAAATGCACGTGGATCTTGGTAAATACGGCGGGCACGTCATCAGCGCGTTCAGCGTCAAGTTCCGCTACGCAGTCAGTGACATCAGCACGTGCCTTATCAAGAATATTAAGCACATCAAAGGCAGTGCAACTGCCCATGCCCATTAGCAACATTTCCATGGGGCGAGGGCCGGTGTCGCGGCCGCCGTGATCCGGCGGGCCGTCGATCACAACGCTATGGCCACTGCCGGATTCCGCCACAAATTGTCGCCCGTCGGTCCATTTTACCCGTGCTTTCACGTGGCTCTCCTCATCTAGGCGCGAAAGGTAAGTCGCGCAGCATAACATTTCTTGGCCTGCGCGCCTCTCTTCACCGTTTCTCTGAATTATTGCCTTCGCGATAGCCGTTTAACGATAGTCGCTTCACGACGTTGGGATATGGCGGCTAGCAGCGTGTAATTGATTTTCCAGCGCTGCAAGTCGCTCCGGTGTTCCTACATCGACCCAATGGCCTGTGTAATGCTCACCGCTCACGCGCCCGCCATTGATAGCGTCTTTAAGCAGCGGGGCTAAAGCAAAGGCGCCCGGTACGTGCCCGGCCAGCAGCGCTGGATGAATCACGCTAATGCCGGCGAAGGTTAAGCGCGGGTGGCTGGTTTGATTGACGCGCCCGGCCAAAATCCCAAAATCCCCATCAATGTGATGAGTAGGATTGTCCACGAGCACTAGGTGCGCCAAGTCGTTGCCCTTTAGCGCTTGCGGGCGAGGAAGTGCTTCACACCATACGTCGCCATTGACCAGCAGAAAAGGCGCCTCGCCAAGCAGCGGCAGGGCCTGCTGGATACCGCCACCGGTTTCTAAGGGCGACGTTTCGCGGCTCCAATGAATGCGCAGTCCATAAGAGTCACCGTCGCCCAGTGCCGCAATGATTTGCTCGGCACGATAGCTCACATTGATAACAACGTCTTGAATGCCAGCGCTACGAAGACGCTCAAGATGATAAGCAATCAGCGGTTTGCCTGCGATCGGCAGCAGCGGCTTGGGGCAGTGATCGGTCAGTGGGCGCATGCGCTTACCGAGCCCTGCGGCTAAAATCATTGCTTTCATGCGGCTATTTTCATCTGTATTTGCATCCATTGCTATTAATGAGCTTCCGCTAGCCGCTGAATAATCGCAGGGCGCAGGGTGGTATTTACCCAGTGAGCAAAGGCCGCCTGCTCCGGCAGAGCTAAAAGGCTATCTTCAAGATGATCCAAAAAGTGAGGTAGGCGCTCAAGGTAGCCACTTTTTTGATCGCGTAGCGTTAACCGGCAAAAAATGCCCAGTACTTTCAGTGAGCGCTGGGCAGCCATCGCGTGGCACTGGGTCAAAAACAAGGCCGAGTCTACGCTGCTTGAAAGCCTGCCGTCGCGACGCGCTTGGTGATAAAATTCATCTACGAAGCTTGCAAACTGCTCGCCCGTGAAGCGGCAATAGCGTCCTCTAAGGAGAGAAATAAGATCGTAGCTGAGCGGGCCAGCCACAGCGTCCTGAAAATCGATCATATAAAGACGCTGCTGGTGTACCATCAGGTTCATCGCGTCAAAGTCACGGTGTACGCTTACCACTGGCTGCGCCAGAGCATGCTGTATAAGCTGCTCACGAACTGCCTGCCAGCTTTCTGGCGGTGGTATCGCTAGCCAGGTGCTGAGACACCATTGCGGAAACAAATCGAGCTCGCGGGCGAGTAGCGCCGTATCATAGGCGGGTAATAACGCTGAGTTAGCGCGATTTTGCAGCTTGGCGATGAGCATCAGGGCCTGCGAATGGTAAGCCTGTGTAGTCGCATCGTCGGTAAACAAGTCTTGTAGCGGCGTGTTGCCCAAGTCGTCTAGCAGCAGAAAGCCCTCGGCTAGATTAGCCGCGTGTACTTGGGGCACCGGCAGCCCGGCGCTGTGCCAGCGCTTAGCAATGCTGACAAAAGACTGCGAGTCTTCTTGCTCAGGAGGGGCATCCATAAGCACTTGGGTGCTGCCGTCGGGTAGCGTTAGGCGAAAATAGCGCCTAAAACTCGCATCTCCTACGGCAGAGGAGAGAGAAATATCGGCCTTAGAAAGGCCGTTTTGTTGGGCAGCCCACGTGGTGAGGGCGTTAATCCGATATGAGGACATGCAAGCTCCTTGCTGGTCGGGCATCATGCGGGCTGTATAATACCGATTCTGGATGCCAAGGATAACGAACATGGGCAAGCGATTTTCGCGCACGTTGCCGGTTGCGCATACGTTAGTGGGCAGTTTGCTCGCTGGCGCCTCGTTTACGGCGGTGGCTCAAGGTCAAACCATGCCCGCTGAAGCGCTGGATTGGCAAGCCTGGGGAGACGCTGAAGCGTCTACCCAGCTTTGCCGTGGGCGTTACGTGATGCCAAATTACCGCTTGCCAGCCGACGATAACCCCGAAGCACTGTCTCTTGAAGCCAGTGATGTCGATTACGCTGCCAACGGCGAATCGCTGCTGCGCGGTGACGTGGTTTTACGGCGCGGTAATGAAGAACTACAGGCCGAGCAAATCTTTTTGCCTGCCGACCGTCAACAGGTCGATGCTGAGGGCAATATTGCGCTGCGCGACGGGCAAGCCCTGATACGCGGCGAAAAGGCCATGTTAAGGCTAAATGAAGATCGGGCGACGCTGAATAACAGCCAATATGTGCTCTATGATCAGCACTTACGTGGAGAAGCTAGCCAGCTGGAGCAGACGGGCGAGGGGCTGTATCGCTTGCAAGACGCAAGCTTTACGACCTGCGACCCGGGTGAAAATAGCTGGCAACTGGTGAGTAGCAATATTGTTCTTGATCAAGCCCAAGGCTTTGGCACCGCGCGCAATGCGCGTTTAGAAGTTAAAGATATTCCTATCTTTTATTGGCCCTGGCTGCGCTTTCCTATCGATGACCGCCGTCATACCGGGCTGCTGTCGCCCTCCATTGGTTTTTCAGCGGACGGTTTTGACTACGCTCAGCCATTTTATTGGAACATTGCACCTAATCATGATGCCACCATCACGCCGCGCTGGATGACCGATCGCGGACTGCTGATGAATGGCGAATATCGCTACCTGTTTTCTGAAAGCGCAGGCACCGTGGAAGGCGGCTACTTAAACAGTGATAACGGCGGCTCGGGTGGTGACGCTAACCGCTTTGAAGGTGATGACCGCTGGTATATTGATGCGCGTCATGCTGGGCGGGTTAACGAACGTAGTAATTATCAGTTACGCTACGGTGCGGCCAGCGACGGGCGCTATTTTGATGACTTTGGCGGTGAGTTTGGTAACAGTGATCGCGTGAGCATGGAGCGATTAGCCCAGGTAGATTACCGCGGCCAGCGCTGGCAGTTAGACGCTCGTGCACAAGGGTTTCAGCGCTTGGAAGACCCGCTTAGCGATAGTGACAAGCCGTTTTATCGGTTGCCTAGCTTAAGCGCTAACGCTGATTGGCAGTTTAACAGCGGGCTGTATACGGAATGGCGCTCTAACGCGACGTATTTCTGGCGTGATGTAGATGAGCGTCGCGTGCCCGAACGCGAAGCGGCAATTGGTAGCCGACTGCATCTAACCCCAGCAGTAGGCTGGCGGTTTGAGCAGCCGTGGGGCTATGTCGAGCCGCGTACAGAGTTTTGGAACACGGCCTACGAGTTGGACTACGGCGAGCGCGAAACGGATCGTGGTACAACGCCTACGCGCAGCATCGCGCTGACGTCTATCGACAGCGGGCTGGTTTTTGAACGTGAGCTTGCCCTCGGTGGACGAGAGTATCGTCAAACGCTAGAGCCACGGCTCAACTATGCCTATGTGCCGCGTACCGATCAGGCCGAACTGCCAGACTTTGATAGTCGTGAGCGTGCATTCTCTTGGGATCAACTGTGGTCAGCGAAGCGCTTTTCCGGCGCCGACCGCGTAGGCGACTTGAATCGGCTGTCTTATGGGGTTCAGTCGCGGCTGCTGGAAGATGCCTCCGGGCGTGACCGGCTCTCGTTTGGCATAGGGCAAAGCGCTTATTTTGATGAGCGCCGTATCGACAGCGACGGCGATCCCAATTCGCTGCCGGATCGGCCTGAAGATAATCCCAACGTTAACCCTGAAAGCCGCTATCAGGCCACGCGGGATCGCTCGCCGGTGGTCTCTCGGCTAGATTGGCAAATCAATGATCGCTGGAGCAGTGGCTATGAATGGCTCTACGATGATCATCGTGAACGTACCGAACGCTCAAGTGTGGATGTGCGTTATCGCCATCCTGAAGGGCACGTAGTGAACCTTGGCTACCGTTGGGAGATCGAAGGGTTCGACCCCGGCGTTTTGCCTGATGATGACGGCTTTCGCGACTACAGTCGTGAAGAGTGGGATTTGTCGTTTGCCTGGAAAGCCAGCCCTAGCATTGATTTGATTGGCAGCTACCTGCACGATCAGACCAATAATCGCCCGCTTGAGCAATTGGCAGGCGTCCAGTGGAATAATTGCTGCTATGGCCTTCAGGTCGTCTGGCGCGAATGGATAGACGACGATGACACCGCCCGCATTGACGACGATTTTAAAGATCGCGGCTTGTTTTTACGCTTCGTATTCCGTGGTTTAGGCGGCGTTGGACAGGACGCAGATAGCTATTTTGAACAGACCATTCCTGGCTACCGTCCGACTGCACTATAACGACATCCATCGATTGGCTAATGAAAGAGACGTTTGTTATGAAAATGAAAAAGCCCCTGCTAGGCCGTATGAAACAGCTCTCTGCCGGCAGCGTACTGGCGCTGTGTGTGGGTGCAGGCGTTGCGCTCGCTCCGCTTACAGTGAATGCGCAAAATTTCCAGTCTACTCAGCGGCAAGCGTTAGATAGCGTGGTCGCGGTGGTAAATAATGACGTCATTATGCGCAGCAATTTAAATGGACGGATGGCACAAGTTGAGCAGCAGGCTCAGGCTCGCGGTGGCAATCTTCCTCCGCGTTCTCAGTTAGAGAGGCAGGTGCTCGAGCGCATGGTGATGGAAGAAATTCAGATGCAGATGGCGGAAGATGCCAATCTCAGCATTAACGATACCGAGCTAAATGCGCAGGTACGTTCGATTGCTGAATCTAACGACATGACGCTAGATGAGTTTGCCGATGCGGTAGAGGCCGATGGCATCACATTAGCTAGCGTGCGCGATGAGGTGCGCCGTGAAATGCTTATGCGCCAAGTGCAGCAGCGTCAAATCAGCAATCGCGTAACGGTAAGTGATCGCGACGTTGACCGCTTCTTAAGCCAGCAGCCTAGCCAGCCGGGCAGCCAGAACTTTATTGAGGAAAGTCGTGCCCGCCATGTGCTGGTTGCACTGACCCCAACGCGCGATGAAAACCAGGCGCGTGCACGGGCTGAAGACGTTCGCGAGCGCTTATCAGGCGGTGCTGATTTTGCTTCATTAGCGCGCGAATATAGTGACGACAGCGGCAGCGCGCTTAATGGCGGTGAGCTTGGCTGGGTTCGCCCCGGTCAGACTGTACCCGCGTTTGAAGAAGCCATGCGCGGTCTTGATATTAATCAAGTATCTGCGCCTGTGCGCTCGCAGTTTGGTTATCACGTGATCCAGGTTGAGGAGCGCCGCCGTCAGGACGTTACCCAAGAAAGCCAGCGTGAGCAGGTGCGCCAAGCGATTTTCCAACGCCGTGCTAATGAAGAGCTGGAAACGTGGCAGCAGGAAATTCGCTCTCAGGCCTTTGTCGATATTCGCCTCTGATGCCTGCTAGTGCATTGACGAAAGCTAGCGCTGCGCCGGTGGTCATCACCACCGGCGAACCGGCGGGCATTGGTCCCGAGCTAACGCTAATGCTGGCGGCGCAGGGCCTGCTGCCCGCCAATGTTGTGGCCATTGGCGACCCGGAGATGCTGCGCCAGCGTGCCGCCTCGCTGGGGTTGGACATCCCGATTGTTGAATGTTCGCCCGGTGAATGCCCGTTGGGCAATCATCGCTTGCCCGTTTGGCCGGTGGCGCTTAGCGCGCCTGTAACGCCTGGCGTGCTCAACCCTGCCAATGCTGACTACGTGTTAGCCACCTTGGCGCTTGCAGTCGATGCCTGCCAGCAAGGCCAGGCGTCGGCAATGGTAACGGCGCCGCTGCACAAAGGCGTGATCATTGAAGGCGGGCACGTTGGTTTTACCGGCCATACCGAATGGCTGCGCGATGCCTGCGGTGTTGATGAGGTAGTCATGATGCTCGCTACTGACGCGGCGCTGCATGCAACGTCGCCAAGCTGGCAGGGCAGTGGTGATCTACGCGTTGCGTTAGTGACCACGCATTTGCCTTTACGCAACGTTGCCGATGCCATCACCTATGAGCGAGTTATTCGCATTAGCCATTTGCTCGCGGCGGATTTGCAGCGTCAGTTTAACATTGCTAAACCGCGTATCGCGGTGTGTGGCTTAAATCCCCATGCCGGTGAGGATGGGCACTTAGGGCGCGAAGAGCTCGATATTATTATTCCAGCGCTTGATGCGCTGCGCGCAGAGGGAATGGATATTCACGGCCCGCTGCCTGCCGATACGCTATTTACGCCTAGGCATTTGGCGGGTGTTGACGCCGTGCTGGCGATGTATCATGACCAAGGGTTGGCCGTGCTCAAATACGCAGGCTTTGGCCAAGCTGCCAACATTACCCTGGGTTTGCCGCTAGTGCGCACCTCTGTTGATCATGGCACTGCGTTAGGGTTGGCAGGCAAAGGCTTGGCAGACCCCAGTAGCTTAAAGGTGGCGATTACGCTGGCGCGCCGTTTAGCCGCGCAGCGCGGTGGGGCCAGATAGTTAAGATCGTGCCTCGGCTGCTACCCATACTCCTGATTGAAACTGCTTTCCAAGGAACACCGCTTGATGTCTCATGTGCCCCAGCACCGCGCTCGTAAACGCTTTGGTCAAAATTTTTTACGTGATCTTGGTATTATTTCGCGGATTGTACGCGCCGTTGGCCCTCGCTCAACGGACCGTTTAGTTGAAATTGGCCCAGGGCAGGGTGCGCTGACCGAACCGCTGCTTGAAGCCGCCGGGCACCTGGAGGTCATTGAGCTTGACCGTGATCTAATTCCCGGTTTGCGCGTACAGTTTTTTAACTATCCCGATTTTGTTATCCATGAAGGCGATGCGCTCAAGTTTGATTTTGCTGCGCTAAAAGGCGATGGGCCTGCGCTGCGGGTAGTGGGTAATCTCCCTTACAATATTTCCACACCGTTGATTGTGCACTTGCTAGCGGCTGGCGATGCTATTGCCGATATGCACTTTATGCTACAAAAAGAGGTGGTTGAGCGTTTAGCGGCAGAGCCAGGCGGCACCGATTGGGGGCGCCTTTCGGTTATGGCGCAATACTATTGCCACGTTGAACAGCTATTTATTGTTCCGCCTGAAGCATTTGTTCCGCAGCCTAAGGTTGATTCGGCGATTGTGCGCTTAACGCCTCACGAGGCGCTTCCTCACACCGCCGATGATCCGGCGCTATTATTTGAGTTGGTCAAGCTTGCTTTCGGCCAGCGGCGCAAAACGCTGCGCAATAACTTCAAAGGGCGCGTCAGCCCCGCGACACTGGAAGATCTTGGTATTGATCCGGTGCGCCGGCCGCAGACCTTAACGGTGGCCGAGTACGCTGCCATTGCCAATCGTGTGGCTGCGGATGAGCACGCGAGCGGCGACCAGGGCAGCGAAGGGTGAGTGGTCTAGCGATTGAGGTGGGCGTTGATCCGAGCTACCGCGCCGATGAGTCTAATGATGGGGAGCTGCGCTACGTCTTTAGTTATACCGTCACGGTACATAACCAAAGCCCTCACAGCGTTCAGCTTATGGCGCGCTACTGGAAGATTACTCAGGGCGGCGGAGACTGCCAAGAAGTGCGCGGCAAAGGCGTAGTTGGCCAGCAGCCGTTAATAGGTCCTGGGCAGAGTTTTCGCTATACCAGTCGCGCTATTCTGCAAACCCCGGTAGGGGTGATGGAAGGTGCTTACACATTGTTAGACACCTCCACACAGCGAGTCTTTGAAGTGCCTATTACACCTTTTAGGCTGGCAGCTCCCCTTCAGCTGCATTAATCGTGGCTCGCTGCTGCGAGCGCTTTAGGCGCTCGTCAATCGGCTGTCTAGATGATCGCAAAGGCGGAGTGCCAGTTGAACCAGCGTCAGCGTAGGGTTGGCGTGCCCGACACTGGCAAACACGCTGGACCCCGCGACATAGACGTTATCCTGAGCAAACAGGCGGCAATCAGGGTTGACGATGCCTTGCTCTGCATCCAGGCTCATGCGCGTGCCGCCCATGTGGTGGCGCCCGGCGAGCTCTCCGTCTGAGGGGAGTTGTACTGGCGTCTCTGCTAGCCAATCTGCCAATTGCAGCCGGCCGAGATCATTCTCTCGCAGATATTCCCCCAGCATCAGCATACTTTCGCGAATCGTGTGGCGATCAAGGTCAGACTGCTGCCATACCAACCGGCTGCGCGGTACGCCCAGGCTATCAACATCATCACTCAGCTCAATATGATTGTCATAGCGAGGCTCTTGTTCCCAGGCGGCTCTTAACACTGCGCCGTGCATCACGCGCCCTTGAGCTTGCCAGGTATGTAGTCGCCCAGCTAGCGTCGGTGCTTGCTCAGCAAGCTCATCCACTAATGTTTGAGTGGCCTCAGTGTTCATGCGGTGCAAGCGCAGCCCGCAGTTTAGTATCTGGCGTGAGGCGATGGCCTGTGCATCCGGAGAAAGAAACACATTGTACTCGTCTTCCAAGCCCAGAGCCGCAGGCTCGAACATGAGTGCCTTGCCCACCGTGGCATGCGGGTGCTCCATCCAGTAGCGGCCTAGCGTAGCATCTTGAGGGATTAGCTGACCGTTTGCCTGTTGATTGCACCACAGCAGTAGGCGAGAATTTTCTATGCCACCGCAGGCCATTACAAAGTAGCGCGCCCGCACTTGGCGAGAGTCGCCGGCGTAGTTTTTAAACGTTGCGCTAGTGACTGCGCCGTCAAGCGTTTCCAGCGCTACCAAGTTGGCCGTTAGGCAGCACTGAAGAGTGGCTGATTCGCTAAGCGTGGCGGCATATTTTTCTTTTAGGCGCGTTGGATTGCCGAGCGAAAAGTAGATGCGTTTAAATCCTGACCCAGCGATGGGCTGGTCGGCAGGCAGCGGTGCTAAATCCAGTATGCTGGCAGCGGTGCTGTAATAAGGCGAGATTGCGTCGCGCGCAATTGGCCAAGCTGTCTCGCTGGAAGCCGACTTAGCGGTAAAATCGTAGCGATCAAGCGGGCGACAAACGCCGCCCCAGTGGTTGGTTGACCCGCCTAAATAGCGTAAGCGCGCGCCATAAAGAGGAATATAAGCGTCGCCGACCGTTTCGCCTCGATAGCTGTCCTGGGAGCGCTCGCTGTAGTCGGCATCGCCACCCTCGCAGAGCAGAACGCGGTGCCCGCGTTCTGCCAGCGTGACTGCCATTGCAATGCCCGCTGCGCCAGCGCCAATAATGCACACGTCGATTGCGTCACCGTGCTCGCTAATGTCCTCAAAATCAATATACATTAGCGATCACTGTCATTAAGAAGCCAGCCTTTCACCATCATCGGCGTGGGGCGCGCAGACGTTTTAGCGGCAGCGTTGGCGGCAGGCAGTAGTGTGGTGCCGGGTAGCAGTGCCGCACCAATGCCAGCCAAAGTGGCAGCGCGTAGTAGTCCGCGGCGAGTATAGTCCAGGGTCATTTGAGTATCGTTTTCCTTAACGGTCGCTGCGTGTAATGACGATAAGTTTACTATGGCTATATAGTGGCGCAGGTGCCGCTTTTTCACCAGTTCATTTGATCAATGCTTAGCCAAAAGAGTGAGCGAGCGTCGCATGCAAGCAGCAGGTGAGATGGTAGTATTTAGGGTAGTATTTAGCCCACTTATTTCATAAAAGGCCTCCCGCATGAGCACCTATGCGATCGGCGATTTACACGGCTGCCACGTTGAATTCGTGACGCTACTAGAACGCATCAGCTTTAATCCCGCGCGCGATACACTTTGGTTAGTGGGTGATTTGATTAATCGTGGCCCCGGATCACTAGAATGCTTGCGCGAAGTACGGGCGCTGGGCAATGCCGCGCGAAGCGTATTGGGTAATCACGACTTTCATTTGTTAGTGCTAGCTCGCGGTGGCGGTAAGCTTAAAAAAAACGACACCTTTAGCCAATTGCTGGACGCCCCTGATCGCGAGGCGCTGTTGGACTGGCTGCAAAGCCTGCCGCTTAGCGTTTGTGAAAACAATACGCTGATGACGCACGCCGGCGTGCTGCCCCAATGGAGCGTGGCACAAACCGAGTTGCGAGGGCTAGAGGTCCAGGCCGTGCTAGCGAGTGAAGCATCTGGCCAGTTCTTGGCGGCGCTATTTGGCAATCAGCCGGATACGTGGCAAGACGACATCGATGGCATCGATCGACTTCGTTTGATTGTTAATGTGTTAACAAGAATGCGCTTTATCGATGCTCAGGGGCGCTTGGACTTCGCCGCTAAAGAAGGGCTAGACAGCGCTCCGCCAGGGTTTTTACCCTGGTTTCAGTACCCGAGAGACGATGATGCGCAGCTACTTTTTGGCCACTGGGCAGCGCTAGAAGGTAAAACGCCACAGGCGAAAATTTCCGTTGAGGCGCTTGATACCGGTTGCGTATGGGGAGGACGCTTGACCGCGCTTAATCTAGACAGCGGCGAGCGAACTAGCGTGGCATGCGCCGCAGCCCTCGCATGCTCAGACCGTGCACAGAGCAAGCCGAGGTGGTGATGAAAGAGCAGCATGCCGACCCGCGCTTGGCGGGCCTAAACGTATATCGCGTCGGTGGCGCGGTGCGTGATGCACTGCTGGGTTGGCCGGTGGTTGATAATGACTGGGTGGTTGTCGGTGCAACGCCCGATGACATGCGCAAACGCGGTTTTAAGCCGGTGGGGCGAGACTTTCCAGTGTTCTTACACCCGGAGAGCGCTGAGGAGTACGCCCTGGCGCGCACCGAGCGTAAGTCTGGTCATGGCTATGCTGGCTTTGAAGTGCATGCAAGCCCCGATGTTACGCTGGAAGAAGATCTATTGCGGCGCGATTTAACCATTAATGCCATCGCGCAAAGTCGCCAAGGTGAATTGACCGATCCGTTTAATGGTCAGGGCGATATTGAGCAACGGCTACTGCGGCATGTTTCGCCAGCGTTTAGCGAAGACCCGCTGAGAGTGCTGCGCACGGCGCGCTTTTTGGCCCGCTATTGCTTGCTTGGCTTCACTATTGCTCGCGATACGCTGGCGCTGATGCGTCAAGTGAGCCTAAGTGGCGAGCTTGAGCACCTTGCCGCTGAGCGCGTATGGGTGGAAACCGAAAAAGCGCTGGGTGAGCCAAGCCCTGATATTTATTTCACAGCGCTTGAGCGCTGTGCGGCGCTAGCTGTTTGGTGGCCCGAGCTATCCGGCCAAGCGTTAGAGAAGGGCCTTGCGGCACTGGCTCATACTCCCGCAGGGAGTGCATTAGCCGTGGCCCACTGGCGCTATGCCCAGCTGGTGTCGCCCCTTAGCGTTAATGATCGTGAGGCTCTGGCCGTACGGCTAAAGCTGCCTAACGCGGTGGCCCAGCTGGCCCGCCATACGGCGCTTACCCATGGAATGCTTGGCGATAGATTGGATGGCCCGGGCGTGCTGCACTGGCTGGAGCGCTTGGACGCCTGGCGCAAGCCTTCTCAGGTTGAAGAACAGCTGGCGCTGGTTGCTTTGCTAGCGCCAGAGCACCAGGCGCAGCTTGAGCGCGCTTGGCAAGCTGCTTGCAAGGTAAGCCCGCAGTCGCTCATCGCCCAAGGCTATCAGGGGGCGGCGCTTGGTGGCGCCTTGCGAGAGCACCGCGGCCAGGCTGTGTCGCTAGCCATCACTGCGTGATATGACCCGGCCTCGCCAGGTGAAGTTGATCGGCCACAGGCGCTGCTCACCTAGCTCAAAGGCTTTCCATAGCGCTGCATAAGGGGTGCCGCAGAGAGGGTGGCATTCATTCGGAATTAGCTCAGCAAGCGGCTGCAAAACAAAGGCGCTATTGGTGATCTCGCTTCGTGGGAGCGATACGCTATCGACAATGCCGCAGGCGTCACCAACGGTCAGCAGATCAATATCGAGCGTTCGAGGGCTCAGTTTAACGGTGCTAGGCAGGCGGCCATGCTCAGTTTCAAGCTGTTTGCCCCACGCCTGCAATTTGCCTGGTGTCCAGTCGCTGTAAAAGGCCACTACCGCGTTATAGAAATGGCGGCTGTCGGCAAAGCCGACCGGCTCACTCTCAAATACACGTGAGATGGTAAGTGGGCCGAAGGTGTCAGTCAGTGCATCAAGGCAGCCGCGAATATGCCGAGTTGGGCTAATGTTGCTGCCTAAGCTGACGGTCACCAAGTTCATGCGCGTGGCTCCTGCGTTACCTCTGGCAGGCTGCCGCGAGTAATTTCCAAGCCGACGCTGGCGGCGTTGGGAACGGCGCCGGGTTTACGTACCCTTAAACGTAGCCAGGTGATCGAAAACTCCGTTTGCAGGCACTCTGACAAGCGTTCGGCGAACGTTTCGACCAAGGCGAACTGATGCGCATCGGCAAACTGCTGAATACGCTGGCAGATAGCCGCGTAATCTAGCGTGAGCTGCAGATCATCGGTGGCGGCTGCCGCGCGAATATCGGTCGCCAGCGTCAGGTCTAGGCTCAGCGTTTGCTGAATAGAGCGCTCCCAGTCGTAGGCGCCAATGACGGTATCGACAGTTAACGCTTCAATTAAAATGCGGTCCATCTCACGATCCCCTGCTGCAACAAGCGAGCGATTGTACGTTAGGATGGGGTTTAACGACAGCGAGCCAGGCCACAAAGCGAGCACAGAGCGATGGGGTGGATTGTGGTGGGCTACTTAAGCGGCAGTTGGTTGGCAGCGCTAAGCGTTTGCCGCTGGGCGGGCGTGGGCGATCCCCGCCGACACGGCTCGTTTAACCCTGGATTCTCCAACGTACTGCGTCTGTACGGCCCCCGCTTAGCAACCGCTACATTGTTGCTGGATGCCCTGAAAAGCATGCCGGCGGTGCTGGGCGCGAAGCTGATGAGCTGCCCGGTGTGGCTGCAAGGATTAGTCGGGCTGGCGGTGCTGCTGGGCCACAGCTTTCCATTATGGCATGGTTTTCGCGGCGGAAAGGCCGTGGCGAGTGCGTTTGGCGTGCTGCTGGTATTGGTGCCCAGCGTTGCGTTATTGAGCGCCGTGCTGTGGTCATTATTAGCATGGCGGCTAAGAGCAGCCGCGCTGGCGTCACTCATAAGCGCGCTCATTGTGCCGCTCGCCTGCGGCTGGCTGGCGCCTGACTATGTGATGGTAGTGGGCGGTTTTAGCCTACTGGTGCTGGCCCGTCATGGCCTTAATATTCGACGCCTGAGGCGGGGCGAAGAGCCGCCTTTACGCGGCTCCTAACGCTATGGCTGACTAGCGGATGTCGTCGGTGGTGTCAGCTTATCCAGTGGCCAGCGGGGGGTTGCTTGCATCATTCCTTGGATATCATGCTCGCCTGCCGCCAGCCGCTGAGCACCGACGTAGGCAATCATGGCGCCATTGTCAGTACAGAATCGTCCACGTGGATAGTAGGCGCGCGCCTGGCGTTTTTCACACTCGGCTTGAAGCCGTTCACGCAGCCGCTGATTAGCACTCACACCGCCCGCCACTACTAGGCGCTTAAGGCCCGTTTGATCCAGCGCGCGGCGGCATTTAATGACCAGCGTATCAACAACGGCTTCTTCAAAGGCCCGGGCTACGTCGGCGCGCGCTTGATCATCGAGCTCGCTGGCGTCGTTTAACTGGCGAATGGCCGTCATGGTATGCGTTTTTAAGCCTGAAAAACTGAAGTCTAGCCCTGGGCGATCCGTCATTGGGCGCGGAAAGCGAAAGCGTTTGGGATTGCCCTTTTCCGCTAACTTGGCTACCTCGGGACCGCCAGGGTAGGTGAGGCCAAGCATTTTGGCCGCTTTGTCAAAGGCTTCACCGGCCGCATCATCTACTGACTCGCCAAGCAGTTGATAGCAACCTAGCCTCTGCACTTCGACCAGCTGGGTATGGCCGCCAGATACCAAGAGAGCGACGAATGGAAACTCGGGCGGGTGCTCCTCCAGCATCGGTGCCAGCAGGTGCCCCTCCATATGATGCACGCCAAGCACCGGAATATTTAAGGCGCGCGCCATGCCGTGAGCCGTGCTGGCACCGACCATCAGTGCGCCGACAAGGCCCGGGCCTGCGGTATAGGTGATACCGTCCAAATCATTGCGCGTCAGTTTGGCATCGCTCAGCACTTGCTCAATCAGCGGCAGCAGTTTGCGCGTGTGGTCTCTCGACGCGAGTTCGGGCACGACGCCACCAAACTCAGCGTGCATGGCAATCTGGCTATACAGCGCATCGGCGAGCAGCCCCTGGCCACCTGTTTTCGACGTGTCATATAGTGCGACGCCAGTTTCGTCGCAGGACGTTTCAATGCCCAGTACGCGCATAAAAAGGGACTCTTTGTCGGTATGAAGGTAAAAAATGATGAGAGCGCTAGTTTAGCATTGTCGCTGCGGACGGGCGTAAGCATTTGCAAAGATAGCCAGCGGCGACTAGACTACTGTGCGCTGTAAAACTGGGTCGTGCACTGTGTTCTTGATCGCGATGTAAATCGCTATTTTCGCTGTGTACGTACTATCCGAACTCAAAATTTTAAGGTAGGTGAGTGCTTAATGCCTTCTGTAAAAGTACGTGATAACGAGCCGTTTGACGTCGCCCTGCGTCGCTTCAAGCGTTCTTGCGAAAAAGCTGGCGTTCTTTCTGAAGTACGTCGTCGCGAGCAATATGAGAAGCCGACTGCTGAGCGTAAACGTAAAGCGGCAGCTGCCGTGAAGCGTCACGCTAAGAAAGTCCAGCGTGAAACTAAGCGTTTCGAACGGCTCTATTGATCCGTACCCGAGGGGGCCGGAGCAGTTAGCTGGTCGTCTCAAGAGGGATGCCAAGCGGCCGCCACTAGGTGGCCGTTTGTTTTTCGGCATATTTAATGCCGTTCAAGTCCAACGCTGTTTAAGGTGATCTGGCAGTGGGTCTGATGACCCTAAGCAGTGTCTTAAAAGCTCTGTCTGAAATGCTCTGTCTCTAATGTCAGCGAATCAGCGCGATGCGCGAGGATGCCCGTAGTTCATGGCAGGCCAAATTCCACAGCGTTTTATTGATGACCTGTTAGGCCGCGTCGATGTGGTCGAGGTGGTCGGTGAGCGTGTGCAGCTTAAAAAGGCCGGCCGTAACTATTCTGGGCTCTGTCCCTTCCATCAAGAGAAAACGCCATCCTTCACGGTCAGTGCGGATAAGCAGTTTTATCACTGCTTTGGCTGCGGAGCCAATGGTAATGCACTACGCTTCTTGATGGAGTACGACAAGTTACCGTTTCCCGAGGCCATAGAGCAGCTAGCGGGGCGTTTGGGTATTGAGGTGCCCCGCGAGGGGGCTGATGATCCGCATGCTCAGCAGCGTGAAAAAAAGCGTAAAGAGGGTGTTAACCTGCTTGAACTCGCCGCGAGTTTTTATCGCGAGCGATTGAAAATGCAGGAAGGTAAGTCGGCCCAGCGTTACTTGTTGGATCGTGGGCTCTCGGACGATGTAATCAAGACTTATGGTATTGGCTATGCCCCGGCGGGATGGGAGGCGCTCAAGCAGCACCTCAGCGAGCGTGGAATTGGTGAGCCTGTTCAGGTGGAATACGGCCTGCTGATTCATCGTGAAGATACTGGGCGTACCTACGATCGTTTCCGCGACCGGGTGATGTTCCCGATTAGGGATTTGCGCGGGCGAACCATTGCTTTCGGCGGCAGGGTCATGGGCGATGATCAGCCCAAGTACCTCAACTCGCCTGAAACGCCGGTGTTCCATAAAGGCCGCGAGCTGTACGGTTTGTTTGAGGCGCGTCAGGCATCGAACAAGCTCGAGCAGTTGGTGATCGTCGAGGGCTACATGGACGTGGTGGCGCTGGCGCAGTACGACATCCATAACGCCGTGGCAACGTTGGGCACTGCTACCACCGAAGATCATTTGACTCGCCTGTTTCGGCTGGTGAGCCGCGTGGTGTTTTGTTTCGATGGTGATCGCGCCGGCCGCCAGGCAGCTAGCCGGGCGTTGGAAACGGCGCTGCCGCAAATGCTCGATGGCCGTGAAGCGCGCTTTTTGTTTTTGCCAGAAGGTGATGACCCGGACTCGTTAGTACGTCGCGAAGGCACGCAGGCATTCCAAGATCGCGTGACCTGTGCCATGCCGCTGTCGGAGTTTTTGTTCGAACAGGCGGCTCAGGGGCGTGACTTAAATACGGTCGAAGGGCGCGAGCGATTTGCCAGTCAAGTGCTGGAAGCATTGAACAAAGTGCCCGAAGGGATGCTCAAATCGTTACTGCTTGAGTCGTTGGCCCAGCGCAGCGGGTTGGCCCAAGAGCAGCTGAAAGTGTTGCTCGAAAAGCGCGCTCAAGCGGCCCAGCAGCATGCGTTGCAGAAAGCACCGCCTGTTGATCCGTCGGAAGCCGAATCAGTGTCATCAGCTGTGCCGAATGTTTCACATGCTGCGCCTGATCGATCATCGCGCTCACGCTCTCAGGCGCTTTCGCCCGTGGGGCGTGTGGTGCAGCTGTTGCTGCACGAGCCTAGTTTGGTAGGCGCGTTACCGGATCATTTGGATTGGCTGCCTGACGATGATGATGCACCGCTATGCCAAGAGCTGATTACGCTGCTCAAGGCGGGGCGCTATCGCAGTCCGCAGGTGGTATTGGCACATTTTCAGGGTAGTCAGCAGGGGCAGGCGTTGGCTGCCTTCGCTAAGCGAGATTTGTTAATCGCAAAAGCGGATCGAGAGGCCGAGCTGAATGGCTTGGTAGAGCACTTGCAGTACGTTCATCGCCAGCGTTCTCCGCAGGAGGAGTACGAGGCGTTGCTGGCGCAGGAGCGCGCCGGGCAAAAGCTAGATAAGGAGCAGCGCCAGCGTTTGGCAAGCTTGATAATGGAGCTTGCGCAGCGCCAATAAGGCGGTGTTTTAAGCGATAGGGGTTGAATTCTTACCGTTTCAGCACCAGATATGAGGTCAGCCACTTAGCGCTGGCCTAACCAAACAACCTAACACACCTGAATGGTTGCGCAAATACGTTTTGCTGGAAAAAAACCGGCTATTTACGCTATACTACGTCGCTTGTTGAGTTTAATCGATTCAGCGCTCCAGGTGTTTCATTCTTCTTCGTCGAGATAGGGTTTCTATGGCTGGAAATGCGCAGCAGCAGACACGTCTGAAGGAGTTGATCGCACGCGGCAAGGAACAGGGTTACCTGACCTATGCCGAGGTCAACGACCATCTACCCGAGGATATTGCCGACCCGGATCAAGTGGAAGAAATCATTGGCATGATCAACGACATGGGTATAAGTGTCGCTGAAGAAGCGCCTGATGAAGACACCTTGATGATGTCGGATCATTCCGCAGACGAGTCCGCTGCGGAAGAAGCCGTAGCCGCGCTCGCCGCGGTGGATAGCGACGTGGGCCGCACCACTGACCCAGTGCGCATGTATATGCGCGAGATGGGTACGGTTGAGCTTTTGACCCGCGAGGGCGAAATTGCAATCGCCAAGCGGATCGAAGAGGGTACCCGTGAAGTGATGTCGTCCCTGGCATATTTGCCGGGTGCCGTCGCCTCTATTCTGAATGCCTACGATGCTACCCAGGATGAAGAAGCGCCTGGGCGACTTTCGGACCTGTTTTCTGGCTTCATCGACCCTGATGAAGGTATTCCTGGCGTTGCCGAAGCCGAAGTGCCTGAGCCTGAGCCCGAGCCCGAAATTGAAGAGGGTGCCGAAGGCGAGGATGAGGACGACGATTCTACGGCCAGCGAAGGCGGTCCGGACCCTGAAGAAGCGCGTGCGCGTTTTGAGCAGATCCGTGAGCAGAATGCCCTCGTTGAAGCCGCTTTTACTAAGCATGGCCGCGGTAGCGCCGAGCTGAAATCAGAGCAGACGCGTTTGGCAGTACTGTTTTCACCGATCAAGCTGGTACCTAAGCACTTTGAGCGCCTAGTGGGCCAAGTGCGTATCAGCGTTGAGCAGGTGCGCGCCCAAGAAAAAGCGGTGATGCAGCTGTGTGTGAAAAAAGCCAAGGTGCCGCGTAAAACGTTCATTAAGTCGTTTCCTGGTAACGAGTCGCGTAAGGCGTGGCTAGATGACTTTCAGGCAGCGCAGAGCAAGTACGCTGATCGCCTTGAGCCGCTGCGCGCCGATATCGCACGTGCTCAGCGCAAAATCGCCTTTGAAGAGGACATGGTGCAACTTTCCGTTGCCGACCTTAAAGAGGTGAACCGCAAGCTCTCTATTGGTGAGGCAAAAGCTCGTCGCGCTAAGAAAGAGATGGTTGAGGCCAACCTGCGCTTGGTGATCTCGATTGCTAAGAAGTATACCAACCGTGGTTTGCAGTTCTTGGATTTGATCCAAGAAGGCAATATCGGCTTGATGAAAGCGGTCGATAAGTTCGAATATCGCCGCGGTTATAAGTTCTCGACCTACGCCACGTGGTGGATTCGTCAGGCGATTACTCGTTCAATTGCCGACCAGGCACGCACTATTCGTATTCCGGTGCATATGATTGAAACGATTAACAAGCTTAATCGCGTGTCGCGTCAGATGCTGCAGGAAATGGGCCGTGAACCGACGCCGGAAGAGCTTGGCGAACGCTTAGAAATGCCGGAAGAGAAGGTGCGCAAGGTCCTGAAAATCGCTAAAGAGCCGATCTCCATGGAGACGCCGATTGGTGACGATGATGACTCGCATCTGGGCGACTTTATCGAAGACGGCACTATGCTGCTGCCTATCGATATGGCGACCGGTGAAGGCTTGATCGAAGCGACCCGCAACGTGCTAGGTGGCTTGACCGCCCGCGAAGCAAAAGTGCTGCGCATGCGTTTTGGTATTGATATGAATACCGATCATACGCTTGAAGAGGTTGGCAAACAGTTTGATGTAACGCGTGAGCGAATTCGTCAGATTGAGGCCAAGGCGCTGCGCAAGCTGCGCCATCCTAGCCGCTCTGAGCCGCTGCGTTCATTCCTCGATGAGTGAAGGTCAATAAGCGCTAAGTAGCTGTTAAGATAAAAAAGCCCGGCGTTCAATGAACGCTGGGCTTTTTGCGTTCTATCGTCTAAGCGCTTACAGCGTGTAATAGGTGGCTGAGCCGGGGCCAACGGGCAGGCCTAACAAGAACACCCAGACAAAGAACAGCAGACTCCAGCCAATCAGCATAAAGAGCGTATAGGGCAGCATGATGGCGATCAGTGTTCCGATACCTAAGTCTTTACGATAGCGTGCCGCAATCGCCATGATTAATCCGAAATAGCTCATCATGGGCGTAATCAGATTGGTGACTGAGTCGCCGATCCGATAGGCGGCTTGAATGACTTCTGGCGCGTAGCCCATCAGCATTAGCATGGGTACAAAAATCGGTGCCGTTACGGCCCACTGAGCAGATGCGCTACCAAGCGATAGGTTGATAATCGCGCACATCACAATGAACAAGGCAAATAAGCCCGGCCCGCTTAAGCCCAGCGATTCTAATAGGCCTGCTCCCGCGACGGCAGTGACGGTGCCAAAATTACTCCAGTTGAATAGCGCCACAAACTGAGCGGCAAAAAACACCAGGACAATATACAGACCTAGGCTGCTCATGCTCTTAGCCATGGCGTTTACGATATCGCGATCATTATGCATAGTGCCGGCAAGCCGGCCATATACGAAGCCGAGTACGGTGAATAAAACCGCCACAATAACCACAATGCCGCGTAAAAAAGGCGAGCCGCTGACAAGGCCTGTTTCCGGATCGCGTAGAATCCCGTTCTCAGGGGCTATAGTGGCAATGAGCAGCGCAACAATCACCAGCATCGCCAGGCCAGTCCCTTTCAAGGCTCGTTTTTCAGTGCTGGATAGCCCTTCCATACGCTGCTGGTTGATGTCATCTTCAGCGTAAGCAGGATCAAATTTGCCTAGTTTGGGCTCCACAATGTACTCGGTCACCAGCCCACCAATGATGGTGACAAAGAAGGTGCTGACGAACATAAAGAACCAGTTAGCCTCGGCGCCGACCATATAGCTCGGATCTAACAAATGCGCGGCTTCTTGCGTAATCCCAGATAGCAACGGATCAACCGTGCCGATGAGCAGGTTGGCACTATAGCCTCCGGACACGCCGCAGAATGCCGCTGCTAAGCCAGCCAGTGGGTGGCGTCCCAACGAGTGGAAAATCATGGCGGCCAGCGGGATTAGAACCACGTAGCCAAGCTCTGCGGCGGTGTTGGACATGATGCCTGCAAAGACCACCGCGTAGGTAACAAGGCGCGGTGAGCGGTTAAGCACTAGGGCGCGCATGCTGGCGGAAAGTAGCCCCGAGTGTTCGGCCACGCCAACGCCCAGCATGGCCACGAGTACCGTGCCCAGTGGGGCAAACCCGGTAAAGTTAGTTACCATCTCGGTGATTAGACGGCGCAAGCCTTCGGCATTCAGCAATGAGTTGACGGTAATCCATTCACCCGCGTTGGCGGGCCTCGGGTCGGCCACAGAGACGCCCAGCGCCGCGGCAATTCCGCTAGCCACTACGACCAATACGCACAGTATCGCAAAGAGCGTGACAGGGTGAGGCAGCAGGTTACCTAGCCACTCGATGCTATCTAAAAAACGCGTAAAAAAGCTTCGTTGCAGGTTGTTTCTATCATTTTCGGTTTTATTCATAAGGTTTATATCGTCAATGTGGGTTTTTTTAGTAAAGACGTGCCGAAATAGCCTAGCGAGCGACACTACGTTGAAGCGCCGCGGCTCGCAAATGGCTTTTTGCATGACGAGATTTGAAAAATGAAACGCCGCCTTGGAAAGCCCAAGGCGGCGTTTAGAAGCCTAGGAAGGAAACTGTTAGTTGGACACGTGGCGCGCTGTATAAATGCGGCGAGCAAGCAGTAGTAGCTCAAGCGTGGCAAATAAAATTAAGCTGTAACCTAGCAGCTCCACTACCTCTTCTGCTATGTCTTTGATGTCACGAAGGTAATTATCTTCGAGTACGGCGCGCCAAAAAATTTGCCGCCCATAGAGGCGTGAAAAAACGTAGGTGGTGAGTAACCCAGCGGCAAACAGCCCGAAGGAAAACGTGTTGCTGTAGTAAATGAACTCTTCCATAAAGCGGCGGCGTTGAATGACCACCCACGCAATAGAAGGTATGGCGATGAGCGATACCACAACTTTCCACGCATCTTGTCCAACGTATTCATCAAAAAAATAATCTTGCTCGCGCACCAGCGAAGCCGCAATAAATGCGAATAAAAGCAGTGTCACCGTTGGCCATACTTTTAACACCTGGCGTATGTAAAGCAGCATCAGGCAGCAGGTCGCCAAAATGATCGTTTGCGTAAACTCGGTGAATCCCAGCTCGGTAAAACGCACCGACGGCAGATAGATCGCCTCTAGATAAGAGCCTTGAGCGATGGCGCCAATAAACAACACATAAAGGATCGCACGTAGCAGGGTCGTACGAAAATCGATGGGCAAAGCGGGAAGGGAAGACATACGACATCCTTATCTAGAAGAAGCGCCTTTGCAAAACAAACATGCATAGTTGAATGTTCATTATATCGTCACACTTATTTGCTTGCACGTCGGTATTGCGGTTAATCACTCGACGTTTGGTGGTTTGCCCTGCACAGTACCTTACAGGTAAGCAATAACACCCTTGCGAGGCGTATCAGCTATGGCTATCAGTGTATTTGATCTTTTCCGAATTGGTATTGGTCCTTCAAGCTCACATACCGTAGGCCCTATGCGTGCAGCGCGAGATTTTGCCTTAGCACTGAGTGAACAAACCGTCGTGACTCGGCTCGTTGTTAGGCTGCACGGATCGCTGGCTGCTACCGGAATAGGCCATGGTACAGATCGCGCCGTTATTATGGGACTGATGGGCGAAGTGCCTGAAAGCATTGATCCTGACAGCATTGATGTGCGGCTTAATGCTATCGATGAAGGTGCGCTTCTGATACTTGCCAACGGGCAGCAGATCGCTTTCTCGCGCGCCGATGATGTGCAGTGGGATGAGGCCTGCCTGCCATTTCATCCTAACGCCATGATCTTAAGCGCTTACTGCGATGACGCGCTGGTAGCGACTAATACGTTTTATTCCCTAGGCGGCGGCTTTTATGTCGATCAGGCGAAAGCGGATCAAGGTGAGGTCGGTGAAGATAGTACGGTGCTGACTTATCCCTTTAATACAGCCGCTGAGTTGCTTAGCCTGTGTCATCAGCATCAACTGCGCATCAGCCAGCTAATGCTCGCGAACGAAAAAGCCTGGCGTAGCGAAGCTGCTATTCGTGAGGAGCTGCTCAGTATTTGGCACGCCATGAGTGACAGCATTGAGAATGGCTTACGCGCGACAGGACATTTGCCGGGTGGCCTAAATGTGCGCCGGCGCGCGCAGCTACTGCATCAGCAGTTGCTGCATCCGCCTGAAAACCAGCGCCTGATTGTATCGAGCTTTACGGTGATGGATTGGGTCAACGTCTTTGCGCTGGCGGTGAACGAAGAGAATGCCGCCGGGCGGCGTATGGTCACCGCGCCCACCAACGGTGCGGCAGGCATTGTGCCCGCTGTGTTGGCGTACTATTTGAAATTTGAGCCTGAGGCCAGCGAGGCTGACGTAGTGGACTTCCTGCTCACTGCCGGCGCCGTAGGTATTTTGTGCAAAAAGAACGCCTCTATTTCTGGTGCTGAGGTTGGCTGCCAAGGCGAAGTAGGCTCAGCCTGCGCAATGGCCGCTGCCGGGCTTGCTGAAGTGCTGGGTGGCTCCCCTGGGCAGGTGGAAAATGCCGCAGAGATCGGCTTGGAGCATAATCTTGGCTTAACCTGCGACCCGGTGGGTGGGTTGGTGCAAGTGCCCTGCATTGAGCGCAATGCGATAGCGTCCGTCAAGGCGATCAACGCTGCGCGTATGGCGATGCACGGCGATGGTGAGCACTTTATATCGCTCGATAAAGTGATCCGCACGATGCGCGATACGGGCCGTGATATGCAGGACAAATATAAAGAAACGTCTAAAGGTGGGCTCGCGGTTAACGCGATTGAGTGTTAAATAGCTGCATGGCGTTGCAGCGTAGTGTCGATATTGGCCACCAGATAATCAACCATTTGGCGGATCTTCGGCGATAGGTGACGATGGCGGGGATACACCGCCCATACCGCGGTATCGTGGTGTTGAAAAGGCTCAAGCACCGCTATCAGTTCGCCGCTGGCAAGGTAAGGTGCAACGTAATAGTCGGGTAGCTGGGCAAGCCCCAGTCCCTTGCGGGCAGCATCAAGTAGGGCGGGGCCGGAGTTGCCTGTCCAGCAGCCTTCTATGCGCACTTCGCGGCGCTGGCCGTTCATATCAAATAGCCAGTTAGGCCGCGAGCCAATCAGACAGCGGTGCTGACTTAGCTCCCCCAGTGTGTGAGGGCGAGGTGCTTGGCGAAAATATCCCTTAGAGCCGACGATATATTCGCGCCGGTCGCACAGGCGCCTAGCGATCAAGCTAGAGTCCTTTAATACCCCCATCCGAATCGCAATATCGTACCCCTCATCAATTAGCTCGACCGGGCGGTTAGTAAAGTGCATGTGAATGTCGAGCTGTGGATGTAGGCGTTGAAAATCATTGACGAGTGGGGCGATAAAGCGCTCGCCGAAGGTAGTGGCTGAGGTGAGTTTAAGTAGCCCGTTAGGCGTGGCCTGGAGTTCGCTAATCGCTTGCTCGGCATCGCGTAGCCCATCAAACAGATGACGACAGTGGTCAACGTAGATAGCCCCCGCATCGGTCAAGCGAATTTGCCGCGTGGTGCGATACAGTAGCTGTACGCCCAGCTGGTTTTCTAGCTGGCTGACTAAACGGCTGATGTGTGAGGTCGACACGTTTAGATACCGAGCAGCGGCAGAAAATGTGCCCAATCGCACTACTTCCACAAATGCTTCGATGCGATTCCAGTGCTGCATGCTATTTCCTTGCCGTAACGACGATTGTTGCTGTGTGGCAATAATCTTATGAGTATATCCCGGTTTATCAAGGCCTCCCAGCTGATCTACACTGCAATCACACCAATTACGTCAAGCAGGCGGGCTTTGTCTGCTGTTGGCGATGCATTAGGAGTTAGTCAATGAAGTCACGCGCAGCTGTTGCATTGGAAGCGGGCAAGCCGCTTGAGCTGGTTGAAATTGATGTACAAGGCCCGAAAGCGGGCGAAGTACTGGTGAAAATGGCTGCGACAAGCGTTTGCCACACCGATGCTTACACGCTTTCGGGTGCTGATCCGGAAGGTAATTTCCCCGCCGTGCTTGGCCACGAAGGTGCCGGCGTGGTTCAAGAAGTTGGCGAGGGCGTTACGAGCCTTAAGCCGGGCGATCATGTTATTCCGCTTTACACCGCCGAGTGCGGCAAGTGTAAATTCTGTTTGTCGGGTAAAACTAACCTGTGTGGCAGCGTACGCGCCACACAGGGTAAAGGCGTAATGCCTGACGGCACCTCGCGTTTTTCGCTAGATGGCAAGATGCTTCATCACTACATGGGCACCTCCACCTTTAGTGAATACACGGTGTTACCCGAGGTCTCTCTGGCGGTGGTATCTAAAGAAGCCCCCATGGATAAAATCTGCCTGCTGGGCTGTGGTGTGACTACTGGCATCGGTGCGGTACTGAATACCGCCAAGGTAGAACCGGGCGCTACGGTGGCGGTCTTTGGCTTGGGTGCTATCGGTTTAGCCGTTATTCAAGGTGCGGTGATGGCTAAAGCCGGGCGTATCATTGCTATTGACGTTAACGCTGACAAGTTTGAGCTGGCCAAGCAGTTTGGCGCCACCGACTGTGTGAATCCTAAAGATTACGCCGATTCTATTCAGCAGGTGATTGTCGATTTGACCGACGGCGGGGTCGACTACTCCTTTGAGTGTATCGGCAACGTCAATGTGATGCGTTCAGCGCTTGAATGCTGCCATAAAGGATGGGGTGAATCGATTGTGATTGGTGTTGCTGGGGCCGGTGAAGAGATCTCCACACGGCCGTTCCAGCTGGTGACGGGGCGTGTCTGGAAAGGTTCTGCCTTTGGTGGCGTTAAAGGTCGTAGTGAGCTGCCCGGTTATGTTGAGCGCTATATGAACGGCGAGATCAATATCGACGACTTTATTACCCACGATATGCCGTTCGAGAAAATCAACGAAGCATTTGATTTACTGCATGCGGGTAAGAGCATTCGTACCGTGTTGCATTACTGAGTATCATTACTGACACTATCGCTAGCATGTCTAAAACGCGGTGGGGGAGACCTCCCGCGTTTGCTGCATTTAGAGGAACCTGCCCATGAGCATGAGTGAAACTTTAGAACTGGTGTCCGCCAACCGTAGTTTCGGTGGCTGGCATAAGCGCTACCGCCACTACTCCCGCGCGCTGGACTGCGACATGATTTTTGCGGTTTACCTACCGCCTCAGGCCGAAAATGATCGTGTGCCTATGCTTTGGTGGCTCTCTGGGCTGACGTGCAATGATGAAAATTTCATGCAGAAGTCGGGCGCTCATCGCGTGGCAGCCGAACTAGGTATTGCTATTGTTTGCCCCGATACCAGCCCACGAGGCACTGATTTGCCCGGCGAACATGAAAGCTACGATTTAGGTTCAGGAGCGGGCTTTTACGTGAATGCAACCGAAGCGCCGTGGAAGCCTCACTATCGTATGTACGATTATTTAGTGGAAGAGCTGCCTTCTGTTGTACGCCAACATTTTCCGGTCAACGGGCGCGAATCGATTAGCGGCCATTCTATGGGTGGGCACGGGGCGCTAATTCTTGCGTTACGTCATCCTGGGCGCTTCCGTTCAGTCTCGGCGTTTTCTCCGATCGTTAATCCGATGAACTGCCCGTGGGGCCAGCAAGCGTTTACCGCCTATTTGGGCGAGGATCAGTCACGCTGGCGTCAGTATGATGCTTGCGAACTTGTGGCTAATGGCGCATCGCGCCAGCGTCTGTTTATCGACCAAGGTGAAGCGGATCAATTCCTGGAAGAGCAGCTGCAGCCAGAGCGTTTAGAGGCCGTTTGCGAGGAGCACGATCATCCTCTAACGCTGCGCCGTCAACCTGGCTATGATCACAGCTACTTCTTCATTGCCTCGTTTATTGAGGACCATCTGCGCTATCATGCAGACCACCTCATGAAGCGTTAAGGATACCTGGATGCTCAATCGCTCGCTGCGTCGTTTCATGCGTCTGCTATGGCGTTTTGTATGGCGCGGCCTGCTAGCGTTTGCGCTCTTATCAGTGGCGATTGTGCTGCTTTTTAGCGTGGTTCCCCCGCCGGGATCAATGGTCATGGTCGAACGCAAAGTGCAGAGTTGGATTAACAGCGAGCCAATTCGCATACAGCGGCAGTGGCGCAGCTGGGGTTCGCTTTCTGCGAATGCCAAGCTGGCCGTTATTGCCGCAGAAGATCAGCGTTTTCCTCATCACGGTGGGTTTGATTTAGTGGAGCTGCGGCGGGCATTGCAGGCTAGCCAAGACGGTGGGCGGCTGCGTGGCGCTAGTACGCTTAGCCAACAAACGGCCAAGAATGTTTTTCTATGGACGGGACGAAGCTGGGCGCGAAAAGGCTTAGAGGCTTGGTTTACGCTGCTGATTGAAACGCTATGGAGCAAGCAGCGTATTCTGGAGGTATATCTTAACGTGGCCGAATGGGATAGCGGTGTGTTTGGCTTAGAGGCGGCTTCTCAGCATTATTTTGGCGTTTCTGGCAACAGCCTTACTGAGCGCCAAGCAAGCCTGCTTGCCGCTATTTTACCCAGTCCTCGTACGCGTAGCGCTGCCCGCCCAGACGCCCAGGTTGAACGGCGCAGCCAGTGGATACGCCAGCAAATGCGTAATTTAGGTGGCCCAGGCTATCTAAATAATCTGTAAATGTTTTGCCGCTATGCCGTCTTGTCTCTGGGTTTTCGCACCACCATGACCACACCGACCAAAGCAATCAGCATGCCTCCCAGCCCTAGCAGTGGGAGGCGTTCGTCAAATAGCCACCACGCTTGAAGCGCCGTGACCGGTGGCACCAGGTAAAAAAGGCTCGCTACCCGCGAGGCTTCGCCCTTTTTTATCAATGCCATGAGCAGCAAAATAGCGGCGACTGAGAGAATCAGCACCAGCCATCCAAGCGTCAGTGCAAAGGTGATGGTCCATTCAACCTCGCGTGTTTCAAACAACAGTGCTCCACATCCCAGCAAAACCCCTGCTGCCAAATATTGAATAACAGCTCCTGACAGCAGCGGCATACTAGTGCAGTAGCGTTTTTGATACAGCGTGCCCACTGAAATACCTATTAAAGCGGTCGTCACACACAGCAGCGCGTTTATGCCGAAGCCATCGAAAAGCGATTCGCCAATCTCAAGCTTACTGCCCAGTACAAAGACGATGCCGATTAACCCCAGCATTAACCCTAGCCATTGGCGTCGAGTAAGCCGTTCGCCTAAGAGCGGCCCCGCAAACGCTGCGGTCAGTAGCGGCTGAAGGCCGACAAGAAGAGCCGCAAGGCCCGCAGGCATGCCTAGACTAATGCCATAAAAAACGCCGCCTAAATAGGCCCCGTGGACCAAGCAACCGGCTATCGCGATATGCACCCATAGCATCGGTGATGATGGCCAGGAAATACGCATCGCCACGACGAGGGGCGTTAGCAGCAACAGCGTTAGGACAAAACGAATCAACAAAAACGTAAAAGGTTCTGCATAGGGAAGGCCGAATTTCGCACCAATGAAGCCAGTACTCCATAGCAGCACAAAAAGAATAGGCATGGCCGCAAGCCCTAACGAGGTTCGGTATTTTTTGTGCAAGCTATTGAAATTAATCACTATAATTTTCCTGAAAAGAAGGGCGTAAGCGCGCATCAGTTACTTATTGTTCTTTTTGTTACTAACTTTTACATCATAAATTGAACCTGCTTGGATACGGCGCGTCACAGTTGGCACATCCATAACGTGTGAATGAGGTTTCTTATTATGCAACGTATAACTGCTCTGTTCTCTGCTGCCCTACTTGCCACTGGTCTGATGACGGCTACTGCCCACGCCCAGCAAGAGCAAGATCCAGCGCAAGATCCGATGGCTACACAGCAAGCAGCGCCAGCCCAGGATTTCTCTGATGATCAGCTCCAGCAGTTTGCCGATGCTTCTCAAGAAATTGCGGTAGTTTCGCAAGAGTACACTCAGCGTCTGCAGGAAGCGGAAGATGAATCATCGCAGCAGGAAGTGCGCACTGAAGCCAACGACCGAATGATTGAAGTGGTCGAAGACAGCGGCCTAGATGTTGATACCTTCAACGCTATCGGTCAATCCATTCAGCAAGATCCAGAGATGATGCAGCGCGTTCAAGAAATGGCCGGTCAATCATAAGGTCGATGAGCAAGATCCGCTGACATTATTTGACTTGATTCGCAAAAATTAATGCCAGTGTGGCCTTTGCCACTTAAAGCCCGGTGCTCTCAGCACCGGGCTTTTTGCTGTTAACTGCTTTTATTATGCGCACAGGGTTTACGTCCAGGGGCCATCCCTACACAATTCACCTTAACTTTTGAACGTTACGCTCTAGGAGATTCCATGGACGTTGAGCTGTTAGAAATACGCCAGCATATGGGGCGGTTCCCGCCTTTCGACGGCCTATCGGATGATCTTCTTGATACCATTGCCGAGCAGGTGGAAGTCAGCTACTTCAAAAATGGCAGCGCTATTTTAGTGCTTAACGAGACGCTCAATGATTTGTGCTATATCCGTAGCGGCGCTGTAGAAGTTTACCGTAGCAAAGGAGAGTTACATAACCGCCTGGGTGAAGGCGATATTTTTGGTCACTTTAGCCTGCTGCGTAATCACAAGGTGCGTTTCCCCGCAGAGGCTATAGAAGATACGTTAATCTATTTTATTCCTGATGTAGTGTTCCAGCGGCTGTGTGAAGAAGACGATCATTTTGCCGACTTTGTAGAGCTTGAGCGACCACGGTTAGAAACGATCGCTGAGCAGCAAAAAAAATCCAACGATATGATGGTCACGCGGATACGCAAGCTGCTTACCCGGAATCCGGTAATGGTTGAAACCTCGACCAGCGTTCAGCTTGCCGCACAGCAGATGAGTGAAGCACAGGCCTCTGCGCTACTCGTCATCAAAGAGGGCATTGGTGATAACCCACGCTTCAGCTTTCAAGATAGCGAAGGTCAAACCTGGCAAATGTGTGGCATTCTGACCGATAGCGATTTTCGTACCCGCGTGGTGGCTGAAGGCCTACCGCCGCAAACGCCAGTAGGCGAGGTGATTTCCTCACGGCTTATCACCGTTCAATCCGACGTTTCTGTCAATGAAGCGATGCTGACGATGCTGCGTAATAACGTGCACCACTTGCCTGTGCTGTATCGTCAGCGACCCGTAGGCGTCGTACATTTATCCGATATTATCCGCTATGAAACACACAGTGGCCTCTATTTGGTTAGCAATATCTTTAACCAGTCAAGCGTGCAGGGGCTTGCCCGTTTAGCGTCGGATGTCAGGGCCTCGTTTGTGCGTATGGTGCAAGAGGGTGCTAACTCTCAGATGGTCGGTAGCGCACTCTCAACGGTTGGGCGTAGTTTTACAAGACGACTGTTGGAAATGGCTGAAGCCGAGCTTGGACCTCCGCCCGTGCCCTATTGCTTTATGGTCAATGGCTCTATGGCGCGCAATGAACAGAGCATTGTCACGGATCAGGATAATGCGCTGATTCTTTCAGATGAGTTTAACCCTGAGCAGCATGATGCATATTTTCTCGCTATGGCAAACATTGTCAGCGATGGCCTAGATGCCTGTGGCTATACCTATTGCAAAGGCGATGTTATGGCCACCAATACGCAATGGCGTCAGCCGCTAAGTGTTTGGAAACGTTACTTCCAAGATTGGATGGCTAATCCAACGCCGGAAAGACTGCTACATAGCTCGATTTTCTTCGATCTGGATAGCTGCTATGGCGAGGATCACTATGTGGAAGCACTGCAAGATCAGATTGCTCTGACGGCGCCCAAATCGCCTCTCTTCTTAGCGGCTATGGCGCGTAATGCGTTAAACCGCACGCCGCCGTTGGGATTTTTTCGCACCTTTGTGATGGAGCAAGACGGTAAGCACAATAACTCCATCAATCTTAAGCGGCGAGGCACGGCGCCGATGGTAGATTTGGTGCGGATACACGCCTTGGCCTGTGGTTCTAAGGCACAAAACTCGTTTCAGCGTTTGAATGACATCAGTCACACGCAGCTATTGGCGACCGGCATGAGCGAAAAGCTGAGCTACGCATTTGAGTTTTTATGCATGTCGCGAATACGCCATCAGATGATTGATCTTCAAGAGGATCGTCTGCCTGATAACAATATCGAGCCAGAAAATGTTGAAGATAGCGAACGTCACACGTTGAAGGATGCTTTCCAAGTGCTCAGTAACGCACAGAAGTTTTTAAAATTCCGCTATCCGATGCCCGCCCAGCGGCAGGGGCGCTAGGATGCATGGAATACGCCCACGCCAAAAAATAACGCAGGCCGACTGGGCAGGTTATATGGCTCAGCGGCTGGAGAAAGCACGTAATCCAGCCATTCAAAATTTTTTTGGTACGTTACTTCCAGATCCTGAAACGCCTATTTCGCAGGTGCCTATGGTGGCGCTGGATATGGAAACCACTGGGCTTGATGAGCGGCGGCACGCGATCGTAAGTGTCGGCATTGTGCCGTTTACGCTAGACCGTATAAAACTCGCCGAACGGCGCTATTGGGTCGTTAACCCTTCGCGCCCATTGGCAGAAGCGTCCATTGCCTATCATCATATTACCCACTCCGAAATTGCGCAGGCACCGGACTTAGAGGCAATACTCGACGAGCTATTGATGCAGCTAGCCGGGCGCTTAGTCGTGGTGCATTTTCGCAATATTGAGCGACCCTTCTTAGATGCGGCCGTTAATGCGCGGCGAGGGGAAGGGGTGCTGTTTCCAATGATTGATACGATGTCTCTGGAAGCTAGGCTACACCGTCAAACGCTATGGGCCCGTTTTCGTCGCTGGCTGGGCCGCCCACCGGTTTCGATACGCCTGAATGCTAGCCGTGAGCGCTATGGGCTGCCTGTTTATCAAGGGCACCATGCGCTGGTGGATGCCTTGGCGACGGCAGAGTTGCTGCAGGCACAGATTGCTACTCACTATCGACCGGAAACGCCATTGAAAGATCTATGGTGCTGAGCGCATAAGATTGAAAGGCTAGAAAGCAAAACGGGCAACCCAGAGGGTTGCCCGTTTGCATTGCAGCGATAGTACTTAAGACAGTTCTTAGACCGCTTTAGGTTCGCTCATTAATCCTTTGATGATGGCATAACACGCCACCAGCAGGATAATAGTGAACGGGAAGCCGGTAGATACTGCCATGGTTTGCAGAGCGGTTAAGCCACCGCCTAGCAGCAGAGCAATCGCAATAGCGCCCTCAATGATCGCCCAGAACACGCGCTGAGGCGTGGGTGCATCTACTTTGCCGCCCGCTGTGATTGAGTCAATCACAAGAGAGCCTGAGTCGGATGAGGTCACAAAGAAGATAATCACCAGCAAAATAGCGATGAAAGAGGTGATTTGCGACAGCGGCAGCTGCTCCAACATGATAAAGAGCTGTAGATCGACACCTGCATCCCGCACGGCCGTAATACCCTGGCTCACAAATTGGTCAATAGCCGTGCCGCCAAAGGTGGTCATCCAGAGTACCGATACCAGCGAAGGTATTAGCAGCACTGAAATCAAAAACTCACGCACTGTACGGCCGCGTGATACCCGCGCGATAAACATGCCGACGTAAGGGGACCAGGAAATCCACCATGCCCAGTAGAAGGCCGTCCAGCCTTGGCTGAAGTTAGCGTCTTCGCGGCCAAACGGGTTTGACAGCGCTGGTAAGTGAACCGCATAGCTCCACAGGTTCTCAAAGAAGCCAGTTAAAATCAGCAGCGTCGGGCCGACAGCGATGACGAAGACAAGCAGCAGCGCCGCCATGGCGATGTTGATCTTGGAGAGCAGCTGCACACCCTTGTCGACGCCCGCCACAATTGAGCCAATGGCGATAATCGTAATCCCGATAATTAACAGAATCATCGTGACATCGCTTTCAGGCGCGCCGAACAGGTAGCTTAGGCCCGCGGCTGCTTGGCTAGCACCAAGGCCGAGCGAGGTAGCCAAACCAAACAGCGACGCAAATACCGCTAAAATATCGATGACATGACCTGGCCAGCCCCAAACGCGCTCACCCAAAATTGGGTAAAACACTGAGCGCATAGAAAGCGGCAGGCCCTTGTTAAAGGCGAACAGCGCTAGCGACAGTGCCACAATCGCGTAAATCGCCCAGGGGTGTAAGCCCCAGTGATAGATAGTCGCTGCCATGGCGAGCGATGCAGCGGCGGCAGGATCACCTTCGGCACCGCCTAATGGCGCCCAGTCACTGCCACTGAGTGAGGTGCCAAAATGTGTCAGCGGCTCATTGACGCCGAAGAACATCAGGCCAATGCCCATGCCTGCGGCAAACAGCATTGAGAACCAGCCCATGTAGGTGTAATCAGGCTTGGCATCAGCACCGCCAATACGGATTTTACCCAACGGTGAGAAAATCAGGCCAATACAGAGAATGACGAATATATTCGCCGCTGACATAAAGAACCACGCTAAATTACCGGTCAGAAAGCCGAAAATAGCGTCATAAATAGGCGCGATAGTGTCTTGTAGCGCCAGTGTTAGTACCACAAACAGCAGGACGACGATCGCCGAAATGCTGAACACCTTTCCATGTAGGTCCAGATTAAGACCCATGGTAGTGGTGGTAATGTTGTCCTGACCGATCACGTAATCCGTGTCGATTAGATTAGCCGCGCCATCTGGAGCGCGTATGCCCTCAGAGCTCGGCTCTTCAGGGGAGCGTTTATCGTCGTGGTTATCCACAGGAGCCTCTCTATGGCGATCAAAAAATAGGGTGTACAGAAACCAAAATGTGGTCGTCAACCAACATCGAATAGCGCATGGTTAGTCGCCCACAATAGCAAATCTGTTAGCAGAGCATTCAACGTATTATGCGTCGCCTTGCATAATAAATAGATTTACAACGACGGCAGAGGGCAAACGTCCTCTGCCGTCGTATCGACAAGCTTGTTTAGCTGTTTAGTCTTAGCTACCTAGCCACTGTTCGACTATGTCTTGGTTGTCTTCAATCCACTGTTTAGCATTTTCGTAAGGATCGCTTCCATCTTCCTGATTTAGCAGCATGACTTCGCCCATCTGCTCTGGTGTCCACTCGAAGGCATCGAGAATTGCATAGGCTTCGGGCATGTCGTCCTTCAGGCCTTGACGAACGACCGTGTGAATCTGCTCCGCACCACCGTAAACGTTTTTCGGATCATCTAGGTATTTAAGGTCAAAGCGCGCGAACATCCAGTGAGGGGTCCAGCCGGTGACAACGATATTTTCTTCGTTGTTGATGGCGCTAGAAAGTGCCGCTGTCATGGTGGCACCACTGCCACTACGCAGGTTCAGCCCAAGGTCATAGGTATCCACAACCTTTTCGGACAGCGCCATCAAGCCTGCACCGGGGTCAATACCGATGATCTCGCCATTAAAACTGTCGGCGTTATCGTTAAGATCAGCAATGGAGTCGATATCGGCGTACTCGGGCACGACGAGGCCCAGCTTAGTGCCGTCGAGATTAGCGCCTAGATCTTCAGTGCTGTCGCCTACGCGTTCCATGTATTCAGAGTGGGTGGTCGGCAGCCAAGCGGCAACGATAGCGTCCGCGTCACCCGTAGAAAGCGCCTGGAACATGGCCGCTGCTGAGAGAGAGGTAAGGTCAACCGCATAGCCCGCTTGTTCAAGCACGGCGGCGATAACGTTGGTGGAAGCAACTTCAGATGACCACTCCACGTAGGCCAGGTTAATCGAGCCTTTGTCTTCTTCGGCTTGCGCCGCGCTGCTAACCGCGATACCGGTTCCGGCTAATAGCGCCAGCGAGGCCATACGGATGCGGAGGTTCAATGTGCGATATTTCATTCACGTTCTCCCTTGGGTATAGATTTATTAATGTGTCGTTCTACTGCTATTTGCACTATTGCCGTGTTTTCCTGAGCGACTGTGTTAAGCGATCAAGCAACATCGCCAGAATCACGACCGCAATACCTGCTTCAAAACCATCACCAGGGCGCAGACGCTGAATGGCGCGCCACACCTCGCTGCCTAGCCCATCTGCACCAATCATCGCGGCAATCACCACCATGGAAAGGGCGAGCATAATGGTCTGGTTAATACCTGCCATCACCGTCGGTAACGAGAGTGGCAGCTGTACTTTGAATAGTTTCTGGCTCCGCGTTGCGCCATAGGCGTCGGCGGCTTCAATCAGCTCTACCGGGACTTGGCGAATACCTAGCGTTGTAAAACGTATCGCTGGCGGCATTGAAAAAATAACGGTCGCGAAAATAGCCGATACCGAGCCAATGCCGAAAAATGGAATCGCGGGAATCAAATACACGAAAGCCGGCATGGTCTGCATAAAATCTAGCGTCGGCATGATGAACCGATAAAGACGGTCCGATAAGGCCGCTGTGATGCCCACCGGTAGCGCAATAATCACGGCAACGAAGGTAGCAAAGACGACCAGAGTGAGCGTCTCAATCATAGGGTTCCACAGCCCCAGATTCCAAATCAACGCTAGGCCAGCAATAGCGCCAATGGCTAAGCGAGGGCCGGCCAGTTTCCAGCATAAGAGCGCAATCAGCGCCAGCAGCGCCCATTCAGGCAGCCACATTAAGCTATCGTTTAAGACATCAATGCCGGTTTGAGTGAAGCGCGAGATGCCCCGGGTTACCGATGAGTATTCGCTGGTCAACCAGGTCAGGCCCGTTTCGATCCAATTACCAAGCGGAATGCGAGGGATATCCATTATTGCTCTCCTGCTCGTGCCAGTTCATCGAGTACCGCGCCTTTTACCACCACGCCCAGCAGCTGCTGTTGCTGGTCAGTAACGGCGATGGGGAAGCTTTTTTCACTGAACATGGCAAACAGGTTATGCAGCGGTTCGTCCATGGGAACTTTGCGGAAATCTTGGGTTAAGTAGGGGATGATGGAGCTGGCACCTTCGTCAATTGCGCGGCTAGCCGCATCAGCCTCTAATAAACCGAGCAAGCGACGGTCACGGTCGACAACATAGATAGAGTCGATGCTATGGTCACGCATACGGTGTAGCGCAGTGCGGGGGCCATCGCTATCGCGAGCGGTCGAGCGCAACGGTCGCATAGCACTTTCAGCGGTTAATATGCGTGCGCGATCAACGCCTTGGATAAAGCGCCGTACGTAGTCATCTGCCGGCTGGGTGAGGATCTCTTCGGGCGTGCCAATTTGCACGACTTCGCCATCTTTCAGCAGCACGATCCGGTCGCCAATGTTGAGCGCCTCATCGAGATCGTGAGTAATGAATACCGTGGTCTTTTGCATTTTAGACTGCAGCTGCAAAAGCTCTTGCTGCATGTCTTTACGAATCAGCGGGTCGAGTGCCGAGAAGGCTTCGTCCATCAATAGCACCGTCGCATCGTTGGCCAGCGCGCGCGCTAAGCCAACGCGCTGCTGCATGCCGCCAGAAAGCTGATTAGGATAAGCATTTTCCCAGCCTTCAAGGCCAACCTGCTTGAGCGAACGGTGGGCAATTTCATGCCGTTCTGCCTTCTCAACGCCGCGGATCTCTAGGCCAAATTCAGCATTCTGTTGAACGGTACGATGAGGAAAGAGCGCAAAGTTCTGAAACACCATTGAAAAGTGGCGGCGACGGCACTCTAAAAGCGCCTTTTCTTTTAAGGTTGGAATGTTCTCACCGTCGATGATGATCTCACCTTCGGTGGTTTCAATAAGACGGTTGAGACAGCGAATCAGCGTTGATTTGCCAGATCCTGACAGCCCCATGATGACTAGCAGCTCTCCTTCATAGACATCAAAGGAGATATTGGAAAGCCCGAGTGTCTGGCCTGTTTTTTCCAAAATCTCTGGGCGCTTCATGCCTTGGTTGCGAAGCTCAATGGCTTTTTGGGGATGCTTGCCAAAGACTTTACTTAAACCGCGCACTTGAATTTTGACGGGTCGTGTTTGATCCATCGACGATGCCTTTTTGTTGAGCAGAGTAGCCGTGCAGCGTCACTCCGTTTAGACCACATGAATGAGAGGGATCATTGCAATGGAGGCAGCGATACACGCTATTCATAAAAAAAATAAGAGATTCAGCTGAGTGATTTATTATTAATTATTATACATGGGCGGGCTCAATGTGTCACAACGGCCCGTTCAACGCGGCAACTAACGCCACATGTGTCATTTTTTACCCATTTAAATATGAGTGGTAAATAATATAAGCAATGTTTTTTATTTATTAAGATATTGTTTTTAAAGCTATATTTTTTTCACAAAGATAAATGGCACGCGAAGTGTATGGAAGGCATATCAGTAATGTTTCAAGTTAAAGCTGTCTACCGGATAGCGAGCTTTATTAGTTTCAAGATTAGAGGTGGTAATTATGGACAAGCAATGTGACCGCGTTAATAACGATCTGGCTATGACCGATAACCAAACCACTTTAGATCAGCAGTCATCCAAGCGACCTCACTGGATGACCCTATGCATGATGGCAACGGCCGCCAGCGTTATCGTATTGGCTGGCTGTGGAGATAGCGGCGACGACGCAACTGTACCGCCGCCTGCTGAAGAGTCTGCTCCACTTGAGCAAGATACGACGGCTGAGCCCGCCGCTGGAATGAACGAAGAGCCTGCTATGGATATGGAACAGGACCCTGGGTTAAATGACGATCCTGCTGCTCAAGGTTCAATGAATCAGAGTACAGGGGCCGGGGCTGAAGGTTCTATGTCTTCTGAAGATCCTATGTCTACCGACGACACCATGCCCGGAGACACAATGGATGAGCCTGCTGAAGGCACCATGAACCCTGATGAAGATGAGGCGGGGTTCGGTGAAGGCACAGATCCAATGCCTGGTGACAGCAATGCAGACGATGATGAAACATCAAGTAATACGTAAGCTCTGTTTTCAGCTCAGCCTCAAGGATGAGGCCAGCACTTGAACAGGAAGTACCAGTCCCTACGATGATAAGTCGACTCAGCTGTCTGTTCCCTGCGGCTGCTCCACACGATTTATCATCTTTTTCGCCCCCGCGCCCGCGGGGGTTTTTTTTATGTCTCTTTTGTGGTTTTTAGTTTTGTATAGCGATTAACGTTCTGGCTGGCGCCATGCCTGCTATTCTTCGTTGTCTTCTAAGCGTCGGTACAGCGTTCTGCGAGCAATGCCCAGTACTTCGGCCGTGCGACGTTTATTGCCGCCAGTAGCTTCCAATACTTTGTTTATATAGCGTTTTTCAACTTCTTCTAAGCTGGGCCAGCGGGCGGTTGCGGGTGTTGATACCTGGCTTGCCGCGAGCACTTCGCCGCTAAGTGTTGCCACTAGCGGAGCGCTCGCATCAGAAACGGAGTTGACGCGCAGTCGCTCGGGTAGATCTTTATGGCTGAGTGAACCGTCTTCACTCAGCGTCACTGCGCGCATAATGGCGTTTTCTAACTCGCGGACGTTGCCTGGATAGGGGTAGTTAAGAAGGCTGTTGAGTGCTTCCGGCTCAAATTTTTCTATATGCTTACCCTGAGCTTCGGCATGCTTATCGATCAGTGTAAAAATGAGATGCTCAATATCAGTGCCGCGTTCGCGCAGCGGCGGGATGCGTAGCGAGAAAGTCTCTAGGCGGTAAAACAAGTCACTGCGGAAGTTTTCTTGCTCTATTTCTTTGCTTAAGTTGCGGTGCGTCGCTGCAATAATGCGAACATCGACCGGCTCTTCTCGCTCACCACCCACCGGGCGTACGGTTTTTTCTTGCAGTGCGCGCAGTAGCTTGGCTTGAAGGTTAATCGGCATTTCACCAATTTCGTCTAGAAATAGGCTACCACCTTGGGCGCTATGAAATAGGCCTTTACGCGCTTCGTTAGCACCGGTAAACGCGCCCTTAACATGCCCAAAAAATTCGCTTTCCATCAAGTCAGCCGGGATGCTTGCGCAGTTGACCGGTACAAACGGTTGGTCCTTGCGAGGGCTTTCCTGGTGAATAGCGCGGGCCAAAAGCTCTTTACCGGTACCGCTTTCGCCTAAAATCAGAATCGGAGCAGCGCTTTTTGCAAGGCGTGATGCATCGTGAAATAGCGCCTGCATCACCGAGCTCTTGCCCACTATGCCGTGGAAATGACTGATGTTGGTATCGGGGGAGACGGCCAAACGCTGCCTTTCCAATACGCGGAATACCGCATCGCGAATGGCATCAAGATCCAGCGGCTTGGTCAAAAAATCGTCGGCGCCCAGTTTTAGCGCTTCGACGGCTTGGTCAATGGTGCCGAATGCCGTAATGACAATAATACCCAGCTCACTGCCTGCTTGGCGTAGCTGTTGAAGCAGTTGAATGCCGGTCATGCCAGGTAGCCGCACGTCCGTGATGACTAGCGAAACCGTGGTATGGCTCAGTAAGGCAACTGCCTCTTCTGCGCTAGGGACGCCCAGCGTTGTGTAGCCGGCATCCTGCAGCTCTTCTTCTAATAACTCACGTATCGCGGTGTCGTCTTCCACCACTAGCAAAGGTAAAAGGTGTTCCTGATGGGTCACAAATGTTGTCCTCACGCGGATGCGGTTTCACCAAGGGGTAGCGTAATTTCAAATCCAGCGCCGCCAAGAGCACTATCAAATACGCCAATCGTACCGCCGTGGTCGTTAATAATGCGATGTACCATGGAAAGCCCCAAACCGCTGCCTTGGCCAACGGGCTTGGTGGTAAAAAATGGATCGAACACTTTAAGATGATGGGGAGTGGGGATGCCTGGGCCATCATCTTCTACCCATATGATTAGCTCGTGATCGTTCTGTTGGGCGTGTAGGCGAATGCAGCTGACGTCGGGTGCTTGTGCCGCATTGCGCAGTAAATTGGTAAGTACCTGAATAATTTGTTGGCCGTCCGCTAATAAGTTGGGTGTCGGCGATGGTAATTCAATGACCAGACGAATATTGCGTGGCTCTAGTTCATCCTCCACCAAGTCGCTAGCGCTCTTAATAAGTTTATCGAGCGCCTGTCTGCCTTTCTCAACATTATGCTGGCGGCCTAGTTCCATTAGCTGGCGCACGATCTCAACAATACGTTCCACCTCACCGCGAATTCGGCCCAGCCGGGCGCGCTCGTCATCGCCAATCACATCGCGTCGAGCAAGGCGCTGTGCCTGGCCATTAATGACCGTCAGCGGGGCGCCTATCTCATGGGCAACGCCCGCGGCCAGCACGCCTAATTCAGCGAGTTTTTTCGATTTTCGTAAGCGTTTCTCAAGCTCAATTTCGCGCCGCTGACGGTCTTCGATATCGTGATCCTTCCCAGCCATCGCATCCAGCATGCCGTTTAACCCCGATGCAAGGCGGCGATATTCGGTGGGGCCATCTTCGACCGCGCGCTGACTACGATCTCCGCCTTCTACCAGTAGCATAACGTGGAGTAATCGATTAAGGGGGCGCTCTATATAGCGGCGGAACCCCCACCAAATACTGAATACGATTCCCCCTGCACCCACCACAAATACCAACACGGCGACGATGCTAATAAAGCCCGTGTAGGTTTCGATGCCAGTATTAAGCCGGTTGACCTGGAGCACGCCGTACACGGTACCATTTTGGGCGCGTAATGGCGTTAAGGCAGAGTAATAGTTCCAGCCATCGTGCTCACGATAATTGCTATAAAGATCGTCGCGTTCAATGACCTGCTGGATTTCTTCACGGCTAAAAATGTCTTTGCCGAGACCCAGTCCATAAATATCGCGTCCATCGGTATCAAACACATAGGCACCGTAAATGCGGTGGAAAGAGAACGCTGACTGTAGGGCTTCTTCAAGTGATGTATCGCTGCCCGGCGTGATGGAATAGCTAAGTGAGGTGCTTAACGCCCGGGTAATAATTTCGACTTCGGTCTGTAGTTTGGAGCGTACGTTGTCTTCAAGCGACTTAATGGCGACTAAGCTAAAGACCACCAGGATCACAAACAGCGGCACAATCACCGTCAGAATAATTAAATTGCGTAGTCGCATGCGATATCCATGGTGGCCTTAATACTGCGTAGTGACGGGCAGCGTTGCTGGTTCGGCCCGCAAGTGAATGGGATGACTATTGATCGGTTGGCCGCAGGCGATATAAGCCACCCTGCGGGTCATCCGTCAGCACATAGATAGCGTCGTCCGGGCCTTGGCGCACATCTCGGATACGCCCTATCTGGCCTTCTAAAATCAGCTCCTCTTCGATGACGCTGCCGTTCTCTAAGCGCAGGCGCAGCAGTTTTTCGCTGCCTAATCCGCCAGCCAGTAAGCTGCCTTCCCAGTCACCAAACGCAGCACTGGTCACTTCAGCAAGCCCCGCGGGTGCAAAACGGCCTTCAAACACGTAGGCAGGGTCGGTCATGCCGGGCAGTGAGGGTTCACCAATAGGCTCATTCGTGGCGTAGTCATTGCCTTGGCTGACGTTGGGCCAGCCGTAGTTAAGGCCTGCTTCGATATGGTTGAGCTCGTCGCCAGTGCTCGGGCCATGCTCTGAGACCCAGGCTCCGCCGTTGCGCATTACCGTCATGCCCTGAATATTACGATTACCCATAGAGTAGATTTCATCTAGGGTTGCATCATCATCAACAAAGGGGTTGTCATCAGGAACGCCGCCTGTGTCGGTAAGGCGCAAGGTAGAGCCCGCATGGTCATCGCTTGCCTGGGCGCGAGAAGGGTCACTGCCGCGATCGCCGATACTCATTAATAGCGTGCCATCAGGCAGCCATGCTAGACGGGAGCCGTAGTGACGCCCAGGCCCTGAGGCGCGATCTTGTGCAAACAAATGTTCAACCTCACCCAGTTCATTGCCCTGCCATTTAACGCGGGAAAGTGCGGCCCGGCTGTTGCTACCATCGGCCTTGCTCCAGGTAAAGTAAATCCAGTCGTGGGTGCCATCGCCACTAGCCTTTCCAAAATCGGGATGCAGCACGATATCCAATAAGCCACCTTGACCTTGGTTATTCACCTCGGGCATGCCTTCCAGCGTGCTGATGTCACCACTTCCAGGGTCGACTAGCTTCAACTGCCCGCTCCGTTCGCTAACCAAGTAACGGCCATCGGGTAAAAATGCCACGGCCCAAGGGTGTTCAAAACCCTCGGCGATAAGCTCAATCGAAATATTGAGAGGATCGGTTTCCGATGAGCCTTGAATAGTTTCTGCATTCGCTGTGCTAATCATGCTCGCCAGCACTAGTCCACTAACGGCAGGGATTCGTAAGCGGGAGGTTAGACTCGTCTGGCTCACATCATGCATAGCGTGTCCTCTGGTGATGGTGTCAACGCAAATCAACATAATCGGTATGTCTAGCAGTGACTCTTCTTCAGTGCGGGGGTTCCGCTAAGCAGGCTTAAATGACCAGCTTACATGAGCAAGGCGAGTAGTACCGGCAGATAAATAAGCGCGAGTAGCGTAGAGCAAAAGACGAGGCTTGCCACATAAGCGGGTTCACGCTGGGCGCGCTGAGCAAATAGATAGTTGAACACCGCCACGGGCATGCACATCTGCACCACTAAAATGCTTTGTGCCAGCGGTGGTAGGCCGACCCAGCCGGCGATAAACCAAGCGGCTGCAGCGGCGAGCGGCACGCGCACCAGGCTAAAGCCCAAACCTGAACGTAGGTTTTTAACCTGAATGCTGGCCAGTGACACGCCCAGCGTAATCAGCATAAGCGGTACCGTGAACCCTGACATTAAGTCCACCGTGTTTGCCAGCCATGGCGGCAGTGAGGTGCCGGTCAGTAGCAGCGCCATAGAAATGATAATGGCGTAGACAGTGGGTGTCTTGATAAGGGTTTTGAACGGATTGCCCTGGCTATTAAGCGCAGCGCCTAGAGTAAACTGAAACAGTGACACGGTGACCATGACCGTGATGCCGTAAGCAAACCCTGCACTACCAAAGGCATAAAGCACTACGGGTAAACCCATATTGCCAGTATTGGGGTACATCATGGGAGAAAGCAATACGCGCCAGTTCCGGCGCAATAGTTTTGCTACCAGAAAGGTGGCCGCTCCCATGGTGATGATCACCAGCGCTGAGGCCAGCATTGTTTGGCCAAACGTAGCAGCATCAATGTCAGCACCCGCCAGCGAGGCTAGTACTAGCGATGGTGTGCCGATGTTAAACACTAGCCGGGTGATGAAGTCGACCGGGTAGGGCTGGCCTAAACGTATCCATAGAAAGCCAAGTCCTGCACCGGCTAGTACGGGCGCCATAACGGCAAAAAGTTCGGCAAGCATTTACGGTCCTTGGCAGTCGTCAGCTAGCTATTGTCGTTAATCAGTGGACTAGCTGGCAAGGCAAACACGCCAATGACATTAAATCGCGGCGGCGGAGGCTTTCCATTGTAGCGGTATCTGGCTACGCAAAAATGCTAGCAGTGCGTGGGTACGTCGCGTTTGATGACCGTACGCGTAAAGCAACGTAATGGGCAGCGGCACTGGTTCCCAGCCCGGCAGACAGTTAATCAGCTCGCCAGGATGATGCTGTTCACGCTTTTCGGTTAACCAGTGAGATAAAAGACCAATGCCCTGGCTACGCGCGATGGCATCAATGTGAAGACTCGTGAGGTCTACCTTTAGTCGCGAGCGAGGCGGGTGAAATGTATATTCGCCATGTTCAGGGTGAGCAAGCATTAACCCATCTGAGGTCGACCCTAGCAAATCTATCCATGCATGCTGGTTAAGTTCATCGGGACGTTGGGGTATGCCAGCGTTAGCTAAATACTGAGGGCTGGCATAAAGGCCTCGGCTTAAGTGCCCCAAATGCTCCTGATTTAGCCCGCACTCATGGGTTGGCCCGAGCCAGACATGCACGCGATTGCTGTCCATTTTCGTGGGTGGCGTCTCGCGGGTATGCAGCGTCAATTTTACTTTTGGATGACGATTTAAAAAGGTATGCATGGCGCTTGCCAGCCAGCTGCGGGCCAGCGCCCCGTGCACTTCTAGGGTCACTTCGCCGCTAATTTCCTCACGCAGCTCCGCAAGCGCTTCCTGACTGTGGGCAGCCATGGCCAGAAGCTCGGTGCAGTAGGTATGAAACAGCAGCCCGGCCTCTGTTGGAATTAGGCGGTTTGCTTGGCGCCTCAACAGCGGTTGATTGAGCCGCGCTTCTAGCTGGCTAATTCTACGACTTAAGGTCGACTTGGCTAACCCGAGCTTTTGAGCGCTGCGTGTCAAGCTGCCCGTCGTCATCACATCGGCAAAAGCAGACAGTTCGTGGAAGTCATACATTGTCAGGCCCGCAGCGATTAAGGGTTGTCTATTGTGCCATTTAAAAGATTGAATGCAAATAATTAGCATTCATTATTTAATGAAAGTGCTGCTTGTTATCGCTCTTAAATAAATACACAGCCGCTAATAAAAAGCCCCACCATGAGGTGGGGCGAAGGATCAAATCAGGGTAGTTCGTTAAGCAGGCACTAGAAGTTGAACGTTAAGCCCAGATTGTACTGGCGGCCATCTAATACGACGCCATAATCATCATTGGTCACCTCTTTGTTGGCGATATTATAGAGGCCTGCTTTCACCTGTGCGCGGTCAGTTAAATCATAAACGACACCGGCATCGACGAAGCCATACCCTGGCGTGCCATCACCCATGCTCGTCCGAGCTAAATAATCACTTGTGGAGCCACGGTAATTGCCTTGTGTCCATAGGCTTAACTCAGGAGTTGCCTGCCAGTTAACGGCAAGATTGAACATATGCTCAGGAATTTTATTCAGTGGCTCGCCAGCAAATTCGCCGGATTTTTGTTCTGAGTCGGTATAGGTATAGCTAGAGCTTAGGCGCACATCTTGGGTAAAGTCGTAGTCTAGTGTGAGCTCTACGCCCTGCATCTCGGCTTCGTCGATATTCCGATAAGTGCTAAGAAAAACATAATCATTGCCGGCGTATGGGCATTCCCATGTGGAAGGATCGTTGCGATCCGCGTTTGGTGTGTTGCAGTAGCGATCCTCTGCAATTTTATCGTCAAACTGCGTATGGAATAGCATCATGCTGGAGCTAAGGCGTCGGTCTGGGCTATTAAAGATAAAGCCGGCTTCATAGTTTGTGCTGGTTTCAGGCTTCAGCTCTTCGTTCCCAATAATGAGTGCGCGTGAATGGGGAGCGGGAGAGCCACCGCCGCCGGTGCCGCGGCCGAAGCCTTCTGAGGCGGCGGCAAGCCCAGGCTGGGAATAGCCGGTAGATACGCCGCCCTTCAACGTCCATTCAGGCGTTAGGTGGTAATTGGCATAAACGCGCGGCGAAACGTGGCCACCGAATAGTTCGTCGTCGTCGTAACGCATACCTGTGGTAACGCTAAAGGCATCCGTAAGGCTCCATTCCATTTCGATGAACAACGCGGCAATCCAACGTTCTACGTTACGCATAGCATTGGGGCTATTGCCAATAAGCCCATTGGTATCATCAACAAGCTCTTCCTCTCGGTACTGACCACCAAAGGTCAGCATATGATCGCCCCAGAAGTAAGTTGATTGGTTATTAAGGGTTGTGACTTCTTCACGCTTTTCATCAGGTGATGGGCTGACGCGTTCCGAAATATCGTGTTGCAGGTAGGTGTCCGTCATAAAGGCACCATAAGTGCCTTTATGACCAAGGGTGAATACATCCTTATCGTAGCGATAAGTACTCGAAGTTGCGGGGTTGCCACGGCTATCTATCGTGGCAATGCTTCGGCCAGGGTTGTGTGTGAATTCTTTAACCGATGATGTGTAGCCGAAACTGTACTCGTTCAGCTCGTCTGGTGTGAGTATTAACTCAGCACCGATCTGGCGTGTATCGCTGTCAGGGGTGCTTTCGGCGTTATCGCTACCGCCTAAGTAATCACTCTCTTCTGTTCCTTGCCAGCTACCATGAACGCGTAAACCCAGCAGTCCTTCTATTAGCGGGCCGCCTGTATAGAAGCTAACTTGCTGCGAGTCGTTGTTGATATCGTTGAGAGAGTGGGTGTACTCGGTGACAACTTGGCCTGACCATTCTTCTGGCACGCTTTTGGTAATAATGTTGATAACGCCGCCCATTGCTTGAGAGCCATATAGCGAGGACATAGGGCCGCGGATGACTTCAACACGCTCAATCATTGCAATGGGGGGAAGGCCGATTTGTTTGCCGCTATCCTGGCCGTTCGTATTGACGGACCGACCGGCGGAAATGGGGCGGCCATCAATCAAATACAAGGTATAGCTATCATCCATACCTCTGATGCTGATGTCTTGAGCTCCACCTCCACCAGTAACATAAACGCCTGGGATGTTTCTGACCGCATCCGTAATATCACTATAGGATTGGCGATTCAGCTCCTCCCCGCTAATCACCGAGATGCTGGCGGGAGCATCGGCAACGGACTGCTCGTACCCAGAGGCGGTAACAACCATCGGGTCGAGAGTGGCGTTTTCTTGTGCGACAGCAGCAGCAGCTATGGCCATAGAAGACAGGCCGATGGCATTTGCTAATGCACGACGAGAGAAGTGAGGCATTTGAGTTCCTTGGTATGATATTGCTTACAGATGCTCATGGTTTTTTTTATCATATGAGATGTATTGTCATATGGGATATTTATTCTATTGCTAATAGTTCCACTTTTCGAGGCAAAAAAAATGAACATCCTGTTCTGCTTTGGGCAACTGAGCGCAGCGATAGAGTTTTGATGCTGCGCTGTCTCCTGGCGATGGGTTTATAGGCATAAAAAAGCCCCGGCGAAGGCCGGGGCATCAAGTCAGCATTGAAACAGTAGCAAGTAGGAACGGGTTAGAACTCGTAGGTAGCCGAGACCCAGAGGCTGCGGCCATCTAGGGCAACGCCGTCGGTAGAGCGGCCCGTTTGGCTAAAGTTGTAGGCCCGCAACGTTTCACCGTTATGCTCGAAGGTATCGGAGCTGGTGAAATCTTTATCAAACAGATTATAAATAGTGCCGGTTAACCGCACGCTGTCAGACACACGATAAGAGCTACGCAGGTTGAACAGCTCATAGCCATTCAGTTTATTGCCTAGCTGCTCGTAGAGTGACAGCGTCTCGCCGGAGGTCGGAAGGCCTGCAGAGAAGCGCTCCCGGGAGGAGTAATACTCTCCTTCTAAGGTGGTGCTCCAGCGGTCATTAATGGCCCAGGTTAGGTCTGCGGTGAGTTTGTGGTCAGGCGTATTAGTGAGCACCATTCCTTCGTTGTCGCCGGAGGTGATTTCAGAATCTGTAAAGGTATAGCCGCCGCTAACACGCCAAGCCGGCGCAATTTGGTAGCTGGCGGTAAGCTCTACGCCACGCGTTTCAGCTTCGTCAATATTGGTTAATTGGCCAAAGCTTTCTTGCTGCGTAAAGTTACCCACGCTTAAGCAATTAGCAAGCCCTGCATTTGGGGTTTCGCCGTTACTCACGAACTGACAGTTGGGCAGGTCTGCCGCGCTGGCGATCCGGTCGGTAAAGCGGTTATAGAAAACGGTAGCACTGGTGGCAAAACCGCTTTGGTTGTCGTAAATAGCACCGATTTCGTAGTTGGTGCTTTTTTCCGGCTCTAGATCAGGGGAGCCGAGATTGACCGTGGTGCCTTGGCCGCCAAAGCCATTGATACCATCGTGAAGGTCGTTGAGTGATGGCGTCTTATAGCCGCGGCTCACGCCGCCTTTCAGCGTCCAGTTGGGCGTTGTGCTCCATACAAGGTAGCCGCGCGGGCTAAAGTGGCCGCCAAAGGCATCGTGATGTTCATAGCGCCCGCCGACTGTCAGGGCAAGATCATCTCGCAGCAGCCACTCGTCTTCGGCAAACAGTGCCCAGCTGGTTTGTTCGAAGGTGATATCGCCTGCTGTTCCATCCTCTAGTTCGGCGTCAATATACTGCCCGCCAATGGTGGCCATATGATCGCCGATGGGGGCAACAAACTTGGTATCGACAATAATGTCGCGGTTTTCAAGGATGCGATCTTCGCCGCCTTGGGCCTCGTAACCAAAGTCTGGGGCGCTACCGGCGGGTAGGGTACGACCAAAGGTTTCGGTAGTGCTATGGGTAATGCTGCTTTCCCAAGTGCCCGGCGCATAGCGCCCCGTGTGGCCAATAGCAATCTGGTCACGGTTAAAACGCAGCTCATCCTTATAGCCATTAAAGGTGCCTGGAGAAGGGTTGCCTCTGCGGTCGGTGCCGTCCTGAGTGCCTAAGCGATTATCGTCGTTTGAATAGGTTTGGCGAGCGCGCTCGGCATCGACCCATAATTCGTTGTTTTCATCTGGCGTTAAGTTTAAGCGGCCGCCAATGGAGTAAATACGTGCTTCAGACGGGCGTGGGTCACGCCCGGCGCTGTTTTCAATCATGCGTTCTGAACGGTCGCGGTCAAACAAACGGCCGCGCAGCTGCAATCCAAGCGTGTCCTTAACCAATGGGCCTGACGTATAGAGATTGATCGCGGAGCTATTGCCGGCATCGCGGTCTTCTTGAAAGGTATTTTCGACCGTCACCGAGCCAGCCCAGTCCTCGCCTATGCGGCGAGTAATAATGTTGACTACCCCGCCCATGGCGTCGGAGCCGTAGAGTGTCGACATCGGCCCGCGAATTACCTCAATGCGCTCAATAGCCGAGAGCGGGGGCATAAAGCCGGTCGAGGTTTCACCGAACCCGTTTGGCGTGACACTGCCCGATGTGTTCTGGCGGCGTCCATCAATCAAAATCAGCGTGTATTCGCTGGGCATGCCGCGAATGGAAATATTTAACCCGCCGGTTTTACCTGTTCCCGAGCGCACATCAACACCAGGAACATCAGCAATCGCTTCGGCAATGTTGGAAAACTGCTTAAGCTCCAGCTCTTCACGAGATATAACCGAAATACTGGCTGGCGCACTATTTACCGATTGCTCATAGCCAGCAGCCGTTACCACCATATTATTGAGCTGAGCGGTTTCTTGGCCATAAGCGGCTGAGGAGATAGCGGCAAGTGCGATGGCACTGGTTAATGTAAGGCGAGTAAATTGTTGCATGACGAACCCCGTGATAATACGATTTGCTTGCTAATGATATTTATTATCAAATAGGGTTTGGATTCTAAGAAGAAAAGTTCCCATTTGCGACGCAAAAGTATGGAACGATGCGTTGCGTAAATTGCAACTTTGGCGCGACTAACGCTGTTGCCAAATATGGAACATGGCATTCAGGGAAATAGTAGTGCAAGTGATTTTGAGAATCGTTACTATTCGCTATCTGGATTGTTATTTGCCAATCAATTTATAGCGATATTTAAAAGTAGGGGACCTCAATGCTGCGTTCGGTACTGCGTCATGGTTTAACAGGTGTGCTATTCACGAGCCTTATCGCCAATGCCCAAGCGCGTGAGCTGGATACCGCCTTTGGTAAAGTGGAGGTGCCTGATTCACCGGCGCGCGTGGTGACACTTTACGAAGGTGCCTTGGACGCCTCGGTCGCGGTTGGAGTGACGCCGATTGGTGCGATCGCCACGCGGGGCGGCAATGAGGTGGCGACCTATATGAGTGAACATATTGATACTCGCCAGTTGGAAATGGTGGGCGTTGCGCGCGAAACCAATATTGAAGCGGTGCTTCGCTTACAGCCGGATCTCATTCTGGCTACCCCGCAGCTTCCCGAAGAGCAGTATCGATTGCTTTCGCGCATTGCGCCCACCGTTGTGCCTGAATCAAACGGCCTGTCGCGTGAAAACTGGAAGGCCGAGTCACGCCTTTATGGGCAGGCCCTGGGTAAAGAAGCCGAGGTGGATGAAGCGCTTGAAAGCGTTGAGCAGCGTGCGGCTGAGCTTAACCAGCGCCTAAGCGAAGCCCAGGTGAGCGGTACGGCCTACTTGGCTCGCTGGATGCCCGCAGGGCCCATGGTGATGTCGTCTGAACTGTTTGCAACCGGTGTGCTGGCTTCGACCGGTATCAGCGTAGAAGACGAAGGGCTAGTTAAAGAAGGCAGTGCGCATAGCGATATTCTGAGCCTTGAAAACCTGTCTATGATCGACGGCGACTGGCTGTTTCTCGCCACGCTTAACGACGAAGGCCAGCAGGCACTGGATGCCGCTGAGCAAAGCAGCGCCTTTACGCGTCTCAACGTTGTCCAGCAAGGTCACGTGGTGCCTGTTAATGGCCAGGTTTGGAGCAGCGCCTCTGGCCCGTTAGCCGCCCAAGCCATTTTGGACGATATCGAAGAGGCGTTGTTGCCTTAGGTCCTCTTGCTACCAGCGCTCTTGCTATTGAAGCGCTGGGTAACAATATGCGTGGCACAACAGTTTTCGGTGCAAAGATTCTTGTTATAAACGTCTTTGGTATACAGATACGCTCGTGAAGGAATGGCCATGAAAGTCTTCGCGCGTGCGAAACGCCTTAATCAGCGCACGCTATTGTTATGCCTACTCACCGCCCTTGTGGCGGTGAGTCTCGTTAGTTTACTGGTAGGGGCGGGCAACGTTTCGCCGTCTCAAGCACTCTCGATGCTGCTGGGCGGCGAGGACAGCGAGGCGTATTTCGTGGTCTGGGAGCTGCGTGCGCCGCGTACATTAATCGGTATTGCGGTGGGCATGGCGCTGGGCGTTTCGGGGGCACTTTTACAAGCGGTGGCCCGCAATCCCCTTGCCGAACCTGGCTTGCTGGGTGTCAGCGCTGGCGCCGCTTTTGCCGTGGCGCTAGCGTTGGTGCTGGGAGCCAGTGCGGCAACGCTGCGCATTTCAGTGGCGCAGCTGGGGGCGCTGATCGGTTGCATGTGCGTATTAGGCGTTGCTCGCTGGCGCGGGGTCGGCAATGATCCCATTCGCCTGGTACTTGCAGGGGCTGCTTTTTCAGCATTGCTCGGGGCCATGACCTCGTTAATGCTGCTATTTGATCAGCGCTCGGCCGATGAGGTGCGCTTTTGGGTGATTGGCAGCTTGGCAGGACGCCGTTTGGAAGACCTGTTGGCCGTGTTGCCATCGGCGGTGGTGTGTAGCGTATTGATAGCCCTCATTGCGCGTCCGCTTTCGGCGCTGGCGCTTGGTGAGCGTATGGCGTCGGGGCTTGGACATCATCCTCAGCTCATCCGCGCTTTGGTGGTACTTTGCGTGGCGCTGCTGGTGGGGGCGGCAACGGCGATTGCCGGACCCATTATCTTCGTTGGATTGGTGGTACCTTTTATCGCCCGTGCTTTTGCCGGGCCTGATATTCGCCGCACGCTGTGGTTTTGCTTGCCGATTGGCCCTTTGATTATTCTAACGGCTGATATTATTTCGCGTGTGGTCGTAGCGCCTTCTGAGCTTCCGCTGGGGGTTCTTACGGCACTCTGCGGCGCGCCGGTGCTGATCGCCGCCGTGCGTGCCCGCCGCCTGCCTACGTTATGAGCTTTTTTATGAGTTTTTTTATGAGGCCACGCTGGTTGAAATCTGATCTCAGAAAACTCAGGAAAAATAGCGCCGCTGCGCTGGTGTCTATCGCGCCCACGATGAAAATAGCCTCGAATGACGATGAATCCGTTAAGCCGCCTACCGGCTACTGGCGGTGGGGCGAGCGCCGAGCTAATGGTGCCAGTGTTCTGATTGAACGCCGCGCCGTTTGGGTCAACAGTGCACTGATGGTCGCGTTAGTATTCGCCGCTATTGCCTACCTGTCCCTTGGCAGCCTGACGCTTATGCCTCGTGAGGTGATCATGGCGCTGGCGGGGCAGGGCGACATGATGACTGGATTTATGGTTCAGGAGTTGCGCCTGCCGCGCTTGGTCGCGGCTTGCCTGACCGGCGGGGCATTCGCCCTGGCCGGTATTCTTATGCAGACACTGGCCCGTAATCGCCTGGCGACGCCGGGCATTATTGGCATTGATAACGGTGCCACGGCGTTTGCGGTAGCCTCGATTGTGGGTATGAGTGTCTCTATAGCACCTTCGACCATGGCCTTGACCGGTGCGGTGACCGCCGCGGTGCTGACATTTGGACTCGCGGCGGGGAGCGGTACTCAGGGTTATCGCTTTATCGTCGCCGGTATCGGTGTTGGCGCTGTTTTCGGGGCGATCACGCAGCTGCTGCTGGCGCGGGTCGCGATTGATACCGCCAATGCCGCTTACCCGTGGACGGTCGGGTCACTGAATGCGCGTTCAGGTGGTTCCGTTCACCTATTGGGCGTCGGCCTAGCGGTGGGTTTTGTGACGGCACTGGCGTTAGCCCGCTCGCTGACGATCCTACGTTTTTCCGAAGCGACGGCTAACGGGCTTGGGGTGAACGCCAAAGTAAGACGTATCCAAATACTGCTGTTATCGGTGGTATTAACGGCGCTTGCCGTTGCCGTTGCCGGGCCGGTTGGCATGGTGGGGTTGATCGGGCCTGAAATTGCGCGCGCGCTTTCTACCCCACGCCATGTGCCGGTGGTCGCGGCAACGCTTGCCGGTGCCCTGGTGATGGTGCTGGCCGATTTAATGGGGCGCACCCTGCTGGCGCCGATTGAGCTTCCGGTAGGTATTGTCACCGCTATTATTGGCGGCCCCTGGCTTTTATGGATTTTGATGCGGCCGCAACGGAGTCACGCATGAACAATTTTGAAACGCCGCCGACGCTAGCTACCGATGCGCTGAGCATGGGCTACGGCGCGCGGCGGGTCATTGATGGTCTGGATATACACTTGCCTAGCGCAAAGGTAACGGCCATTGTCGGGCCGAACGGCTGTGGTAAGTCAACATTGCTGGCGGGGCTGGCTCGCCTGCATAAGCCCGATGGCGGTTGCGTATTGTTGAACGGTGAGGATATTCAGCGATTGCCTTCTCGCCAGCTGGCCACTCAGCTGGCGCTGCTGCCTCAGGAAGCCGTCGCGCCGGAAGGCTTAACCGTGACCGAGCTAATACGCTTTGGCCGCCAGCCGCATCAAGGCTGGCTGCGCCAGTGGTCGGCAGAAGACCAGCGCGTTGTGCAGCATGCGCTTGAAGCGGCAGGGCTAGAAGATCTGGCTGATCGGCCCATTGAGGCGCTTTCCGGCGGCCAGCGCCAGCGTGCCTGGATTGCCATGACCATCGCTCAGCAAACGCCGCTATTGCTGTTAGATGAGCCCACGTCTGCATTGGATCTTGGTCATCAAATCGAAGTCTTCGAACTGGTAAAAGAGCTCGCCCATCACGGCCGCACCGTCGTGATGGTGCTGCATGATCTTGCCAGCGCGTGCCGCTATGCTGATCATCTAGTGGCCATGCGGGAAGGGCAGATAATCGCGCAAGGGCCGCCCGCTTCAGTGGTGACACCAGAGTTAGTTCGCACGCTTTATCAAGTAGAATGCACGCTAATAACTGATCCCGCGACCGGAAGCCCCCTGTTGGCCAATGTGCGGCGCTCGCCTGCGACGGTTTAATAGGCTGTCAGTTAAGTGGTTGTCTCGTCGCTTTAACCGCACGCTAACAATCTCAAATAAGGAACACTTGTGTCCTCCCCTGCACACAGTTTTCAGGCTTTAGTTCGGCTGCTGCGCTACGCCAAAGGCTATCGGCGGCGCATTATTGCCGCGACCACCTGTTCAGTTATCAACAAGCTGTTTGATATTGCGCCAGAGATTTTGATTGGTGTCGCCATTGATGTGGTGGTGAACCAAGAGCAAAGCTTTGTGGCGAGCCTGGGCTTTGAGACGCCTCACCAGCAGATCACCATGCTGGCGATACTGACTTTTGTTATTTGGGCAGGGGAGTCGCTGTTTGAGTATTTGTTTCAAATCCTCTGGCGCAACTTAGCCCAGCGCCTGCAGGCGGATATGCGCCAAGACACCTACGAGCATGCCCAGCGGCTCGATATGGCGTTCTTCGAATCGAAAAACTCAGGCCAGCTTGTGGCCACCATGAACGACGACGTTAACCAGCTTGAGCGTTTTCTAGATGGAGGTGCCAATGCGCTTATTCAGGTGGTCGTCACCGTGGTGGCGGTGGGCGCGGTGTTCTTTGTGCTTTCGCCGCTGATTGCACTGTTAGCCTTTACGCCTATTCCGCTAATTATCTGGGGCGCGTTCTTCTTCCAGCGTAAAGCCGGGCCGCTTTATAGCGATGTGCGTGAGAAGGTGGGTGACCTAGCCAGCCGGCTGTCTAACAACCTTAGCGGCATTGCGACGATCAAAAGCTTTACCAGTGAAGACCGCGAAGCGGAACGTCTGCGCCAAGCCAGCGAAGCGTATGTCGAGGCTAACCGCCGGGCGATTAAGGTCAGCTCAGCGTTTATTCCGGTGATTCGTATGGCGATTCTAGCGGGCTTTCTGGCCACCTTTACCGTGGGTGGCATGATGGCGCTCAACGGCTCTCTGAACGTCGGTGCGTATGGCGTGCTGGTCTTTCTGACCCAGCGGCTGCTTTGGCCGCTAACCGGCCTGGCCCAGGTGATCGACCTGTTTGAGCGCGCCATGGCCAGCACACGCCGGATTCTTGACCTGCTCGAAGTGCCCATCACGGTTAAAGATGCCAGCACCACTCCGCTCACCCAGCCGGTGCGTGGCGACGTCACGATTGAAAATGTGAGTTTTCATTACGCGACCAGCCGCGTGGGCGTTGATGGAATTGATCTGCATGTGCCCGCCGGCAATACCCTGGCGCTGGTGGGGGCCACTGGGTCGGGTAAATCGACGCTGATCAAGCTGCTGCTACGTTTTTACGACCCAGAAGCCGGACGCGTACTGATCGACGGCCAACCTATTATTGACGTGAGTATGAAGTCACTGCGCCAGTCCATTGGCTTAGTCAGCCAGGACGTGTATCTCTTTGAAGGCAGTATTCGAGACAATATCACCTATGGCAAGCCGCAGGCCGATGAAGCCGAGATTATCGACGCGGCCAAAACCGCCGAGGCTTGGAGCTTTATCGAAACATTGCCTCAGGGGCTAGATACACCCGTTGGGGAGCGCGGAGTGCTGCTTTCTGGCGGCCAGCGCCAACGGCTTTCACTCGCGCGGGCACTGCTTAAAGACCCGCCGATCTTGGTGTTGGATGAAGCCACTAGTGCAGTGGACAACGAAACCGAAGCGGCCATCCAGCGTTCCCTAAAGCGCATTGCTCATGGGCGTACGGTGATTATGATTGCCCACCGGCTTTCTACCATCGTTCACGCTGATGAAATCGTGGTAATCGAGAAAGGCCGTGTCGCTGAGCGGGGCAGCCACGCCAGTTTGCTTGCCACCAACGGGCACTATGCCGCTCAGTGGCGCGTACAAACCGGCGAGGCTCTGGCGGGAGATGTAGAAGTGCTAAGGTCTTAAACGCTTTGTGTCATCGTTATCGATTCACTAACAGCGCGTTAAGCGTCACCGGCACGTTCTCATCAATTTCTTGATAACCCAGCATCGACAGCACGGTACGCACCGTGCTGTTTTCCATTAGAACCTTACCATCTATGGCCATCGGTTCAGCGTGAGTAACGCGTATTTCATTCAGGCCTTCGCGGGTAAAGCGCAGCGGCACCGACTCCTGCTGATTAACCATATCGGATTCAACCCTAAACTCCAGGGTCTCGACCAGGGATTCGCCAATGTCCAAATTGTCTAGCTGCTCAGGGGGCATTTGCGCCACCAGCGTGACCAATGTGGTGTTTGCCAGCAAGCCAATCCAAGGCGGCAGTTCGCTAAAGCGCTCAAGTACATCCGTTTGGCTCAGCTTTAATGGCAGCCGCAGCGTACCGTCGCTGGATACAGTGCCCTGTAGGTCGCGTATTTGGTGGTGATGCGTTTGCGGCGCTGCGCCGTTTAGCTGAGTAATCGACGCCTGTACCTGAGACTGAGCAGGATCAAGCTGCCAATCAGCGTGTACCGGTAGGGCTAACAATAAAGGAAATAGAGCAATCAATGCTTTCACAGCGCGCCTCCGCATAAAAACTGTCCACAAGTACGTTGAGCTACCCGCAAAATTAAGAGCCACTCAAATGATTAAACACTACCCACAAGACCCCCCAAACCGTATAAAGTGCCACAGCAGCATGAAGATAGCGCAATGGGGCTAGCCTCAACCCGTCACATTCGCTATGATATGCACGCTTTTCGGGCCTATAGCTCAGTTGGTTAGAGCAGGGGACTCATAATCCCTTGGTCGTCCGTTCAAGTCGGACTGGGCCCACCATTTAAATCAGTAACTAGCAATTATCTCTGGTGAGTCCCCTAGTCCAAGGGTACAGTTTCGGTACAGTGCCGATCTTTCAGACCCTGGAGCTTTTTTGTGGCCACCATCGTCAAGACCCCTTCTGCAACCTGGAAAGCCGTCATCCGCAAGTCGGGTTGGCCAACCATCGCAAAGACCTTCCGCACCAAACGTGACGCCCAAGATTGGGCACGCCGCACTGCGACGTCCCCCCCCCTGATTGAGTAGCGCTACACTTTAGAGTCCGATCCTATGCGTAAGGAGATTGGACATGAAGAAGCGTTTCAGCGAAGAACAGATCATTGGTTTCCTGGGCGAAGCCGAAGCGGGACTGCCCATCAAGGAGCTATGCCGTCGGAATGGTTTCTCAGAAGCCAGTTATTATCTTTGGCGCAGCAAGTTCGGCGGAATGAGCGGACCTTACGCCAAGCGACTCAAAGAACTCGAAACCGAAAATACGCGATTAAAGAAGCTACTCGCCGAATCACTACTGGAGATGGAGGTCACTCGCGAGGCGCTGAGAAAAAAGTGGTAAGCGTCCCTGCACGCCGCGAGATGGTGCGTTTCATGGTCTCGCGTGGTTTGAGTGAGCGCCGTGCGCTCCGTGTCATCTGTATGAGTGCCAGCGCGTTGCGCTATCAAGCGGCCCCTGATCGCAATGAGGCACTGCGTGAACTGGCCCATCGGCATCGTCGTTATGGCGCTGGCATGATCTATCTGAAGCTGCGTCAAGCCGGTGAACGGGTCAATCATAAGCGCGTCGAGCGCCTCTATGCCGCGGCTCGATTGCAGGTGAAACGGTGCAAGCGCAAGAAGGTTCTCATGTCTGAGCGTAAGCCACTGGGCCGTCCTAATGCCGCCAAAGCGTGGCGACGGGAATACAACGAGGAAAGGCCAAAGAAGGGACTGGGCGGATTAACTCCTTCTGCTTAGGCTGAGCAGTTGGCTATCAAAAACGATAAAGTAACGTCTGACTCTAAACTCGGTTGCTACTGAAGAGGGGGTGACGTCGCACAATCTGTGTAATCAGCGACACAAAGACAATAATCCATAAATAGTGTACTTGATACACTGACTATGCGGTTAAAGTGTCCTTATTGTGCATTGGTTGAAGCGGGCAGGATCTGTAAATACTATACCGCCGCAAGCATCGGCACAGCATTTAACTGTAACTTACTCGCCCTGGTGGGCTCGACCTTATATTCCTGCTTAAGGAAAGGGGGAGAGGCGTTATAGTACTTATTTTGTATCAACATAATATATCACCATTTCTGATTCCCATTGATATAAGGTGGGTGCTCTAGCAGTTAAATGTTACGTAATGGGTGATAATAGGAATGGGAAAAATATTTCGGAATAAGAAGTTATTCAAATTGATAAAAACTTCTATTTTTCTTATTTCACATAAAAAGTTATTTTTAGTTGCTAGTTGCTAGTTGCTAGTTGATTTCTGATTTCTGATTTCTGATTTCTGATTTCTGATTTCTGATTTCTGATTTCTGATTTCTGATTTCTGATTTCTGATTTCTGATTTCTGATTTCTGATTTCTGATTTCTGATTTCTGATTTCTGATTTTGGAGGAGTTTCCTAGAAGTCGTGTATATATCTATTAGTTACTACCTTTATATATCTACTTTCTTTTTATCTCAGAGGTTTGTTGTGCCTATTCTGAAGATGAAGCGACTAGTCGCATAAATCATGCCTGCAAGTTCAGCTGCCCACATTGTGAATTTGATTATGTTGTTGACATTAGAGGATGTTGTGTGCTAATTTTATAATGCTCTTTAGCGTTTTAGGCTTACATGTATTGCTGTAAGCTTAGTCGGGCGTTTAGCCAGACTCAAAAAATTGCTTGCATTTATGCCCGCAGATGACTTCTGCGGATCTACAATCGCAAGCTCATTCCGATCCGCAGAAGCCATCTGCGGCCGTCTTAGGTAAAGAGCTTTTTCTAAAATCAATAAAGACATAGCTGAGGATAAATGTAATGATTTTTTATTTAAAAAAAACAGGAAATTTACCCAGCTTTTCGTTCTTTTAACTTCAATATCTCTCTCTAACTTTGTTAGTTTTTTGCAATATGAAACTCTTCTTAAGGTTTGATTCTCTATGGTTGAGTTAAACCAAACTGCAGAAGACTATCATTTAGATGTTCTAGCAGAAATCGACCTTAAAAAAACACGTTTTTCTCCTTCAGTTTTTCCTATTGTCCTTCTTTGTGGTGGGAGAGTAGCTGATTCTCAATTAGCTATCTCTTTTCGCCATGCTTTAACTATTCATACACCACAGCCGAGGTATGAGTTCTTTCGTCCAGAGGAAATTACTGACTGGAAAGATGATGGCGTATTTTACGATTTGCTTGATTTTGAAAAAGAGCTTGGTGCTATTTGTAATTTAATTGTGGTGATTCTTGAAAGCGAGGGAGCGTTTGCAGAGCTTGGAGCTTTTTCGCAGATGCCAGACTTAAAGGGAAAAGTATGTGCGATTAATTCTGAAGCGTTTAGTTCTTTAGATTCTTTTATAAATCTTGGCGTGCTCAGGCATATTGAGCAAAGCTCTGGCATTAAGGCAAGGGTTTATCCTTGGGATTCTAATCAGCCTGAAAAAATTGAAGCAAGTACAGTCCAAGATGCTATTGATGATATTAATGAACAATTAACAAGAACTCGTTCACAGCATGTGTTTAATGTTAATAACGATTCTCATATAATTACTCTTATTGTTGAGTTGATTAAATTTTTTGTTGCTCTAAAGGAATCTGATATATTGAGTTATCTTGATGCCTTAGGAATAAAAATGAAAAGAGATTTGCTTAGAAGAAAGCTTTTTTTATTAGAGAGGTTTAGGATTATAATAAATAAAAGATATAGTGACTCTTCCTTTTACTTAAGAGCTAGTCATCAGTTTAGTAGAATTAGATTTGGAGCAGACGATAATTTTCACTTCGATGATTTAAGAATTTCCATGAGATGTAAAGAATTATACATAAAAGAAAAAAAGCATAGGCATAGGGATAGGGTTATTAAGTCCTGGGAGAGCAATAATGGCTGAGTCAGTTTTTCAGGCACTGCTAAGAAAAGAGCTTGCTATTAATTCTTATGAATCCTCACGCTTAATTGCTAGAGCTCCTCATGCTTATAAAACGTATGGTATTAAAAAGGCAACCGGCGGTTTTAGAATTATATCTCAACCAGCCAGAGAGACTAAGTTTATTATGCACTGGCTTACTGGCAGCATATTTATGGAGTTGCCAGTTCATGACTGTGCCATGGCTTATCGAAAAGGAAGCAGCGTCAAAAAAAATGCCGCGGTTCACGCCAGAAATAAATATATGGCTAAATTCGACTTTAAGAATTTTTTTCCATCAATTAAGAAAGAAGATATCGAAAAGCATTTAAAAAGCTGTAAATTTAGTGGTATAGAGTTTGACGAAGAAAGCTTTAGTCAGATAGCTAGAGTATGTACTATATTGGGGAAGGATGGAGAGCTGGCGTTAAGTGTTGGTTCACCCGCTTCGCCGATCCTTTCCAATTCGATGATGTATGATTTCGACAGTAAAGTAACCGATTGGTGTATTGAGAATAAGGTGTTATATACCAGGTATGCAGATGACTTGGCATTTTCAACTAATGTTAAAGGTCTAAGCTTTTCAATTCTGGATGTTATTGAAAAAAATTTACACGAAATAGATTACCCAAGTGTTTCCGTTAACAAAGATAAAACTGTATATGCTTCGAAAAAAGGACATCGAAGGTTGACGGGCGTCGTGATTAACAATGCAGGAAAGCTTTCGCTTGGAAGAGATAAAAAAAGAAAAATTAGCTCTATGATACATAAAGCGTCTTTAGGAATTCTCGCTAAGGAAGAGCTTAGCTACCTTCAAGGAATACTAGGTTTCTCAAAAGACATTGAACCGTCTTTTATTTTAAGAATGGAAGCCAAGTATGGAAAAGAAATAATAAAAATAATATTTGAATATAAGGGCTAGTTTTTTAAGTAAATATCATAACATCACTGTCCAAGTGATAACGGTCCCTTCAGTAAAAGTACACCATAGGTACACACCTCAGCTTCACATGCTATCCTCTAATTTCGCTAAACTACTGATTCTAAACAACTGTACCTTTCGACAAATTATGGCTGCTTTTCTTTATTTGTCAGTAGCTTACTGCTATAGTGACCAACTCATAATCACTTGGTCATCCGTTCAAGTCGGACTGGGCCCACCATTTCTATACTTGTCTATTTCAAATAGCAGCTCATTCAAATAGCAGCTCATCTTACGTCCTGTGCTTTACCGCTCATTATTAGCAGAACCCGCATCCCCCTTTTCAGTAACTGCTAACAGCAGGTCCGTTAGGGCTGTTAACGCTCAAAATCTCTAGTTGCCCCGGTAATCCCTCCTCTCTGTTTCAATACCCTTAGTTGCTTTTATTAGCAGGTTATTAGCAGGCATCAATGACGCTCAAATAGTCAGCTATTTACGATTGGATTGGCGCAAGCCCGCGGGCAGGTTGCTTGCGCGGTACGCATACCGGGCTGCCGCTTTCGGGGTCGTGGAGCACGCGTGCCTCTAGGTCAAATACGCGCTTTAGGTTTGCGGCGGTAAAGATCTCGCTGGGCGGGCCGCTGGTGACTATGCGGCCATCACACATCATGACTAGATGGTCGGCGTAGGCGGCGGCCAGGTTCAGGTCGTGAAGCACTAATAACAGGGTGCGACCATGTTCGTGGGCGAGGCGAGATAGCAGCTCTAGAAGATCGACCTGCACCTTTAGATCAAGAAAGGTGGTGGGCTCATCGAGCAGAATTAAATCGGTTTTCTGCGCTAGCACCATGGCAATCCAGCAGCGTTGGCGCTGCCCACCAGAAAGCGCATCCACGTTGCGGTCGGCGAACTCGGTAACGTTGGTGTAAGCCATTGCCTCGCGAATGGCTTCGGCATCCTGCTTAGTGTCCTGGCGCCACAGCGTCTGATGGGGAAAACGCCCCATACCAACCAACTGTTTAACGGTTAGCCCTTCAGGGGCGATGGGCCCTTGGGGAAGTATGCCAAGCCGTTTCGCCACGTCTCGCGTATTGCTGTGGTGAATGTCCTTACCATCTAAATACACGTGGCCGGCGCTAGGCTTAAGCGTTCGTGCAAGCGTTTTTAAAAGCGTCGATTTGCCACTGCCATTAGGCCCTAAAAGCACCGTTAACTTGCCTTGCGCTATGGCGATATCCACGCCTTTTAATACGGGGCGAGTCTCGTAGCCAGCCGATATGGCTTCGCCGGTTAATCGAGGCTGTTGGTCTGAAAGGTCGGTCACAGGTGGGCTCATTGCATGGCCTAGGCAGGCAGCACCGTAAGGTAAAACATTCTCATTTTCAATATTTAACACTTTACGTTAGTGGATGCTTACTAGGTAGTGCCATCGTCTACAGAGTAGCGAATCATAAACGCAAGCAGGATGATTGCAAAAAAGTGAACGGTGCGTTCGGGTTTGGTAGACCTGAATACGTTTATATGCATAATACAATCATTATCATTTGTATATGTATTACGCTTTCTCTCGATCGTTCACTCTAAAGGTATAAAAAGAACATGCGCATTAAGAATCGTCCAGTGTTTTGGCCAACGGTAACACTCGCTGGTTTGGTGGCTATGGGTCAGGCCCACGCGCAGAATACGGCTGTATCAGATTCACAACGTAGCCGTGGTGACGCCGATCAAACAATGGTCGTGACCGCCTCACGGACTAATGCCACGAAAGACGATTCTCCCCAAACGGTGCGCATTATCACTAAAGAGGAAATCGACCAGCAGCTGCAGATTTCCAGCGATTCATCGCAAGTATTAAGCAACCTGCTGCCGTCCTATTCGCCTAGCCGCCAGAAGATGAGTGGCAGCGGCGAGACGCTACGCGGACGCACCCCGCTGATTTTGATTGACGGTATTCCCCAGTCTAATCCGCTACGTCCCACAGGGCGTGAAGCACATACCATCGATTTTTCCATGGTTGAGCAAATTGAGGTCATTCAAGGTGCCAACGCCACCAATGGCGTTGGGGCGGCTGGCGGCGTGATTAACCTGATTACCAAGCGCCCGGAGCCAGGCTCTTACAACCAGCATGCAGAAATCAGGGTGACAACCCCTACCAGCGAGCTGGATAGCGACACGCTGAGCTATGAAACGAATTATGGCGTGAGTGGTAATACCGGCGATATCGATTATCTCTTCTCGGCGAGCGTCGAGAGGCAGGGGCTTTTCCTCGACGGTAGCGGTGATGCTGTCGGCGTCGATAACACGCAGGGCGATCTGATGGACTCTCGCTCCTATGACTTTTTGGGCAAGGTGGCCTACTGGATCGATGATAACCAGCGCCTGCAATTGACCCTGAATCATTTTGATATTGAAGGGCAAAATAATTACGTCAGCGTGACGGGTGACCGTGCCAACGGTGTGGTAACCACCTCTGAGCGCGGAACCCCAGAGGGCGATGTGCCTTATAATCGCGTGTGGACGACGGGGCTGAGTTACGATCACTACGATCTTGCCGGGATGCGCTTAAGTGCTCAGGTGTTCTACCAGGACTATGAGGCACTGTTTGGCGCGACCAACTCCGGGACCTTCCAAGACCCTGCTATTGCGCCAGTGGGTAGTTTTTATGATCAAACGTTGGCGACGACTAGCAAATTTGGTACCAAAGTATCGCTGACTAAAGATGATCTATTTAGCGACCGGCTCACGCTGACCGGCGGCTTTGATACGCTATTTGATGAAACGGAGCAGTACCTGTATCAATCTGACCGTACCTATGTGCCGTCGACAGAGTACACCGATCTTTCGCCTTTCATTCAAGCCGAGTTTAGGCCCATCGATTCGCTGCTTTTATCCGCTGGCGCCCGCTATGAATATGCCAAGCTGGATATCGGTGGCTACCAGACCGTCGCGGCTAACAATGGCGTTGAGGTTGAAGGTGGCGCCCCCAGCTTCAATGAAACGCTGTATAACGCCGGGGTTGTGTGGAAACCCGTTGATAACTGGAGCCTCTTCGCCAACTACTCTGAAGGATTTTCGATTCCGGATGTAGGGCGTGCACTGCGTGGTATTTCGACACCCGGACAGTCGGTCAATAGCATTGATAACCTTCGCCCCATCGTCACCGATAATATTGAGACTGGCGTACGTTTTGAAAACGGACGCTTAGCAGCTGAGCTAAGCTATTACGAATCGTCCTCTGAGTTCGGCAGCCGCCTGACGGAAATCGATGATGTCTTCTTTTTGAGCCGCGAGGAAACCGAGATTAAAGGGCTGGAAGCCTCGGTGGATTATCAATTTACCGAGCAGCATTCCGGCCGCGTGGCCTACTCACGTATGGAAGGGCGTTTTGACAGTAATGAGGACGGTAGCCTAGATTCCCAACTGTCAGGGCTTGATGTGTCGCCGGATCGCCTGGTCGCCAGCTGGTCAGCGAACTGGACGGATGAGCTCTCGACGTTTGTACAGGCAAACTATGCCTTTGATGAAACCTTTGACGAGGAAGATCGTGAGTTTGATGGCTATCTGTTAATGGATGCGGCGCTGGGATATAAACTGCCGGTCGGGCAGGTCAGCGTGGGCGTTGCCAACCTGTTAGACGAGCAGTACGTCACCTACTATTCGCAAAGCGCGCTGGTTAACGACGAGCGTTATTTTGCAGGGCGTGGCAGAACCGTTACCTTCGGCTATCGTTTGGATTTCTAACGCTGTCGGCGCGTTCTATGCAGTAGATAGACAAAGAAGGGCGCGCCGATGCCTGCTACGAAAATACCCGCAGGCAGGTCTTTCGGTAAGAAGGCCACTCTGCCAAGCAAGTCGGCGTACAGTACGATCAGCGCGCCGACCAGCGCAGAGGCGGGCACTAGCCGTGCCATATTACGCCCCACCAGCCTAGCCGCTAGGTGGGGCGCAATCAGGCCCACAAAGCTTAAGCCACCGGCGAAGGCCACCGCGGCACCGGCTAGCGCTACGCTACAGGCGAGTAATATCATCCGACTGCGCAAAATCGGCACTCCTAGCCCTTCGGCAACGCTGTCACCCAATGCCATGGCATCCGCATGACGCGCAAAGGCCAAGCAGATGGGCACAGGCACCAATAGCCACGGCAATATTCCTTCTACATCCTTCCATTGCGCGGCATACAGGCTGCCGGTTAGCCATACGTAGGCGGTCATGGCGGCGGCGTCATCGCTGATAACAATCAACAGCGTGGTACCTGCGCCAGTGGCTGCTGCAAGGCCGATACCGACCAGCACCAAGCGTGATGGGTTGATGCCGTTTTTCCAACTGAGGCTAATCACCAGCAGCGCTGATATCAGTGCGCCTAGCATGGCCGCGAAAGGCAGCCAGTGAAGACTAAAATGGGTACTCAGTAACGCTAAAAAAAGCACTGCCGCTAACGCCGCGCCGCTGGTAATGCCAATCACATCCGGAGACGCCAGCGGGTTGCGCACAATGCTTTGCAGAATAGCTCCCGCCATCGCCAGGGCAGCACCAACGAGTATTGCCAGCGCAATGCGAGGCAGCCTCAATTCCCAAATGATAAAGGTAATGTCGCTATTTTGCGGCGCGGTCAGGGCGCCCAGTACCTCGAGCGGCGGCGTTGGAAAGCTACCTAAGCATAGCGAAAGACCGGCGCTAGCCGCTAGTAACAGGCTTAGCAAAAGCACGGTGGATTTAGTCATTGGCTAGTCATCTTGCGTCGCGCCAAATAAATAAAGAAGGGCGTGCCAATGAGGGCCGTCATCACACCCACCGGCACTTCTTGCGGCGGCATTAAAAACCGTGAAGCCACGTCGGCCAGCAGCAGCAAGCAAGCGCCGAGTAACGCGCAGCTGGGCAACAGCCAGCGATGGTCAATACCAAAGATGCCTCGCGCCATGTGGGGTACGATCAGGCCCACAAAACCAATCATGCCTGCTAATGCAACAGAGCTGCCTGCCAATACAATCACGATAAGCCCTAACAGCAGTTTGATCGTGGTTGCCTGCATGCCCAGTGCCGTAACCATGTCGTCGCCTAGCATTAATGCGTTTGCGTGGCGCACTAACAGCGCGCTCAGCAGCATTGCAGCGCCGAAAAGAGGCAATAGCGGCGTGACTAGCGAAAGGTCGCGCCCTGACACCGACCCCGCCAGCCAGTAAAGGACGCTTTCAAAACTTTGCTGATCCATCACCAGCAGCCCTTGGCTGAACGAGACAAACATAGCGGTGACGGCAACGCCCGCTAACACAACGCGAAGAGGCGAAAGCTCGCCGTGACGGCCTCTGCTGAGAATGACCACGAGCGCCGCGGCGACAAGCGCGCCTAGCAGTGCGGCCCACACATAGTCAGCGGGTGTACGCAGCGGTAGGAAGGAAACCGCGACCACCACAAAAAACATTGCACCTGCGTTGATCCCCAAAATCCCCGGTGATGCCAGCGGGTTGCGTGTCATGGTCTGCATGAGCGCCCCGGCAATAGCTAAGCTGGCGCCGACCAGCGTGGCAATCACCGCGCGGGGTAAGCGCTCGGTGAATAAAATGATGTGATCGATTTGGGTGGGGTCATAGTGATGAACTGCGGCCGCTAATGATGCCAGCGGAATGTCGGTGGTGCCGAGCATAACGCTAGCGAAAAAGGCCGCAAGTGCCGTCAAGGCTGCTAGTAAAAGCCCCAGGCTTTTTGCAGTGCGGCTGTTCAGCATGTCGTTTGCTCCACGCTAGTGGCGGCAAGAGCGCGGCAGGCTTGGCGGGGCAGCGGTTGCGTCAACCCATAATGGCTATAGAGTTCATCTAGCATGGCATTTGCGGCCAGTATGCCGCCGCCCATCATCCAGCTCACGGGTTCGACTTCATACACGCGCTGGTTTTGAACGGCGCTTAATTGTTGCCATAACGGGTGAGAAGACCAGTGGCGGTAATTATTAGCAATGGCGGCATCGTCTGGCTCTAGCAGTACAAAGATGACGTCGGCATCCAGTGCCGGAATATTTTCAGTGCTGGAAAGCTTCATACCCCAGCCCTGGGTTTGTAGGGTATCGGGTTGCTCAAAGCCCAGTTCATCTAAAATGGAGCCCGCAAAACCACTGGTATAAATGCGAACGTGGTCGCTCTTGAAGCGAATGACGGCAACCTTTTGCGGCCATTCATTGCCCATTTGGGCGGCTATCTGCTGGCGAAAATCAGCAACCCGAGCGTCCCAGCGTTGCAGTAGCTCGCTTGCCTGTGCCTCTCGCCCGGTGGCATTGGCGATCATGGTAAGCGTTGTTCTGAAGCCGAACACGTTAGGCGCCGTCACCGTGGTGGCGATAGCGCTCAATAGCGGCGCTACGCGGGCATGACGAAAATCGCTGGCAACCACTAAATCAGGCGCGAGCCAGGCAATTTTTTCTAGGTTGGGCTGAGTTTCTAAGCCTACGTGCTCTACGTTAGTAAGCGCGTCACGCAGGTAGTGATACATGGGTTTTTCTAGCCAGGAATCGACCACACCAATGGGCGTAATACCTAGGGCGACGGCACTATCGGTCGCGCCCTGATACAGCGTGACGATGCGGGCTGGCGTAGTGGGCTGCTCTTCGCTAGCCTCGGCAATGGCGTAAGCCAGCGTTGCACAGGCCGCCAGTAGCACGCACCGTAACATTTTGCGGTAATGGCGGTGAGCGTTCAGGTTGAAGATCACTTTCAGACCGGCGGAAATTAGAGAGCCGCGATGATGTCATGCAGCAAAAGTCAATGCAACGCATTATCAAATGTGAGCAGCTATTTGCACTAGGCCAAAAACGGCCACCCCAGCGGCCACGGGCCAGCCTAATGAGCGTAGCCGCGACCATACTGCCAGCGTGACGGAAAGCCCAATGGCCGTTGCGATCCAGGCAATAGCACTGGGATTAACCGGCATAATCGAAACGCCCAGTACAGCGGCAATCATCAGTGGGCCGAGAATACCCAGCCACTGAGGCATATTATTGATGCCGGTATCGCTATTGAGGCGGCGCTGCATCCATAGGAAAGGGACGACGCGCATTAACAGCGTGCCGATGGCGCACGCTATAACGGCGATCCATAGCTCGGTGCTCATAGCGTGCGTCCTCCCGCCTGGAACTCCACGATATAGAAACACAGCGCGCCGCAGGCAGCGGCCAGCGGAATAGCCACATTGCTCCAGCCATAAAGCGTGAATAACAGTGCTGAAAGAATGGTGCAGCCCATCGCCAGTGCCCAGCGCTTATCGGTGAAGCGCGGCGCCACCATGGTCAGAAATAGTGCGGGCAGAGCAAACGGCATAACCTCGCCAAGCAGCGGCCAGCGTGCGGTTAACGTTTCTCCTGCGGTGGCGCCTACTACCGTGCCCACTATCCACACGCCCCATGCCAGCAAAGAGGCCCCCATAAACCAGCTAAAACGCTCGGGCGCAGACAGCTGAGGCAGCCGAGTCAGGGCGAGGGCAAAGACCTGGTCGGTTAAACCATGCATTAACCAAGGCCAGTGGCGGCTGGGTGGCAGCCATGACGCTAAATTAGGACCGTAAACGACATGTCGTACGTTGATGAGCAGGGTCATTGCCACCACTAGCCATAGCGGTGAACCCGCCGCCACCATGCCTACAAATAGAAACTGCGATGCACCGGCGTAAACAAGCGCTGAAATCGCGGCGGCTTCCCAGGTGCTAAAGCCTGCTTGAGTCGCCACCAGGCCAAAGGAGAGTGAGACCGGTATATAGCCTCCCAGCAACGGAATGGCTTCCCGGACACCTTGTACGGTTGAGCGAATAGGTGTGTGACGAGCAGGCTGGCTCATGGCGTATTGCCTTTTTCACCATAGGTGATGGTCATTATTAAAGTGGCCTCCACGGCCTGGGTGCGATAAAGATGCGGCTGGTCGGCGGAGAATGTCACCGTCTGCCCTGGGGTAAGCGCTATCGTCGCGCCATCTGGCCCCGCTTCCAGGCAGCCGCTAATCAGCGTTAGCGACTCTCGGGTTCCAGGCGTATGAGGTTCGGCGTGGCGAAGCGTATGGGGCGCACAGCGCATCCAGTAGGCATCCACTTGCGGGATGCCTTTGCCTTGATCAATCAGGCGCACCTGAACGCCATCCTCGCCTAGCGGCACGGTAATTGGGGCTACCAGCGTGCCGAAGGGGACATTGAGCTGTACCGCCAGCCGCCAGATAGTATCCAGCGTGGGGTTGCCGTTACCCTGCTCAAGGCGGCACAGGTTAGATTTAGCGATGCCTGCGTCATTGGCCAGCTGCGAAAGCGACCAGCCCCGCTCCATGCGCAGCGTCTGCAGGTGTTGACCTAGGGTACTGAGTGAAAGCTTATCCATGACGTACCGCCCAGCTGTTCTTTATATAGAACGTTCTATATAAAGAACGGTAGCCTGTCAACGATTAGTGCGCCGGTCAGGAGAGCCAGTGCGGTAATCGTGTGCCAGATCTGGGCAGGCCTGGTGTATAGATAATGGCGAGTATCATTGATAGGCAGCTGCCTGCTTTCGAATTTTCATCCGAGAAACAGGCAACTGTGAGGGGCAAGGAGTGCAAGCGAGGAGGAAGAGCAAACGTTAAAAAGTGCCGGGGTAGCTACCGCCATCCAGCAAGAAGTTTTGCCCCGTCATGTAGCCGGCATGCTGGCTGCAAATAAATGCGCAAAATGCGCCAAACTCTTCTGCCGTGCCAAACCGACCGGCAGGCACACCGCTTAGACGCTTTTCAGTCACGTCTTTCAGGCTGTGGCCAGAAATGTTGGCTTCAGATGCTAAGGCGCTTTCAAGGCGTTCTGTCTCAAACGGGCCAGGCAAAAGATTATTGATGGTGACGTTGCGACTCACCAATTGAGGCTGACGCGATAATCCTGCAATAAACCCCGTCAGCCCACTGCGAGCGCCATTAGACAGCCCAAGTACTTCGATTGGGGCTTTTACGGCACCGGAGGTAATATTCACCACGCGTCCAAAGCCGCGTTCCGACATGCCGTCAACGGTGGCTTTGATAAGCTCGATGGGTGTGATCATGTTGGCTTCTAATGCCTTGAGCCAGTCAGACCGGCTCCAATCACGAAAATCCCCCGGCGGCGGCCCGCCATTATTATTGATAAGGATATCGACCTGGGGGCAGGCCGCTAACATCGCCGCACGCACCTGCGCATCACCAATGTCGCCAGCAACGGTGACGACGTCTATACTCGGGTTCAGCGCTTTTAACTGTTGTGCCGTGGTCGCCAAGGTTTCGCTATTGCGGGCATTGATGACCAGATTCACTCCCTCTTGGGCAAGTGCCATGGCGCACCCTTTACCCAGACCCTTGCTCGCGGCACAAACCACTGCCCAGCGACCTTTAATTCCTAATTCCATCGTGGCTCTCCTGATAAAGATTGTTTAACGAGCGGCGTAGCCACCGTCCACCGGCAGAATGACGCCGGTCACAAATTTTGCTCCGGGTGATGCCAGAAACAAGGCGGGCCCTATCAAATCATCGGGTGCTCCCCAGCGACCCATAGGCGTCCGGTCTATAAGCTCCGCCGAACGCTCTTTGTCTTGAACTAACGCTGACGTTAATTCTGTCGCTATCCAGCCAGGTGCTAGCGCATTGACACGGATACCTTCGGGCGCCCAAGCAATTGCCAGTGAGCGCGTCAGCTGGGCGATGCCTCCTTTAGATGCGGAGTAGGCGGGAACAAATCCGCTGCCAAAAAATGACAGCATCGACGCCGTATTGACAATACAGCCACCTGCGTTCTTAAGCGCTTCAAAGGCCGCCTGACAGCAACGCTGGGTCCCGTTTAGATTAATATCCACGACATCGGCGAAACCTTGAGGCGTAAATTCCTTACCACCGCGTAGGATGACGCCCGCACAGTTAACCAGCACATCAATGCGAGTGAATTGAGCAAAGAACGTCGTCACGGCATCGTCATTGCGAACATCAAGCTGATATTGAAGGGCGCCGAAATCAGTGACGCCGTTGTCTGACGCCTCAACGCCCGTTATATGAACGCTGGCCTGTTCTGCAAAGGCGGAGGCGATTGCCCGGCCAATGCCGCTGCTGCCTCCAATTACGACCACGGTTTTCATGTGTTTTCCTTGTTAGCTACGTTGGGCCGGCTGCGAGCGGCTGACATGAGCGCAGACGCAATAATCGCGACCCAAACCAGCACGGCAAGGGTGCCTAGCGTGGCCGCAATCGGGCGGTCAAATAGCATCAGCAGATCACCGTTTGCTTTGATCATAGAGCGCAGGAAATTGCCTTCAACCACAGGCCCTAAAATGACCGCAAGAATCATTGGCCCGATAGGGAAGTCGTGCTCGACCATGACATAAGCAAATAAGCCTAAAATCAGCATAATCCAGATATCGAGCATGCTGTTATTAGCCGCATAGGCGCCGACGATGCAGAACAGCAAGATAAGGGGATACAGCACGCCGTGAGGTACGGACAAAATATGCCGCGCGCTTCGTATGGCGAGTAGACCCAGTGGGATCAGCAAAATATTGGCGAGAATAAAGACAATAAAAATCGCGTTAACTAACACCGCATCGGTGGTGAATACGTCCGGCCCTGGGGTAATGCCTTTCATCATCAGTACGCCGATAATGATGGCGGTGATAGTGTCGCCGGGGATGCCGAACACAAGGGCCGGTATATAGGCGCCTGAAAGCGCAGCGTTATTGGCTGAGCTAGCGGATACCAAGCCCTCTGGATGCCCAGTGCCGAATTTCTCCGGTGTGCGCGAGAGCTTGCGAGCCAAGGCATAGCTTATCCACGATGCTATATCCGCACCGGCTCCCGGCAGCGCGCCGATCAGCGTGCCCAGCAGGCTGCTGCGCGCCACCCCACCTTTGTATTTCCACAGCAGCCCGCCGACGCCTTCAAAAGGCTTCTTAACAAGCGGCATCTTAGATAGCGATATCGTGCCAATTTCAGGCAGCCGCCGCAGTAGCTCCGCTATCGCGAATAAGCCAATTAACACCGGTAAAATCGCAATGCCGTTGAGCAGTTCAGGCACCCCAAAGATAAACCGCATCTGCCCGGACACTGAACTCATGCCCACCATCGAAATCAGCAGGCCAAGCAGCATCGAGATTGCCCCTTTCACAGGATCGGTTCCTGACACGAGCACCGCACAGGAAAGACCCAGCAGGGCTAGCCAGAAATACTCATCACTGGTGAACTGGATGGCAAATTCTGCAACCAATGGCGCAAAAAAAGCCAGAATCGCAACGCCAATGACGCCGCCCACGACAGAGCAGGCCAAGTTGACGCCCAACGCCTGACCCACTTTCCCCTGGCGACCCATGAGATACGCTTCGTCAGTATACGCGGCTGATGCGGGGGTTCCCGGTATGCGAAGCAATGCGCCCGGTATATCCCCTGCGACAATCGCCATCGCAGTGGCCGACACAATGGCACCAATGGCGGGAAGAGGGTCCATGAAAAATGTGAGAGGGACTAACAACGCTGTTGCCATGGTGGCGGTCAGTCCAGGGATCGCGCCAATGAAGAGCCCGAAGATTGAGGCCCCTAGAATCACTAGCAGCACCTGCCAATCAAATACCATTGCTAATGATTGCTGTAGTTCCATCATTAGTAGATCACCTCTTCTAGGATGCCTAATGACAGTGGAACGAGCAGTAGTTCGGCAAAGGTTAGCCAAATGATGAGCGTCGCCACGGCAGCCACGCTAATCGCCAGCCACCATCTTCCCTTAGTGAAGACGCCGATGAGCACAGTCAGCATGATGAGTGAGACAATGGGAAAGCCAAGAGCCGGCGTTAGGAGTATGTAGCCAGCCACGGCTGCCACCACGGCCATGATACAGAACAGCACATGGCCGATAGGAATAGCGTCTTGCCAAACAATTAACGGCCCTTTTTGAATCCAACCGCGTAGACAAAGTATCAAGCCCATCGCTATTAATAAGACCGCTACCAGCGTCGGGAAGGTTCCCGCGCCATAGTCCTGGCGCGGAAGAGAGGGAAAGTCTTTTGAGAGCCAAACGGTAATAGTGCCGAGTAGAACGGTTAAAAGCCCCAGGATAAAATCGTGAATACGCATGGTCTTCCGGCCTTACTGGGCCAGCCCCAGCGTTTCGATGATCTCGGCATTATTAGCATCTGATTCGGTCATGAACTGAAGGAACTCTTCTGGTCCACGCCACTCGGTTCCAAAGCCACGCTGCTGCATGAAAGACTGGAAGTCATCGGATTCGTAAACTTTCTGAGCAGCTTCGGCAAGCGTTGCGACGATATCCTCAGGTAGCCCTTTGGGGCCCGCTAGCCCGCGCCATGTGCCGGCTGTCCAAGGCTGGCCGGTCTGCTCTGCGGCGGTAAGAATGTCTGGAAAGGTCGACAGCCGCTCATCTGAGAATACGGCGAGCGTATCAATACGGTCTGCTTGGCGCATGGACTCAGATTCCGGCAGTGACGAGAATACGAAGTCCACGCCGCCGGCCGCTAACTCTTGTAGTCCAGGCGCGGCACCTTCACTCGGAACAAGGGCGACAGAGTTGGGATCAATACCCTGCTGGTTAAGCAGGCCAGCAAAGGCCAAGTGGTAAGCCGCCCCCGGGGCCGAACCCGAAACAGTGTACTGATTAGGGTTTGCTTTGATGTCGTCAAGTGCGGCCTCTAACGAATCCCAGCCAGAGTCCGCATTGACACTGAAAGCAGCAGAATCAAAGTTGACTAGCGCGATGGGGGTAAGGTCTTCATATGAAATGGCTGACGTGCCGATATGCCGATACGTCGTGATTTCAGCCGTCGGCAGGCCAAGCGTGTAGCCATCAGGCTTGCTCATGGTGATCGCCGTATGGCCGATAACGCCAGCACCGCCGGTTCGGTTGACCACGTTGACCTGCTGCCCAAGCTCTTTCTGTAAGCCACTTGCTAACTGGCGCGCAACGGCGTCCGTACCACCGCCAGCGGACCAAGGCACAATCAGTTGGATAGGCTTCTCCGGGTAGTCGGCTTGAGCAGCCCCAGCCGATAGAGCGATGGCCAGGAAACCGGCGCCGAGAACGAGGGGAGACGAGGTTATTTTCATGGATACATCCCTTATTACTTGTTGTTTGTGGAGAGTTGTTTGCATAAATGAAGCCGCGGTAATGGGCTTAGCGAATGAACTGGTCGACGTAATCGCTGCCCAGACCACACTCTGAGTAGTGTTTGCGGCACATATCAATTTTAGAGAAAACATCCTCATACCCCAGATGCTTGCCCCACGGGTCGACGTAGTACATCACGCCGTTTACCTGAAATAGCGTGATCATTTCCTCAACATCGTCATCGACCACCAAGGTGTGTGTTTCCCCTGGAGGCTCATAAACGTAGCTGCCCTCCGTGGCCTCCCAGTCGTGTTCGAGGTAGCGCCACCTGCCTTTGAGCACTACACCATGTACGGGATTGGGATGACGATGGCGACTCAGAACGCCGGATTTACGCACCCGCAGCAAGTTCACCCAGTAACCCTGTGAAACGTTGAGGCATAAGGGGCGAAAATGGACGTTTTCAGCCTGGGGTACCCAAATACGTTCGTCTGTGGGAATAGCGTGCGGCACGACAATATCCGCAGCAGCTTCCGCTGGCTGGGCGTATTGATAAGGCATCCGTTTATGTTGTTCTTGAATATCGGTCATCTTATCTCCGTCCATAATGTGGACATTTAAATCATAATGTGGACAATTGAAATCTAAGACACCCAGGTCACTTCGTCAATGATGGTTAAGTCGCACGATATTAGACATTCGTCTTGGAGGACGTATGAGCGAGAGGATTGAGTCCATTACCCAGCGGCCACCGGTACAAGGAGCCGCAGCGCTCGTCAAAGGTTTACGTGTGCTGCAAGTGATTCCCGAGTTAGGGCCACAGGCGCATGCAAAAAATATTCAGGAGCGCCTCGGCTTGCCGCGTCCTACCGTGTATCGACTGCTCAATACACTTGAGCAGGAGGGCTTTATTGAGCGCAATCCAATAAGCGATGAATACGCTCTTGGTCGTCAGTTGATTCACCTGGCACATCAATCGCTGACTCGCAGTGATTTGCGCGAGAGGGTGCGGGGAGTGATGCACGAGATCAGCCAGCAGACAGGGGAGACCGTGCATCTGGCGATTCCGTATGGTTATCACATGACGTTTATCGATAAGGTCGAATCGGCCGACGCCGTGCGTATGGCCTCTTATATCGGTATGCCGGTGCCTATGCACTCAACCGCGGTGGGTAAAGCCTACTTGGCCGCACTGAGCGAAGAAGCCTGCGAACAATACCTAGCGCGGCTAACGCTGGAACCGATCACGGTACAAACATTGACGAGCCTGGAGGATTTACGAGGGGCACTGGCAGTGACGCGCAAGCAGGGCTATGCCATTGACGATGAAGAAAATGAGCTAGGTATTATCTGCTTCGGTCAAGCGGTGAATGGCGTCGATGGGCGCGTTTCGGGGGCGATCAGCGTTAGCGTGCCGCGCTACCGTTTTCAGGAGGGGACCGCCCACCATATCGTGACGACCATCCAAGAGCACCTTAGCGCGCTGCACTGAGGGCTCTTGCAGCGCTTATGATGAAAACAAGCCATTCCTCTAGATTGGCGGTTAAGAGTGCATCTTTTCTCTCGCCTGACAGGCCGCTGCGGTGAACAGTACATCAGTCGAGGAGTTAAGCGCGGTTTCGGTTGAGTCCTGCACCACGCTGATCACAAACCCAATAGCTACTGCTTGCATGGCCACTTCCGTCGGGATGCCGAACAGGTTAGCAGCCATGGGAATCAGCATTAGTGATCCGCCCGCCACGCCTGAAACGCCGCAGGCCGCTAGCGCTGAAACCATGCACAGCAGCAGCGCTGTGGGGAAGTCAACGTTAATGCCCAGCGTATGGGTAGTGGCCAGCGTTATCACTGTAATGGTGATAGCCGCACCACACATATTGATCGTCGCTCCCAGCGGAATCGAAATAGAGTAGGTATCGGCATCTAACTTCAGGCGGCGGCACAGCTCCAAGTTAACCGGAATATTTGCGGCCGAGCTACGAGTGAAAAAAGCGGTAATCGCGCTGCCACGCAGACAAGTAAATACCAGTGGGTAAGGGTTTTTTCGGGTAGTTAAGTAAACCAACAGCGGGTTGGTTACTAGTGCGACAAATAGCATGCAGCCCACAATTACGCCCAGCAGCTGGGCGTAATTGAGTAGAGCCTCAACGCCAGATTCTGCCAGCGTACCGGCCACTAAACCAAAGATACCCAGCGGCGCTAAGCGAATCACCAGCGTTACAATGCGGGTTATCGCCGTGGATAAATCACTTAAGGCTTGCCGGGTGGTATCGCTAGCTTGGCGAAGCGTTAAGCCAAGGCCGATTGCCCACGCTAGGATAGCGATAAAGTTCGACTCCATCAGCGCGCCAACGGGATTGGTAACCGCATTTAACAACAGGTCGCGTAGAACGTTAACGATGTTCCCAGGCGGGTTGCCATCCACTTGCACTGCGCTCAAGGCAAGTTCAGTGGGAAATAGAAAGCTTGCTGCTACCGCAATTAACGCAGCGATTAGAGTGCCTACCACATATAGCACCAGCACGGGACGAATATGGGTTGGCTGACCTTTTTGATGAGCAGAGATGGCAGCGGCGACCAGTACAAACACCAAAATGGGAGCCACCGCCTGCAACGCGGCAATAAATAGCTGGCCAAATAGTGCCACATTGCCAGCCATGCCCGGTGCAAACAGGGCTAGCAGTACTCCAGCAACGATACCCATTAAAATCTGTGGGATAAGACCTAGCCGTAAAAATGGCCGAAAAACGGCTTGGACAGTAGCGATCATTGCGCAACTCTTAGATAGTGGGAAGTGAGTGGCGTTGCGGCAAGGGGCCGCTAACGCGCTTGAATCGGGCGGTATTCTATCAGTTGCGGGTATGCCATGGGCGGCTGTGTCAAAATCTTGGCGCACATCTCCTAAAAGAGAAACAGGATATATAATGCGTTGGACGTTGAGTTTTAACATTCAGTGATGCATAAAGCGTAACTTGCTACTTTCTATAACAATTCAGGCAAATTTCTAATGCTTATCAAAACGTTGTTGGTTGCACTTGTAGCGCGAATGATTTCATCATTCGCGCTAGCTGCTGACTACTATGTGGATATTACTAACCGCACTGGCTATACCATCATACCGCGCTGTCTGGCGCTATGAACATCTCAAGCTGATGGCGCTCGCCGTCCAGCGGGATACGAACATCGCCCTGTGGTCGTGTCAGTGAATGGCCATCTAGTAACGCATAAGCTTCCTCGCTAGTTGTGGCTATGGTGACGGCATAGTGCGTGGCGCCGATGCTGAAGGCGGCACTAAAGCCTGGCCAGTCGCTAGGTAAGCAGGGGGCGATAACCAGCCATCCACCTTCTCGGCGGATACCCAAGATGCCCTCAATACCCGCTCGGTACATCCAGCCTGCTGACCCCGTGTACCATGTCCAGCCACCGCGCCCTGTGTGCGGCGCAACGGAGTACACGTCCGCGGCCACAACATAGGGTTCAACGCGATAACGAGCCGCGTCATCGGCCGTTAGAGCATGGTTAATCGGGTTGAGAAGTGAAAAGAGCGCGTGTGCCTTGTCGCCTTCGCCGAGCTTCGCAAAGGCTAATATCGCCCACATAGCCGCATGGCTATACTGCCCGCCGTTTTCACGCATACCGGGTGGATAGCCGCCAATATAGCCAGGATCGCGCTGGGGTTGGTCGAATGGAGGCCAGAACAATAGCGCAAGCTGTTCGTCTTGCAGGATGAGTTCGCGTTCAAGCGAACCCATGGCAAGCGCCGCCCGGTGCGGCTCTGCTGCCTCCGAAAGTACTGCCCAGGACTGGGCAATCGAATCAATCCGGCACGCATCGCTTGTCTTGCTGCCCAGCCAGCTACCGTCATCAAAGGTGGCGCGCCGATACCACTGACCATCCCAGGCGTTACTTTCCAACGCTAAACGCAGGGCCGTTGCGTGGGCGCGCCATCGCTTGGCTCGGCTAGCCTCGCGCTGCTCTGCAAAGGGTAAAAAAAGCTCAAGGGTATGTAGCAGCAGCCAGCCTAACCAGACACTTTCGCCTTTGCCCGCTTCGCCAACACGGTTCATGCCGTCGTTCCAGTCGCCTCCGCCGATCAGCGGCAGGCCGTGTTCACCCGTTAATGTCATGCTCTGGTCTAAGCCGCGGGCGCAGTGCTCAAATAACGAGGCGCTTTCTGCCGCGACCATCGGCTGGAAGAAACAGTCGGGCTCGTCAGGCGCGAGCAGAGCGCCTTCAAGAAAGCTTACCGGCTGGTCGAGCACATCTTCGTCATGGGATGTCGCGATATATCGGGCGCAGGCATAGGCTAGCCATACTCGGTCGTCGGAAATGCGCGTGCGCACGCCTTGGCCAGAGTGTGGTAGCCACCAGTGCTGCACATCACCTTCAACAAACTGGCGCGATGCGGCCCGCAGCAGGTGCTGTCGAGTGGTTTCGGGGCTGGAAAAGGTTAGCGCCATACCGTCTTGCAGCTGGTCGCGAAAACCGTACGCGCCGCTGGCTTGATAGAACCCAGAGCGAGCGGTGATCCGACAGGCAATGGTTTGATAAAGCAACCAGCCGTTAAGCATGATATCCGTGGCGCGGTCGGGCGTGGTTACCTGCACGGCATTGAGCTGGGCTTGCCAGTGTGCGTGAACCGCGGCGAGTTCAGCATCAATGTCGGCCTGGCGATAACGCGCAATCAGCGCCTGTGCCTCCGCGGTTGATTTCCCCTGGCCCATCAAAATGACCACATCCACGCTTTCGCCCACCGCTAGCGTCACGCTGCGCTGTAGCGCGGCACACGGATCTAATCCCGCACCGTGAGCGCCAGAAAGCGGCGCCTTAGTGCGTAGCCCCGCAGGCGCTGACAGACTGCCGCCAAGGCCAATGAATTCGCCGCGGTCGGCTGTCCAGCAGGCAGGCTGAGAACCGACATCGACAAACGCGACTCGGCCTGGAAAGGCAATGTTCCAAGGTTTTTCGACCATCAATGCACCGCTTTCAGCATCCGGATGCGAAACTAGCAACGGTGCCGAGGCGCTGCGCGATGTGCCCAGCACCCACTCTGCATAGGCGGTTACCGATAGCTTGCGTGGCCGGTCTGAATGATTGCTCAGTCTTAATCGTGAAATCCTAAGCGGTGCATCTAAGGGAACAAAGTGTAGTAACGCTAGCGCGATACCATCGGTTTGATGCTCAAACTGGCTATAGCCGAAACCGTGCCGCGCCAGGTAGCGGCCCTGATCCCGCACCGGGCGGGCGGTGGCGGTATAAAGTGCCAGCGATTCTTCATCACGGACATAGATAACGTCGCCACAGGGGTCTGCCACCGGGTCGTTTGACCACGGCGTTAACTGGTTTTCGCGGCTATTATCCGCCCATAGATAGCCCGCGCCCTCTGCCGATACTTGGAAGCCAAAGCCCTCATTAGCGATAACGTTAATCCAAGGGGCGGGTGTTGAGCTGCCTTCATCAAGTACTGTGACGTACTCGCGGCCATTGTCGGCAAAGCCGCCTAGGCCGTTAAAAAACTCAAGCGCTGGAAGCGGCTCAGGTGCAGGATCGCTGGCCTTAATGGGGCTGTGCTTGGGCAATAAGGTGCGCTGTAAGTCTGGCAGCACCGATTTAGCGGGATGGGCGGGCAGCGTCAACGCTAATTGATGGGCAATGTTGCCTCGCTGAGCCATTAATGCAACGCAGGCCACCGACTGCAGCTGCATGCGTACTTCCAAGCTTATGAGATCAGCACGCAGCGCTACGATGCTGCCGTGGACATGGCCAGAGCGCAAATGTGGCCGCGCCTGGCTGCTGAGTACCGCGGTCTCGATGGCTTGCTGCAAATCTTGAATATAGGAGGAGGCTCGCTCGTTGATAATCACTAGGTCCACGACTAAGCGTTTCATGCACCAGTATTCATGCGCGCGCAGCAGCTGATGCACCTGGGCAAGATCATCAATCGTGTCGATACGCAGCAGCACAATGGGCCGATCACCGGAAATCCCATGTTGCCAAAGCCGTGACTGTGGCCCGGCGCCTCGCTCTATGGCATCCGCAGGCGCTCTAAAACGCGCGTCTGGATATAAAATCGGCGCGGCTAAGCGTTGAAAATCAGCGGCTTCCTCCGGTTGAATGGCTAAGTGGCGAAGCTGAACCTGAGCCTGAGTCCAGGCCAGTGTTTTGGCGCGTTCAAAGGCGCTGTGATGATGGTGCTTATCTATTAAGTCGATAAGTGCTTCGCGCGAGGAAGCCACCACGGTCCAGTAAGCGATCCGAGCGGCTTTGCCTGGTGCTAGGCGAAGGCGGTAACGCAGCGCAAATATTGGGTCCAGAACGCTGCCGACCGTACTTGACAGAGGCTGCCCATCGCTAAGCGCGGCGGCGCTTAACATACTTTCACCACGGCCTAAGAACCGAGCGCGGTCGGTCTCAAACTGCAGCTCGCCCACAGTGTCGCCTTCCACGACGGCAAAGTGGGCCGCCCATACCGGCTCTTCGTCAGGCGTGCGCTTTCTGCGTGTGGCCACTAGCGCGCTGAAAGCTTCCAAATACTCGGTCATCACAAACATTTTAGCGAAGGCCGGATGAGCATTGTCGGCATCCGGCGTGGTCAGCACTAATTCTAAATAAGAAGTAATGTCTATATCGCGGGCGCGCCGACCGCTGTTAGTCAGCGAGAGGTGGCGTACTTCGCTATCGTCCTCGCCGGATACCAACACTTCCATATGCGTGGTGATATCGTTGTGACGATGCGTGTAACGCGCGTAATCCTCGGCAAAGGTTACCTGGCTATGCTGGTCGGTGATGTCGGCCGCGTGCCTAGCCATTTGTCCTGTCGCGGTCCATATGCTGGGAGATTGGCTGTCGCGTAGAAAGATAAAGCTTCCCAGGTGGTCGCGGGTGGCGTCCGGCTGCCAGCGGCTAATCGCGATGTTGCGCCACCGACTGTAGCCGCCACCGCTGGCCGTTAGCATCACTGAGTAGCAGCCGTTAGAGAGTAAATGAGTCACCGGCGCGGCGCTGGCCACCGTGGAAACGTGGCGCATCGTTTGCGCCTCGTTAATACTCTGGCTGGCGGTTGATTTCACCTCTTCAGCGCGGGGATGAATGATGGCTACATCGCGGGGAACACGCTCTTGCAGTAACAGCTCGCTGGCCTGAATCATTGGCTCGCGGTGAAAGCGCGCGCGCATTTGACCATGATTCAAGGTATTGGCAATCGCCACGATAGTCATGCCCTGATGATGGGCCATAAAGCTGCGCACAATGACCACCGTTTCGTCAGCCGGCAGCCTTGAACGGGTAAAGTCGAGCGCTTCATAGAAACCGTAGCGGCCTAATGCGCCCATCTCCGCTAGGCGGTTAAAGTTTCGACAGGCGCCGCTGGGGTCAACCATGGTGGCTAAACCGGTGGCATATGGTGCGATTACTAGGTCCGCAGAGAGCCCGCGCTTGAGGCCCAGGCCCGGCACGCCGAAGTTGGAGTATTGATAGGTGAATTCCAAATCTCGGGCGCTGTAGGCTGATTCGGAAATGCCCCAGGGGGCGGAGCGCTGAGCGGCATAAATTTCTTGGCGTTTCACTACCAGTCGATTGGTTTGTTCGAGTAGGCTGCCGCCGGGGGCGCGCATCACCAGTGACGGCATCAGGTATTCGAACATTGAGCCTGACCACGAGATCAGCGCAGAGCCGAACGTTAATGGGGTTGCCGCACGGCCAAGCCTAAACCAGTGGCGAGTAGGAATATCGCCTTTGGCAATGGCAAACAGGCTGGCTAGTCGCGCCTCGGAAGCCAGCAGGTCATAACAGCTGGTATCCAGGCAGTGATCATCCAGCGAGTAGCCAATCGATAGCAGCTGGCGCTCAGTATTGAACAGAAAGGCAAAATTCATCCCCATGGCAAGGCGTCTAGTAGATTCAGCCAGTTGCTTCAGGCGCATGACGAGTTGACTGTCTTCCTGATGGGACTGTTCCTCTTGGTTTTCTCTGTCCTGGCGGTGCTGCGTCACGGTGGCATGCAGTGTTTGTATCCAGAACAGCAGGTCATCGCTATTGCTTACCAAACTGAGGGTTTTGTCGATGAGTAGTGCGGTATTCGCCAGGCATTCTGGCCCCATTGCATCGCCTTTGAGCAGACCTTCAATGGCATCAAAGTGCACCGTGAGCTGAACCACGTCTTTTTCTGGAAGCGTTGAGGCCTGTGCAAGTGCCTGACGAGCAAGATATAAAGTGTCGGCGATACCTGCGCGTGGGTCGGGTAGGTAGGTGGCTTGCTGCCAGGTTTCGCAGGCGTTAGCGATGACGATGAGATGGCCTGCCAGGTTGCCGCTATCAACCGTTGAGACATAGCGTGGGTTCAGCGGGCGTAGGTCGTGAGTCGCATACCAGTTATAGAAGTGCCCTCGGTAGCGTGGCAGCGTCAGCATAACGTTAAGCGTCGCTTCGAGGCGCTCTAGCGCTTGATGGGTACCTATCCAACCAAAATCTCGGGCGGCCAGTGTGGAAAGAAGATACAGCCCCATATTCGTAGGCGAGGTACGTTGAGCCAGTACGGGCTGTGGGTCTTCTTGAAAGTTATCCGGCGGTAAACGGTTATCGGTGGCGGTGACAAAGGTTTCAAAGTAGCGCCACGTGCGCCGTGCAATCACGCGTAGCTCAAGGGCTTCATCGGCCGAAATAGAGGGCTGAACCACGGCACTTTTATTGCTGCTTAGCCACCAGGCAGCGGCCGGTGCCGCCAACCAAAGTAGCGCCATAGGAACGGCGATTGGCCACACATCGCCTGCTGACCAAAGCGCACTAATGGCCACCGCTAGCCCAAGCGCAGTGCCCGGTGCCATGCGTTGGTAAAACCCTAAGATGCTCAGTGCCGGGCTTTTCATCGACTGCGCCGCCGAGGTCCATTCAAGCAGGTGCCGGTGAGTGATTAATACACGGTTTAAGGTTCTAGCAATGGCATCCAGCATGCGCCATGCCTGATCGGGTAAAAAAACCACCTGCAGCAACACCTGACTGCTACCCAGCGTTAGTTCGTCAAACCAAAGATGATAATGATGGCGTAGCTTGGCTTTCGCTCGGAAAGGGATAAACGATGTGGCTAACGAAAGCAGCACCGGGGCTCCCATAACGACCAACAGCAATAGCGTGCTGATGATGGCCATGCTGAGCGGTAGCTGCCAACTGACGGCAAAGCCTGCAAGCATCAGGGGGGGCAATAGTGAGCGGCGCAGATTGCCCAGCATTTTCATCCGCCCGGTAAGCGGCAGGGCTGAGGTCTTTAGCCATGGTAGTAGCTGCCAGTCGCCGCGGGTCCAGCGGTGCTGTCGCTTAGCGGCAACGTCATATCTTGCCGGAAAATCTTCAATTACCTCGATGTCAGAAGCGAGCCCCGCGCGGGCAAAGACGCCTTCAAACAAATCATGGCTGAGTAGGCTATTGTCGGGTACTCGACCCGCCAACGATGCTTCAAAAGCATCAATGGCATAGATGCCTTTACCCGCAAACGAGCCTTCGCCGACTAAGTCCTGATAAAGATCTGAAATAGTGGCGGCATAGGGGTCAATGCCGCCGGGGGATGAGAAGAGCCGCTGATAGATAGAGCCTTCGCCCCCGGTAGGTAACGATGGGGTGACACGAGGCTGTAAAATCGCGTAACCCTCTACTACTCGCTGTTTTCGCTGATGAAGGCGCGGCTGGTTTAACGGGTGTGCCATTTTGCCGATCAGCCGGCTTGCCGCACCGCGAGGCAGGCGCGTATCCGCATCGAGGGTGATCACATAGCGAATATCACCAGGCACTGCGGGTGGATTGATAAAAGTGGTGTCGGTGGCTCCGCGCAGTAGACGATTAAGTTCATGCAGCTTGCCGCGTTTACGCTCCCAGCCCATCCAGGTGTTTTCAGTACGGTTGAATACCCGTCGCCGATGCAGTAAGAAAAAGCGCTTATCGCTGCCAGTGACGCGGGAGCTGGCTGACGTTTGAGCGCTACCCGCCAGGCCATAACGTTCATTTAACTGCTCGATCAGCCTGTGGCCCGTGGTTAATAGCACTGTCTCTGCTGGAGAATCCGCTTGATGAGCATCAATGCCGTCAGTCAATAGCGCGTAGGTTAGTGCCCCGTCACCGCTAGATAAATGATGTACTTCCAGACGCTCAATCTGTTCACGCAGCTCCTCTTCACTGGTGAGCAGCGTTGGCACGACCACCAGCGTACGACAGTGGGCAGGAACACCTTTGGAGAAATCGAGGCTGGGCAGCGGCTGGGCATCGATGCAGTTAATAAACAAGCGATTAACGATCAGTGTGGCCACTTCAACAATAGGCAGTAGTGCGAGTACGCCGAGTAGGAGTAGCCAAGCTAGCGAAGCATCGCTTATCGCCAATGGCAGGGCGGCTAGTGTACTGCCGGCCAGCACTATTAAACACAGTGTCACCGCCGCCACTGTCACGATATAGCTGCTAATCCCGTAGTGAATAAGTGTGCGGCGCAGCCGTTGACGAGGGGAGGGGGCAAATCCCACCGTTTGTTCGAGAGTAGTGCGCCCCGAGCCAATTAAAAAGTAGCCAGGATCGCCCATGCGGGCAGCTTCTATTGAGTCATCGGTGCTTGCCACTGTCTTGTGCGATAGAGCAAGCGCTGCATCCACAATCTCAAGCTCTGAGTGCTTAGAGCCACGCGCGAGTTGTTCTATTGCGCTGCGATACTGGTTGCGGGTGGGGAAATCTAACTGCTCAAAGCCGCTGTGTTGCCCCAGCCTTCTATCCACTAAGCTGACGCTTTCAAATAGCTCCGCCCAGTCGATGCTGGACACCAGCCGCATACTGGTGATGACATTGCGCACGCTAACGTTGGCAGCACCTTGGCGCTGTTGAGCGTGCTGAACCACTTCATCAATGGTTTCACCCTGAAGGCGGAGTTGTTCCTCTAGCCAGCCAATGAGCGGGCTGCTGCGCGGGTCTAAGCCGCGTACTCGTTTAGCGAGTTGAGCGATAAACGGCTCAGCCAGCGCTCCTTTGTGAGAGTTAAAGGTACGAATGCCTTCACTTAGAGTGTCAAGCGCCATTGCCGCTGGCTGATCGGACGGCGCTAGCCATTTAGCCGCGAGGTCATCGGCTGCGTCTCTCGCCGTTTGTTCGCTGATCATTTGATCGGCTAGCCGGCGCAGATTTTCCACCAGCACAATGCGCAGCGTGATAGCAACGGCCCATAGCTCGCCAATGGTGAGCGGTTGAACACGCTGATATGCGCTAATAAAGGTGTGTAGATTAGCCAGATCAACATGACTATCGGTGTGCGCCACAAATGCCCATGCGATGCCAAAAACTCTTGGATACCCGGCGAATGGGCCGCTTGCAAGCTTAGGTAGCTGGCGATAGTAGCCGGGGGGGAGATCGCTGCGAATCTCTCGAATTTGAGATTCAATCAGGTGGTAGTTATCAAGTAGCCAGGCGGCTGCGGGAACGATGTCGCGGTTGTTTGCGAGCGCTGATGCGCTAGCGCGATAAACGCTTAGCAGCGTTTGCGCGTTAGCATCGAGTCGTCGCGTTAGTGATACTACTTTGGGTGGGATGCTGGTTACTTTTTGAGCCAGTGCCAGGCTGCCAGCATGCTGTTCCAGGCGCTCTGCGCTGAAGAGTTCCTCTCTAACGGGGGTGGTAGAATCCCACGGCGCTGCAAACGCATGGTGCGGACGCACAAAACGGAGAAATTGTTTCACAGGTTCCATCCTGGTGAGAGTGCGCTTCAAGAGCCACACAAACGATACTTCCTTACCAGGACAGTGGTCGTGCCGCGCGCCTTCGTCCGTGCGCTAGCGCACATAGCATGGATTAATTGCGCTTTGTTTAGATGTTTAAGCCTTGTTAGTTATTAATTATCAGTGATTGGTTATTTTGGATTGGTTTTTTACAACCCGTTTATTTAAAGCTATAAGCGCGTTGATAGGGCATTAAACGATCGCTCTCTGCTTTTACGACGGCATAGCACTCACAGCTAAGCTGTTCCAGTAATGCTCTGTTTAGAACGGTAATATGCCCGCGTCGATAGTCAATGGCACCGCGTTTATGCAGTTTTCCGGCCGCCTCGGTGACGCCTTCACGCCGCACGCCAAGCATATTGGCAATGAGTTCTTGCGTCATGACGAGCTCGTTGCCGGGCAGTCGGTCTAGCGATAGCAGCAGCCAGCGACACAGCTGTTGGTCAATCGAGTGGTGGCGATTGCACACCGCCGTTTGCGCCATTTGAGTAATCAGCGCTTGGGTATAGCGCAAGAGCAAGTGGAGCATTGCTTCATGGCGGCCGAACTCTTCGCGTAAGCTCGCCGCGGGTAAGCGCAGCGCGTGCCCGGCACTTTGCACGATAGCGCGATTCGTTGTGCTTTCCCCACCCATAAACACGGCAATGCCAACCAACCCTTCGTTACCGACGACCGATATTTCCGCCGAGTCACCGTTTTCGGTAACATACAGCAGCGAAACAATTGCGTTAATTGGAAAGTAAACGTGCGCAAGCGTAACACCTGGCTCGTAAAGCACCTGGCCTAACGACAAGTGGAGCGGTTCAATTAGCGGAGTAAGCCGCCGCTGAGCGTCAGCCGGCAAGGCTGCGAATAAATGATTCTGTGCCGTTAAATCACGATCTTTCATCTGTCATCATCCCTGAGAGAGCGTGTCATCCTGCGTTTGAGCATACGCTATCGTTCGTTGGCTTCATGCCTGCGCAGTGTCCAGTAGCCTCCCCATAGACGTGTTGCCGTGGTGACAAGACATGCACTGGCAAAAAGGGTCGCCAGGGTCGAAAAGTGACCAGGGAAAAGGCAAAAAACCACCAGGGCGAGTACGGTTTCAGTGCCCTCGGTTAATCCTTCTAAATAATAGAACGCTTTGTTAGGAAAGTTGGGGCGAGTAAGGGATTTTTGTTTAGCGGCAATGGCGAATGCCAGAAACGACGTGCCGGTACCGATAAAGGCAAACAGCAGCAGGGTCGCTGCAAGCGCATTTTGGGCTGGATTAGCCAGCGCAAAACCAAGCACGACAGCCGCGTAGAAAACAAAGTCTAGCCCGATATCAAGAAACCCGCCTGCCTCGCTGGTGCGACCACTTATGCGTGCTAATGCACCGTCCACGCCGTCGCCGATGCGATTGAGCACAATGGCGAGTAAGGCGAGACCATAATGCTCCCAAGCTAACAGTGGCAGGGTGGTCATGCCGATCAAGAAAGCCCAGAGCGTGGCCTGGTCCGGCGTTATACGCCATTTGTGCAACGCGTTGGCGAATCGCTTGAGAGGGCGCTGAGCCAGCGGCATCGTCCATCGGTCTAGCATACGCGGCTCCTTACTCTGCATATAATAAATTAATTAATCATGGCAGTAGCTTGCGAGCTAATAAAGCCGTTTTAATAGCTAGCGATAGCTAATGATTAGAACTAAAGGCTGTTAGACTTTGGTGGTAAATTCGGGTAAATGACTGGACTGAATACCTATTGCAGTGAAATAAAGGGCGCCATAGGAATACCCGCAACGCGTGTTAGTAGGCTAACCGACTACGCGTGCATCCTCGACATCCAATCACTAATATCTCGAAAGCGACGCTAATTGTATGCATAAAACTGCCCTGATGACGGTGTGGGATCAGCTATGGAATTCCCATTACCAAGCCAAAAACCTATTGATGTGCGCACTGCCCACCGGTGGTGCCGCGAAGGCAGCGGCTTCCAATGCCAAGCGCGAGCCATCCCCTGACCCTAAACCACCGGCCTACACGCCGCCGCAGAAGGTGGGGTTACTGCTTGGGCCTTTGCTATTTGCTTTTGTCGTGATGTTTTTTCATCCCGAAGGCTTAAGCTTTGAAGGGCGTATGGTGCTTGCGACCACGCTGTGGGTGGCCGTATGGTGGATCACGGAAGCCATCCCTATTCCCGTTACCTCGCTATTGCCCATCATCTTACTGCCGATTACCGGCGCGCTTGAAGGCAGTAAGGTCACCGCTGCGTACGGTAATCCGATCATATTCCTATTCCTAGGCGGCTTTATGATCGCGCTGGCCATGGAAAAGTGGGATTTGCACAAGCGTATAGCGCTGTCGATTATTGCCGTATTGGGTACCAGCATTAATAACATCGTGTTTGGCTTTATGGCCGCCACGGGCTTTTTATCGATGTGGGTATCCAATACGGCGGCAGTCATGATGATGCTGCCGATCGGGTCGGCTATTGTTTACCAAGTGAGCCAAGAGCTGAAAAAAAGTGATGAGGATCACAGCGGCGAAATTGATAAATTTAGCAAAGCGTTGATTTTTGGTATTGGCTATGGCGGTACTATCGGTGGCCTGGGTACGCTGATTGGCACGCCGCCGAATATTATTCTCGCGGCAATTGTTAACGAGCTTTTCGGTATCGAGATCTCTTTTGCTGGCTGGTTAATGTTTGCTTTTCCCGTTGTCGTGGTACTGCTATTCGCCACATGGCTGCTGCTGACTCGCGTATTTTTCCGAATCAAATTTAACCATTTGCCGGGCGGACGTGAACTCATCCACAAAGAAAAGGCTGCCTTAGGCACTACTAGCTTTGAAGAAAAAGCGGTGCTGGCGGTATTCCTGCTGGCCGCCTTTTTGTGGATCACCCGCTCATTTTTATGGCAAGGGCAGATCATCAATATTCCGGGTATCAGTGACACGATGATCGCGATTTTTGCTGCAATTCTGCTGTTTTTGATTCCCTCCAAAAACAAAGGCGGCTGCCTGCTAGGTTGGGACGTTGCTAAAGACGTACCTTGGGGCATTTTGCTGCTGTTCGGTGGAGGCTTGGCCATTGCCGCAGGCTTTGGTTCTTCAGGCTTAGCAGAGTGGATCGGCGGACAGATGAGCGTGCTGGAAGGTGCTAACTTCCTGCTAGTGATCCTGCTGGCAACCGGTATGGTACTGTTCTTAACCGAAATCACTTCGAATACCGCAACGGCGACGATGATTCTTCCGGTGCTGGCGTCACTGGCATTGGCGCTGGATATTCATCCCTTCGTACTGATGGTGCCTGCTGCCATGGCGGCTAACTGCGCCTTTATGTTGCCGGTGGGTACTCCACCAAACGCGATTATCTTCGCCACCGGTAAGCTTAAAATTATTGAAATGGTGCGTACCGGCTTCTGGATCAACATCATTGCCATGCTTTTAATCGTGGCAGCGGTTTACTTCCTGCTACCCGTGATGTGGAACGTTGACTTAACCAGCTACCCAGATGCCTTCCGTCGCTAATATGCCATGCTAGTGTCTGAAAGCCCTGCCTCGAGCGGGGCTTTTTGTTATTGGGAGATTGTGTGGGTTGATTGTTATGATGCCGCTACACCCTTTGCAATTGAGCCTGTTATGCGACTACTTCACACCGCTGATTGGCACCTGGGACGGCTATTTCACAACCTTTCGTTGCTGGATGATCAGCGCCATGTGCTCAGCCAACTCCTTGAGATCATTGATCGTGAAAAGGTCGAGGCGGTATTGATCGCGGGTGATATTTACGATCGTTCGGTGCCTCCTTCCGCCGCGGTAACGCTGCTGGATGAGGTGCTTCACGCGCTGTGTGAGGTGCGCAAACTTCCGGTCATCATGATTTCAGGCAATCACGATGGCGCTGAACGGCTGCGGTTTGGCGCACGCCACTTGCGTCAAGCCGGGCTGCATATTCTCTCTGACCTAGCTGACTTCGCGACCCCCGTGACGCTCACTATTGATGGCGTTGAGGTAGATGTTTTCGGTATTCCCTACGCTGATCCTGAGCATGTGCGCAGTCACTTTAAGGTCGACGTGCACGATTTTGACGGTGCCCATCGTTATTTGGTCGAGCGAATTAGCGAGCAGCGTCACCCAACGCGCCGCTGCATATTGATGAGCCACTGCTTTGTTGCTGGCGGCAGCGCGTCAGATTCAGAGCGCCCGCTGACTTTAGGCGGTGCCGAAAGCGTTGCCTGGGAGCCGATGCAAGGCTTTGACTATGTGGCGCTTGGCCACCTGCATGGCCCGCAGTATCGCGGTGGCGAGCACATTCGCTACAGCGGCTCAATACTCAAGTACAGCTTTTCTGAAGCCCGCCAGCACAAAGGCGTTACGCTGGTGGATTTAGACGCAGGTGGCGTCACGAAGATTGAACAGATTCCGCTGGTGCCAAGCCGAGAAGTCCGCGTGCTGGAAGGCGAGATTGACGCCTTGATCGCCCAGGGCCGAACCGATAAGAACGCAGACGATTACCTGCTGGTGCGGTTAACCGATCGTCACGCCATTCTCGATCCGATGGGTAAGCTGCGCGAGGTTTATCCTAACGTGCTGCATCTCGAAAAGCCGGGCATGTTAGAAACCCGCGGGGGGCAGCAGCTTGATCGGGAGCGTTTACGTTTTGATGCGCTGGATATGTTTGGTGATTTTTTCAATCAGACTAGCGGAGAGGCGATGAGCGAAGAGCAGGCGCGGGCCATGGCAGAACTCATTAACCAGCTACAGCGCGATGAGGCTCAAGGATGACGCCATTAACCCTGACCATGCAGGCATTTGGCCCTTTCGCAGGGACTGAAAACATTGATTTTACTGCGCTAGGCACCAGCCCGCTGTTTCTTATTAACGGCCCGACTGGGGCGGGCAAAAGCTCGATTCTGGATGCCATTTGCTTCGCACTATACGGCCAGACCACCGGCAATGACCGCGATCCAACGCAGATGCGCTGTGATCAGGCGTCCGATACGCTGTTAACGGAAGTAACGCTGAGTTTTCGCCTGCGCGGTGTGGACTACCGGGTAAGGCGTGTACCTCAGCAAGAGCGCCCCAAAGCGCGCGGTGAAGGTACCACCACCCATAGTGCTGAAGCGCAGCTATGGCGGCTAACCACGGGTGGCGAGATAGATACCTGCCTAGTGGCGCGTAAGGTCAACGATGCGACCGCTGAGCTGCAGGCGTTAATCGGGCTAAATGCCGACCAGTTCCGCCAAGTGATGGTGCTGCCGCAGGGCAAGTTTCGCGAACTGCTAATCGCAGATTCTGCCAAGCGGGAAAGCATTTTTTCTCAGCTGTTCCAAACGCAAATTTTTCAGCGCATTGAAGAACGTTTGCGTACCCAGGCTAATCAAATCGTGCGGGACGTTAATGATCATCAGCATCGGGTAAAAGGCATCTTAGAAGCCAGCGATGTTGAAAGCGAAGCGGCGCTGAGTGAACTGCTGGAATCGCTCATGCCAGATCAGCAGGTCGCCAACGATGCGTTAGCCGCCGCTAAGCAGCAGCGTGAAAACGCGCAGGCGGCCGAGCGTCAGGGGCAAGAGCATCAGGCGTTGTTTGATCGCCAGACGGCGCTGATTGAAGAGCATCGCCTGCTGCTACAGCAACAGCCTGAGGTCAATCACGCCCAAGAGCGTTTAAGCGCACATGAGCAAACGCAGGAGCTGGCGGCGCCGTTTCACAGCCTCCACATGGCGCAACAAGCGTCGCAGACTACTCAGCAAGAGTATGGGCAGGCTCAGGCGAGCGTCGAAAAACAGCGCACGGCCTACCATCAGGCTCAGCAAGTGCTGCAGCAGGCGCAAGCTCATTATCACCAGCTGCCTGAACGGCGAGAGCAGGTCGGCCGATTACAGCAAGCCCTTGAGCAGTTTCAAGCGTTAAACCGTGTCGAAAAGACGTTGCATCAAGCCCGTGAGGCGTGGCAGGCGTTAGATCAGACCGTCGGCCAGCAATTACACCAGCGCGATACCATCGCTCAGCAAGGGGAGGCGCTAGCCGCGCAGTTGAAAGCGGAGCAGGCGGAGCGCAATAGCTTGGCAGGCAGTGAAGCAGTGCTGCAAGGCCGCCAGACCCTGCGCGACCAGCGGCACACGTTGGCGGGACTTGAGACTCAGCGCAGTGTGCTCAGCGAACAGGTAGCTCAGGCGAGTAGCCAAGTAGCAAGTCACCAGCAAACCCTCGAGCGCTGTCAGCAGCGTGCCACTGAGCAAGAAATGCATTGGCACCAGGGTCAGGCAGCGCTCCTGGCAGCTCGGTTGGAGATTCACCAGCCTTGCCCAGTTTGCGGCAGCTGCGAGCATCCCGCGCCTGCCCCGCGAGACCAAGCGCCCGTGACCCAGGCGGATGTAAAGCGTGCGCGCGTGGACTACGAGCAAGCCCAGCAGGCGTTGGTGAAAGCCCAGCAGCTGCAGCAGCGGCTAGCCCAGCAGCTTAGCTATAGCGATGAGCAGAGTGAGCAATTACGCCGCACGCTAGGCGAGTGGAGTAGTGAGCCTCTCACGGCATTGGAGGCCGCCTGCCAAGAGAGCCAGCGCGCTTTGGAACGCCATCAAGCGCTTGTTCAACACATACAGACGCAGGAGCTTACCCTTGAGCAGCGGCGTAGCGAGTGGAAAACGCTGGATGCTCAGATAAAGTCTCAACAGCCTGGGGTAGAGAGTGCTCAAAAGCGCTGCCACCAGTTAGAGGCTCAGTGTGAGCAGCTGCGCGCGTCGCTGCCTGAAGCATACTCATCGTTGGAGGCCTTACAGGCAGAGCTGACCCGCTTGCAGGGTGAAATTCAGCAGGGCGAGACGGCATGGCAATCGGCTCAGCAGACTGCCCATCAGGTACAAACAGCGCTTGCCCAGGCTGACACTACGCTGGCGGGTAGCGCCCAGCGTGCAACAGCAACGAGCGAGGCATTAACGACCGCCCAGCAAGAGTGGCGTAGCGCGCTTGAACGTAGTGTGTTTGAAAATGATGCAGGTTTTTTGCAGGCCCGTTTGGAAACATCGGCGCGCCAAGCGCTGGTTGAAACCGTTATGCACTTTCAGCAAGAGCTTGCCAAGCTAGAGGGCCAGCTTGAAGCCAGCAAGGCGCGTCTTGAGGGGCTGGCAGCGCCTGACGTAAAGGCACTCGCTGAACGGGTGGCCGTAGCGCAGGCCCGCGAGCAAACCTGCGATGAAACCTATCAACGCCTGGCGGCACGCATAGCCCAGTTAACCAATACCCAGCAGAAGCTTAAGACGGCCCACACGGCTCAGGCGGCGCTTGAAGCCCAGTACCAGCTGTGGGGCACGCTAAGCGAGGTTGCTAATGGCCGCACCGGGCATCGTATTAGCCTGCAACGCTTTGTGCTTGGTGTGCTGCTCGATGACGTGCTGATTCAAGCCTCAGCGCGGCTGGTACGCATGAGTCGCGGACGCTACCAGCTAGTGCGTCGAGAAGACCCGTCAAAAGGCAACAAAGCGTCAGGCCTTGAGCTAGATGTAGCGGACACCTATACCGGCAAAAATCGTTCGGTAGCGACACTTTCCGGCGGTGAATCATTTATGGCCGCGTTAGCACTGGCGCTGGGGCTTTCGGACGTTGTGCAGGCTTACGCTGGCGGTATTCAGCTGGATACACTATTCATTGACGAGGGATTTGGCAGCCTGGATCAAGATGCCTTGGATCAGGCCATTGCCATGCTTAGCGAGCTGCAAATGGGCGGGCGCATGATTGGTGTTATCTCACACGTCAGCGAACTCAAAGAGCAAATGCCCGTCCGTATAGACGTGCGTGCCAGCCGCCACGGTAGTTCGGTGGAAATAAAGGGCGCACTTCTTTGATGTCTAAGCTTTTTAATGCCTCAGTCTTTAATGCCTCAGTCTTTGCTGTCTGAGCCAGCGTTAGTTCACGCTGCGTTCATACAGTATGTTTTATAACGTGAGTTAATCTTTAAACGGGCCTAAAGATAATATCGACCTAGGAGTACAAGGATGAACGCAAGCAAAATTTTGCAGCAGTTGATGCAGCAAGCCGGCGGTAGCCAGAAGGGCGGTAGTGGCAGCGGTGTCGATGTTAAGGGAATGCTGAGCGGGCTTTCTAAGCACTTAGGCGGCGGTGGCGGCAGTAGTCAAGGCAACGGATCCTCCGGTGGTTTTGACGTAAAGAGCCTGCTGGGCGGCGGTGCTATGGGCATGCTAGTAGGCTCCAAGCGTGGCCGCAGCATGGGCGGCAAAGCGCTTAAGTATGGCGCTATTGCAGGTGTGGGCATGCTAGCTTGGAAAGCGTGGCAGAGTTCACAAACTGCTAAGGACGGCGGCGCGCAGCCCTCCGCTGAACAGGCGAGTGCGGCAGAGGGCGAGCGGGTAGAAGTGCTCAGCGGTGAATTCCAAGAGCGGCGTAGTCTTGAACTGCTGCAGGCGATGATCATGGCCGCACGCGCCGATGGCCACATTGACGAGCAAGAGCAGGCGCTGATTACCGAACAAATTGATGCGCTAGGGGCCGACCAGGAGATGCACAACTGGGTAGAGCAGCAGCTAAAAGCACCGCTGGATGCCCAGGCGTTGGCTCGCGAAGCAGACTCCCCACAGGCCGCGCGTGAGATGTACTTGATCAGCGTGGCGGTCACTGACGATCAAAACCCGATGGAACGTGCTTGGCTAGACCAGCTGGCCAGTGCTCTTAATCTATCCAAAGAGATGACGACTGAGCTCGAGCACCAAGCTCAGCAGGCTGGTTAATGCTCGAAACGTTCAATCTATGGCTGGCCACTGGCTTTGGGCTAGGGCTGGCGCCAATAGCGCCGGGTACGTTTGGCTCGTTGCTGGGTGTTCCACTGGCATGGTGGCTGCTGGGCAGGCCGACGTCTCATCAGGCGGCGATCATAGCGGTATTGATAGCCATTGCGATACCGGTTTGCCATGTCGCTTCGCTGCATTTTGCCGGCTTGGATCATGGCAGCATTGTGGCCGATGAGTACGTAGCTTTTCCTCTCGCCGTAATTGGTTTGCAAGCGGCCCGCCACCCGCTGGTAATGGCACTGGCATTCGGCGTTTATCGTTTTTTCGACGCGTTAAAACCACCGCCGATACATTTAGCAGAGGCGGTGCCGGGTGGTTTAGGTATTGTGCTGGATGATGTTATCGCTGCACTAATCACCTGGCTTATCGTGGCGGCTGCATTGGGGCTTTGGCAGCGTCGAGCCAGCACTATCTAATACGTGATCGCAATAAAAAACCTCGCAGGCAATGGCCTGCGAGGTTCTAGTTTTAGCAGCTTAGTGGTCTTGTCTGATGACTTACTCCTTAACCACAATCACCGACTTGGCATTGACGAACTCAAGCATGCCGAAGCCGCCATGCTCGCGTCCATAGCCAGAGTCTTTTACACCGCCGAAGGGCATTTCTGGTGTTGCGACGCCAAAGCCATTGATAAATACCATGCCGGTATCAAAGTACTTGCTGGCAAGCTCTGTCGCGCGCTTAACGTCTTTAGAGATGATCCCGCCCCCCAGACCATAACGGCTGTCGTTGGCGATACGCATGGCGTCTTCATCGTCTTTGGCGCGAATCAGTGCCGCCACCGGGCCAAACAGTTCGTCATCATAAGCGGGCTGCCCAGGGGTCACGTTGTCTAGCACGGTGACCGGGTAAAACGCGCCTTTACCTGAGGGCTTTTCACCGCCGCAGAGAATTTTTGCGCCTTTGCTTACGCTCTCTTCTACCTGCTTATGAAGAGCATCGCGCAGATCAACGCGGGCCATGGGGCCAAGGTCGCTACCTTTTTGGTTGGGATCGCCTGCGGTCAGTGCCTGCATACGAGCCACGTAGCGTTGTTTAAACGCATCATAGTTCTTTTCAGTCACCACAAAGCGTTTAGCCGCAACGCACGTTTGGCCACCGTTATAGACACGCCCTTGAACACAGGTTTCTACCGCGAGATCGAGGTCGGCATCGTCAAGCACAAGATAAGCATCGTTGGAGCCTAGTTCTAACACGGTCTTTTTCAAATGTTCGGCGGCTTTAGCGGCGACTTTGCGGCCTGCACCGTCACTGCCGGTAAGCGTGACGCCGCGAACCGCAGAATGACCAATGACTTCATCAGACACGTCGTGAGATATCACAAGCGTGCGGAAAACGTTCTCGGGAAGGCCCGCTTCGCGATAGATTTTTTCCAGTAACAGGCCGCTTCCGGTCACGTTCTCGGCGTGCTTAAGCAATACGCCATTACCCGCCATTAGATTGGCGATTGAGTAGCGCACGACTTGATAAGCCGGGAAGTTCCAAGGCTGAATGCCGTAGATGACGCCCATCGGCGAATAGGTAACAAAGCCGCGCTCACCGTTTCCAGGCTGGCGCTCTTCGTCAGCTAATTTTTTAGGGCCATGTTCAGCGGTGTAATCACAAATGCCAGTACACAGGTCAACTTCTTGGCGCGCCTGGTCAGGCAGTTTGCCCATTTCTTTGACCATCAGATCGGCCAGTGCTTCTTTATGCTTTTGAAGCGCTTGGCCAATCGCTTTAACCGTTTTAGCGCGACTTTCAAGAGACTCAAGACGCCATTCCAGAAACGCCTCGTAACAAGCATCCACTACCTGCTTGGCTTCACCGCTGCTCATTAGCGCATAGGTATCGAGGGTTTCGCCGTTAGTCGGATTAATCGTCGTGATATTGTTGCTCATAAGATCTCCTATCTTTAGGTCAACGTGTTGGCCAAATCGCCCAGCTCCTGAGCGCTTAATCGACCGGTCTATTTCTAATGTAGGGTCACTTTAGTACAAACTGAGTGCTTATGCACAATGAAGCACTTATTGTCGGGCAATGAATTATGGGAGTGGTTCCATACGCTTGTTAAAAGCGCTTTGCATTACTGATGATTTTTTTCATCGATCAAGTATTTTTTGATGATTTTTTTCTTTTCCTAATCAGTGTTTTATTTTTTTTATTCAGTTATTTTAATTAAATCATAAACTTATGATTATTATATTATTGGCATGGCATTTGCTTTGAATTTGTTATCCGGTGAAATCGCCTTCGTATTAGCAGCGCTGGTAGAACAATCAATAACATTTCTATAGGAAACGTCACATGCAGTTAAGTCCTTTTAATCAAGTAAGTAGCTTTAAAAGCGCGGGTAAGCTGGTCACTGGTCACGGAGCTGCCCAGCAGTTGCAGCTCTATGTGCAGTCGCTGGGGATGCAACGACCGTTGATCGTGACCGATAGGGGGGTGGTGGCTTCAGGCACGCTGGATATCATCACCGAGCAGCTCATGGCGCTAAATGTGCCCTATGCAGTATTTGATCAGATTGCGCCCGAGCCTGAAGTGGAAATAGTTGAAAATTGCACGCGTGCTTTTAATGGTGGTCAGCATGATAGCGTTATCGCCGTAGGCGGCGGAAGTGCGATGGACATCGCCAAGTGCGTGGCGGTATATGCACACTATGAAGGCCCGCTTGAGGGATTGTTTGGTGAAAATAAAGTTGCCCAACGTGAGGTGCCTTTAATCGCCATGCCAACCACGGCGGGCACAGGATCTGAAGTAACCAATATCGCAATTTTGTCGGATAAAGTTCAGAAGATGAAAAAGGGCATAGTAAGTGATTGCCTACTACCTGACGTAGCTATTGTAGCGCCGGAGTTGACGCTGAGCTGCCCGCGTTCAGTAACGGCGGCCAGCGGGGTCGATGCGTTGGTGCATGCGATAGAAGCCTACCTTTCTAACTTCGCAACGCCGATTACCGATGCCTTAGCGGTTAAAGCCATGAACTTGATCATCCATGCGCTACCCAAGGCATTTGCTAACCCTAACCACCTTCAAGCCCGTGAAGACATGGCTACTGGCAGTCTCTTGGCGGGATTGGCGTTTGGTAATGCTGGTGTGGGGGCGGTGCATGCCTTGGCATATCCATTAGGTGGTCGTTACCACTTGGCTCATGGAGTAACCAATGCACTCTTATTGCCATTTGTGATGGAGTGGAACAAGTTGGCCTGCGTCGAGCGCTTTCGTGGCATTGCGGTGGCCTTTGATGAACCCGTGGCTGGGCTTTCGGATGATGCCGTTGCCGATGCGGTTATCAAGCGCATGCATAAGCTGTGTGCTGATGTGGAGATTCCTGCCGGTTTACGCTCTTTTGATATTCCTGAATCCGCCATTCCCGAGTTGGCCGCCGAGGCCATTAAGGTGGAACGTTTGCTACGTAATAACCCGCGGGTATTAACGCTTGCGGATATTGAGGCGATTTACCACGACGCTTATTAATGCGCCGCTAATTAAAACGCCATAACGACAAAACGTTTATTAAAAAAATACTAACAATTTTAAAATAGGAGCCCATGCCATGAGTGCTTGGAAACATCGCGTTGACGGTGAAGAGAGCCCGTACACCCCGTTAGGGCCATTTAAGCTACGCCTGCCGTTTTATCATTACCGTTTTGAACTGCCCGATTACCTGCAGGGCCTATTAATGTGTGCGGTGGATCTTGCCGCCATTCCATTGATGATGCAGTTACTAGGCATGCCGTTTGAAGCAGCGTTGGCCATTGTAATTTTAAATGGCTTGCTCTATTTGATGCATCATCTGCTGGGTGATCCGGTTATCCCAGGTTGGATTACCCCCGCTATTCCTCTGTTGATGGCTTATGTGTCGACCTTTCCTGAGGGGGTAGACAGAGTTCATGCGCTGATTGCCTTTCAGATGCTATTGGGGATTATTGCGCTTGGGCTTGGGGTAACGGGTATGGCTAGCAAGGTGGTGCGGCTAATCCCTTCTGCTATTAAAGCGGGTGTCATTATGGGCGCTGGGCTGGCGGCCATTGTCGTGGTGTTTGATGAGGGTGGTCGCTTTGAGCAGTATCCTTTTACCATTGCGATTGCGGTAGGCGTTGCGTTCTATCTGATTTTTTCTAAGCACTTTAATAAGTTGAAAGCGCAGGGCGGGCTTTGGGGCGCGATCGGTAAGTTGGGTATTTTTCCCATTATTGTACTGGCCATCGTGGTGGCACCACTGTTTGGTGAAGCACCGTGGCCTGATGTGGAGTGGGGGTTTAGCCAGCCTGATTTCGCGCTGATGTTTAGTGAATACACGGTGTTTGGTGTTGGCTTGCCGCCGTTGACGATGTTTTTGACCGCGTTACCTACAGTTATCGCCGCTTACATTGTGCTGTTTGGCGATGTGCTTCAAAGCAAGGCGTTACTGGAAGAGGCTGATGAGAAACGCCAGGACGAAAAAATCGACTATAACCCTAATCGTGCACACATGATTTTTGGTGGGCGTAACTTCGGAATGAGTATCTTTGGTCCCGATGTGGTGATGTGTGGCCCGCTGTGGGCAGCGATGCATGTAGTAACGGTGGAGCGTTACAAGCAGGGCAAAGCAGCGATGAACTCTATCTTCGGCGGCTCCGGCTCATTCCGCTGGGGCACGAATACCGGTTTGTTGCTGTTGCCAATTGTTAGCTTGGTGGAGCCCATCCTGGGGATTGCATTGGCGCTGACGTTGTTAATTCAGGGCTACGTGAGTGTACGTATTGGCATTATGGAAGCGCGCAGCCAGCGAGACTTAGGTATCGCGGGAATTATTGCTGCCATGCTGGTCATTAAAGGCGCTACCTGGGCTTTTGCGGTGGGTATCTTGCTCTGCGCGTTAATTTACGGCAAACGCTTCTTCTCAGGTGAGGTGGATAAAACCTTCGTGAAGGACTGGGACGAGGCATTGTTACCGGAGGCTGATCCCGAGCCGGAGGTGCCATTGCGCAAATAACAGACACTGCCTCTATAGTGGCTTAAACGCTATTAGGTAGAAAATCAATGTCCACCGCGAAAGCGGTGGGCGTGGTCTATCAGGGGGAGCTGTTATGCAACGTATCGACGAGTGCCTTTCGTTGGAAGCCGCGCTGCCGTTATTTGACTTGCACGGTACTGATGCAGTGGAGGTATTTGATATCCAGGGCCAGGTGATTGGAGTATTAACCCGCACCGATATTGAAGAGGCGCAGTGCAATAAGGCGCCAGGTCGATTGGTGGGTGAGTGTATGCGTTATCGTGTAACGGGCATTACCCCCCCTAGCGAGGCCCAAAGCGTTGATGCTTTTGGTTTTGATCAGGAGCCGTTGAGTTCTTTGTTGGATGCCTTGCACGATGGTGTCTATATCACCGATGCCAGCGGGATTACGGTCACGATCAATAAGGCTTATGAGCGTATCACCGGAATTTCTCGGGCAGAGGTGGTGGGCTTTCATATGGCCGACTTGGTGAAAGCGGGGTTTATCTCTAAATCGGCCTCGTTGGAAGTTATTCGTGAGCGTCGTCCGATTACACTGGTGCAGACTATTCATGATAGCCGGAAAATCGTGGTAACCGGCACGCCCATGTTCAAAGCCGATGGCTCGATTGCGTATGTGGTCACTAGTGTGCGTGATATTACCGAGTTGCTGTTGGCGAAACACGCTCAGGAGCAGTTAGAACAGATTCAGCGCATGCGTGAGACGTTTAAGGTGCCGGAAGTAACGGCGCTAAGTGCGTCTGGGGTGATTATCAGCCGACAAACGGAGCCTTGCTTTGAACTGGCCAGGCGAGTAGCAAAAACGTCCGCGAAGATACTTATTCGAGGCGAGACGGGCACCGGTAAAACGCTATTGGCACGCTATATTCATCAGCACAGTGATCGCGCGGATGGGCCGTTTATGGAACTTAACTGTACAGCGTTCCCTGAAGGGCTGCTGGAGGCAGAGCTGTTTGGTTATACCGCTGGTGCCTTTACCGGAGCGGCACCAAAAGGCAAGCAGGGGCTGCTGGATGTTGCCCATGGTGGCACGCTATTTCTGGATGAAATTGGAGACCTGTCGCTCGCGTTACAAGTGAAACTGCTCAAAGTAGTGGAGGAAAATCGCTATTTGCCGGTCGGTGGAACGGCGTTTCGTCAAACCGATGTGCGCTTGATTACTGCTACTCATCAGGATTTACATGACCGGGTAAAAGAAGGCTGCTTTCGCGAGGATCTATTTTATCGCATTAGTGTGGTGCCTTTGTGGTTATCGCCTTTACGACAGCGACGCGATGAGATTATTCCACTACTTAGCTATTATTTGAGTCATTTTAATAAGCTGCATGGGCTGTGTCGGCGATGGGATCCGGAGGCCTTGGAACTACTTTCCAGCTATCCATGGCCTGGCAATATTCGTGAGCTGATTAATTTAACCGAGCGTTTAGCCGTTACGGTGTTAGAAGACCTAATAACCGCTACGTCGTTGCCGAACGAGGTATTTCCCTGTGCCACGCTTTGTGTAAAGCATGTTAGTGGCGACCTCCGCCAACAGGTCATGCACTTCGAACAGCAGTTAATTCACCAAGCACTTGCTAGCCATGGCTCTACCCGCGCTGCAGCCACTGCATTGGGGGTCGACCAGTCGACTCTGGTAAAGAAGCAGCGGCGCTGGCGTCAGGCGAGCATCTGATAATAAGTGGTGTTATATGGCAAGGTTTTTAGAACTCTGGCCCACCAGCTTCTTCGCCCCACACCTCGTCTAAACGTCCATCGCGCCCACAGCTGAAGCGATAGAACTTATAGCGCACCGGGTTTTTCTGGTAATAATCCTGGTGGTACTCCTCCGCAGGCCAGAATGCTGTGGCGGGTACTATTTGGGTGGCGATATCCTTGTCAAAGCGAGCCTCCATGTCGGTTTTGGACGCTTCAGCCAGTTCTCGCTGCTCTTCATTATGATAAAAAATCGCCGAGCGGTATTGATCGCCCACGTCGCAGAACTGTCGGTCTACCGCGAAGGGGTCGATGTTGCGCCAGAATATGTCTAATAGCTGCGAATAGCTGATTTCTTCCGGGTCGTATTCAACTTGGACAGCTTCAGCGTGGCTAGTGCCGCCCCGCGAAATATCCTCGTAGCTAGGATTCTCTAGCTCGCCGCCGATGTAGCCAGAAATGGTGGCGCTGACCCCTGGCTGCTTATCGTAAGGTGGTTCCATACACCAAAAACAGCCGCCGGCAAACGTAGCTTCAACGGTCGCCTGGGCTTGAAGTGACGGGCTGGCGAGGCCTGCAGCGGCCACTACGCAAAGTGCTAATGGACGAAAAAGGGGAAGTCGGGTCATTCAAAGCACTCCAGTGGCGGTAGTGATACGGTTCGAGCTTAAGCCTATTAATGGCTTGGGACTTGGGGCTTAGCTTGCGACAGCGGCATTAAACTAACGCCTAGGCTCCCTTGGCTAGCTCAGTAGGCTAGTCTCTAGTTATACGTTTATCAGCAGCCTTTTCAAAACACGTTTTTTATTAAAGGTAGGCCCATGACAACAACAATCCAATTAATTAATGCGCTTTTTAGCCACAACGCCCAGGTGGCAAAGGTTGGCACGCACGCGAGTACAGCGCTACTGATGGCGAAGTAGCGCCTTAACGTTACCGGAGTCCGTGATGCCAGAACTAGCTAATAACCACTATGATTATATTGTTATCGGCGCAGGCACCGCCGGGTGCCTGCTGGCCAATCGTTTGAGCGCAAACCCCAAACATCGCGTGCTGCTGATAGAAGCGGGAGGGCGGGATAACTACTACTGGATTCATATTCCCGTAGGGTATCTCTACTGCATCAATAACCCGCGTACCGATTGGCTGTTTCGCACCGAGCCCGACAAAGGGCTCAACGGCCGTTCATTGATTTATCCACGCGGCAAAACCCTGGGCGGCTGTTCCAGCATCAATGGGATGATTTACATGCGCGGCCAGGCGCGAGACTACGACCACTGGGCTGAGGTGGCGGGAGACGATGCTTGGCGTTGGGAAAACTGCTTGCCCGATTTTATCAAACACGAAGACCACTATCGATTAGATGCGGGCGGCGATGGCGACGCTAAACATCGCCACTTTCATGGGCATGGCGGCGAATGGCGGGTCGAAAAACAGCGCCTGAAATGGCCCGTGTTAGACGATTTTGCCGAAGCTGCCGTGCAGGCGGGTATCCCGCGAACCGACGATTTTAACCGCGGTTCAAACGAGGGCGTGGCCTACTTCGACGTCAATCAGCGCTCGGGCTTTCGGTGGAATACCGCTAAAGCATTTTTACGCCCGGCACTTAAGCGCGACAACTTAACGCTATGGCATTCCACGCAGGTTAATCGGCTGTGCTTTAACGATGAGGGAGGTATGCCGCGGTGTTCGGGCGTTGAAGTTGAGCGCAATGGCAGTGTCCAGCGAGCGACAGTGAGTGGGGAAGTGGTGCTATGTGCCGGTGCCATTGGTACGCCGCACTTGCTGCAGCTTTCCGGCGTGGGGCCTGCCGAGCTGTTACGCAAACACGGCGTTACCTTGGTACATGAGCTGCCGGGCGTCGGCGAGAATCTGCAGGACCACCTGCAGATTCGCTCAGTCTATAAAATTACCAATGGCAAAACATTAAACGCCATGGCCAGTACGCTATGGGGAAAGGCCGGTATCGGGCTTGAATATTTACTCAAACGTTCTGGGCCTATGAGCATGGCGCCTTCGCAGCTGGGGGCATTTACTCGCAGCTCGCCAGAGCACGCGCACCCCAATATTCAATACCATGTGCAGCCGCTGAGCCTTGAGGCTTTTGGCCAACCGCTGCACGCATACCCAGCCATTACCGCAAGCGTGTGTAATTTGAACCCCACCAGCCGAGGGACAGTGCGTCTAAAAAGCAGTGACCCGCATCAAGCGCCGGCCATTTCGCCTAACTATCTGAGTACGCCTGAAGACCGTAAGGTGGCAGCGGACTCACTGCGCGTCACTCGGCATATTGCCGAGCAGCCTGCTTTTAACAAATATGCGCCTGAAGAAGTGAAGCCGGGCGCTGAGTATCAAAGTGATGATGAGCTTGCCCGGTTGGCGGGCGATATAGGAACGACCATTTTTCACCCCGTTGGCACTGCGCGCATGGGTCGCAAAGACGATGTTATGGCGGTGGTGGATGCCCGGCTTAGAGTGCGCGGTATCAACGGTTTGCGAGTCGCTGATGCCAGCATCATGCCCACCATTACCAGTGGCAATACGAACTCTCCAACCTTAATGATTGCCGAGAAGGCTGCCGATTGGATCTTAGCGCCACATAGCTGAAATTCAGCGAAAGTCCAGGGATTTAGGGGCTTTTAGCTAGGTATTATAGTAGTGTTGACGGGTGCATGGGTTAGGCGCAAAATACGCTCAGTTGGTTAGCAAGTCGAACGTTGTCAGCAGTATAGAAACGCCTCAAGCGTTAATTCTGGTGAAAGTTTCTTGTTCTACCCACTGTAATTCGGGTATTTCCCGGTTTTGATTAGCTACATCGAGGATTTCGATCATGGCAACTGGTACCGTTAAGTGGTTCAACGACACTAAAGGCTTCGGCTTCATTTCTCCTGACGACAATGGCGACGACCTGTTCGCACATTTCTCTGAAATTCAGTCTGAAGGTTTCAAATCTCTGCAGGACGGCCAGAAGGTTTCCTTCGACGTCACTCAGGGTAAAAAAGGCCTTCAGGCTTCTAACATCAAAGTTGTTTAAGTTAATTCTTAAACCATGAGATGTTAACAATTAGCGCTTAGCGTTGATTGATCGTAAAGCCCTGCCAAGCGCGGGGCTTTTTGTTGCCCGTCATTTAGAGAGTGCTCTAAGCCGCGATATTGACGCCACTATGGCTACTCTTATATTCTTTTTTGTTCTTTAGGTGTTTCTAAAAATAACTTTTTAGAATATGCGGTTGGCGTCACAATAGCCCATGCTTGTGGATTAAGAATGGGGTGGGTATGTCGCTGGATGCATGGATTGCGGTAGCAGTGGTGGTTACGATCTTTCCGCTCATGGCTTTTTCACGCCTCGGGCCCGACATTATTTTGCTGGGTGCGGTTATCGTGCTGATGACGCTGGGAGTCATTGATCCTCAGCAGGCGTTAGGCGGCTTTTCCAATAGCGGTTTATTCACCGTCGCGTTTATGTACGTGCTGGTGGCTAGCATTCGTGAAACCGGTGGGATTGATCTCATTATTCGCTATGTGTTGGGGCGCCCTGCGAGCGAAAGAGGCGCCCTGACGCGCCTGCTATTACCCGTGGCGATGCTCAGTGGTTTTGTCAATAATACCCCGGTAGTGGCTACCTATATCCCCGCGGTGATGAGCTGGAGCCGGCGGCTGCGTTTATCTCCACAGCGGCTGCTCATGCCGCTCAGCTTTGCTTCTATCCTGGGTGGCACCATTACCCTGTTCGGCACCAGTACTAACTTGGTCGTGCATGGACTGTTACTTGACCGTTATCCCGAGCGCGGCATGGGCCTTTTAGATCTCGCTTGGGTCGGGATTCCCGTGGCCATAGCGGGCCTAGTCTATCTGATTGCACTAGGGCCGCGGTTGCTACCGGCGCGTTCCGGGGTGGCCAGTGCGTTTGCCAATCCGCGTGAGTTCACGATTGAAATGGAGGTAGACCCAGCTGGTGTACTGGTCGACCGTAGCGTGGAGGAAGCCGGGCTGCGCCATCTACAGGAGCTGTTCCTGGTGGAGATTGAGCGTGCAGGCAATATTGTCAGCGTTGTCGGGCCGGGGGAGCAGCTTAAAGGTGGCGACCGTCTAGTGTTTGCCGGAACCAGCGATGCAGCGGTAGAGCTCCAGCAAATCCGTGGCCTCATTCCTTCTCGAGACGACACTTCCAGTTTAGAGAAAGAGTTTAAAGAGCGCCGTTTGGTCGAGGCCGTTGTGTCTGACCAGTGCCAGTTTATTGGCCAGCGTATTCGCGATGGACGGTTTAGAACGCTGTATGGCGCAGCGGTGCTGGCGATATGCCGTGGCGGTGAGCGGGTAAAAGGGAATTTAGGTCAAGTGCGCTTGCAGTCAGCGGATGTGCTGCTGCTAGAAGCACGCCCACCGTTTATTGAACGTCATCGTCAGTCCAGAGACTTTTTGCTGATAAGCGAGCTTAATGGGTCAGCACGGCCGATCCATGAAAAGGCGCCGCTTGCGTGGGGGATCTTACTGGGTGCCGTGGTGCTTGCAGCGCTGGGCGTGCTTAGCATGCTCAATGCCGCCATGTTAGGGGCTGCGCTAGTGCTACTCACCGGCTGTTGTTCGGTGGGGGCGGCTAAGCGAGGCCTTGATACCCAGGTGCTGCTAACTATTGCCGCCTCGTTTGGCGTCGGGGCCGCGCTACAAAGCTCCGGTGCGGCGGAAGTGATTGCCGGTGGTTTGCTGGCGCTAGTGGCGGGTAATCCTCTACTCTTGCTGATAGGGACCTACTGTGTCGTAGCGCTTCTCACAGAGCTAGTCACTAACAACGCTGCGGCAGTGATTATTTTCCCGGTCGTGATGAGCGCTGCAGAAAGTTTAGGCGTTAGTCCGATGCCTTACGTCGTGGCCGTTATGTTTGCTGCCTCGGCCAGTTTCTTAACGCCTATCGGCTATCAAACGAACTTGATGGTGTATGGCCCCGGCGGCTATCGGGTGAGTGACTTTCTGCGCTTAGGCAGTGGTTTAAATGTGTTAACCGGTGCGATAGCGCTGGTGTTGATTCCTCAGGTATGGCCTTTTTAAAATAGCTTTTGGCGGTGTCTTGGCTCCTTTAGGCGCGCCACTACTCGCGGTTAGCACTGGTTTGCGCTAGGGTTGCTTTTTTTGCACAAGGAATGAGAGTCGATGACTGATCCTGGCGAACTGATTATTGAGCCGAAAAACGGTCAACCTGCCGATGCGTGTGTCTTTATTATTCACGGTTTAGGTGCTGACGGGCACGATTTTGAGCCGCTAGTGCCCGCGTTAGCACTGCATAAAAACTCGCAGGTTCGTTTTATCATGCCCCATGCGCCGCGCCTGGCCGTGACGATTAATGGCGGCATGGTGATGCCCGCGTGGTATGACATTCTCGCCATGGATTTGGGGCGCCGGGTGGATAAAAGCCAGCTCAAAAAATCGGCTGAGCGATTACAGGGGCTGATGCAAGAGCAAATTGATCAAGGAATCGATAGTCGGCGCATTATTGTGGCGGGTTTTTCGCAAGGCGGCGCCGTTGCCTACGAAGCCGCGCTCACTTTTCCCGCGCCCTTGGGCGGCTTGTTAGCGATGTCGACCTATTTTGCCACTGCCGACAATATCGTTCTGAGCGATGCAAATCGACAAATGCCTATTGAAGTACAGCACGGTAACTTTGATCCTATCGTGCCCGAAAGCCTGGGGCGCAGCGGCGTAGACCGCCTGAAAGAGATGGGTTACACGGTCAATTACCGCCAGTACCCAATGGCCCACGCGCTCTGTCCACAGCAGGTTAATGACATCGGCAAATGGCTGGGCACACGTCTAAGCTAGCATTTGCCTAAACTCAGCGCCTATTCGTGCCCGATGCAAGGACGTAGCGAAAACGAATGATAGCTTCCATTGATGTGGTAGAAGTAGCGCTAGCGCTGTGCCTTACGGGGACGGCGCTGGTGTGCTTGTTTGATCGCCATCTTCTGCGCGCCTGCCGCTTCTTTGTGGCTTTTGCTATCGCTATGGCATTGGCATGGTGGCAACTAGGTGCCATTTGGTTAGCAAGCGCAGAGCTACTGCTAGGAGCAGTGCTGACAGGGCTCTGCTGTTTTTATGCTCTTGGCCACGTTGGGTCTAGCGGCTCATCTGTTTTAGCGCACGATCATTTTAGCGAGCCGTGGACACGAATTGCCATGCGAGTGGTGTTAGCGCTGGTTTGGTTTGTCATGGTCGCTGTGGCGATTGGCTATGTACTAACCGATATGCAGCACTCGCCTGCTGAACATCCGCTTTTGTTGGCTGGTGTGGTGATTGCTGCCAGCGCCATGGCCTCCTTTGCACTACACCGTCATCTGTTAAGACGTTTGCTGGCGTTTAATCTACTCGGTTCTGGCGTATTTATGTTGCTTGCCGGCGTGGCGGGTACTACTCCGACTGCCCAGGTTTTAATCAGCGTGGGGCTGCTAGTGGCGGCGCTTGGGTCGATGCTCGGTGTCTTACTGATAAGACAGCTTTTACATTTGCAAGGCGTTAATGCCTTGGACCACGACAGCGGGCCCAAAGAGAGTGCGACATGATCTGGCGCTTTGGTCTCTTCGATAGCACCTTTACGCCGCTTGCCACAACCCACTGGGCGCTGTTGACGGTGCTTTGCCTACCGCTGCTAATGGGGCTGTTGGCGGCATTATTCCCCCCTAAGCGAGCATGGCCCGTGCTACTTGCCAGCGCGCCGATAGTGGCGGCTGGTTTAATGCTGCTGTTCGCCTTTAACGATGCGGGGCTACTGCGCTGGCAGTGGGCGGTGGCGGATATCCAGCTGTCGCTACGTTTGAACGGGCTCAGCGTACTGCTGCTATTAACGACCCAGTGGATTGGCGTTGCCGCAGCGCTATATACGCCGGGCTATTTGCGCTTAAGCGACCCCGGCCCGATGTCACGCTGGCTGTGGCCGCTGATGGGGACGTTGATAAGCGCGCTTTCATTAATGTGGCTAGCCACTGATCTGCTCACACTCTATGTTGCGTTGGAGCTGATGGGCTTGGCGGCGGTCGGCATGCTGCTACTATCGGGGAAAGCGCCTGCCCTTAAGGCGGGGATGCGCTATTTGCTGCTAGCGCTGGTGGGGTCATTGGCTTATCTGCTGGGCGTTGCTTTGATTCTAGGCCACTGGGGCCGGTTAGATTTACAGGGTTTAGCCGAGATAATCGAGCCCGGCCCCGTGGCATGGTTCGCGGCGGCGCTGATGGGCGCGGGGCTTGCGTTGAAAGCTGCGCTGTTTCCGCTGCATGCCTGGCTGTCGCCTGTCCATGAAAATGCCTGGACGCCGGTGAGCGCATTGCATGCCGGGCTGGTGATCAAAGCTTCACTTTTTATGCTGGTGCTGCTGTGGAGCATTCTACTGCCGGATGCTTTCTATGCATCGCGTGTTATTGCCTGGCTAGGCATGCTGGCGATTGTATGGGGTGGCCTATTAGCATGGCGAACTGACTCACTGAAAACGTTGGTCGCCTCATCAACCGTCGCGCAGCTGGGTTATTTGATGGTTATTTTCCCGCTGCTACTGGGAGCAGACGTTGCCCCGCTGCCACGCGCCTTAGCGTGGGAAGGCTTTTGGCTACAGCTAATGGGGCACGCTTTTGCTAAGGCTGCGATGTTTATGGCTGCCGGAAACCTGATTCTGGCGACCGGTGAAAGTACCTTAAAAGGCCTTGCAGGCACTAGCCGGCGCTTGCCGCTTTCGCTGTTAGTGTTTGGCATTGCTTCCATCACGTTAATGGGCCTGCCACCCAGCGCTGGCTTTACCGCAAAATGGCTGCTCTTTGAGGCCATGATTATCACGCAGCAGTGGTGGGCGGTGGCGGCACTGCTTGTCGGTACGTTACTAACTGCAGCCTATATATTCCGCATGTTTCGCTATTCATTTGACGAGTCGGCACCTCGCCAGCGTTACCAGCCTCTTGCGTCAGGGATGGACTTAATCGCCCTGACGCTGGCGCTAGCCGCTTTCGCACTGGGGCTTTTCGCGCATTATCCATTGGGATTGATGCATGGAGGTGGCGTATGACTGCTGAGTGGCTACCCATCACCGCGTTGGCTATCGCGCTGTTAGTCACCGGGATTATTTTTGTGCTGCCGGAAGAGTCCCATCGTCTACGCACCACGATTAATCTGCTGGCGGCGGTCACCAATATTGTTCTGGTCACCTTGATGGTCAGGCGAGTAGCCGCTGGGTATGAAGATATTTTCAGCTTCCAGGTTGTCGGCGGTGTTGATTTCGTATTGCGCACGGATGCGCTTGGGGTGATGTTCGCCGGGTTATCGTCACTGCTTTGGCTGTGTACGACGATTTACGCGATTGGTTACTTGGAAGGGTCTGCCAACAGGAAGCGCTTTTTTGGCTTTTTTAGCCTCTGCGTGGCCAGCACCATCGGCATTGCGCTGGCTGATAACTTGTTTACCTTTTTGATTTTCTACGAAATGTTGACGCTCTCCACGTACCCGCTAGTGGTGCACCGGGGTACGGAGCAAGCGCTCAACGCGGGCCGCATTTATTTGCGCTATACCCTCACGGCTGGCGTGGTGCTGCTCCTGGGCGCGGTGCTGCTTTATAGCCTGACTGGGGACCAGTCGTTTTCTTCCGAAGCAGGCTTGGGCGATTATTTAAACGATAACCGTGGCTTGCTAACGCTAATATTTGCGCTGCTGGTGGGCGGGTTTGCGGTTAAGGCTGCTATGGTGCCGCTGCACGGCTGGCTACCAAGAGCAATGGTTGCGCCAGCGCCGGTGAGTGCGCTGCTGCACGCCGTCGCAGTCGTGAAGGCTGGCGCGTTTGGCATCTTGCGAGTGGTTTATGATCTTTATGGCATTGAGCTTAGCGTGGAGCTTGGTGTCATTACCGCGCTGGCGGTGACGGCATCTATTACGATTATTTATGGGTCGTTGAGAGCCATCGCGCAAGAGGAGCTGAAACCACGCTTGGCGTTTTCTACCATCAGCCAAGTTTCCTACGTTATTCTCGGCATCGGCTTATTTGGGCCTTTCGGCACTATTGGTGCGTTAGCGCACTTGCTGCACCAGGGTTTAATGAAGGTCACGTTATTCTTCTGTGCGGGTAACTATGCAGAAGAGCTGGGGATTCACCGCATTGACGAGATGGACGGTGCCGGTAAGCGCATGCCGTTAACCAGTATTGCATTCACGATCGGCGCGCTAGGCATGATCGGCCTCCCGCCCTTTGCTGGTTTTATTACCAAATGGTACCTCGGTATCGGCGCGATCCAGGCTGAAATGTACTGGGTGGTGGCCGTGTTGGTGATCAGCAGCACGCTCAACGCGATGTATTTTTTACCGATTGTGCATCGTCTGTGGTTCCGTTTAGGGCCTTCTCATGGCAAAGGCAGTTGGCCCGACGAACAGCGTTTAGGCCGCTTTGAAACCCATGGCTGGTTGCTTTTACCGATGGTGTTTACCGCGCTGGTGAGCCTCGCTGCTGGTTTGTTGGCAGGCTTGCCGTTTAGTCCGCTGGACTGGGCAACCCGCGTCGCAAACGGGGAGTACTTGCTATGATGACGCTGCTGCTGGCGCTGTCACTGCTATGGCCGCTGTGCGTCGCCGGGTGTTCAGCTTGGCACGCCTATTGCACACCAAGCTCACGGCGCGACTATTTTTCCCTGCTGTGGGTGAGCGCTGCTTGGCCTGCCTTACTGTTAGCGTACGGTGGCGAAGCGCAGTGGACTATCGATGCCTGGATGCTGGGCGGGGAGTGGGCGTTAAACTCGCTCAGCCGCCCATGGCTGGCGTTTACCGCGCTGCTGTGGAGTTTAGCAGCCGTGCACGCGCGAGGTTATTTTGCGGCGGAACAGAAGCAGGCTCAGGCGGGCGATCAAGATGCTCAGCGCCGCCTGCAACGTTTGTCCCTGCTGTGGCCAATGACCTTATTAGGCAACGTGTTATTGGTTGTCGCCCAGGATATTGCCAGCTTCTATTTAGGCTTTGCGCTGATGACGTTTGCCGCTTATGCCCTCGTAGTGCACACCGGTACACAAGAGGCGCGGCTGGGCGCGCGGGTATATTTAATACTGGCCGTGGTCGGCGAAGGCCTTATTTTAGCCGGCTTTTTGTGGGCCGCCGGTGAGGCCGACACGCTAACGCTGCAAGGTGTGCGTGAGGGTATTTTGATCGCAGAGCAGGGCGCATGGATGGCCGCCTTGCTGTGCTTAGGCTTCGGGGTAAAAGCCGGCGTTATCGGATTGCACGTATGGCTGCCGTTGGCGCATCCGGTAGCGCCCGCACCGGCCAGTGCGGTGCTCAGCGGGGTGATGATTAAAGCCGGCCTGCTCGGCTGGATAAGCGTGCTGCCGCTGGGTCATGACGAGGTATCTGGTGCCTTAGCCCAGTTTGGCCACGTTATGCTGATAGCCGGGTTGGCAGCCGCCTTTGCCGCTGCGCTTTACGGTGTGTTTCAGCGCCATCCAAAAGCCGTGCTAGCGTATTCAAGTATTAGTCAAATGGGCATGATGACCGCGCTGGTGGCAATGGGGCTAGTGGCGCCGGATGTTTGGCCACTGCTGTGGCCGGGCTTGGTGCTGTTTGCCGCTCATCACGCGCTGGCCAAAGGCAGTCTATTTATGGGCACCAGTATTAGTGAGCACCTGCCACGCTGGCCGTTGCCTCTGGTGTGGGCGTTGATGGCGCTGCCGGGCATATCGCTGGCTGGTGCTATTGGCGCAGGTATGATCAGCAAATGGGGCGTCAAAAGCCCGCTTTATGAGATGCATCATGAATCGTTAATTAAGCTGCTGAGTTGGGCCGCCGTTGGCACCGCGGCGCTAGTCAGTGTTGCGCTTTGGCGCCAGTGGCAGCAGCGCGAGCAAGGCGGCAGCAATCCGTGGCAGTGGGGTGCTTGGCTTGCAGGCATTATGGCGGCGCTCGTAACGCCGCTGTGGTTACCGCTACCTACGGGCAGTATTGAAATGCCGCCTCTTAGAGAGTGGTTGGGGATTATATGGCCATTTCCGGCAGGTGTTCTGCTCGCTGTAGTGGGCTGGCTATTAACTCGCTCCTTTAAGGGTAAATCGCCCCCCGCAGGTGATCTATGGTGGCTGTATGCCTTTATAGCCAACGCTGCGCTAGTGCCTATACGTTTGATAGGCCACGCCTGTGGCAAGATTAAAGCGGCCAGCGTGACTGCCGCGCAAAGTATGGAAAAGAGATTCATGGTTTCTTTATCACGCGGATTGGCCGGGGAGAGCTGGTTGCGGCATCATTCAAGTGGTTTGATGATGGTGCTTGCCGCAGTGCTTGCGGCGCTACTTATGTGGGAAGGCCAAGGATGATGAGAATGCCGCAACCGTGTTGGGCTTTGACGCGCTATGAGTAATCTTGAGCGTGGCCGGCATGCCGAGGTGCCGGGCGAGATTCCCGCTCGTGGCTGGCATGATATTGTCTGGCGAGTAGTGCGCGCCGCGCGGCGGGACCGCATTACTATGCTGGCGGCCGGTGTCGCTTTTTACGCATTGCTCGCATTGTTTCCCACTATTGCCGCGGTTATTTCGCTCTGGGGGCTGCTGTTTGACCCCTATGAGGCGGGCCAGCAGCTGTACGAAATTAGCCGTTTTATGCCACCCGATGCGGCCAAGTTAATTGATCAGCAGGCCCAGAAGGTAGTGGAAAGTGCTGAATCAAGTAACGTGATGGCCACGCTAGTCGGTCTATTGATTGCCATGTTTGTTGCCTCAAAAAGCGTGGCGGTATTAGTGATTGGATTAAACGTGGTGTATGGGGAAACGGAAAAACGCTCACTATTTCATCGCAGCACGGTGTTGGTGTCGCTGACGTTTGGTTTGATTATTATGACCTTGGTATCACTGGGTTTTATCGCCATCGTACCCATGCTGGTTGATGCGCTAGCCATTGATCCACCCCTGGATAAGCTGCTGAAATGGTTACGTTGGCCTGCGCTCTTAGTGCTAATGAGCGTGCTGATCGCGTTACTTTATCGTTTCGCACCCTATCGGCGTTCAGCGCAGTGGCGGTGGTTAAGCTATGGAACGCTACTCGCCACTTTTATGTGGCTATTAGGTTCTGGCGGGCTTTCGCTGTACGTACGCTATTTCGCAACCTTTAGTGAGCTCTATGGATCACTGGGGGCCGTCATAGCGTTAATGATATGGTTTTGGCTCTCTGCCTTCGTGGTGCTGTTTGGCGCAGAAGTGAACAGTGAAATGGAGCGTCAGACTTACCGCGATACAACTGTCGGTTATCCGCGCCCTCTTGGCGAACGCGAGGCGTTTGCCGCAGATACTATTGGCAGCCCTCAGCCGTGGCGGGCATCAGATGCTGAGTAGCCGATTCAGCCCTCGTGCGCATGGCTTCTTGGATCAGCTTTCTTGGTTAACGTTACTTGGCTACATCATCCCTCACCCGGTCCCAGCGTGAGGGATGGTGTTTAACAATCGCTAGTCTTATAACAGCTCTTCAGCGGCAAGTGCTAAGCGAGAACGTTCAACGCTTTTCAAGGTGATATGGCCGGCGTGAGGCCAGTCTCTAAAACGCTCAACGACGGCCGCCATGCCGCAGGTATTGGCGGTTAGGTAGGGGGTGTCGATCTGACCAACGTTGCCCAGGCAGACAATCTTGGTATTGCGCCCCGCCCGTGTCACCAGCGATTTTAGCTGTTTGGGGGTAAAATTTTGCGCCTCATCAATGATTAGAAACGTGTCATTTAAGGTGCGGCCGCGCATAAAGCTTGGCGAGCGAATTTGTACGCGTGAGCCAATCAGTTGGCGAGTAGCACCATTATCCCAGCTGGACTCTCCCTCCTCATTGCGCAGCAGGTTATCCATGTTGTCGTGGAAAGCCCCCATCCACGGTGACATTTTCTCCTCTTCGGTACCGGGTAGAAAGCCGATGTCTTCCCCCATAGGGATCGGCGCGCGGGTAAATACAATGCGCTCAAATAGCTTGGCATCCAACGTTTGTTGAAAGGCGGCGGCCAGCGTCATAAACGTCTTACCGGTACCGGCGTTACCGGCCACCGTCACCAGGTCAATATCCGGGTCCATCAGCAAGTTTAAGGTGAAGTTTTGCCGGCTGTCATGTGCATGAACGCCCCACACGCCGGCATGATGGCGGTAGTTGGTCAGTAGCTGAAGGCGGGCTGTGGAGGGGCTCAGTTCGCGAACGATCGCCTCGAACTCTGCGCCATTCTCACTATCCGACACCAGCATGCCAACGTGCCAATGCCGGGGCATCACGCCATTGAGCTGATAGAACGTGTGATGACCAACGCGCTCGACGGTGACATCGACATTGAGGCCTTCCCATAGCGTGGCGCCATCTTGCCCTGCTGAGGCATAAACCTGTGCGCCTTCAATCATGGCATCGCTATCAGAGAATGCGCGGTCGTTTAGATAATCCTCAACCGGTACCTTTAGCGCGGCGGCTTTAACGCGCAGGTTGATATCTTTGGTGATCAGAATCACCGAGGCATCGGGGCGTTCATCGCGCAGGCGGCAGGTCTCCGCCAATATGCGGTTATCGGGGCTGTCATCAATGGCGTCGAGGAGTTTTAAATCGTTGTAGCATAAAAAGTGCAGGCGACCTGATTCGCCGCTAATTCGGGGGATTGGAATGCCGAGCTGAATTTCATCAAAGGTGACTTGGCTAGTAAGGTCAGAAAGCGTACGGCTAATTTGGCGGGCCGTGCGGGCGATTTCACGAATACCGTTTTTGTGCTTATCCAGTTCCTCCAGAACTGTCATCGGGATAACAACATCGTGCTCATCGAAGTGATAGAGCGCGGCAGGATCATGAATGAGGACATTAGTGTCCAGCACGTACAGCCGAGTGGCTTTCTTATCGAGTCGTACCATCGGTGGAATCACTCCTTGGTTGACGGCAACTTCGACACTGGCAGGTGCGTATTACGCCCAGATGACACTTGCCTGTGTCCCTCACATGGCGTGTCCTGGCATCTCCTTCGTTTTTTAATGGCTAAGCACTTTGTAATAGCGTGGAAGGCTTTGGCATTTTTTGCCAATTAAATTATTTCAACGCTGTGTCAGTCTGCTTGAGCAGCGGTTAAGAAAACTCGGATTGGCGCAGCGTGGCTAAAAAGTGTGCCACCTTGTTCAGCAGCGCTGCGGCCACTACGCCACGGTTATCGCTTTCTACATAGCGATAATGGTGGCTGTCTAAGACGAGATCGTGATTGAGCGTACATAAAGTGCCTGCCTCCAGGGCACTTTTGACCAGCGGATAAGGGAGTAGCGCCCAGCCGGTGGCATTAATCACAGCGTCGCGTATGACTTCAAACATGGTGAGCCCAAGATAATTGCCTGAAAACAGCGCCTCGCTGATCAGTTTGTCGTCTTGTACGTGGGTTAAGCACACCTGCGTGTACTGGGCTAAGTCATCGCGATTGACGCTAGGAAGGCGGCTGAGAGGATGCTGCGGCGCGGCCACCAAACGCATCGTGACCGGGGCAAGGTTGGCCGCGTTAGCATCAATGCCTTCAGCGGTGTAAAGGCCAAAAGCGATATCTACCGTTTGGCGCTGTACAAACTGGGCATGTTCCTGGGGAGGCACCAGATATACCGATATCGCCGTTAGCGGGAACTGCTGCTTTAAATCATGCATTACTTGGCGCCAAAAGGCCTCTGGCAGGGCATCGTCACGCGCAATGCCGAGCTGGCTTTCAACACCCTGCAGATGCTGGTGGCAGTGCTTTTTGATCCTGCTGGCGCTGGTTAATAGGCGGTAGCAGTCGGGCAGTACGCTGTCTCCAACGGCGCTAAGCGTTAAGCTATTACCTGAACGCTCAAAGAGCGCCACGCCGAGGCTGTCTTCCAAGGCATTGACCGCGGCGCTCAGCGTACTTCGCTTTACTCCCGTGTGTCGGGCCGCAGCGGCAAAAGATCCATGTTCGGTAACATCAACAAAGGCCTGCACCTGTTCAGCACGCATAATCGTCTCGTTTAAAGGTGTTAGCGCCAATAAAGCTAGCGCTGAGCGATTGGTTATTCATACAGCCTCCTTCTATTATGGCGCAAAATTTGCCCAATGTGATGGAGTTATCCGCGTGACCCCCTTTGTAGCCGAGCGCCGTGCGCTAAGATTTTCAGCCGTTTCAGCCAGCCTCTTTGCATCCACTGGCCTTGTTTTAGGGATCGCCAGTGGCTCGATAACGATTCTTTTTGACAGCGGCTATTCCTTACTAAGCCTATTGCTAGCATCGCTATCGCTCTATGCGCTTCACCAAGCGCGTAAGCCTGCTGATGATCACTACCCCTTTGGGCGGCTAACGGTTGAGCCGCTAGCGGTGCTGCTCAAAGGCGTAGTGATCGCCATGGTATGTGTCGTGTCGCTTGTGTCAGCACTTTGGAGCCTATCGGCAGGAGGGCGGTTAGTGACGCTAGATTTAGCCTTAATGTTTGGCGTGGTCAACGTGACCGGCTGCTTGTTGACCTGGTGGTGGCTGGCCCGCTATGCCCGCGTGGCACGCTCGTCGCTGCTAGCCGCGGAATTGCGTCAGTGGCAGATGGATACTTGGTTAAGTGCTGCAGTGATGCTGGGCTTTGTGCTCACTTGGGGGGTAATGCAAACGCCATGGGCGAGCTACGCACGCTTTGCCGATCCGATCATGGTGCTGGTGATTGCAGGCTACTTCCTACCGATGCCAATTCGCATGGTGAAAGGCGCTCTACGTGAGCTGATGTTCGGTGTGCCGAGTAACTGCGTGCGTCGCGATGTCATGAAAGACGTTGCTGATTTTGATGTCACCGATGACGATGTGCGCCTGGCACAGGTAGGCAGTTTCTTGATGGTAGACATCCAGCTCGATAAGCAGCAATTTCACGATGCCCAGGAAATAGTTGATAGCGTGGAGCAGCGCTGCAAGCGATTAAATCTGCGCCCAATCACCAGTCTTACCCTGATTGCCGGCTAAGCGGCGTTAAAAAAGATTGACGTTATTTGTACAGCGGTGCTATTTAGCGCTACCGACAAAAAGTGTCGGGCTAATGATCGCTACGTTGAGGGTTGTAATAACATGCCATTGTGCCGCTGTTTACCCGCACTGCTGCTGACTGTTCTGGTCGCTGGCTGTGCAAGCTCTACCATTGCTCCCCGCTATACTTCCGATAACCCAGACGTGATGCGTATTGGCGGAGAGCGTCCGGCTAATCGCGATACAAGCGTTGAAAGTGCCGGTTCTTTCTGCTTGGAAACAGCCGAGCGCTGGAACGAGCACGGACGTACGCCCGATGGGCAAACCCTTTGGGCGAAAGACATCATGCGTAAAGTAGTGTCTTGTCAGTAAGCGCTGATATTTTAACTGTATAAACACTAACGCCAGCTTTGTTAAGCTGGCGTTAGTGTTTTAGTTCCTAGCAAAAAAAGAGAGCGACATGACGCCGGCGATTAATAGCGCAAAACATGCAGGGGTTGCCTTCCAAGTTCATGAGTATCATCACGATGTTGCCGCGCAATCCTATGGTTTAGAAGCCGCTGAAAAGCTGGGTGTGTCTGCCGAGCAGGTTTTTAAAACGTTAGTTGTGAAGTTGGATGGCAAGCAGCTGGCAGTCGGCATCGTGCCTGTTACGGGGCAGCTAAGCTTAAAGAAAATTGCCAAAGCGGCCGACGTTAAAAAAGCCGTCATGGCCTCGCCAGAAGAAGTAGAGCGCACCACAGGCTATGTGTTGGGCGGGGTGAGCCCGCTAGGCCAGAAAAAGCGCCTAGTCACGTTTGTGGATTCGTCAGCTGAAGCATTCGCTACTGTGTATGTCAGCGCGGGCCGACGAGGGCTTGAAATTGAACTGACGCCGAGAGACCTGGCCACCCTGAGTGAGGCCACTTTTGTATCCCTGGCAACGTGATGGCGGCGCAGATCGAGGCACTTTCTGGTATGGTGCGGTAACGTTTGTGTGCGTCGACTGCCCTCCAGAGGGCGCGCACTGTATTTATGATGGCCGCACACCTGTGGCCCAAGCAAGGTAATATCGTGTCTGACTCTTCTTTCTCCTCGTTAGCGTTGCCGAAAGCTTTGCTGAGCAACCTTGCATCTCTTGGCTACCATGAAATGTCGCCGGTGCAGGCACAAAGCCTGCCGCCGATGCTGGCCGGGCGCGATGTGCTAGCGCAGGCGAAAACGGGTTCAGGTAAGACGGCGGCATTCGGTTTGGCGCTGCTGGCGGCGTTGAAAGTAGAAAGCTTTGCTGTGCAGGGGTTAGTGCTGTGCCCAACCCGTGAGCTCGCTGACCAAGTGGCAGAAGAGCTACGTCGGTTGGCCCGCGGTATGGCTAATGTGAAAGTGCTGACGCTTTGTGGTGGTGCGCCGTTCGGTCCCCAGCTTGGCTCTTTAGAACACGGCGCGCACATCGTGGTGGGTACGCCCGGACGCATTGATGAGCACTTGCGCAAAGGCTCGCTGACGCTGGATTCCCTTGCCATGCTGGTGCTGGATGAAGCGGATCGGATGTTGGATATGGGCTTCCAGGCAACCATCGATGACATCATTGCGGACACGCCCGCTTCGCGCCAAACGCTGCTATTTAGCGCGACGTTCCCGGACGAGCAGGCGTCCGGCGGCTTAACCGAGATGACCCGTGGCATTATGCGCGACCCGGTGACGGTGAAAATCGCCGAGGTGCACGATGCGCGCACGATTCATCAGCACTTTTATACGGTGGCAAATGAAGAGGCGCGATTTGATGCGCTTCGCCAGCTGCTGCTGACCTATCGACCCACCACCAGCGTTGTGTTTTGCAATACCAAGCGCGAGACTCAGGCAGTGGCTGAGCAGTTGACGGACGCCGGGTTTAGCGCGGTAGCTCTCAACGGTGATTTAGAGCAAAAAGACCGCGATCGCATACTGATTTTGTTTGCCAATCAAAGTGCTTCTATCCTGGTGGCCACTGACGTGGCCGCTCGTGGCTTAGACATTGCACAGCTGGACGCCGTATTTAACTACCAAATTGCTCGTGAGCTTGATGTGCATGTGCATCGAGTTGGACGCACCGGGCGCGCCGGTGCCAGCGGCATTGCCTGCACGCTGGTGACCCCGAAAGAAAGCTACCGGCTGGAAAAGCTGGAAGTGTTACTGCAGCAACCGCTTGCCACTGAGCCACTCCCCAAACCTCAGCTGTCGGTGCCGTTTGAGCCGCTGATGGCGACGCTGCAGCTAGCTGGTGGCAAGAAAGATAAGCTTCGCCCTGGCGATATTCTGGGCGCTTTGACCAGTGAGGGTGGGCTGCGCGGTGATCAAGTGGGTAAAATTAAAGTGCTCGCCCGCAGTGCCTATGTCGCGGTTGAGCGCAATGTGATTCAACAAGCTCAGGCCAAGCTTGAGCGTGATAAATTAAAAGGGCGGGCTTTCCGCGTTCGTCGTATTCGTTATTGAGCCAATAATCACTGAACGTAGATGGCAACGATACAGAGAGTAAAGAGGAGCCGACGCAGCTAACCATGAAAATCCCTAAACGATTACAGCCGCTGGTCGATGATGGAATGATCGATGAGGTGCTGGTGCAGTTAATGAGCGGCAAAGAGGCGCAGGTTTACGTAGTGCGCTGCGGTGACGATGTGCGCTGTGCGAAAGTGTTTAAAGAGGCCAAGCAGCGTAGCTTTAAACAGGCGGTACAGTACCAAGAAGGGCGTAAAGAGCGTAACAGCCGCCGCTCAAGAGCGATGGCGAAGAAAACACGTTACGGTCAGAAAGAGCAGGAACAGGCATGGCTTAACGCGGAAGTTGACGCGCTTTATCGCCTGGCGTCAGCGGGCGTGCGCGTACCCGAGCCCCACGGCTTTGTAGACGGTGTGCTGCTGATGGAAATGATCAGCGATGCCGACGGTAACGTTGCCCCGCGCTTAGATGAAGTCACGCTGACTCCAGAGCAGGCCGAAACCTACTACGCCAAGGTTATTCAAGACGTAGTACGCATGCTGTGTGCGGGCTTAATTCATGGCGACTTGTCGGAATTTAACGTGCTAGTGGATGCCACCGGCCCGGTGATTATCGATTTGCCTCAAGCCGTTGACGCCGCCAGTAACAACAGTGCCGCTGCCATGCTTTATCGCGATGTCGATAATATGCGCAACTATTTTGGTCAGTATGCCCCCGCGCTACTGAATACCCATTATGGCAAAGAGATGTGGGCACTGTATGAATCAGGCGAGCTGCATCCCGATAGCAAGCTGACCGGCCACTTTGATTTCGATAATCACATTGCCAACGTGGATGAATTGATGGAAGTGATAGACGATGCCAAAGAGGAAGAGGCCGAGCGTCAAGAACGTATGCGTGATGACGATGATGACGAGTATTGAGTGATCATATTTACAGAGCTAAGACGTAACAGAGCTAAGACGTTGAAGTGGGCAGCCCTATAAGGCTGCCCAGCGTTTTCAGGCCAGAATGTTAATAGGCGCTGTGTCCTACGCTAGCTCATGAATTTTGCGATGATTATTGAGCGTCATCACCACTGCATCAGCTGCTTCCTTTCCTTTGGCGCGGAAGTGGGAGTGGAAAAAGTCGTAGTGGGTGGCGTGCTCATGAAAATGATGCGGCGTCAGCACAACAGAAAGAATTGGTATTTCAGTTTCCAGCTGCGCGTGCATCATGCCTTCGACTACGGCTTGAGCGACGAAGTCGTGGCGGTAGATACCCCCATCAATAACAAATCCCGCGCCTACGATGGCCGCGTAGCGCTTCGTTTTGGCTAATAGTTTTGCCTGCAGCGGAATTTCATAAGCGCCTGCGACTTGGAAGGTCTCTACTTGCTCTGCGGCAAAACCATGCTGGCTCGACAGCTGAGCAATAAATGCGTCTCGGGCTTGGCTGACAATATCGTGATGCCAGGAGGCTTCGATAAAGGCAATGCGAGGTGATGAAAAAACACGGGTCTGATTCATGGTTATCCTTTTGGATTGTTTACCAGAATCAAGGCATTAGGAATCCAACGGCACACGTCCAGGCCTATTAAAAATAGGCACTGTCATACGCACAGCATGGAAACCTTCTCTTTTATCCGGACTATGACCGTCGGCTCCGGAATCTCACCGAATCTGCTGACCTCAGCCACTAAAAGCGATTAGCTGGCTGAGCGCTCGTGGGCTTATCCGCAATGACGATTGAAGCGGCATTACCACCGGTGGGGACTTGCACCCCGCCCTGAGAAAGTTTGCCATTAATGGCAGCTGCTTATTATACGCGTGCTGCACGGTGTGTGTAGATGGCATCGCCAAAAATTACGTTTTGCATCCGCTTATGCGGGCGTAAAAGGGTGGTTCACGCGCGATCCTGAAGCCCAAAATGGCCTTGTCGGTGGTAAACTGGCGGTTACGCTTAGCAGGTTAATGATTGCGTAGCGATGAGTAACGTTTTGGAACCAAGGGAGTTGGCGTGAAGGATATCCAGATAAATGCAGGGAGCGTCAAAGGGCTGGCAGTATCGTTAGCGGTTGGCGCGGTCGGCGGCACCGCCTTTCAACTGACAGGGCTACCCCTAGCCTGGATGCTGGGCCCGCTTATTGCCAATTTACTGGTCTCATCTCAAGGTGTGAAAGTCGCAGTACCTGAGCCGGTCCGCAATATTTTCTTAGCTGTCATGGGCATGGTGCTAGGCAGCCAAGTAACGCCGCAGTTGGCGCATCGGGTGGTCGATTGGCCAGTGTCCGCTGGGCTACTGCTATTGGGAGTCGCGGCTTCTACGGCAGTGGCTGCCGCCTGGTATAGGCGCTGTGGATTTGATCCTGTCAGTGCGTGGTTTGGAGCTGCCCCCGGCGCTATGACGGCGATGATACTATTGGGTGAAAAATGCGGTGGAGACCCTCAGCGTATCGCGGTCTCGCAGTCGCTGCGTATGATCCTGGTTATTCTTTTTTTACCGCCACTGTTTTGGGCCTCTGGCGATGGCGGGGAGGGCGTTGGTCCAGTCCATAGCGGCTTAGAACATGGCTGGATGCTATTGACGATACCGCTTGTGCTGCCGCTAGGTCGCTTTCTGCGAATCCCTAGTTCAGCGCTGCTGGCACCGCTGCTGCTGGCTGCTCTATTGTCCGGTTTTGATATCGCCAGCCTTGTGTTACCGGGCTGGGGAATGAATGTAATGCTCTGGGTGCTGGGCAGTGCTATTGGCTCGCGCTTTCAAGGCATGACGCGCAAGTTGCTAGCGCGCTATTTGTGGCAGTCGGGCATTGCAACCCTACTAGCATTAGCCGTACTGGCATTATTTGCCGAGCTGATTCATCAAATATTGGGTGTGGGACGCGACGTAGCGCTGTTAGCGCTGGCGCCGGGGGGAATTGGCGAAATGGCGATTTTGGCCTTCGCGCTCAATATTGATCCAGTATTCGTTGCTTTCCACCATCTGCTGAGAATGGTGACCCTAATGATCATTGCACCCTTTTGGGCGCGCTGGTTAATGCGCCGATCCGCTTCTTAAGACATCAGCAAAGACCGTTAAAATCAACGTCAGTAACGTAAGGAAGACTCATGCTATCGCGTGTTTTAAAACCGCTATTTCGCTACTTCGAAACGCGGATTAATCCCTATCCTGAAGGCGACGTTAAAACACCGCCCAAGGGCTTAATGCCCTTTATTGTGCATTTTTCGCGCCCAATGCTGCCGCTGCTGCTGCTGATGACACTGTTTACGGCGCTGGTGTCGGGTGCCGAAGTGGTTTTTTTCAGCTACATGGGCCAGCTAGTGGATTGGCTGGGTAACGTTGAGCGAGCGGGCTTTTGGGCCGAAAATGGCCTGTGGTTGGCAGGCTTAGGGCTTTTAATGCTGGTCGGTTTGCCGCTGCTCGTGCTGCTGCAGTCGCTGGTGACTCATCAAAGTATTTTCGGGAACTACCCGATGATTGGCCGCTGGCTTTCGCATCGCCATATGCTTAGCCAAAGCCTAGCGTTTTATCAGGATGAGTTTTCTGGGCGGGTGTCGCAAAAAGTCATGCAAACAGCGCTGGCGATCCGTGAAACGGTCACAAAGGTGATGGGCCTGCTGGTCTATGCCATTGTGTATTTCACCGGCGCCGCCTTTTTGCTCGGGCGGGCAGACCTTTTGCTGCTGATACCGCTTGGCCTTTGGCTAGTCGGCTACTTAGCGATTATGCGTTTCTTCGTGCCCCGCCTGCGCGACATTTCGATGGCTCAGGCCGATGCTCGCGCGCAAATGACCGGCCGTGTGGTCGACAGCTACAGCAATATTCAAACCATCAAACTGTTTGCCGACACTCAGCGCGAGCAGCGCTACGCGCGTGATGCGATGGAAGGCTTTATGGTGACGGTGCATGATCAAATGCGCCTGGTCACGATTATGAGTGTCGGGCTGACGCTACTGAACACAGCACTTTTGGTGGGCACGGCGGCCATGGCTATTAGTGCCTGGTACATGGAAGCTATTTCCCTGGGGGTGCTGACGATCGCGATTGCGCTGGTGATGCGTATTCGCTTTATGTCTGATTGGATTTTATGGGAAGTGGCGGGGCTGTTTGAAAATATCGGCACCGTACAAGATGGCATGAATACTATCGCCCAGGAACCAACGGTGCGCGACGCGCCTGATGCACCGTTATTAGTAGTCCCCCAAGGTGAGATTCGCTTTGAAGTGATGCGGTTTGGCTACGACCAAGCTAAAGGTGAAAGTAAAACCGTGTTTGATGGGCTAAATCTCACCATTGCTCCGGGTGAAAAAATCGGCTTGATTGGCCGCTCCGGTGCGGGCAAGTCAACGCTTGCTAACCTGCTGCTGCGTTTTTATGACGTACAGGGTGGGCGTATTTTAATTGATGGGCAGGATATTGCCCAAGTAACCCAGACGTCTTTGCGCCATCAGATTGGCATGGTGACACAGGACACCTCGCTGCTACACCGCTCGCTGCGCGACAATATTCGCTACGGCAGTCCGCAGGCTAACGATGAAGATGTTTGGAACGCGGTATGCCGCGCCCATGCCGATTCCTTTATTGATCAGCTGGTCGATCCGAAAGGGCGTCGAGGGTTAGATGCCCACGTGGGTGAGCGGGGCGTTAAGCTGTCAGGAGGCCAGCGTCAGCGGATTGCTATTGCCCGAGTGCTGCTTAAAAATGCGCCGATTCTGGTCCTTGACGAGGCAACTTCTGCATTGGACTCAGAAGTGGAGGCCGCCATTCAAGAGCAGCTGGATACGCTGATGGAGGGTAAAACGGTCATTGCCATTGCCCATCGCCTGTCCACGATTGCCATGCTTGATCGATTGATCGTCGTGGATGAAGGGTGCATTGTCGAAACCGGCACGCATCAGGAACTCCTGGAGAAAGACGGCATCTATGCAAGCTTATGGCAACGTCAGTCCGGTGGCTTTTTAGGCCTAGACGTGTCGGAAAGTGATGCGTCTTAACGTGTGCTTTACATCAAATCACTAGCAGCGAGCGCTGCAAGGGAGGTAGACGATGCAAGTCATTACACTGCAGCAGCCCGGTGGGTTAGATAACCTCAACGTACAGCAGATGGATGCGCCCGGTGAGCCGATGGCAGGTGAGATTCGCGTGCGTCTGCACGCAAGTTCGCTGAATTTTCATGACTACGCGGTTGTCGCTGGCATGATTCCCACCGAAGATCAGCGCATTCCCATGTCGGATGGTGCGGGCGTTGTTGAGGCGGTCGGCGAGGGCGTGACGGAGTTTGCCGCGGGCGACCACGTGGTGTCTACCTTCTTCCCTTACTGGCTGGAAGGCCCCGCGCGAGTCGGCGATTTCCGTACGACGCCAGGCGACGGCGTGGACGGCTATGCGCGAGAGCAGGTTGTACGCCCCTTTGAGTGGTTCACTCACCAGCCTAAGGGCTATAGCCATGCTGAATCGGCTACCTTGACCACCGCAGGTTTAACCGCTTGGCGGGCACTGGTGGTCGATGGCAATATCAAAGCGGGTGATAGCGTTCTGGTGCTTGGTACCGGCGGCGTATCAATCTTTGCCCTGCAGTTCGCGCGCATGATGGGCGCGCGGGTCATCGCCACCTCATCGTCCAACGAAAAACTGGCACGGCTGAAGGAAATGGGCGCTGAACACACTATCAACTATAAAGAGACACCTGACTGGGGTAAGCGCGTTAAAGAGCTCACCGACGGGGAAGGCGTTGACCATATCGTTGAAGTGGGGGGTGCCGGTACGTTGTCTCAGTCGATCGATGCGGTAAAAATTGGAGGCAAGATTGCGCTGATTGGCATATTGACCGGCCGTGAAGGTGAGGTTCCGACCGCCAAGTTAATGGCCAAGCAAGCCAGTCTTAAAGGGCTGATCGTAGGCAGTCGTCGGCATCAAATTGAGATGATTCGTGCGCTGGAAGCCCTGGATATGCACCCTGTGATTGATCGCGAGTTTCCGCTGGCTGACATCGCTGACGCCTTTCGACATCAGGCATCAGGAAAACACTTTGGGAAAATTTGCCTGACGTTTTAAGATATTCTGATGTTTTAAAACATGCTGATGTTTCAAAACAGTAAGGCTCGCTGAGATCCTGCACGCCTTGCTACTGGCTCAAGGCGTGCAGGAACGGGTATTAATCTAATAAACGGCTGTAAACGACGCCTTTTACTTCAAGCTCAAGTATGTCTTCATAGGCCACTGTCATCCCTTCCACATCGCCGGATGACTTGTGGCTATTTTTGATCTCGGTGTCTGGGATCACCTTCACGCCTGCTGCCGTAGCGTGCTGTATTCGGGCACTAAACCGATTGCCATTCTGCTCAATCAGTAGCCGTTCCCCAGCAATACACTTGCCTATTTTATCGTGCAGCTCTTCTTCACTGACATGAACGACACTCATCGCTTGCTCCTTTAGCTCGCAATCGCTATGGCAAAACACATCCGTACGCTAGGTACCTTAATGGCCTGTCTATGAAGACTTTATTTTAGACCATAAGTTCGTGTGCCGTTAGAAGCTGAGTGCATCGTGCTAAAGTGATGACTTACGCAGCCATAGGGAAAGTGTCATGGGGGAGTACTCATCAACAGGCGTCTCGCCACTGTGGGAAGTGGTCGCGCTGGATCAGTTTTGTCCCCCCGAAAAGACGCAGGCGAGCCAGTGGCGACGTAGTTGGCGTTCCGCTTCAAAGTGGTTAATCGGTAAAAAAGCCTCAGAACAGCAGGTAAAAGAGGAGCATGAGCTGCGCTCCTTACCCGAGATTAGGCTGGCTCATTTAGTGCCTCCGGTCGACTGGGCGCCCGCTGCTAGCATGTTAGCGCAGGCACTTGACGCTCAGGACGCGCCGGTCACGTTTTTTATTACGCCGCCACATGGCGGTCACGCCTCTGTGGTCACCCATTGGGCTAAGCAGCATCATGCCGTTTGCGTCGAGCCTCCAACGCTTAGTGAGCTTGCCAAAGGCGATACGCAGTGGATAGCGCATTGCGTGAACCAGAAAAGCTGGGCAGTGCCTGCATTAGAACGGCATTTTTTACGCCACACGCAGGGTATTCAAAGTATTCGTGAATTTCTTGAGCGTGCCTTAAGTGGTCGCTTAGGACACGGTGTGATTGGGTGCGATAGCTGGACCTATGCCTATCTTCAGCAGGTGATCGGGATCGACGGGGCGCCGGTATTTACGCTGCAGTCGCTGCAAGGCGAGCAGCTAACACGCTATTTTTCCAATATCAGCGCAAGCGATGGCCAGTATCCGTCTGTCTACAGCACTCGGACCGGCAAGCAGATATTGCCGGCGCTAGAAACAAAGCGCCACCAGGCTGCGCATAAAGAGCTACAGCGCTTGGCAGCCCATTGCCGCGGGCATTTAGGCATTGCTTGGCACTACTGGCACGAACGGCTGCGTGAGCCATCGTCAGGTGAGACACAGGCGCTGTGGCTGGTGGATGCGCTGGCCGATGCGGAGCTGCCTGCGGATACTGGCGATATCGCAACGCTCGTGCTGCATGCGCTATTGATTCACGGTGGTCTGGATGATCAGTCATTGGGAGAGGTGCTGCCGTTCTCACATCACGAAGCGCTGAATGCACGGCTGGCGCTGCAGCGTAAAGGGATCGTTTCAAGCTGGGAAGGGCGTTGGCAGATCGCCCCACTTAGCTACGCTAGCGTTCGCCAATTATTAGAATCGCGCAATTATCTGGTCGATTCGCTTTAAGCCGGCTCTCGCTAAGCGGCAGGCCCACGGAGGGCTCCATGGACGACCAAAAAAAGTACGCAAGACTGTTTAACGATATCGATAGCCAAGCATTAATTACCGTTGGGCTAGTGCTGTTAAGTGCCATTGTGCTGATTATTGTCAGCCAGCGTGGGCTCAACTGGCTGGCTTCGCGCTTACACGGACAGGTCCGCTTTCGAATATTTGCATTAGTGCCGCTAACGCGCCTGTTTGTGCTGATCACTGCGCTGGCGATTGTCACGCCGATTATTATCGAGCCGTCATTACGCAACATGGTAACGCTGCTGGGTGCGCTGGGTTTAGCCATTGGCTTTGCTATGAAGGACTACGTCAGTAGCCTAATTGCGGGAGTCGTTTCGGCCATTGAGCTACCTTATCGCCCTGGGGATTGGGTCAACATTGAAGGCACCTATGGCGAGGTCAAGCACGTAGGGCTGCGCACTGTCGAGATCCAAACGCCCGATGATGATTTAGTCGCGGTGCCGCACTTAAAGCTATGGGATCACGCCATTTATAATGCCAATAACGGCGGCACCAGTTTGCAGTGCGTGGCGAGTTTTTATCTTCATCCTGAGCATGAGGCGGGCTGGGTGCGCAAAGCGTTGCGCGATGTAGCGCTCACCAGCGCCTACTTGAAGTTCGACCAACCGATCATCGTCGTGGCTGAAGAGAAGCCCTGGGGCACCCACTACCGGATACGCGCCTACCCGGTAGACCCACGTCAGCAGTTTCTGTTTATTACCGACCTAACCGTGCGCGGTAAGACAGTGCTCAGTGCGGCAGGCGTCCGGTCAGCATTGTTACCACCTGATGCTACCCTGGATGCCCGCAACGCTGCGCAGTCAACGTATTGACTGGCTGGCTAACGCTTAAGCTTCGGTGGGCTCTGGCAGCTCGCCGCTGTGGAAGACATTTTGGACATCATCCAGCTCGTTCAACATGCCTAAGAACTTTTCAAACAGCGCCACGTCGTCGCCTTCAACCGGCGTGGTGGTTTGCGGCAGAAATTGAATTTCGTCAACTTCAAAGTCAATCTCACCGAAAGCGTCTAACAGCGCCTGTTTGGCCTTGGCATAATCAGTGTGCGGGGCAAAGACGGTAATGCGTTCGGCTTCTTGCTCAATGTCAGTGACATCAACATCTGCTTCCATAAGCGCTTCCAGTACGGCTTCTTCATCGCTACCGCTAAACGAGAAAATAGCGCAGTGGTCGAACATGTGGCTCACGCTGCCGGGCGTGCCAATTTTGCTCTTGGTTTTGGTAAAGCAGCCGCGAACATCGCCAAAGGTGCGGTTAGGATTGTCGGTCAGGCAGTCAACGATCACCATGACATTGCCTGGCCCGAAACCTTCATAGCGCGCGGTAGAGAAATCTTCGCCGCCTGCACCGCTGGCTTTGTCGAGCGCTTTATCAATAACGTGGGAAGGAACCTGATCTTTTTTGGCACGCTCCATCAAGCCGCGCAGTGCAAGGTTGCCATTAGGATCGCTGCCACCCGCTTTAGCGCAAACGTAAATTTCACGTCCATATTTGCTATAGACCTTGGTCTTCGCATCGGCCGTTTTGGCCATGGATTCCTTACGGTTCTGAAAAGCCCTACCCATGTTGCCGTCCTGTGTTAGCCATACCACGCGCATTGAACGGGCGGTATTTTGAAATGTGAAAAGAGCTCAAAGAGCAAATTTTACCCAACAGCGTACCATGCTAACAGCGTTATTTAAGCCGCTCGCCAAAGAGCAGGCCTCACCTGTCGTATACTCGTGGTTTGCCCCCATGGGCTGACATTTGATCTCAGGAATAAAACGGTATGCCGCTGACACTCTGGTTATCATTAGCCGCTATCTGCGCCATGGGGGCGATGTCGCCAGGACCAAGTTTGGCATTAGTGCTACGCCATACGCTAGGCGGCGGGCGGTTGTTTGGCGTGATCGCGGCCATCTTTCATACGCTCGGCGTGGGGTTTTACGCACTGCTGACAGTATGGGGGCTAGGCGCGTTGATTGCCGGTTTTCCGATGCTGTTCCAATTGATCACCTGGTGCGGCGCCGCTTACTTAGCCTGGCTAGGGTTTCAAGCGCTGCGCGCCGGAAAAGCAGGCGCTTTGCATCCGGCTGCCATGGCTACGAGCAGAGGGCAGGCGGCTAAAGAGGGCGTGCTAGTCGCGTTAGGAAACCCTAAGCTGATCCTGTTTTTTGTTGCGCTGCTCAGTCAGTTTGTTAGCCCAGACATGAGTGCGTTGGCGAAAGCGATTATTGTGCTGACCGCGATGGTGATTGACGGTGGCTGGTACGTACTTGTTGCGGTGGTGCTTTCGCATTCAAGGATTCTGCCTTGGCTGCAAAAGAACGCCCACTGGATTAATCGTATTACCGGCGTTCTGCTCATCGTGCTGGCGCTGAGAGTGGTTGCCGGGCCGCTGGTGTAAACAGAATAGCCGTGGCATGGTAATCGCTATGCCGTTTAAGGTGTTTGTAGGGCCTATTTAATGACGATTTACGACCAAGACTGTTATACCCACCAAGGGAAGCCGTTCAATCTGCGGGCGTTGCGTGGCCAAGTGTTATTGGTGGTCAACGTGGCTAGCCAATGTGGCTTCACGCCACAGCTGAAAGAGTTGGAAACCTTTTATCAGCGCTATCGTGATCGTGGTTTTACCGTGCTGGGATTTCCATGCAATCAATTTGGGCGCCAATCCCCGGAGAATGCCCAGGCGTTCTGTCAGTTTGGCGAACAGCAGTATGGGATCAATTTTCCGCTACTAGAGAAGGTGCATGTGAATGGCGGTCGTGCTCATCCGCTGTTTGTGTGGCTAAAACATCAGGCGCCAGGCGTACTGGGGACGCCAATGATCAAGTGGAATTTCACTAAGTTCTTGATTGGTCGCGATGGAAACGTCATTGCTCGCTTTGGCCCGCGTGACCACGGGCGCCCATTGCGGTTGGCGTTGGAAAAAGCCTTAGATGAATCTTACCCGTAGCGTGGCGGTATAAATGCGTTAAACCTGTTCGCCCCGTACAACGGCAAGTCGGTTCATTAGCGCATTCAGGCGGTGGCGCACCATCATGGTGGTCAATCCTGAAAACAACGCCCAGCTTTTACGCCGCCAGCCTTTTAGGCGCAAGTTGTGGTTGACCAGCTGCTGCATGAGCTTGCGGTCGTTAAATTGGCGCCATTCGCTAGCAATGGAAAGCTGATGACGCGACATGACCGGCGCCATTTCCAAACGAAACATCCACTCCAATTCTTTAAGCGACATCTCGTAGCGTTGCACGACGTCCAGCATGCGCGAGTAGTCCCGTTCGCTGGGCTCACGGTCAAGCCACAGCGGCGCTAACGCTAGCCAAAGATCGCCGCGTTCGTCTACTAGCTGCTGTGCATTCATGGTGGCCTCGTATGGGGAGTCGTTGCTGGCATAAGGACGTTAACTGATATCGTGACGCGAAACTCTGGTGATCTCAAGCGCGGACAATAGCGCAAGAGCGGACAGCGCGCACGGAGACAGCTAGAATAACCCCATCAAGCCACGACATCGCGATGTCGATAGCCAAATTAATCTGATAACGAGGTTCGAGATGATTATTAAACCCAAGGTGCGCGGCTTTATTTGTACGACTACCCACCCGGTGGGCTGTGAGAAAAATGTTCTTGAGCAGATTGAGGCTACCCGTGCCCGTGGTTTAGATAAAAGCGCCGGCCCGAAAAAGGTGCTCGTGATTGGTGCATCGAGTGGCTATGGTTTGGCCGCGCGTATTACCGCAGCGTTTGGCTATGGTGCTGACACGCTGGGCGTGTTCTTTGAAAAGCCTGCTACTGATGTCAAGCCTGGCACCGCGGGTTGGTACAACAGTGCTGCCTTCGATAAATTCGCTAAACAAGAAGGCCTGTACAGCAATTCCATCAATGGCGATGCGTTCTCACACGAAGCGCGGGAAAAAGCCATTGAGTTGATTAAGCAAGATATGGGCGAGATTGATCTGGTGGTGTACTCGCTGGCATCGCCCGTTCGTAAAATGCCGGATACCGGTGAGCTGAAACGCTCCAGCCTTAAGCCGATTGGCGAAACCTACCGCGCTACGGCTATCGATACCAATAAAGATGCGATCATCGAAGCAGAAGTGGAACCGGCAACACAGGAAGAGATTGACGACACCATTACCGTCATGGGTGGCGAAGATTGGGAACTGTGGATGAGCGCGCTAGATAAAGCGGGCGTGCTGGCGAAAGGCGCTCGCAGCGTCGCGTTTAGCTATATTGGCACCGAAATCACTTGGCCGATTTACTGGCACGGTGCGCTGGGTAAAGCTAAGGAAGACCTGGATCGCGCCGCGACGGCTATTGATAGCCACTTGAAGGCCAGCGGCGGCGGTGCCAATGTTGCGGTGCTCAAATCAGTAGTCACTCAGGCGAGCGCGGCGATTCCGGTTATGCCACTGTATATCGCGATGGTCTATCGCATTATGAAAGAACAGGGCCTGCATGAAGGCACCATTGACCAGTTGAATCGACTGTTCGGTGAGCAGCTTTACTCCGAGCAAGGTAAGCGCGGCGAGTTTGCCACCGATGAGGTCGGCCGCCTGCGGCTAGATGATTGGGAGCTGCGTGACGATGTGCAGCAAGCCTGCCAGGACCTTTGGCCGGAAGTGACGACCGACAACCTATTCGACATTACCGACTATGCGGGTTACAAACACGAATTCTTGAAGCTGTTTGGATTTGAGCGTAGCGATGTCGATTACGACGCCGATGTCAGCCCGGCAGTTAAGTTTGATGTCGTCAGTCTGTAAGCCTTAGGCCTTGTGACGTGTTTGCTTGATGCTGTTATTGCCGGGCCCTGTGCCCGGCAATTTGCATTGATGCGTCACTTTTTTGCAATAGGGGGCAGAACGCTGCTCTCCACTGCGTAATTGCGTAAGATAGACATTTCATCCAGTTGATGGCGGTTCTTCATGCAGCTCAGTGACTTATCATGCAGCCTAGCGCGCTAATGGCGCAGCCTAATGTGATCCGCAGGCGGGTCGCATTTCTGCTGCTGCCGGGCTTTTCGTTATTGGCCCACGCCAGCGCTATTGAACCACTGCAAATGGCTAACCAGTTGAGCGGCCAAATGCTTTACCACACCGCCACCTTAAGCATGGATAGTCAGCCGGTGCGCAGCGGTGCTCAACTTTCGCTGCTGGCTCAGCATGCGTTAAGCGAGGCGCCGGGCCCTATCGATCTGCTCTTGATCTGCGCGCCTACGCCGCTGCCCTATACCTTGCCCGCTAAGCTCAACGAATGGCTGCGAGGCCATCAAGGCCGTGGCGTATCTTTAGGCGGTTTGGCCGGTGGCACGGAAGTGCTGGCGCGCTGCGGGTTGCTAGAAGGATACCGAGCAACGCTTCCATGGCAGCGTTTTGAGGCTTTTTCCCAGGCATACCCACAGGTAACGCTCTCCCAGCAGCTGTTTGAAATTGACCGCGACCGGTTGACCTGTGCGGGCGGCACGGCTGCCATGGATATGATGCTCACGCTGATTGGCCAGCATCACGGGGCGCGACTGGCAGAACAGGTGTCTGAGCAGTTTGTTTGCGACCGCATTCGCTTAGCCGATGAGCGCCAGCACGTGCCGCTTCGCAGCCGCTTAGGGCATGCCCCGCAAAGTTTGGTCGATGCCGTGACGCTAATGGAAGCCAATATCGAGGAGCCGCTTTCGACTCTTGAACTGGCTGAGCATTTGGGTATTTCTCGCCGCCAGTTAGAGCGGCTATTTAAGAAATATCTCCAGGCAGTGCCCAGCCGCTATTATCTGGATTTGCGTTTGCAAGAGGCACGCAAGCAACTGCGCGAAACCGATCGCGCGATTGGCGATATCGCCTTTGCCACAGGATTTTCATCCGGCGCACACTTCTCAACCGCCTATCGCAACCATTTTGGCATGACGCCAAGAGAAGAGCGTTTGGCTTAGCGTGCATAAAACCAAGCGTGGTTATTCATAATTCCCTGTCACATTGCTGAAAGCAGATAACCACGTCAGCGCCTTATACTGTTTTTACCCCATTATTCTATTGGAGAGTTTGCCCCATGAGCACCATCCCAACTCGGCAGGATTTTGATCAATACATGACGCCTAACTATGCACCGCAGCAGATTATTCCGGTGCGTGGCGAAGGTAGCCGACTATGGGATCAGCAGGGGCGTGAATACATCGATTTTGCCGGCGGTATTGCGGTGAACTCGTTAGGCCACTGTCATCCTGTGCTGGTTAACGCGCTTAAAGAGCAGGGTGAAAAACTTTGGCATCTCTCCAATATCTATACCAATGAGCCAGCCCTTAAGCTTGCTAAAAAACTGGTAGAACGCACGTTTGCTGACAAAGTCTACCTTTGCTCTTCAGGAGGGGAGGCGAACGAGGCCGCGCTGAAGCTGGCTCGTCGCTACGCGGTAGATCACCACGGCGAAAAGAAAGACAAAATCATTTCCTTCAATCAGTCCTTTCATGGCCGCACTCTCTTTACGGTTAGCGTTGGCGGTCAACCCAAATACTCGCAGGGCTTTGGCCCGATTCCTGGCGGCATTTTGCACGCTGAATTTAATGACCTGGAAAGCGTTCGCGCCTTAATGGGCGACGATACCTGCGCGGTGATGGTTGAGCCAATGCAGGGCGAGGGTGGCATTCTGCCGGCGAGCCCCGCATTTTTGAAAGGCCTGCGCGAACTGTGCGATCAGCACAACGCCCTGCTGATTTTTGATGAAGTGCAAACCGGCGTTGGTCGTTGCGGGACACTTTACGCCTACGAGCGCTATGACGTGACACCGGACATTCTCACTAGTGCTAAGTCGCTAGGCGGTGGTTTTCCGGTAGGAGCGATGCTGGCAACTGATAAAGTCGCCAAGTCATTAGCCTTTGGCACCCATGGCTCAACCTACGGCGGTAATGCGCTGGGGTCTGCCATCGCGTTGGCGGCAGTTGAATTTATCGATACTCCAGACGTTCTAGCAGGCGTGCAAGCGCGCCACGATCTTTTCCGTGAGCATTTAGAAACCATTAATCGCAAGCATGGCGTGTTTAAAGAAATACGCGGCATGGGGCTGTTGATCGGCGCCCAAATGTCGGATGCTTTTGAGGGCCGCGCTAAAGAGATTCTGCCGCTGGCCATTGAAGAAGGCTTAATGGCGCTAATCGCTGGGCCTAACGTACTGCGTATGGCGCCTTCGCTGGTGATTCCTGAGGCAGATATTGTTGAAGGTATGGCGCGCTTAGAGCGTGCCATTGAGCGGCTTGTTACCACAGCATGAGTGAGCCACAGGCCGCGTTAACCGAGGGGGCGTCGAGAATGCTGGTAGTGCGACCCGTTAAGGCGACGGATCTCAACGCATTGGAGCAGTTAGCTGAGCAAGCCGTGCCTAAGCTAACCAACCTGCCTGCTAACCGTGAGCGACTTGAGGAGCGCATTGCGCGCTCTTTGGATGCGTTTAGTGGTGACGTTGAGTTTCCTGAAAATGAGCACTATACCTTTGTGTTAGCGGACGATAGCCGGGAGGAGGTGCTGGGTACGGCCACTATTCGCGCCCAGGCTGGCGCCAGTGAAGCCTATTACACTTATCGTCAAGAAACGCTGATTCACGCCTCCCAGCAGCTCAACGTGCGCCGTGAAGTGCAGACACTCGCGCTCTCTCATGAAGTGTCAGATGCCACCTTGCTGTGTGCTTTTTCGCTTAACCCACGCTACAAGGGCACCAGTGCAGAAAGCCTGCTACGCCGGGCGCGGTTGATGTTTATTGCTCAGTACCCCGAACGCTTTTCGCGCATTCTAGCCGTGGCATTTCCAGGCTATTTGGATACCCACAGCGAATCGCCCTTTTGGGAGAGTGTAGGACGGCACTTTTTTGCCCGTAGTTTTCAAGATATTAATCACGTGGCGGGAGTGCGCTCGAAAAGCTTTATCGCTGAGGTGATGCCTCAATTTCCACTTTATTTGCCGCTGCTTACGCCTCAAGCGAGGGCCGCGATTGGTCGCGAACATCCGGCTCATGAAGAGGCGCTACAGGAGATGTTGGCGGAAGGCTTTGTGCGCTCTCGTCACGTGGACATTTTCGACGCCGGGCCGATTGTAAAAGCGGAGCGCGAGCGGCTGGAAACCTTTCGTAGCGCCGCTTGGCACCCGGTACGCATTCGCCCTGAACATGCGCTGCCCGATGCTGAGCCGGCGATGGTCGCCAATCAAAAACTCGGCGAGTTCCGCTGCATTGTGTCGCGCTATGCGCTCTCGCCGACGGGTCAGCTAATGCTGTCTCCTGAGCACGCTGAGCGGCTGGGTGTCACCGAAGGGCGAGCGGTGCTTGCCGCGCCGTTGACATTACCCACCGCGGTAGACGCGCTTGATGAAGGAGAAATGTAATGCGCATTCGACCCATTGCCCGTGAAGATTTGGATGGGCTTCAGGCGCTTGCGCAGCAGGCAGGCGTTGGCTTTACCTCATTACCGGATAATCGTGAATTCCTCGCCGGTAAAATTGAAGCCGCCGCCAGCGCATTTGAAGAACGCACGCCGGTAGACGATCGGCTCTACTTCTTTGTATTAGAAGACGAAGAAAATGGCGAACTCGCCGGCTGTTGCGCGATTGAGGGTCAGGTGGGTCGTGAAGTGCCGTTTTATAACTATCGCCTAGGTGCGTTGGCACACTCATCCATCCAGCTTGATTTGCATCGCACTATCGATACGCTGTTTTTAAGCTCCGACCACACTGGCGATGCAGAGGTTTGCTCACTGTTTCTGCGTCCTGAGTATCGTGGCGAAGCGAATCGTCACTTACGCAATGGCGCGCTGCTTTCCAAGGCTCGGTGGCTGTTTATCGCTCAATTTCGTGACCGCTTCCCGCAAAAAGTGCTGGCGGAAATGCGCGGCGTGTTCGATGAGAACAATACCAGCCCTTTCTGGGAGAGCCTGGGTAAGCACTTTTTCCCGATGGACTTCAGTGAAGCTGACCGCTTAACCGGTTTGGGCCAGAAGAGCTTTATCGGCGAGCTGATGCCACGGTTTCCTATCTATACAACGTTCATGGCCGAAGAGGCGCGAGCCTGCATTGGCCAGGTGCATCGCCATACTCGACCTGCGCTAGAAATGCTCAACAAAGAAGGGCTGCGCTGGGAAGGCTATATCGATATTTTTGATGGTGGCCCGACGGTAGAGGCGTATATCGACGACGTGCGAGCGGTCCGCAACTCGCGGCTGTGCCAGGTAGACGTTTCATCTGGCGCCCCGCAAGAGAGCGTCAGCCGCTGGCTGGCGTCGACTATCCAAATGCTCAATTTTACTGCCAGCTGGATAGGCCGTGCGCCCACGCATGACAACATCATTGTGCTTAGTGAGCAGGAAGCAAGACGACTAGGCGTCACCACCGGTGACTTCGTTCGCTTACTGGAAACCTAAATCCTACAAAAATAAGCACGGCATAAGTTTGGTAACGTTAGGAGAGAACGATGCACGCTCAACAGCAGCAATTGATCAACGGCGCCTGGGTAGCCGGTGAAGCAGACACGTTCGCCAAGCATGATCCCATCTCGGCTAAGCAGCTGTGGCAGGGCGCATCGGCATCTAGTGAGCAGGTTGGCGCCGCGATTAACGCCGCACGGGGAGCGTTTCCTAGCTGGGCGCGCACGCCCGTTACTGAGCGTCAGGCACTGGTCGAGCGGTTTGCCGAGATTTTAAAAGCGCGTGGTGAAGATCTTGCCCTGGCGATTGCCTCTGAAACCGGCAAGCCGCTCTGGGAGGCCCGCACCGAGGCCGGAGCGATGGTGGGTAAGATTGCCCTGTCGATCAGCGCATACCACGAACGCACCGGTGAGCGTGAAAAATCAGTGGGTAGCGCTAAAGCCGTTCTACGCCATCGCCCCCACGGTGTCATGGCAGTATTTGGCCCGTACAATTTCCCCGGTCATTTACCTAACGGCCATATGGTGCCTGCGCTGCTAGCGGGTAACTGCATCGTTTTTAAACCTAGTGACCAAACCCCGCTAACGGCTGATCTCACGCTGCAGTGCTGGCTAGAAGCCGGGCTGCCTGCGGGCGTTATAAACTTGGTGCAGGGTGGCGTGGCAGTCGGACAAGCGCTGGCTGCGCATCCCGGCATTGATGGCCTGCTGTTTACCGGCAGTGCCAACGTTGGGGGCATGCTACACAAGCAGTTCGCCGGGCAGTTGGATAAAATTCTCGCGCTGGAGCTAGGCGGTAATAATCCCCTGGTGGTTAAGGATGTGCCCGATCAGCGCGCCGCCGTGCTGGCTATTCTACAGTCGGCCTACCTTTCCGGTGGCCAGCGCTGTACGTGTGCTCGTCGATTGGTGGTGCCCTTGGGTGACGTTGGCGACCGCTTAATCGAAGCGCTCTCAGAGGCTATTACCAAGCTGCACGTGGCGGGCCAGTTTGACGAAAATCCTGCGCCATTTTACGCCGGTTTGGTTAGCGTGGCTGCCGCGGACGGGCTGCTAAAAGCTCAGGACGCGCTGGAAGCACTGGGCGCCACGGTCATCAATCGTATGCAGCGGCTTCAGGAGGGCACCAGCTTGCTGAGCCCTGCGCTTATCGACGTGACGGGACTGGACGTTCCTGATGAGGAGCACTTCGGGCCGCTACTCAAGATCCATCGTTACCACGATTGGGATGAGGCACTTGAGCTTGCTAATAATACCCGTTATGGGCTCTCTGCCGGTCTGATTGGCGGTGATAAAGCCGATTGGGACGACTTTTTACTGCGTATCCGTGCCGGGATTGTGAACTGGAATCGCCAAACGACCGGGGCTTCTGGCGATGCACCTTTTGGAGGCGTGGGCGACAGCGGCAATCATCGCCCCAGTGCTTACTATGCGGCGGACTACTGCGCCTACCCCGTCGCGTCCATGGAAGCTGACACCTTGGAGATGCCCGATACCCTGCCGCCGGGAGTCATCCTATGAGCACCGCTGCCATCAGCAATGTCAGAGAAGTCAATTTCGACGGTTTGGTTGGCCCTACCCACAATTACTCTGGGCTTGCGGTAGGTAACGTTGCCTCGATGAGCCATGGCGGCTTGGTGTCGAACCCCAAAGAGGGCGCGCTGCAGGGCCTGCTGAAAATGAAGTCGCTGATGGATGCAGGCTACGCTCAGGGCGTATTGCCACCTCAGCAGCGGCCTGATATCGGCGCGCTGCGTGATTTAGGCTTTAAGGGTAGCCACCGTGAAGTGTTGGCTCGCGCCGCCACCGAGGCCCCGCATTTGCTGCGCGCCGTTTGCTCCGCTTCCAGCATGTGGACGGCTAACGCAGGCACTATTACGCCCAGCCGGGATGCATGGGACAGCCGAGTACATTTCACTCCGGCGAATCTGCAGTCCAGCTTTCATCGTTACCTCGAACCACAAACCACGGGCCGCGTACTGCGGGCGATTTTTCACGATGAGCAGTATTTCGCCCATCACCCGGTGTTGCCCGCCACGCCTGATTTTTCCGATGAAGGCGCGGCCAACCATACGCGCCTTTGCGGCGAGCATGGCGAGCCGGGCGTTCATCTGTTTGTCTATGGCCGCCAGGCGTTTGGTGGCGAGCGTCAGCCAGCACGCTTTCCGGCAAGACAGACGTTAGAAGCTAGCCAAGCGGTGGCTCGCCAGCACGGCCTGACGGAAGCTCAAACGGTGTTTGCTCAGCAGCACCCGGACGCCATCGACGCAGGCGTTTTTCACAATGACGTGATTGCCGTCGGCAATGGCCCTGTACTGCTGTATCACGAAATGGCGTTTTTGGACGAAGAGGGGACGCTAGATGAGCTGCGCGCCAAAATGTCGACGCCCTTGATTCCCATACGCGTACCTCTCGATGCCGTCAGCATGGAAGATGCGGTAGCTTCCTATCTGTTCAACTCACAGCTGCTGTCTAATCCAGACGGTACTATGACGCTGGTCGTACCCAGCGAGTGCCAGGAGCGAGAAGCGGTCTGGTGCACGCTGCAAGGTTACCTGCTGGCGGGCAATAACCCGATCAGTGACGTGATCGTGAAAGACGTCAAGCAAAGTATGCGCAACGGCGGCGGACCTGCCTGCCTGCGTCTGCGCGTGGTGTTATCAGAAGCAGAGCGAGCAGCGCTTACCAGCCGCGTGCTGCTGACCGATGCGCTGTACGGCGACCTTACTGCTTGGGTCAATTGTCATTACCGCGACCGATTAGCGCCCGATGATCTTGCCGACCCGCAGCTTGCAGAAGAATCGCTAACGGCATTGGATGAACTGACGCAACTGTTGCAAATTGGCTCGGTTTATCCATTTCAGTTGGGGTAGGAAGAACGCTGTTAACAGCAAGCCGAAACGCCAAGGCGCTGCCTTGGCGTTTTTTATTGATGTACTTGGATACGGTTAAAATACTGCTTTTAGGTAACCGTTTTTTGTAAATAAAGAGTTGATTTTGTTTGTTTAATAATAGATATTGCGCATAAAATTTTTAGCAGAAAAGCACTGACGAATCTTGGGCTAAAACCCTTTCTACTCTATTTTGTCTGGGGCTGTATCCCAGCTGGAGTTGGGGCGCTAATCTCGTGCGCTTTACAGCTCTCATATTGCGTATGTTCACGCACTCATCGCCAGAATACATTGATCCTCTGAGCTAACGTCACTCGCTGCTCGAAAGAGCCTCGCGCTGCGTACACGATATGCTTTCAATCCATTAGGAGAAGAATAATATGGAAAATATGGGGTTCATTTCTCTCATTCCTCCAATACTGTCCATTGTGCTAGCCGTCCTGTTTAGAAATGTCATCGTCTCCCTTTCTGTAGGCATCTTTGCGGGATTAATGATGCTTTCTGGTGGAAACCCGATTGCTGCCACAACAAGCACCATTCGTGATTACGTAACGCCTCAGCTTACCGATAGCTACAATGCTGCTGTTATTGTCCTGTTATTTTTCATCGGAGGATTCGTTTCACTAGTCGAGCATTCGGGGGGCGGCGCAGCTCTTGCTAGCCGGACTATTCACTATATTAATACCAAGGCAAAAACTCAGATCTCAGCGTGGATGGGGGGGTTAATAATATTCTTCTCAGATATGGGTACACCTTTAATTGTGGGCCCTGTTTTCGAAAAAATATTTGATAAAGTCAAAGTCTCACGAGAAAAACTGGCCTGGATTCTTGACTCTACTTCCTCCCCAGTCGCCATCTTGATTCCCTTTATTGGCTGGGGAGTTTACGTTATGGGGCTCATTCGGGAAGAGTTTAATCATCTCGGGATTAATACCTCTGAATTTACAGCATTCGTGCAAACGATACCCTTCCAGTTCTATGCAATTTTGACGGTACTGGCCGTTCCGACGGTTGCTCTCGCGCGTATTGATTTCGGTGCCATGAGACAGGCGGATCAGCGCGTTAGAGAGACAGGCCAACTATATTGGCCCGGTTCAACTCCCTTACGTAAAATTGATGCTCAGCTTAATAGTACGGGTGTAGAAAGCCACCCATCTCTTATCTGGCTTCCTCTCAGCGTACTGTTCGTGACTCTATTTAGCCTTTTGGTGTCAGCTGGATTTCCTTTCGAGTCGGTCCCTGGCAGTGACTTTAGAGTCGCGCTGAGCACGGCCTATTTGTTTGCCGCTGTCGTGCTTATGAGTTTGATGATTTATTTCAAGGTAAAACGTCTTGGCGATATTTTTGATATCTATATTTCAGGTATGCAGAAAATGGTCAGTGTAGTACTAATTCTAGTGCTTGCATGGGCACTAGGATCGCTACTCAAAGAGATGGGAACCGCCAACTATATCGTTGATCTTATGAAAGGCAACGTACCGCCCTTTATTGTTCCGGCTGTTATTTTTCTCTCGGCCGCAGGCATGTCCTTCGCTACTGGAAGCTCTTGGGGAACCTTCGCTATTATGCTTCCCCTGGCGATTCCTATGGCAGCTGGTTTAGAAGCACCCATTATCGTAAGTATTGCTGCCGTCTTGTCAGGAGGCATCTTTGGCGATCACTGTTCGCCCATTTCGGACTCGACCATTTTGGCATCAACGGGCGCTGGTTGTGATCATATCGACCATGTCAGAACACAGCTTCCCTACGCATTAACTAATGGTGGTATTGCCCTGGTTTCATTTGTAATAGCAGGTCTCACTGAGAGCAGCTTGACCGTATTAATCAGCGTGTTTGCAATGATTGCTACCTTTTATACGTTATCTCGGGTTCAAAAAAATCTTGTGCTAAAGCATTAAGCCAATAGGTCGTGCCGCTAATTGGCCAATACACGCTACTGCGCTGACAATAAGTCTTGGCTCAGGTGCGCTCTAAAGTGGATGGTGACTTCGAGGTTACTGCCTGACCTTGCCAATATTAAGCAGGGCAATTCCGGTACCAATCAATACAATGCCTAACAGCAAGCCTTCGGGGGCAGTTTCGCCTTGCAAAAAAATTGCGACCGGTACGCCTACTACGGCACCCACCGAACCCAGTAAACTGAGTAGCACCGGTCCGCCGCTTTTCTGAAGCAAAAAGAGCAGTAAGAACTGGCCTGCGAACACTACGGATTGAAGCGCGATCAGTAGAAACGGAAGGCTTTGCTCGGTGGGTATGCTAAGCGAGAAGCCGGGCAGCAAACCGACACCGAATAGGATAACAACTGCGGCGATTAACATGCCGGGGGCCAGCGCATCGCCAGAGACACCCGCTGGCCAGCGCAGTGTCCTATAAAGATTGCCGATCGCCAACAGTACTGGCCCCGCTAGCGCCAGGAGAATCCAGAGATAATCGGCATCCGGCGTGGAAAGCTTGTGAGCCGCTAAGGTGACGGCGCCTGCAAGGGCTGACAGCACGCCCGCCGCCCGCATTACCTGAAAGCGTTCCAGCTTTAAAATCAGTGCGCCAATGTAGGTGAGCAGTGGCGGCAGAGTAATGGTTAAGGCAACGAATCCTGCGCCGATATGCGGAATGGCGGAGAAAAAGATCAGGTTAGACCCCGCTACCCCCACAAACCCGGCCACGAAGTAATACTCAAGGGTGCGTCCCGTGATAGGTGGCAAGTTGCGGCGGAGTGCGGAGATTGTAATTAATATCAGCGCTGCGCCGATGATCGACCAAAATAAAAAAGCGAGTGCTGATAGCTGCCTTTCACCCGCCAGCTTGGCTAAATTGGTCGATAGGCCCAGCAAGGCACCGCCGGACAATAGGTATGCCAGTGGGGCTAGCCAAGCTTTTTTGGATTGAGTCTTGGGATCTGTAGGTGATGTCATTCGCATATTCTCAACGTTATATCTTGATATCAAGATATTTGTGAAGAGTCTTGACGTCAAGATAAAAAAGCGCAAAATGCAGACATGGATCATGTAGACAGCATTCTCAAACAGTGGCAGAAAGAGCGCCCCGATCTCGACGTGGTGCCAATGGGTACGCTTGGGCGGATTAAGCGGCTGAATCACTACTTAATGCGTGCCATGGAAAAGACATGGTCGAGATACGATCTGAATGGTGCCAGTTTCGATGTAATGGCAACGCTTCGCCGTGCGGGCGCGCCCTACGCGCTATCCCCCGGGGATTTGATGGCGTCCACGATGGTGACATCGGGCACCATGACGCACCGTATTAACGTGTTGGAAAAAGCTGGATTAATAAAACGGGTCAAAAACCCCGACGACGGGCGAGGGTTTTTGATCTCGCTTTCCCGGCAAGGGCTCGAAGTGATCGATGAGGCCGTGACTGCCCACGTAGAGACGCAGGCACAGCTAGCCGCTGCCTTAACCGATGAGCAGATCGCTCAACTTGATCGCTTATTGAAGCAGTTCTTAGTGGGTTTTGAGCAGCAGTAATAGCCAACATATTCGTATGCTAATCGTTATTTAATGTGAGCGTTAAAGTAACAACTTCTATCACGCTCCATTGCTTTTAAGTGCCTAAAGATGGCGTCGCTTTACCTCGACGATGGCGGCTAAGCTGACCTCGTGTAGACTCTTCACTGTCTACACAATCGATCAGCAAAAGGCCCGACCAGCGCCATGACCCATTCGAACCACCATTTTTCCGATGCTGAGCAGCGTGGGCTGTACCGCGCTATACATGAGCGGCGCGATGTACGCTCGCAGTTCCTGCCTGATCCTATCCCACCAGAAATACTCGCGCGTCTTCTTAAGGCCGCCCACCATGCGCCTTCAGTGGGATTTATGCAGCCTTGGGATTTCATCGTGATTGAAAGCCGAGACGTTAGAAAATCGGTACTGGCGATGTTTGAGCAGGAGAATCAGAAGGCTGCCGAGCAGTTTGAGGGGGAGCGCAATGAACGTTACCGCGGTCTTAAGCTACAGGGCATTATGGAGAGTCCGCTTAATCTTTGTATTACCTGCGACCGCAGTCGGGGCGGCCCTAATGTGTTAGGACGCAATAGCATTCTAGAAACCGACTTATTTAGCACCTGTTTAGCCGTGCAAAACCTTTGGTTGGCGGCGCGGGCCGAAGGGGTTGGCGTCGGTTGGGTGAGTATCCTCGATCAAACGCAGCTGAGTGCTGCCCTCAAACTTCCTGATCATGTGTATCCAGTGGCGTACCTTTGCCTTGGCTATGTGAGCGAGTTTTTAGATCAGCCAGAACTTGAAGCGAAAGGGTGGCGCTCGCGACTGCCGTTAAGCGAGTTAGTGCACAGCGATAGCTGGGGCCAGCCGCTGACGGATAGCCAACTTGACGCAGCGCTGAGTGAACCGTGATAGCGCTGGTGATCGCTGCTTGGCTCTCTCTGTACTCTGACCTTGGCTTCCTATAGCGGGGTGTCTCATTAGCCGCTATTGTATTCGTTCTTGCTTAATAAGGTAGAGGCAGCTAATGCACGATATTACTCTTCAGCGTCTCAGCGCCGACGACCCCAATATTCCGATCGTGGCAAGGTGGACCTTTGGCGCCTGGGGGCATTTGCACCCAGGGCTTACGTTGGAAGAGGCTATCGAGCTGACAAAAGCTGAATGCGGTAGCGCAGCGGTACCTTCTATTTTCGTCGCGATGAATGGGGAGTTGCCTGTCGGCACGGCCAGTCTGGTTGCCGATGATATGAGCATTCGCAGTGAACTGACTCCGTGGCTAGCCTCCGTATTTGTGGTACCCGAATGGCGGGGTAAGGGGATTGCTTCTGCCTTAGTGCAACGCGTAGAAGCCGAGGTGCTTGAGAGCGGTATGGAGCACTTTTATCTGTATACCCCTGATCAGCAGGCGCTTTATCGGCGTTTGGCTTGGCAAGAGGAAGAAACGCTTGAGTATCGAGGTGAAACCGTCACGCTGATGTCACGGCAGCTTGCGCAGTGACATCGCGACAGTTTTATAACAACAGCAATAGGTGATGCTATGCCTGAATTACATCAACTGACGGCGACGCAACTTTTGGACGGCTACCGAGCCCGTTCCTTCTCCCCAAGCGACGTGGCGGGTGCACTGATTGAACATATCGCCACGTGGGAGCCGCACATTAATGCGCTCTATGCTTATCAACCTGATGCATTCATTCGCGCCGCCAAGGCTTCTACTCAGCGCTGGGCCAAAGGCCAGCCAAGTGGGCATCTGGATGGTGTGCCAGTCACCTTAAAAGAATTAATTGCAACGCAAGGCATGCCCGTGCCCGGAGGCACAGGGCTTGGCGAGCAGGCGATAGCTACCGAGGATGCGCCAGCAGCGACACGCTTAAATGAAGACAATGCTCTGCTGCTGGCAAAAACGACATGTCCTGACTTTGGCATGCTCTCATCAGGTCTTTCGTCATTTCATGGTTTAACCCGCAACCCATGGGATTTAGCCTGCAATACCGGCGGTTCTAGCTCAGGTGCCGGGGCAGCCGCTGCCGCGGGGTTTGGCCCGCTGCATGTGGGGACTGATATCGGTGGCTCCATACGCCTGCCTGCAGCCTGGTGCGGCGTAGTGGGGTTTAAGCCCACGCTAGGCCGTGTGCCCATTGATCCGTATTATGTGGGCCGCTGTGCAGGGCCAATGACGCGCAGCGTAGAGGACGCCGCGCTAATGATGACTGTGCTCGCTCGCACAGACCGTCGCGATGCAATGCGCTTGCCCCCAGAAAAGATCGATTGGGCCGACTTAGCGTTAGACCTTCATGGCCTGCGCGTGGGTGTAATGATGGAGGCGGGCGGTGGGCTGCCTCTGGATGAAGAAATTCGCAACTACGTAGAGCAGGCTGCAAAGCAATTAGAAGCCGCTGGCGCAACGCTGGTTCCCCTCGCGCCAGTGCTGACACGTGAAATGCTGGATGGACTAAATCACTTTTGGCAGGGTCGTCAGTGGGGCGAGTTGATGAAGCTCTCGGCTAAAGAACGTGAGCAGGTGCTGCCCTCGATTCTCGCCTGGGCAGAGGGAGGGGCTCGCTTAACGGGTGTCGACGCGGTGCAAGGTTTTCAGCAAACCATGGTGATGCGCCGCGCGACAGAAGCCGTGTTTGATAAGGTAGATGCGGTGATTTCACCCACGACGCCCAATATCGCATTTCCAGCAGAGTGGTCATCGCCTACGAATGATCCATCCCAGCCGTTTGAACACATTTTCTACACCGTGCCATGGAATATGGGCGAGCAGCCGGCGATCTCACTTAATGCCGGGTTTAGCCGGGCAACGACTTCCTTCAATATGCCTATTGGCGTTCAACTGATGGGCCCCCGTTTTGCTGATCATTTTGTTTTAAAGCTAGCGAAACAGTTGGAAGACCGATTAGCGTTACCCATGCGGTGGCCAACACTGCCGGCCGTGAATTGATGTCATTCAATAATGAATAAGGGGATATCGATGAGACGCTTGATTGTGCTGCCTACCTCCAGGGCGGGCTGGTGGCTGTTAGTCGCTTTTGTGGCGCTGGTGTTAGCGGGCACATGGCCAGTGATTGGCTGGGTGAACCGCGCAACGCTGGTGATGGGGTTGCCGCTCATGGTGGTGTGGAGCTACCTGATTATTTTTGCCTGCGTGGCCGTCATGCTCGTTGGCAATCATATTGTAGAGAGAGACGATCATGAATAGCGTTTGGCCTCTGCTGATTACCTTAACGTATGTGGCTATCGCGATGATCATTGGCCTGCGTGCTCGCAATGGGTGTGCCAACAATGCCGATATGAACAGCCTAGAAGAGTGGGGCGTGGCAGGACGCAGCATGGGGCCGGTCACGTTATATCTGCTGATTGCCGCCGGGAGTGTCAGTGCTTACACCTTCATGGGCGCGCCAGGATGGGCCTATTCCAAAGGCGTGGCGGTGTTTTACGTAGCGATCTACCTCGCTTATTTGGCGCTGATAGCCTGGTATTTCGGGCCCAAGGTGTGGCAGTTCGGTGAGCAGTTTGGCCACGTAACCCAGGCAAGCGCGATTGCTGACCGTTATCAAAGCCCAGCGCTGGGCGCTTTAGCGGCGTTAGTGATGGCGATTGGCTCTGTCGCTTATGCGGTACTGCAAACGATCGGTTCGGCGTACATTTTGTTCGTAATGAGCGGAGGGATGATCCCCATTTGGCTGGGTGTGCTGTCAGTGCTGGCCTGTATTGCGGTCTACCTTTACGCCAGCGGACAGCGGGCGATTGGCCGTACCAATGCGTTTCAGGGCGTGCTCATGCTAATCGTTGCCTGGGCGGTTGGTTTGTGGGCGGTTCATAGCGCTACCGGAGGGCTGAGCTTTGCGGGCGTATTCGAGCGCATTCAAACTGAACACGGTGAGTTTTTAACGCTGCCGGGGGCGGGCGGCGATATGAGCTTTAGTTTTTGGACGACCTCAATCATCGTTTCAATGTTCTCGTTTATGCCGCCGGTATGGACCCAGTGGATGAGTGCTTCATCAGCGCGCACTATCCGCCGTAGCGCGACCTGGCTGCCGACCTATTATGTGGTGATATTGCCCATGGTAGTGGTGGGCTTTATCGGTATTTTCTCGCTGCCAGAGTTGGCCCGCGCTGATACGGTTGCCCTGGAATACGCGATGCAGCACCTGCCCGTTGTACTAGTCGGATTACTGGGGGCAGGCACCTTGGCGGCATCGATGTCTTCAAGCGAGCCGTTTATTCACTCGGTGTCGCTGTCACTTAGTAAAGATGTGCTTCAACCGGTGTTAAAACTCTCTGAAGGGGCGACTGGCAAGCTCGCACGGCTATTAATTCTACCCATCATGTTTCTGGTGGTTGCCCCATTGGCTATTGCTGAGCCGGGTAGTTTGGTGATGATTCTGTTAGTGGGGCTAGGGTTTGCCTCCCAGGTATTACCGGCGTTCATTGGTATGTTTTTCTGGCCGCGGGCTTCTCGTCTGGGTGTGATGGCTGGCATTGTGGCGGGATTTTTAGTCACCGTTGCGTTTACAACGCTATGGCCGCATCCGCTGGGCATTCATGCAGGCTTCTGGGGGCTAATGATCAACCTGCCAGTCTTTGTGGCTGTGTCTTTAATCACCCCAGCGACCAATGCCGAGATAGTTGAGCGCTTTTTTCGTATTGCTGCGCCGCGTGGTTTTACTAGGCTTGGGGGCGCGAAAAAATAGCCACGGGCAATGGCATTTACCATGATGAATGCATCCGTCAAATGATGGCGCCAAAGTCTCACCGGTTTGGCTATAACCCTTCATACTACCAACAAAAAGCCGGTTCACTCGTGAACCGGCTTTGCAGTATTTCTAAAGGATTTTTTTAATCATCTCGTGATGCAAAAATCAATTAACGCCTGCCGCGCCGCCGACTATGCCGCTACGAAAGTCGTTGTTACTGCCACTGCGGTTTTTGAGATGATTAGACACGGTGTCTTCAGGTGAGCCTGCCATTTCCCGGAACATGCCCATCGAGCCCAGCAGCGCCGACGATTCATAGGGTACGAATACTCGCTCGCCGTCTTTTGCCATGTTGGGTAATACTTTGATGTAACTCTGGCCGAGTAGATAGCCTACTACGGTCCGCTTGTTTTCTTCACTGTCGCCAATGGCGCTAAGTACCAGCTTGATCGACTCCTGCTCGCCCTGGGCGCGCAAAATTGCTGACTCTTTATCACCCTGAGCATTGAGGATGGAGGACTCTCGCTGCCCCTGAGCCATGGCAATCGCCGCTGATTTTTCACCCTCAGCTTCGGTGACGGTAGCACGGCGTTTACGCTCAGCGGCCATTTGCAGGCGCATGGCGGTTTCAACTTCTTCCGGCATGGCGATATCCTGCACTTCAACACGAGATATTTTTATACCCCACTTAGAAGCGGGTTCTTCCATTGCCGCTTGAATCTCATTGTTCACTTCCGCGCGGGATTCGAACAGCTTATCCAGCTCCATCTTGCCGACGACTGAACGCAGCGTTGTCTTGGCCAGTACCTCAACCGCCTGGCTCATATTGACAACCTCGTAGACGGCCCGTTTAGGGTCGATAATCTGGTAGTAGAGCGCGCCATTAATACGCACCGTCACGTTATCTGTCGTCACCACCGGCTGGCCTGGGAAATCCATGACCGTTTCGCGGCGGTCGATCCGGATTTCGTCGGTGGTGATCGCGGTGTATTCATCACCGAGTTTGCGATAGCGCAGCATAGTGATGGCGCGGGGTTGTTCGATAAACGGGATAATAATGTTAATACCACTTTCCAATACGCGATTGAACGACCCAAGCCGTTCCACCACCATTACTTCAGATTGGCGGATAATGATTAAGCCTTTAGAAATAATCACGACCGCGATCGCAACAACAATTAGGCTTATTAATAAACCTGGGCTAATAGGTAAATCCATTGTTAGGGTTCCTTGCGTTGTGAGTTGTCTTCTTGAGGGGCAATGTCTGCAGGCTGATATAGCGTGACCAAAGCGGTAGTACCTTCAAAGCGCCTAAATACTACCGTTGTGCCGTTGGGGAACTCGATTTCACCAGTATCAAGATCGCGTAACCGGTAGAAATCGCCGTTTACTTTAATGCCGGTGGCATCATCAAAATCACGGCGCAGGGTCGTATAGTGATTGCCTTTCTCTACGCCAGTTCCTGTTGTCCCGTAGGCGACTCCGCGGGGTGAAAAGCGCGGACGAATGACCATAACGCATAGCGGTAGCAGCACCCCGGTAAAAATAGCCATGCTAAGCAGTTGCCAGGGGAGCGTTAATCCCAGTGCTGTAACGGCCGCCGTTAGCGCCGCGGCAATACCCAGTGCAAGCAGCACCATCGCGCCAGAAGTAAGCTCTGCCAAACTTAATAGTAGGGCGAGTACTAGCCAGCTGTAAGCCGGGTTCCAGTCCATGTGCTCTCCAATGCTATTTATCGGTAATGCTATACAGGGTAACCCACTTGGCACATATTGACCTGTGGGCAGCCTTTAGGTTTTAAACTTTAATTACCACTATTGCCCAAAAGAGCATTGCTATGCCGATTTATGCGAACACCCCATCGTCCACATCACGACCAGTCTCTGCCTTCAAAATGGTTCCAAGCCTATGTGTTGTAGCCGGGGTGCTGATGGCGCCGTCTATTTATGCCCAAGAGCTAGGTCACCATGGAGGCCACGGCGACCAAAGAGATGCTGCTCACGCCCATCAGGACAATCCTGCTATAGCTGCTTATAAAGCCGCCAATGATCAAATGCATGAAGATATGGCTATGTCGTTTACTGGCGACCCAGATGTGGATTTCGCACAAGGCATGATTCCCCACCACGAAGGCGCGATCGCCATGGCTGAAATTGTGCTGGAGTACGGCGAAGATGAAGAGATTCGTCAACTGGCCGAGGAAATTATTGCCGCTCAAGAGAGTGAAATTGCGTTCTTAAAAGAGTGGCTTGAGGAAAACGGGCAGCAGTAACAGGCACTTTAAACATCGCGGCAGATCGTTAATTCAGCCATGTTGCTATCAGATGTCTTTGGCGGCCTGGGCTACTTCATCCAGCGCCCAGGCCGAAGGCAATAACAGCGTAGCGAGTGTCAGTCCTACCAGTGTGGTCAGTAGATTTGGTCGTTTTTAATACCGTTAGGGCCCAAAGAACTTCATTGGAAAATAGGAGAGAGGTGGTTCGCGATTGAGCCACTCTCCCATCATGCGTTCACCTTCTTCGCGCTGTTCCGGGGTTATCTCATCACTGTCGCCGAAATAGCTTAGTGCGTTCTCGATATGTATGTTCGGCGCTTCTTCATTAACGGCAAGAAGAATGGCCCAGCCTTTAGCGGGATTTCTCTCCGTCTGGCACATGCCGTTTTTCTCTTCATCAGGCTCTATATAGCAATAAGCAAGCCATTGTCTAGCATTGATATGCCCAGCCTCAGAAGCCCTCACCATCCACTGCCAAGCCTCGTCATCATGGCCCTGGTCATGTAGAAAACGCGCCAAGCTACTCATGGCACGTGGATAACCCAATTCCGCTGCCCTACGATATAACTGCTCTGCTGCGTTCAGGCGCTCAGTATCGTCTGGATAGCCTGCACGGCCATCGCGGACTCGCCCTGCCAGCTTGAATTGTGCTTCCACGTTTCCTGCTTCAGCCGCTTTTTCCAGCCAATACTGAGGCTCAGCATCGTACCCTTGGGTGGCATAAAGCGGGTAGAGCGCAAACATTGCATTTGTGTTGCCTGCTTCTGCTAGAGGCAGGGCATCTGCAATTGCTGCTTCGACCCAGTCATCACCATCGTCTGGGCATATTTGTTGCTTTTCACATGCATCATGTAAGAGCAGCATGGAGTAGAGTTCGCCCTGCTGCGCGGCACGGTAGTACCACTCCTGCGAGTGGCTCGCTTCACCAAGATAAAACATTGCGTCTATGTCGCCCGCTTCTGCCGCTATTTCTAAATAAGGAATGCTCTCTTCGCGCTGAAGGGCATTGTAGAGCCTCATACCTTCATCTTTAGCAGCTTGCGCTTCTTTGTCCAATGCCCAGGCGGAAGATAACGTTAGCGTAGTTAACGTTAATCCTACCAGCTTAGCTAGCGTAGTTAGTCGCATAGTTAACACCATCATGCCTTCACCCTTCTTCACGTTGTTCAGACTCGATTAATAGAGCGCTTGCTATTTAATTTAATCTTGTGGGTGAATCCAGTATGAAATAATCCGGTCTTCTTCATAATCATAACTTAATTTCATTTCATAGATTCTGTGAAATCTGTCTAATGACCAAAACCATACCTTATTTGAATATTCACATGTCAATTTTTGTCTAGATTGGTAAGATTCTTTACACTCCTTTATATGCATTTTTTTCCAGTTAATGCGAAGGTTTTTGGCCATCCAGTTAAGCTGTATTATTTCATCTTCAATCCACTCTCTTGGGTCAGTGGTAGTTCGGCTAGTTTCCGAATAAGATGGCCATGCACCATCAAAATCCATTTGGAAAGGCTGATCGTTTTCATCGAATTCGTTTTGTTCCAAATAAGCCTGACGATATATCTCCCTATTGTGAGATGAAAGCAAGTACAATGTCGCTTGCTCATGATCCTGATCCTTAATGGCTTCTATGAAACTGACCATGGTGGGGGGCGGGGGAGGTCCTTTCGGTTGCATGTATAAAAATATTGATACCAAAAACGCCGCTAATATGGAAAAAGTAATGGCTTTGACTTTCATGTTTTAAAGAGCTCGCTTGTTAAGCGCCAATCAGAAGTGGTTAGCGCAAGATGCTTTACGGTGTTATGATGAATAAAGTTCTATTCTAAATCGACGTAATTCAGTCTCTACAAGCCTTTTTCTTGCTTCCTCATTATCACAGCTTACTGTACTGCATATATTCTCATTTAAATTATACTGAGAAATTTTGTCATGAGCTTCTAATGAGATGCTTTTGGAGGCTTCGATATCGTCTTCATGATAATATGCTTTAGCAATTTCAAGCTGGACGATTGCTTTGCTGAGAGAGTTAAGGAGATCAGGAAGGATTGCCTTTGCTTCTTCAATATTCCCTTGTCTAGCCAGAGAAATTCCATGACTTTCCAAGCGATGATTTCGAATTTCTGGTGTAGAAATAGCACTAATTATAATAAGTTTTACTTGGTTTTCAGAGAGCTCTTCAGATGCTCTATCCTCTAGTGAAAGTGCCTCTGAAAGTATATCTTCGGCCGATTGACCAGACGAAAAAGTAGGATTTTCGAGAATCTCTTTCCCTTTCTTCGTAGCCGCATACCGCGTACGAATTCTTTCAAGCTTGTACCTCGCTTGGCTATAAACAGCAAGTTTGTCGCTGATAGAAGCGTCATTTTCCAGCGCGTCTATTTCCGTTATATCCTCCATTAAAGACTTATAAAGACGGTTTGCTTCACGCTCCTCCTTTGAGCATCCTGACAAAAGTAAAAAAAGAAATAACATGATGATAAATTTTATCGAAGCTTTCATTTATTTCACATCCTTGATGCTGTCTATGTTTAGAGAGTTTTAAGTAACAATTGACATCTCAACATGTCCTTGCTCAGGTTCAGTTTGTGTATACTTGCATGCTTTCAATACTTATATTGCTGCTGTGGATTCTGGGGGGGGTTATAAACCCGCCTCTACAATTCGTCGAAGCGATACTTCAGCAGAACACAAATACCCACTTCATCACCGTTTTCTGCTGCGATCTCAAGCGGAGGTTGCATCTTTTCCCACTGGTGGATACCTCACAGTTGCATGCCTTCCTCTTTGGCGGCTTGTGCCTCTTAATCCAGCGCCCAAGCCGCAGGCAATAACAGCGTCGCGAGTGTTAGTCCTGACAGTGTGGGCAGTAGGTTTGATCTTTTCGGTAACATTACGGGCCAAACTTCTCGGGGAACTGCGATAGCGAAGGCTCTTTTGTTAACCACTCTTCTTTAATAGCTTCGGCTTCATCTAATTGATCTTTGCTAAGTTTAGACTTAAAGTTATCTAGAAGTCCTTTCACCATTTCAAGATTCGCTTGTTGCCTTAAAGCAGACAAAATCCCTACACCTTTGACAATGTCTTTATTATTCTGACATAGCGCATCCCTTTCAGGCTCTAGATAGCACCAGCCAACTCCTAAACGTGCATCAACATGTCCTTTATCGGATGCTAGCTGCATCCATCTCCATGCCTGCTCAGGTTGTCCTAACTCCATAAAATTAAGAGAAAGGTTGTGAATGGCGGGCACGTAACCAAGCTCAGCTCCTTGGTTAAACCAATACTCCGCAGCTTCCAGGCGCTCAGTATCGCTGGTGTAACCCTCTTCGTCGTTGCGGGCTATCTCTCCGAGCAAGTTCATGGATTCCACATGGCCCGCCTCGGCGGCGCGCCGTAGCCATTTCATCGCTTCGTCTTCATCGGGGTCTTCAACGTAGTAATAAATATCGTACAGCGCGGCCATGGCGTCGGGGTCGTCTGCTTCGGCCTTGGGCAGCGTGAGCTCCAATGCCGCCTGGGGCCAGTCATCGCCATTTTCCGGGCAGACGTCACCCAGCTCGCAGGCCCCACCATCAAACAGGCGCAGCATGGCGTGGGGGTCACCATGTTGGGCGGCTTGGTGATACCACTCTAAAGCTGCTTGGTTCATCCCCATATGCCGTAAACGGTTCACTTCGCCTAGGTAGTACATCGCTTCGACATCACCCGCTTCTGCTGCTTGCTCTAAAAAAGGCGTACTGATAGAGCGTTGATGAGTATTGTATAAGCGCATCCCTTCATCTTTGGCGGCTTGTGCCTCTTCGTCCAGTGCCCACGCAGAAGGTATCATAAGCGCTGTGAGTGTCAGTCCTGCCAGTGTGACCAGTAAGTTTGATCGCATAATCTCATTCCTTATTTAGCGGCTTTCTGCAGTAGCACACACTTCCGTTGCAAGTCCTGCGACGTAGCCGCGGTAGTTAACTTTTGCTAAAGCAGCTTGCTGACTCCTTGTGCCAACCCGCTCCATAAATCCCTCCAAGTCACGTTTACGGCGCTGGTAGGCATGGCTCGGGTCGTCATGCCATGGCTTGCCGGTCTCGCTCATACAAATAAGCGCTTTGGCAAACAGATATTGTGAGGGCGTGGGGGCTTCTCTGCTAAAGCGACACAGTGTCCCATAAACGCCGGTCGTGACACCCTCTACAATCCAGCCTAAGCAGTTAGCAATGGCGATTTGCTGATAGTCCAATGCTTCATGAGCATTAAAGCTTTGGCTGTTGCCACCACTTCTTCCTCTACCGGGCTCTTCTACCTCAAACCTTCTTGGATCGCTAACGAGCAGGTATAGCAGTGCTCCCAGCGAATCAGGAGTGAGCTGCTGCACCCAAGCTTTCATCTGATCTAAATCCTCGCCATCGCGCGTTGCGAGTACATATGCAATCGGCCCCGCGTTCTGCCCACCGATCATGGCACTATAGAGCCGCTCGATACCTGCTTGGCCGCGAGCGGCAAGCAGACCGACATTCAGCAGGGTGGTGGTGGCGAGATAGCCCAGCCGGCCCATGCTTTGGTAGGCGTCATCATCGATCCAATCGGGTTGGACGTAGTTGTTATCCACCATGGCGCGATGGAGCATCACTAGCCACAAATCCAGGCTGTCGATATCCAGTTCGACGGAAAAACTGCCCCCAGCTCCTTTGCCGATCACGACGCGTGCGGCCATACGTAACACGAACTTGCCGTTCTGCATCCCCAGTGCTAAGCCAAGCCTTCCCCCTAAGCCTTCAGCCACTTCCATCGCAAGGGTGGCGGTGCCAAGTTTGCGCCACCCCGTCAGTGACTGACTGGCGCGCTGCATGTTCATCTCGGAGCGCGCCGCCCGGTTGGGGAGGATGCGTTCTAGGTTAGCGGGTGGCTCCCAGCTTAATGCGCAGCGGGTTTCGATACTCAGCCGGGCACCGGCAAAGGCCTCGATGGTTGCGCCTTCGGCTTCCCGTTTTGCCCAATCGACACCGCTCACGCTGAGGCCTTCCTCGCCAAGGGAGATGCCCGTCTCGGCCGCCAGTGCTAGGCTGGCACCCGCAAACCCTTTGGCAACTGCGTCCACGACTAAGACATAGCGGCCTAATGCGCGCTGTTCATCAACCTCGGAGAGAGTGGCGACCACCTGCTGAGCCTGCTCTTCTCGCGGCAGGACTAGTCGCCCCAGTGGCAGCTCCCCCCGCGCCAGGCTAAAGGTGCCCTTGGTTTCCCAGCGATAGGTGGCCTCGGCAGAACTCTTGTTTGAATCACTATCATCGAGTTGCCACATACCATTGGAAGGCCGCTTGATGGCAAGCTCGTCGCGCCGTGTGGTCTTCAGCCCGTTACTTCCGCCACTGCTCATTTCCAGTTCGCCGTCTAAGAACGTCAGTGTGGATTGCTGGGCGACGACATCCCAGGGGGTATCGCGGTCGCCGTCACTGCGTGGTTCGTTGAGATCAAACCTGGCCATGCCGACCAGCCGCATCATCTGGGCCTGAGCGCTGGCGTCGAACAAGCGCAGCCGTTCACGGCTCGGGCCGGTGAACAGAATTTTCTGCAGCGCGGCTCCCCACTGTTCTTTACTGGCGCCGTCGAGAGAGTCAACTTCATGCCCCTGCTCCTCAAGGTAGGCGAAAAAGCTTTCAGGCTGGAAAAAACCCAACGGCTCTTCATGCCAGTCGAAACGATGCTCTATTGGCTCACAGCCACGCCCTTGCAGCCATTGGGAGAGCGCGCTTTCAGGCGCCTCCCATAACTTTGCAGGCAATACCCCGTCCGCGCCCATGGAATTATCCAGCCGTTGCCGCTCGGTTCGGGTCATGGCGGGCATCAACTGATAAAGGCTGAGGTGACTGAGCGACTGGCCTGCCTGGGGGGAGCTAAACTCGCGTAATGGGAAATCACGGCGAACCAGCAGCTCGATCTCGCGCTTCTGGTAGCCCATAGCATGGCGGTCGTCTTCTATATCGGTATGCCAGATAAGGACGCGACCGGGCTCCATCTTGCTGACGGCGTCATCGGTCCGTGTGAACAGATCGCTTAGCGTCTCCTGGAGGTTTTCATAATGTTGCCGTTCTTGTTCGAACAAAAAGATAGGCAGTTTGGCATTGCCGGCGGTGCCGCTTTCCCATTCGCTGAGTTTTTCCTCAACCGCCTGGTGTAACTCGACGCTTTGCTTGAGCACTTTGCAGTAAGTGTCGAAGGCACTGACACCCTCGTCCAGCGCCTCTGTTTCGACGTTGGCTGCCGATAGCGCCAGTTCGGGGGTGGCGATACCGAGCGAAGCAAGGGTGAGGATACTCTCCAGATAGTCGCTATACTTGCTTTCCTGCTGCTCAGAGAGCTGCTGGACGTGGCCCACAAAGTTACATTGCTGCGCTGCCTCGTCAGGCGGCATGGATTCGCACAAACCAATGAAGGTTTGATACTCGGCGAGCACCTCTTGCAGCGAGAAGGGAGTGGCTTCTCCTTCGCTTCCAGGGTTGAAGTGATACTCGCGCTGAGCCAAGGCCCGGCACGAACGGTAGGTTTCCAACGCCTGCTCGATTTCTGTTTCCCAGGGACCATAGTAGTTTTCACCTTCGATACTATAGCCCGCTTCCTGCGCGCGATTTAGGCCCGCTTGGTAAAGGTCACGCAGTTCGTCTTCCAGGCGCACAGCGCTGGGGTCTCTGAAATGTCGCGCTAAGTGATCCAATAACGCGGGCGTCGTGAATTGCCAGAGCAAAGAGCGTTGGCGCGCAATGCGATCTTCCAAGCTCTCTTGGTCAACAGAGGTAATTTCAATTAGCTGTTCGAAACACGACTTATAACGTGCTCTTTCGCTGTCGTCGAGGAAGTTTTCGGCGCGGGTCGGCAGTAGGCACTCCATTAGTCCGGCTTCTTCGTTGAGTACCCGAAGTCGCTCGGTGGCATCCTCTTCTTGTGTCCACGCCTTAAGCTGTTCTGCGGCTTCCAGTAAGATGTCTGAGACCTCTTCCGTCAGCAACCAGAACGTATGCGTTCCTGGCAGATACAGAATATCGGCCCAGCATTGCTCTTTGCAGACGTGCGCTGCGCTTTTCCCGGCGCTTTCGCCGTCAGATTCCGGTGGCTCAAAGATGTTGACCACCATCGGGTCAAGATGGCGCTCTGAGGTTTGCTCAGTACTCATAACAGGCGCTCCAACTGCTGTACTTTTTGGCGTGAAGAAAGGGGCGTGTTCAGAATGTCGTCTATCTGAATATGCAGCCTTTCGCCTACGTCCGTAATAATGGGCAATAGCCGCTTTAAATGATCCGAGCGGCTGATGCCTGCCTGCATCGCTATTTTCATCCGTGCCAACCAAGCATTGGGTAAAGAAGCTAGCGGTGTCTTCGTCATTCGGCTCAACCACCACGCCTGTTGGCTTTCGTTCAACGCAGATTCCATATCAGCAGTAAGCTGCCAGCGTTCCGGTGCAGAGGACGTTGGCGCATCGGCCTGCCAAATAGACCACTGGCCCTGAGGTGTGGGGGTTGCCACTTGATGCAGAGGAGTTAACCAGTGTAAGTAAATGCTTGCGGGGGCGCTGGCGAGCAGTGCGATCCAGGCCGCAGGCTGTTGAAGGTTGATCAGTGATTTGCCGCTGTGGGGGTCATCCAGTACAAAAAGGGCCCGCAAGTGGTCTGCAATGCTATGTAGGGCTTGATTTGCTTGTGGCTGGCATACCCATCCCAAACCTTGCTGGCAGAGATTTTTGGCGTAATGCCAAGCTTCACTGCCTACTTCAACATCCAGTAGCCAGGGGCTGGCATCCAGTAGAGGCGAAAGCGGCGTGCCCGCAAATAGCGTGACAAAATCACGTTTGCCGGTAAGTGATAGCAGTAGTCTGCATTGCTCAGGCGACCGGCGCTGGTCAAGTACCACAAATCCGCGCTGCCTATTCTCCATCTCAGATAGGTTATCCACCGGACGGCACCGTTCTGCTAGTTGGTTTAACCAGCCAGGCATGGGCAATCCTCGCGCGAGCATTGGGTGTTACTGATCTTGCCGCAGAGAGGCATGATGGCCGCTTCACTTAGCTGGTAATCCTTCAGCTTGGGCAGCGAGGTGGGCGGTATCGCCTCATGCACCTCAGCCATCGCATGCCCGGGCAGTAGGGGAGCCTCCACCGCCTGCCCGCTGCCATTGCCAGGGCTTCCGCCAGCGTTGACGCGTACCTTGGGGCCAGCGATGGTAATGCCGCTACCATCTAACTTAAGAAAACTGCCGCCTGCGTTCAGGGTGAGTTCGTCACCCGCTTCAAGCACGACTTTGTGACCTGCTTTGATGTGCAGCTCGCGGCCGCTTTCGCTTAGCCAGGCCTGGCCTGCGTTGATATGTAGCGTGCCGTCAACGCGGAAGTGTTGCTGGCCTTCGGTGTGTTCGAAACGGTTGCCGTGCACCGTGTGGTGGTCGTCGTTGTCGATTTCGCTGATGCGGTCGTTCTTGACCTTCAAGAAGCTGTCGTTGCGGATCTCTTCGATACGGTCGTTAAGCGTTAGCAGCTCTAAGTCTTTCTGGGCGTGGAGCCAGATCTGTTCTTCACCCGCTTCGTCTTCAAAGCGCAGCTCGTTGAAGCCTTCGGCTTTGTGGCTCTGGGTACGGATGACCGTGCGGGTTTTGTGCTCTGGCAGCGGGTAAGGCGCGGTATTCACCGCGTGATAGGTACGACCGGTGACCAGCGGCTGATCGGGGTCGCCCTCTAAGAACGAGATAATCACTTCGTGGCCAATACGCGGAATGGCGATACTGCCGTAGCCGCCGCCCGCCCAGCCTTGGGCAACGCGCACCCAGCAGCTGGCGTCTTTTCCAGCGGCTTCGCCGCTAGCCCCGGCGGTATTAGGTTCTGCGTAGCGGTCCCAGGGGAACTGTACTTTGACCCGGCCGTGTTCGTCGCAGTGAATCTCTTCGCCCTCGGGGCCCACTACAAAGGCCACCTGTGGGCCATCGACCCGGGGCTTGGGATTAGGGGTGGCTCGCCAAGGGGCATCACCGGGAATTAGCGTGACCTGGTTGTAATAACGGGTCATCCCGTTGGCATCACCCTGAGTCATGCCGTCTTCTTCCAGCGCCTGGGGCTGCTCGCCGTGGTGAATAACACTGATTGCCTGCCAATCACGGTTGAGGCTGTCAGTATCGTGATCAGTGAGTGTAAAGCGCAGGCCAGGCGCGAGCTCGGGTAGATCACTTTCGGCACTGGCGGTGATGGTCTCGCGGCGCAGCTGCTCCAGGCGAATGCGGGTAAAGGGCTCGCCGGAGGCGTCCTGCTTATAGCGGCCGGGGTAATCAAAATGTTCGTAGTCAGACTGCTGACCGTGGGCCTCAATATCGCGGCCCAGATGTTCGTGCAACTGGGCGTAGGCGGGGTTCTTGAAGCTGTAGTCTTTCAGCGTGGCGGAGGCCGCGGCGACGCGGGCCTTTTGGCTCAGCTTGCGTACGTGGCGGCTGGGAGCCGTGCCACCGGCTCGGCTGTGATAAGTGCGCTCGCCAAGGCTTGTGAGCACCTGCGGGTCGTCGGCAAAGATCAGCCGGTGGGCGCCGCCATCGCTGCCTTCACCTTGTTCAGCAAATTCATGAAAGTAGAACAGGCCTTCTTCGGCGGCAAGGCGCTCGATAAAGGCGAGATCCGTCTCGCGGTATTGAACGCAGTACTCGCGTTCAGGAAGTGTGCGATTAACCGCAAAGGCCACGTCGGTGATGCCGCGCTCATCGCACAGAGTATTGATGATAGTGAGCGGGTCGGTCTTCTGGAAAATTCGCGAGTTCTGGCGTAGCGAAAGCCGCCAAAGAGCGGGGCGCAGTACTAGAGAGTAAAAGGTGTGGCGGTGGCCTCTATCACCCCGGCCAAATTCGCTAACAATGCCGTGCACTCGGCGCAAGGCCTCACCGTCCTGCCAAATAGTCAGGGTGGCTTCGCGGTCCAGAAGGTCAGCGGCGTCTAGGCTGCCATCGCGGCTTGCCAGATTCAGGGCTAATTCAAAGGGTTGGGAGAGTTCTTCGCGGTGGGTGAAATCGATCACCGCGACATCATTAACGCCGGGTAGCGTCACCGTGAATTGCAAACCGGTGCTGAGCGTCATGCCCCCTCCAGGGATAATTGACAAGGGTAATCTAAACAAATGAGAAACGATCAGGATAACGACCTGACTCCTCACAGCAACCCTTGGTCGCTATCTAGCGGCAATGTCTTACAAGCCGTGTAGGCAATGTCTTACAAAATCAGCATTTGATGATTAAAAAGTAAACAACGTTGCCCTCATGAGCTGTGGTAGAGGTGTTATTCTGCCTGCCTTAGTCGCAGGCAAACAAAAGGAGAGGGGCGTGTCGGGGGTGATCTACTGGCTGGACATGGCGGGGGTTATTGTTTTTGCGCTTTCAGGCGTTATTTTGGCATGCCGGTCAAAAATGGATCCGATGGGGATGCTGGTACTCGCGGCGGTAACCGGGATTGGTGGCGGTACCATTCGTGATTTAGTCCTGGGCGTACGACCGGTATTTTGGGTGGCGGATCCGACGTATTTATGGGTGATTTTAGCCACCGTGTGTGTGTCCCTGGTAGGGTTTCACTATATCCATCGCCTTTCTCGCGGCTTTTTACCGGTGGCGGATGCGTTTGGGCTGGCGTTATTTACGGTGATTGGCACGCATAAAGCGCTGTTACTCGGTAGCTCCGGCACGGTGGCTGTATTGATGGGCATGATGACCGGCGTGGCGGGGGGCATGATCCGTGATGTGTTGGCCCAGCGAGTTCCGATGGTGCTGCGCGAAGAGATATACGCCACTGCCGCCATGGCCGGTGGGATTGTTTACGTGGCGCTAGACGCCTTGAACGTACCGCTGACGATAACCATTGGCGCCTCATTAAGCGTGACGCTAGGGCTGCGCTTAGCGGCAATTCACTGGCATTTAGCGCTGCCGGTGTTTGCCTGGGTCACCGTGCCGCCAAAAACCCATGATGAGAGCACAACGCCGCTGTCTAGCCCGCAAAAAGCCAAGGAGCGGGTCAGAATGATTCGTCGAGAGCGTAAAAAACGCTAACACTATCATTCTGGTTGGTGAGTTTTTTGCCAATGATCAAACCACCGGCGCGGTTGTATCACGCGTAGAGTAGGTTCGCTGTCGACTAGTTCTACGCCAACGCCCAATGGGCCGATGCGGGCATAAAGTGCCCCGTTAGCGCGCTTGTCTTGCAGAGTAACGTCGGAGAGCAGCAGCAGCGGCCCGCCGGTAAGCGTAAGATCTTGTAGCCGAATACGCTGGTCGTCGACCTGGAGTAAAGCCGTGCCGTTGATATCATGCACGTTTAACAATCTGCCTAGCCAGTCACTTTCACGGGCACGGGCTAAAAACAGCCGTGCCAGCAAGCCCGTATCGCGCATTCCCAAACGCAGCTGGCTCGTTAGGCGAATAGGGTCATCCCATTCAAGCTGCGCTTGCTCCATGCTGAGTTGTACCCACCAGCCGGCGTCCGGCGCACCTTGCTCACTTAGCCGAAACACGTTTTCTAAGCGTAAAAACGAGTCGTTGGCGGTGAAGCGCCGCGCTTGTAAATCGCCTTCGGTTAGATTTAAGTAAAATTCAACATCGCCACGTAACCGCTGATCAAGCAGCTCCATGTCAGCACCAAAGGCACGAAGCGTGATTTCTCCCTGGGCCTCTAGCCCATCAAGCCTCCATTCGCTGGCAAGATTCGCTTGCCCGCCTAGCAAGCGAACCCCGGCATCCTCGGGCAGATAGCGGTTGTAGCGAGTAAAGTCTGGCACATCGATAATCGGCATAGCGATGCGGGTGACGAAGTGCTCTGGCTGCGGCGACTTAAGCACCTCGCTAAAGCGGTCGGTTTGAGTGGTAAGCGCAAAGTGGCGGCCTTCAAGGTGGGGGCGGTCATCGTTTTGGCGCATCAGCGCGAAGTTAGGGATACCCAGCGATAGCTGAGCCTGCTCAGCGCTGTCCAACTGAGCAGTGAGTTCGCCGCGCCCGGTAGCCAAGTAGTCGAGAAAGGCGACCTCAAGCTGATTAGCATTAACGCGTAGCCGGGTAGGTGCTAGGAGCTGTTTGTCGCGAAAGGCTCCTTGAGCAAAAAGCTGGCCGCTGCCTGCCAGCGATAGGCCATGAGCATCGGGAAGAAAAGTATTTAAGAAGCCCAGCTGTTGCACGCTACCTTCAAGGGAAAACTGCCCGCTAGGCACGTTTTCGCGGCGTTGAAATCGGCCGTCGGTGAGAATCAAAATACTTTCCAGCTGCTCGTCAGGTTGCTCTAGGTTGGCCACTTGCCAGCTCAGCCGAGTGCCGCTGATATTCAACGCGGAGCCATCCAACGCCGCTTGTCGAATAGGCAGAAAAAGCTGCATATCACTTGTGAGAGTGCCGGTGCTTTCGCCGTGCTGCCAACGGGTGGTCATTCCTTCGCCGGATAGATGCACTTGCCCAGTCGCCTGCTCAGACGTTACCTGAAGCTGGCCGTGGCTGCTGGCTTGGCCGCTCAGCAGTTGAAGCGGGGCGGGCTCAGCTAATACCGCCCCCAGGTACGTTTGAAGCACGCTAATATCGGGTAGCTGTGCCGCTTGCCAACTGAGGGTTGCCGTTGCTTCTTGGCGCGCCCTTTGTGTGTCTAGCGGGATCTTTGCCGTTAACTCGATGTCAGCATCGGCAAGCAATGTTCGCTGATGGTGCGTTAGGGTCGCATTGGCGAACGTTAAGCGGGCGTCAATGTGTTCGTCAGGCGTGAGTCGTGCAGTAAGTGAGCCGCTGCCCTGTGCTTTAAAATCTAGCGTCTCGGCAGCAAGCAGCGGTGCCTGAATGGCCAGCGACGCCTGCTGAGGGCTAGCATCAACCAGCGTGGCGCTCGCCTCTATTTGTCCATTGCCGGAAAGCCGTATGCCTTTGCCGTCAAGCGTTGGCGCTAGATAGCGATCAAACATGTCCAAGCGAATCACGCGGCCCTGTAAGGCGAGCGTGACATTGGTGGGGAGATCAAGCCGGTCTAGCCGCTGATTGGGTATCTGAGTGGCAAGGCGTAGCTCAGCATTTTCAGCATAGGGATGAGTGTCAGCCAGCGTTACGTCAGCCAGTTGCGTCGAAAAATGTAGCTGATCATTCTCAACCGCCAAGCGGACTTGGCCTTTGCCGGTTGCCGTGTGGCGCGGGGGTGGGTTGTCTGCAATGAGCCAGCGCGGTGAGCCACTGGGTGTGCGTAGGCGCTGTTCATCGACCGCTAAACGCAGCGTAGGGGAATCCAGCGTTAAAACACTGCCGTGCTGTAACTCACCAGCGGTTAGATCAAGTGCGCCTGCTAAAGCCCCGCGCCCCTCAAGAGTCAGCCAGGGCAGGGCGTTGAGGTAAGGCATGAAAACATCCCAGGCATCTGCCTGCGCCTCAATCTGTAGCTGGGCAGAAAGCGCTGACAATAGATCGGGATTCAGTTCCCCCGTCGCAGCGGTCACGGGTGTCACGCTGGTTAATGTTGCATCCGCGTTGAGATTGATATCGCGTACTAACGTGGCTTGATCACTTAAACGAACTAAGCGGCCGTCAGTAATGGCCAGTGAAAAGTCGGGGATCGCTAAGGTGTCGCGCGTTAACGTGGTATCCGCCACGTGCAGCTGGCCCTGCGCCTCAAGGGCAATATCACCTACGGTGAGGCGGCGGATGCCTTCGGCATCCAGCGCTTCGATATGCAGTTCTCCGCGTAATAGGGCGAATAGAGAGAGCGAAAGAGTCGCCCGCTCGGCTTCAATGCTGATGGGCAGCGCCGCATCTTCGCGTGCTAAATACAGACCCTCTACTTCCCAGCGGCCGGGGTGGCGGCTGGCGCCCTGCTCCCAACGTATTTCAATGCCATCAAATTGAGAAATGCGCTCGGGCAGCCACTGGCTGTTGAGCAGCCAATAGCTGCCTGCCACCCAGATAGCGATGATAAACAGTAGCCCAATCAACATACTTAATAGCAGGCGTGGTAAGCGTTTTTTACGCGTGTTGGCATTTGACATAGTGGCTTCCCTAGCAGATAACTCCTGTTGAGCCGTGTTTTATGGCATTATGCGCGACGTTGGGCACTGACGGGTTTTCGATTTCAACGCTAGGCAGGCAGCTAACGCCATGTTTAAGGATTTTTACGCGCAGCGCGGAGAGTATGTAGTGATCTCTGCAGAGCAGGCCAGCCGTTTCGCTAAAGGCGTGGCTGGCGACTACAACCCTATCCATAATCCGGGAGCACGCCGTTTTTGCGTTCCTGGCGACCTGCTATTTGTACTGGTACTGACAAAGTTCGGTTTGTCGCGGCAGATGGAGTTTCGTTTCACCAACATGGTGGCGGCGGAGACGCCGCTTAAATTTTGCGAAGCGGATAATGGCTCCGTTCATGTTTGCGATGAGAGCGGGAAATGCTACTTACAAGTGCTGCGCAGTGGTGAAACCACTCACGACGTAGCCGCAGTGGAAGCCTTTGCGCGCTGCTATGTAGCGTTTTCGGGCAAAAACTTCCCGCACTATTTAAAACCGCTGATGGAGCAGCATGGGGTAATGTTCAACCCTAAACGCCCACTGGTAATCTACGACAGCATGGGCTTTTCACTCAAGCGCTTAGATGGTTTTTCACCGGGTTTAACGTTAAATCAATCGTCGCTGAGTGTTCAGGGGAAACGCGCGGATGCGCTGCTGGAGTTTTCCATTGAATCCGCCGGCGAAGCGGTCGGGGTCGGCTCTAAAAAGCTCGTGGTTAGCGGGCTTTGCAGTTACGACGCAGACGAAATGGCCGCGATTGTAGAAGAGTTTTATCGCCTAAAGGCCGCTTACGAAACGGCCTAGGCGTCAATGTGGTTGATGGCTGCTCTTACTTACTGATTAGGCTTTTCCTGTACCGTTAAGCCTACCGTGGTAATGCGACCACCGAGCGTTTCTAGCACTGCCAACGTCAGCCCTTCAATCTGTATCGAGTCGCCAGCATTCGGCTGGCCGGCTAAGGTATTGCGTAGCAGCGAATCCAGCGTCATATGCTGGTCCTCTTCTTGGATCAACAGGCCATAGGAGTGGTGTAAATCGTCTATCTTAGTGCTCCCCTTAAGCTTCAGCTCCTGATCCGGTAATTCGCTACTGATGTCATCCACGGCATCAGAGAGCACGCAGTCAATAAAGGGACGCGTTTCAGGACGAAGCACGACAAACAAATGATCGCCGGCCATTAACGTCGTTGAGCCTCGCGGTGGAATGACATCTTTACCACGGGTAATCATGGCGACCACGGTGGTATCCGGTAAGGCCATTTGTGAAAGCCGCCGTCCTGCCGCTCGCGGGTGTTCGCTCAACGTGTACTCAACGATATCAGCATCGACTTCTTCAATTGCCGTGATTTCAATACTGGCTGCTGACAAGGCGGGCGGTTTTTCAGTGAGCCTAAGCCGGCGCGCCACTAGTGGAAGCGTGGTGCCTTGGATAGTGGCTGAAATAAGCACCACGAAAAACACCACGTTGAAGATTAACTCCGCTCCTTCAAGCCCAAACATCAGCGGAAAAATAGCCAAGATAATCGGTACCGAGCCCCGCAATCCGACCCAGGCGACTAATGTAGTTTCGCGGGCGTTGAAGCCAAATAGACGCATAATCGGTATAACGGCAATCGGGCGGGCAACTAGAATCAGCACGGCGGCGATGATGAGACCTTCAAGCCAGACATCGAGTAGCGAAAGGGGATTGATCAGTAGTCCGAGCACCACAAACATCATGATCTGACTTAGCCAGGCCAGCCCGTCGTGAAATAAGAAGGTACTGCGCTGGAAGACAATTCTATGGTTACCAATCACCACGCCGGTTAAAAAAATCGCGAGGAAACCGCTGCCTCCAACATTAGCCGAGATGCCAAATGAGAGAAAGCCGCAGGCCGCGACCATCACCGGATAAAGCCCCGATGCGACAAGATGTATACGATTAATTATTTTTACTGATGCCCAGCCGACCCCAAGCCCCACGAGTGCGCCAACCCCCATTTGAAGGACGAAAAGCTCCAGCAAGCCCACGCCTGGCTGCATACCGTTAACCAGTATTTCTAGCAGGCCAACGGTCAGAAAAATCGCCATCGGGTCGTTCGAGGCGCTTTCTATTTCTAAGGTGTATTTTAGTTTTTTGTTGATATGTATGCCGGCATTACGCAATAGCGAAAAGACCGCCGCTGCGTCTGTTGATCCGACAATCGCACCTAACAGTAGGCCTTCTAACAAGGGTAAATCAAGAATATAAGCCGCCGCTAACCCCGTAATAACGGCGGTGATTAATACGCCGAATGTCGCCAGTAGAGAAGCGGGTTTCCATACTTTCTTAATCGAGGATGTCGGCGTTTGTAGGCCGCCATCAAATAGAATCATCGCGAGAGCTAGCGTGCCGAGCGCATGTGCACCAGCGGGATTGTCGAAGGCGATGCCGCCCACACCACTCTCACCCGCTAACATCCCTATGACTAAAAACAGTACTAAAACAGGTAAGCCAAGACGCGCAGATAGCTTGCTTGATACGATGCCGACTAATATCAGTATCGCGGCAAGTAAAATGAGATGATCAACTTGAAACATAAACGTAGAGCCCTTTTAACTTCGCCCATAACACGAACAGGCAGTGAACTTTCTGCCATGTCGTGACTAATAAAACAACGGTTGACTAACCGACTTACGTGCTAGGCGGGGCTCTGCTGGGAGGAAGAGAGGCGCCAAAGTAATAACGATCGTTAGGCACAAAACCGTTAACGCCGCTTTGATGGAGCAGGGGCGGCATTAGCGTGGGGAAAACGTTGCTTAAGAATCCATCGTCTGAATGTAATTTAAAGATTTGTAGAGGATTATCATCCGCTTGCTGCTTGAGTGAGTCATTTCGAATCCGCAGCTTATCCGGGATATGCGCAACGCTCGCTTTATCCGAATGACTGTGCAGGTTTTCGTGAATCTGCGCCACGCCTGCTAAATGAGGTGAGTAGAGGTGTTTAGCGGCACCCAACAGTAAGATCGAAAAACAGCAAAGAGTGAGTAGGCGGGAAACCCATCGCGATGAATGCTCCTTGTGTTCGCAACGCCCATGCCGCATGGCATCTTCCTTGAAAAAGCCGTTTGTGAGGCGCCTTTTATACCTTAGGTGAGGAATATTTGCATCAGTCTGCGATGGGCAGGACATCAATATTTACCTCCAAGCAATGCTCACCACTGCCATTCATCACGCCTTTGAGCGGCGCTACGTCGGCGTAATCCCGGCTCCAGGCGAGCACGGTGCCGTCGGTAGGATCAGTTGTCTCAATTGGGAAAGGCTCATTGACGCCACGCCGAAGATTTTGTTTACTCATATGATACCTGATGACGTTAACGTCAACTTGCTGCTATACCCTGAGCACCCATTTATTATCGCTAACGTGTGTCAGCAACCGCTTTCCAACAATAAATATGCATTTTCAAGTAATAGGAGCAGCACTATGTCCGTTCGCCAAATCCCTATGGTTATCGATGGTCAGCCCGTGCAGTCACAAAGCCAAGAGTGGCACGACGTGGTTAACCCTGCGACGCAAGAAGTGGTCGCGCGGGTGCCGTTCTGCACGGCGGAGGAAGTGGAGCGCGCGGTTAGCAGCGCCAAAGAGGCGTTTAAGACGTGGCGTAAAGTGCCGCTGGGCAAGCGTATGCGCATTATGCTCAAACTCCAGGCCTTGATTCGCGATAACACGTCGGAACTCGCGGCATTGATTACCGAAGAGCATGGCAAAACTCTGCCGGATGCGGAAGGCGAAGTAGGTCGCGGGTTAGAAGTCGTAGAACATGCTTGTTCGATTACCTCGCTACAGCTTGGCGAGCTGGCAGAAAATGCGGCGAATGAAGTGGATGTTTACACCATGCACCAGCCGCTCGGCGTTGGCGCTGGTATTACCGCGTTCAACTTTCCGATCATGTTGCCCTGTTTCATGTTTCCGCTGGCCATTGCGACCGGCAATACCTTTATTCTAAAGCCGTCGGAGCAAGACCCAAGCTCTACCATGCGCTTGGTGGAATTGGCCCACGAGGCTGGCATCCCGCCGGGGGTACTCAACGTGGTGCACGGTGGCCCGGATGTCGCCAATCAAATTGCTGATCATCAAGATATCAAAGCGCTTTCATTTATTGGCTCAACCCACGTAGGCTCGCTGCTCTATAACCGCGCGGCGGTGGCAGGCAAGCGGATGCAGGCGATGATGGGCGCTAAGAATCATTGCGTGGTTATGCCCGACGCTAACCGCAGCCAGGCCATTAATAATTTACTGGGCTCGGCATTTGGCGCCGCAGGCCAGCGCTGTATGGCCAACTCGGTGGTCGTGCTCGTGGGCGATGCTCGGGAATGGTTAAGCGATATTGTTGACGCCGCACGTAATATGAAAGTGGGGCCGGGTACCCAGCTAGATGCAGACTTAGGCCCACTAGTCTCACCCGCTGCGCGTGATCGTGTGTTGCGCTTAATCGATGCGGGTGAAAAAGAGGGTGCCAAGCTGATGGTCGATGGCCGTAACATTCAGGTAGAGGGTTACCCTAACGGTAACTTCGTTGGGCCGACGCTGTTTGCCGATGTGACCGCCGATATGACTATTTACCGCGAAGAGATCTTTGGGCCTGTGCTTTGCGTGGTTAGTGTTGAAACGCTGGATGATGCCATTGCCTTTATCAATGCCAACCCTAACGGTAACGGCACCTCGATTTTTACCAACTCAGGCTGGGTGGCGCGTCGCTTTGAAACTGACATTGATGTGGGGCAAATTGGTATTAACGTGCCGATTCCTGTCCCGGTGGCATATTTCAGCTTTACCGGTTCTCGGGCGTCGAAGCTCGGTGACTTGGGGCCAAACGGTAAGCAGGCAATCGCATTCTGGACGCAAACAAAAACCGTCACGGCACGCTGGTTCGAGCCGGAGAACGTTTCCAGTGGCATTAATAGCACGATTTCGCTGGGCTAAAAGAAACGCCGATTTTAGCTATATTAGGCCCCGCTTAAGCGGGGCCTAATGGTCGTAGGGCAAAGCAATTAACAATAAAGAGGTGATTATGTTGCCATCATTAAGTCGCTTTAACGTGCCAGAAACGCTCGAGGCGTTGCCCGACGATATTCGTACTACGATTCTGGCCGTGCAGGAAAAAGCAGGCTTTGTGCCCAATGTTTTCCTAATGCTGGCCCATCGGCCCGCTGAGTTCAGGGCATTTTTTGCCTATCACGACGCGTTAATGGAGCGGGAGTCAGAGTCGCTCACTAAAGCAGAGAAAGAGATGATTGTGGTCGCTACCAGTGCGCGAAACCGCTGCTTATATTGCGTGGTGGCGCACGGTGCGCTGGTGCGTATTTATAGTAAAGACCCGCTGTTGGCCGACCAGGTTGCGATTAATCATCGCGTGGCGCCTATTAGCGAGCGCCATCGTGTGATGCTCGATTTTGCTATGCACTGTGCGATAGATGTGGGTGAAATGACCGACGAGTGGTCTGCGCGGCTGCTGGCCGTCGGCTTCAGCCAAGAGGATTGCTGGGATATCGGTGCTATTGCAGCCTTTTTTGGTTTGTCTAATCGACTGGTCACGCTGGCGGGTACGCCGCCTAATGAGGAGTTTTATCTGATGGGGCGCATACCTCGCGAGGCATCAACTGGTAACGTTTAAGCGTTACTTACCTTCACTTTCCTTTACTGAGGCGCGGTTTTCAGTGAGGATAGCGCCTCCACTCACTGTCGCCAGGGGAGCCCTTATCAACGGGGCTGAGAATGCGCGTTGCGCAGACCCTGGAACCTGATCCGGTTCGTACCGGCGGAGGAAGCGCGACATGCTTTACCTAACGTCAGCCGTACTTGGCGCGGCGCTGTGCTGCTTTGCTTTTTTAGGCCTGCGGACTCGCAGGGTTGATGGCCCGCTTGATGACTATATGACAGCTCGCAATTCGCAGACGAGCTCGACTCTCGGGCTTTCCTTTCTCGCGTCAGGCATGGGGGCGTGGATTCTCTTTGCGCCCCCTGAAATTGGTGCCTTCGTGGGCCCGCTTGCGCTAGCAGGCTACGCGTTTGGCTCCACATTGCCCTTTATTATCTTAGCTCTTTATGGGCCTAAGATTCGCCGCGCGCTTCCCGAAGGGCGTAGCATCGCCGAATTTGCACAGGCGTGCTATGGCCTCGGCGTACGGCGCTGGGTCACGCTGGTGTCCATTGCTTACATGGCCTGCTTTTTGGCCGCCGAGCTAACGGCGATTGGTGCGATAACAGCATTGCTGTCTGATGTACCTCCCTCACTCGTGGTGATTGGCGTCGCGCTGACTACGCTTATTTACACGGTAGTGGGCGGCCTGCGCGCCAGCCTTGCCACTGACCGCTGGCAGGCCTGGCTGCTGCTGGTGCTATTGGTCGTGGTAGGCAGCATGGCGCTTTGGCGGCTTCCTGCATTGCCTAGCGAAGCGGCGATGCCTGCTATCCCTGTTACCAGCGCGCTCAGTGTGGCATTAACACTAGTGATTGCGGTAACGGCCGCCAATTTATTTCATCAGGGCTATTGGCAGCGCGTATGGGCTGCTAAGGATGACCACAGCCTGGGTCGTGGCGCATGGCTAGGCGGCGCTATGACGATGGTGGTGGTAATGGTTATTGGTAGTTTAGGCATTTTAGCAGCGATGAGCGGTGTTGCTCTGGGCACACCGCCTATGCCGTTTTTCGCACTGCTAACGGATGCACCCGCTTGGCTATCGCTACCTGCGCTGGTATTGGCTGTTACCTTGGTAGCTTCCAGTGTTGATACGCTCCAGAATGGCATTGCCTCGCTTATCGTCACACGCAGCGAAAAGCGCGGTGTTTCGCTGGAGGCAGCCCGCTGGGCGACGGTTGCATTAATGATTCCCGTGGTAATGGTTGCTTTACAGGGATTATCGATACTGCGGCTTTTCCTTATTGCCGACTTACTGTGCGCCTCCATCGTAGTGCCGGTGTTGCTAGGGCTATGGCAACGGATGACGCCAATAGCCGCCATCGGGGGCGGCGTTGCTGGGCTGCTCGGGGCTATTTTGCCCGGGTGGTTAAGCCAAGGCAGTGTCAGCGCAGGAGTGGTGGCGGCGAGCTTTCCTGACAGCATTCCAACGTTAGGCCCTTTTCTGGGCGCATTGGTTATGTCAACGTTAGTTAGCGTGGCGCTTGCCTATGCTATAAAAAAACAGCCTGTGTAGAAGGGAGTCGCCTAGCGTGGGCTTGGTGTGCCGGGAATGCATCGCTATAGTGGATAAGTACGTAGAACGATTTGCGCTTCTGAGCGCTCGCTAATCGCAAGGACGACTATGATTAGAGCTATGCTTACTACGCCCGATGGTGCGGTTCACGAAGGCAATGAAGACTTGCTGGCCATGTGGCAATCCACGCCTGACAGCCATATCTGGATCGATATGCAGGGTGAGACGCAGGACAGTGAACGCACCATTTTAGAGGCTTTCAAATTTCATCCCATGGCGATTCAGGATGCTCATAAGGAGCGCCATCCGCCAAAGATTGAAGAGTTCGATAATCACACGCTGATTATCTACCGGGGTATTTCCTCCTTCGATGCTGAGTTGAATTATCTGCCGCAGCAGATATGTTTTTTTGTCGGTGAGCGCTTTCTAGTCACACTTCACCCCGGTGAGGCGCTCAGCATTGAGCGGCTATTTAATGAGCACGGCAAGAAACTGCTGGCGCATTCCCCTGAGCATGTCGCGCTGCGAGTGATGTATATTTCAGCCGGCTTTTATATCGATAGTCTGCTCGAATTTGAAACTGAGCTAAGCGATTTGGAGGATGAGCTACTCGAAAATGGCAACGATGCGCTCATGCGCAAGATCATCACCTATCGCTCTCGGCTGGTGAAAATGCGCCGAATCTTTAGCTACCATCAGGGAATTACCCAGGAGCTAACGGCTTACGACTACGAGCATGTGCCCCGCGAAGAAAGCGAGACGCTCCACGCGATTAATGATGTGGCGGATCGTTTCGAACGTCTCTATACCTTGACCCAGATGTACTATGAAATTTGCGGTGACTTAATCGATGGCTATATTTCTATTTCATCTCATCAGCTAAATATCACTATGCGTGTGCTGACGGTGATTACCGCGATCTTTGTGCCGTTGACGTTTATTGCCGGCATTTACGGCATGAACTTTGCCAATATGCCCGAGCTGCGCTACGAGTATGGCTACTTTTTTGTATGGGGAGCCATGTTGGGCATCGCTGGAATACTGGTTTGGTTATTCAAGCGTAAAAACTGGTTTTAACGCCATACAACGGAGTCAATCTATGGCCGACACTGCACACAAGGTACCAACGACGATGGCTGCCATGCTCTTAACCGGGCATGGGGATATCGATAAATTGGAATACCATCAGGATGTCGCTACGCCGCAGCCCAGGCAAGGCGAGGTGTTGGTGCAGGTAACCGCGACGGCCAAGAACAACACCGATCGAAAAGCCCGGGAAGGCCTTTATCCCACCAAAGATAAGGGCGACGTCACTTCCTTTGCCATGGGCGGCACGCCGACGCTTACCTTTCCGCGTATTCAAGGCGCTGATGTGGCAGGCCGCGTGGTAGCCGTCGGTGAAGGTGTTGGCGCTGAGCGTATTGGTGAGCGCGGGCTGCTCGATTTTAATATCTACGCTGACGAGCGTCGCGATATTAATCTAACGCCGGATTATTACGGCCACGGTGCTGACGGTGGGTTTGCTGAATATATCGCCGTGCCAGCCGATCAGTTTTACGCTGTGCCGAATCCTGAGCTGCGCGATGCTGAGCTGGCGTCAATGGGTATGTGCTCGTATCAAACTGCTTACCACATGATGACAGCTGCCAGTATATGTGCCGGTGAGCGGGTACTGGTAAGCGGTGCCAGCGGTGGCGTGGGTACGGCGCTCATTCAGCTGTGCCGAATCGTTGGGGCCATCCCTTACGCCGTCAGCCAGCTAGATAAAGCCGATGCGCTAAGCGCCTTCGGCGCAGAGGCGGTGATTGATCGTGGCGACTTGCCGACGTTTGTTGAGCGAGTGCTGGCTACCACTAACGGCAAACCGATTGATGCAGTGATGGATCTGGTCGGGGGTGAGATGACGAACCTGTTTATCGATACCATGATTGTCGATATGCAGGGCCGTCAGAGCTATCCGCGTCTTTCAATAGCCGGTGCCAGCGGTGGCAATCTCAGCGAAATGATGTGGACCCGTATTTATCTCTACCAGGTGCAGATTTTTGGCGTCTCTCACGGTACTCGTGAAGAGGCTGAGCAGCTTGTCGAATGGATTCGTAGCGGCCTACTCAAACCGGTGCTTCATGCAGCGTTTAAACTTTCTGACCTGCATGCTGCCGAGCGTTATTTTGTTAATCGAGGTGGCAATTATCTGGGCAAAATTGTGCTGGTTCCCGATTCACAGTGGGCTTCCCACGGTGCGTCGTTCGCTCTTGAAAACACCTCTTCCGATGCTCAGGAGCAACGCTAGTGCATAATTTTCATACCATTCAGTTAATGGATACTCACGCCGGTGGTGATGTTAGCCGTATTGTTACGGGTGGTATTGATAGTTTACCCGGTGCCACCGTTCGCGAGCAGATGGAGTACCTGCGCGATGACGCCGACGGATTGCGCCGCCTGCTACTAGAAGAGCCTTACGGCGTGCCGGAAATGTCGGTCGATTTATTGGTGCCAGCCTGCCATCCGGAGGCCGTCGCGGGTTACATCATTATGGAAGTGATGGGTTACCCCATTTACTCTGGTTCCAATACGCTGTGCACGGCCACCGCCGTACTAGAGAGCGGTATTGTGCCTAAGCAAGAAGGTATTCAGCGCTTCAAACTAGAAGCGCCCGCGGGCCTGGTGCAAATTGAAGCGAAGGTGCATAACGGCGTTGTCGAATCGGTCACCTGCAGCGGGTTGCCCAGTTATATCGACACCTATCGCGATACGATTAACGTGCCGAGTATTGGTAATGTGACCTACTCAATCGCTTATAGCGGCGGCTTTTATGCGTTGGTAGATGCGACTGAGCTTGGCTTTAAGCTAGTGCGTGATGAGGAGCGAGCGTTGGCTGAGTGCGCTTATAAAATTGTTGAGGCAATTAAAGCGCAGCGCGGCTTCTCCCATTACACGCTTGGAGATGTGGGGCCATTGCCATTTTTGCACTTTATGGGCCCTGAGGAGAAGGTCGGGGAGGGGTATATACGCTCACGTTCCACCACGTATGTTCACCCTGGTGTTATCTGCCGCAGCACCACAGGCACCGGTACGTCGGCACGCTTAGCGCTAATGAACTATGAAGGGCGGCTGAACGTGGGGGATAAGCTAGAAACCGTTTCGCTGCGTGATACGGGCTTTATCGGCACCTTCACGGGCACGCATCAAGAGGGCGATTATCACGTCGTCGAAAACACCATCACCGGTCGCAGCTACGTGTTGGCTCACTCTGATATTGTTATCAACTGTGATGACCCCATGGTGGCCTGTGGCGAGCTACATCATATATTGCGTGACCGCCATCAGCGTACAGAGTCTGGGACGTAGCCTTCTGCTTCCAGCCGTTCCCATACCGGGGCTTGTTCAGCCTCGGTCATAGCTCCCCAGCAGGCTATTTCATCTAATGTACGTCCGCAGCCTTCGCATACCGATGTTGACGATTCTATTTGGCAGATTTGAACGCAAGGCGAAATAGGCCGCACCTTAGCGGGTGTATGGGCTTTAGTCATGATTGAAAGCTCTTTGGCATTAAGTATCGAGCGATGGCTTATGAAGCAGATACCTTGCCGCGCAGCGATTTGACTTTACCTTTGCGGGTTTTGTGGTCAACCCGGCGGCGTTGTGAGCCTTTAGTGGGCTTAGTGGCACGGCGAATTTTTTGCGGTTTGGTGGCACTCCGTATCAGCTCTCTTAAACGTGCCAGTGCATCTTCTTTATTTAGCTCAAGCTTGCGATGGCTCTGAGCTTTAATAATCACCACGCCTTCTTTGCTAATGCGCTGATCGGACAACGCCATTAGCCTTTCTTTGTACAGTGGTGGCAGCGTGGAGCTCAGAATGTCGAAGCGCAAGTGTACGGCTGAAGCGACCTTGTTGACGTTCTGGCCGCCAGCGCCTTGGGCACGAATCTGGCTAATACCAATCTCCCAATCAGCCAGGGTAACGTCGCTAGAAATGGTGAGCATTCATGTCCTCTGTATTACTCATGAACCTATAAGGCTAGCACAATTGGCACAGAGGCGGGGCTTATTGGCTGAATGATACTAACCAACTCTAGCCAGCTAAATTATTGACTGACTGCCCATTGATATAAGCCAGTAGGTTGCTAAACGCATCGCCAAAGTAGAGCTCATAGCTGTCTTTTTCGACGTAGCCTAGGTGCGGTGTGGCGACTAAGTTGGGCAATTCGAGCAGAGAGCTTGTGACGACAGGCTCCGTATCGAAGACGTCAACCGCGGCTTGGCCTGGGCGTCCGGCGCGCAGCGCCTGTTCAAGCGCCTGTGGTGCCAGTAGCTGAGAACGGCTGGTGTTCACCAGTAGGGACGTTGGCTTCATTTGGGCGAGTAATTCAGCGGTGACGATACCCCGAGTGTCATCGTTTAAACGAAGGTGAAGACTTAATACATCGGCGCGCTGGAAGAAATCCGCCTGGCTTTTGGCCACGTCAAGGCCAGCCTCAATAGCACGCTGGCGGGTGCTTTCTCGCCCCCATGCCAGCACTTTCATGTCAAACGCCTGGCCATAGCGTGCGACTAAACTGCCAATTTTCCCATAGCCAAAAATACCTAGCGTGCGTCCCTTGAGGCCCGTGCCTAGCGTACGCTGCCAGCGGCCTGCTTTTAGGTTTTCAACCTCTGCGGGAATATTGCGCATCGCGGCTAGCACAAGTCCCCAGGTTAATTCCGCGGCGGCGTTAGGCGAGCCGGTGCCCGCCATCACGGTCACACCGTGGCGACGGCAGGCCGCCATATCAACATGTGCCGCGCCACCGCCCGTTTGGCTAATCACTTTGAGGTTGGGCAGGCGCTCAAGTAGGGCCGCCGTGATGGGCGTGCGTTCGCGGATAAGCACGAGTGCCTCTGCGGCCTTCAATCGCGTGCTTAGCGCATCCAGGTCGGTAAGGGTGTCATGATAAATCGCCACATCATGGTCTTCTAACTGCTTGAAGGCGTCTAAGCTGCGTACACAGTCCTGATAATCGTCTGGAATGACAATGTTCATTGCGAGAGCTCCTTGCTTGGCAGAGGGGCGCGGGCGTCATCAGTACTATTTTTATCAGTACTATTTTTATCAGTATTATTTTTATCAGTACTATTTTTATCAGTACTATTTAATCGGTATTGCCACCCAAACAGCCCGACAATCAGTGCAATACCTGCTATATCGGTCATCACTTGACCATTAATCAGCATCAGTGCAGCGGTGAGTAATAATCCACGCTCGAGCCAACTGCATGGGCGTAAAAAGAAGCCAATCGTTGATGCCGCAAGCGCCACTATACCGATAATGCCAGAACCCACGGCAAGGGCAATCTCAAGCACGGTTCCATCGCCTAAAAGAGGTGGATGGTAGATAAACATAAAGGGAATTAAGAAGCCGCCGAGCGATATTTTGGTCGCCGTCAGGGCCGTTTTAAACCAGTGTGAACCCGCGATAGCGCCGCCAATATAGGCCGCTAGCGCAACGGGCGGTGTCACGCCGGAAAGGATTGCAAAGTAGAGAATGAATAGATGCGATGAAAGGCTGGGCAAGCCAGCCTCAATAAACGCAGCCGCTACAACAGACGCAGCCAGCATGTAGGCTGCCACGGTAGGGAGCCCCATGCCGAGAATGATCGCCACTACCATTGCCAACAGTAGTGTGATTAATACATCGCCGCCGCTGACGACGAGAATCACAGATGAGACTTTAAGCCCTAGGCCGGTAAGGCTGATGACGGATGCAATAATCGCAACGCTACCGATGATAACGGCGATCATTGCAGCGGTCATCGCACCCGCTTCTAAGGCAGCGGGAATCGACTTCAAGCGATCCGTAAAGCTGCCGGGGCTGCGCCAGGAGAATAGGTAAATTAGTAGTGCTGTGAAATAAGCGGCGACGGCGGCAGTCGTGGGGGTATAGCGCAGCACCAGCATGGCGATGAGTACAATGATCGGCAGCAGCAGTGTTTCAATGTTGAACAGTCCCTCGCGTAATGTAGGGCGCTGGTCTTTGGGTATAGGGTTTAGCCCAAGGCGCTTAGCTTCGAAGTGAACGCTCATCCAGATGGCTAGATAGAAAAGTAGGGCGGGGATAAGGGCAGCACCGATGATTTCTAGGTAGCTCACCGAAATAACATCAGCCATGACGAAGGCCGCGGCACCCATGATAGGGGGTAATATTTGTCCGCCGGTGGATGCAGAGGCCTCTGTGGCTGCTGCGAAGCGTGGGCTATAACCGCTTTTTTTCATCAGGGGGATGGTGAATACGCCGGTAGTCGCTACGTTGGCAGCGGTGCTGCCGCTGATACTACCAAATAGGGCACTGCATAGAGTGGCCGCTTTAGCGGGGCCTCCGGCCATGCCGCCAGTCAGCGAATTAGATAAACGCATAAATGTATCGCCACCGCCAGTGGTTACCAACAGCGCGCCAAACATAATAAATACCACGATCACCGTTGAGGAAGTGCGCATCAAACTGCCGTAAATCCCGGTTGGGCTCATGTAAAAAGTGGCCACTAAGTCGGCCCAACCAAACCCTCCATGCCCCCATACACCGGGTAGGTAGTTGCCAAAATAGGCATAGGAAAGCGCAATAAGTACCAGGATTGGAAACGCAAGGCCGATGGCACGACGGCAGGCCTCAAGCAAAAGTAAAATGGCCAGAACCCCGAACACCAAATCATAAGTGGTCGGCATGAGGTAACCCAGCTCATAGATAATCCGATCAAACTGCATGATGTAGTAACCGCTAACCGCGATTGCCAGTATCACAGGGATGACATCAAACCAAGGCAGGCGGTGATTGTCTTTCGCACGGCAGGAGTAGCCCAAAAAGATTAGCGGCAGAGCGAACAAGAGGTGTATAGCATTTTGGGTATTAACGGCCCCCGTTATGGCGGCATAAAGGTGAAAAACTGCCATCGCCACTGCCATTGATCGCATCACCAAAAACCAGACACCCGTAAGCTGGCGCTTGCCCGAGTCTTCTGAGTACTTCTCAACGATCTTATTGCTTCCAGGGGTATCCATCGGATGACTCCCACGCTCACGTGTCTTTTAGCAACCACTGCAGGCGTGTATAAATATGAGGATGTTTAAACATCCGCAGGCTATTAATCGCCTGCGGGTGCCAGCAGAAATTAGCGTGCTTCGGGAGGAATAACGTCTTCTGGGATTTCAAGGCCCAGCTCTTGGTAATAGCGCAGCGCACCCGCATGGACCGGGAAGGTGGCATTATCAATGACGTCTTGCGGGGTCATTCCCTTGGCAGGAGCAAAAGAAGCCGCTACCTGTTCGTGGTTGTCCCAATAAGCTTTGGTGATGTTATAAACAATATCATCATCAAGAGAGCTATTGGCCGATACGCCCATATAGATTCCCAAGGATGTTGCCTCATCCATGCCGCGGTAGGTGTCTGCAGGGATAATTGATGGCGATAAGAAAGGAAGCTCGGTTGTGACAGTTTCAAGCTGCTCTTCTGACAGCGAAAGCAGCTGCAAGGGGCGCGAGGAGTGAACTTCTGTAAAAGCCGGTATGGGGGGAATGCCGTTATAACTAAAACCGACCAAGCGACCATCAATGACCCCTTCGGCTGCATCATCAATACGCATGCGCTGAAAGTCAGGCTCTACGCCTAAAATATCAAACACTAGCTCAGTGATGTACTCGCCGCCGCCGCCAATACTGCTGGGATTGAAGCGCTTGCCCGCGAGCTCTTCGAAACTCTTGATGTCGGAGTCTTGACGAACGGCCCAGTGCATTGTGGAGGGAGCAATCCAGTATACGAGGCGTACGTTTTCGTTGGGTGTGCTTTCGAACCGACCAATACCGTTGTACTGCTCGTAGCCTACCAAGGCTTCGGTGAAGGCAAGATCAAGCTCATTGCGGCCTAAGCGAATAGCATTTTCTCGCGTGCCGCCGGTTTCGCGCACGGTAATTTCATAAGGCGTGTTAGCACTGATAACCCGTGCGCCCTCTGAAATACCAAAGAACCAGCCAGTGCCAGTAGGAACCGCGCCCATATTTAAGGCATCTTGTGCTTGAGCAAGAGGGCTAGAAAGCGTGCCTAAGGCCAATATAGATGCAGGAAGGAGTAAGCGTGCTTTCAGCGTGAAAGGAATCATTGTTATTACCTCAAGCATTGAGATGCTTTTATTGTCTTGGAGTGTTCGATTCGGTGATGGCGCGTTAGCGTTCTGAGCTTCAGTCGCTTAGCTTAAGCGCTAAGTGCCACTTTTTAATTGTGCTTGCGAGACAGCCGGCTTTTATTATACATAACCATCCCAAGACTATAATTACCTTTTATCAGTGCGCTTGGATATTGGTGATTGATGAGCCTGCTTTCGTAAAGCGAGAAGGCTGGCGCTGTATGAGTGCTAAATGCCTGGCAGCATCGCATTGTTCTGTCTCTTTTATGCTTGATTTGATGGTTGTGAAAATTTAGCAGATTCAACAAGATGGTCGATAAATAGCCTGGCGGCCATGGATGTTCGTTCTATATTGTTGACATAGATACACAGTGGGCGTTTTGCCCAGTCATCTCGAATAGGCAGTACACGCACCTGTAGCCCGCCAACATATTGGCGAATAGCACCTCGGGGAACTACGCCAATACCTAACCCTGCCTGAACCATCAAACATAGCGCGTCGTAACTGGTAACCTGAATACGTAACCGTAATGGCCTATTAGCTAAACTGGCCGCTTTCAACAGCTGCAAATTGATGGCGCTTGATGAGTGCAGACCTACATAGGCATGCTCAAGGCTATCGCGAAAATCGATGACGTCGCGATCGGCAAGTGGGTGATTTAACGGCGTGACAAGCACTAGCTCATCCGTGTGGTAAGGCAACTCTGCTAAGTCATAGCCATGAGGCAGCTTTGCGCATATGCCAATATCGGCGCCATTTGCCATAATTTCACGGGTAATAACCGGGCTGACTTTCTCTTCGAGCTGCACACCGATATCGGGATGCTTTTCAAAAAATGCCTGCGTCTCGCCAGGTAAGTACTGAGTGATGGCGGACATATTGGCAAAAATGCGAATAATACCCCGTTCACCGCTAGTGTAATCGCGCATCTGAAGCTCTAAGTCTTCAAGGTTATGCAGCACGCCTCGCGATAAATGCAGTAGTGCATTTCCCGCGGGCGTTAACTCTACGCCACGGTTGTTGCGGTGTAGTAGCGGCGTGCTGAAATGTGTCTCTAGTTCGCTTAGGCGTTTGCTTACCGCAGATGTCGCAATGAACTCTGCATCAGCAGCACCCGTAATAGTGCCCGTCTCTGCTACCCGGACAAACAGTCGCAAGGACATTGGGTCGAGTTTCATTTTGAGCTCCTACTTTTTGATATGGCTGCCAATGACCGTGAGCGATGCCGGGATTACTGTATGCAACGAGGCTCGATTTTTGACCAGCGTAGGCCTATATTGGCTTCCGGCTTATTAAATTACACACAAGATGATGAGAACTGCTGGGCAGCAGCTATTTTAGCGACTGAAGAGTGAGCCACAAATGAGCGACTACTTGCTAGATGAATCCCCATTAAGTCCAGGTGTTATATACCGCTTGCTGTCTGGCACTGTTTGCCCACGCCCTATTGCCTGGGTCGCGACTCAAGATAAACACGGCAATGCCAATTTGGCACCGTTTTCCTTTTTTAACGTAGCCAGCGTCAATCCACCTGTGCTGGCATTTTCACCTTTGTTAGACGGTAGTGGCGAACTTAAAGACACGGTTCGCAATTTAAACGACGTCGCGGAATGTGTCGTGCACGTGGGCAGTGAGGCGCTAGTCGAAGCACTCAACGTCACCAGTGCAAGCGTGCCACCAGACGAGGATGAGTTTGCGCTGGCCGGATTAGAAAAAGCTAGTATGCCCGGTGTGAGCGTGCCCCGGATTGCCAACGCGCCGGTTGCTTTTGGCTGCAAGCTGTTCGATATGATTCGATTTGGCGACCAGCCCTTAGCAGGCACCTTAGTGCTTGCCCAGGTGGTCTCGATTCATATTGATGATGCACTGTGGGACGGCCGTCATGTTGATATGGAGCAACTCAAGCCCGTGGGCCGATTAGCCGGCAGCGATTATCTTCGTATCAGCGATCGCTTTGCTATTGAGCGTCCTGCTTAGAAAAGACTTTCTATTGCTATTGGTTAAGTAACGGTAGCTGAAGAAGTTGCCCTGTAGTAGTGGACTACTACCCCTTGCCGGTAAGCGCTTGCTAGTCTCGTTTCACACCCTAGGCGTGTGCTCAATCGCTCGACCAATAACGATAAGGAGTAATAAGATGAGCAGTAAGCGCATTTTAATGATTACCGGCGATTTCACTGAAGATTATGAAACGATGGTGCCTTTTCAGGCGCTCATGGCCATTGGACATCGTGTGGATGCGATCTGCCCTGGAAAAGCCTCGGGCGACACGGTGGCTACCGCGATACATGATTTCGAAGGTGATCAAACCTATTCTGAAAAGCCTGGCCATCGCTTTGCTCTAAATGCCGATTTTGCGAGCACTAACCCCGCCGACTACGATGCGCTTGTGATACCCGGCGGCCGCGCGCCGGAATATCTGCGTTTGAATAAAGACGTGCTGGCGATGGTCCAGCACTTCTTTGAAACCAACAAACCTGTCGCCGCCGTTTGTCATGGTGCACAATTGTTAGCCGCGGCTAACGTGCTAAAAGGGCGTCAGTGCTCTGCTTATCCGGCCTGTCAGCCAGAGGTAGAGCTAGCCGGCGGCCACTTTGTCAATCTAGAGGTAACCGAGGCAGTGACCGATGGTAACTTGGTCACGGCGCCCGCCTGGCCAGCTCATCCGGCCTGGCTCGCCCAGTTTATGGCGTTGCTTAATAAGTAAGCCTGAATGGCAAGATAACGACGTTCGCCCAGCACCGTGCTGGGCGAACTATGCGCTTGCCCGCTATGCTATTAGCAAGTAACCCGCACTCATTAAGCCGCTAAGAGATAACGCCCATGTGTAAGCTCTTTATTAACGCTGACCCCGAGCTATGGCGTAGCGCTACGCGCTCGCTACGCATTGACGGGATGGTGACCAGCGTACGCATGGAGAATTACTTCTGGCAACTTCTTGAAGAAATTGCCCTGCGTGATGACATGAATACGGCCCAGATGATTACTCGGCTTTATCACGAGTCCATCGATGCTGGGCACGATTTGGGCAACTTCACCTCGTTTTTACGCGTTTGTGCGCTGCGCTATCAGGCGCTTCAGTTGACCGGCGATATTCCTACGCGGCACCAGGTGCCCATCGCCACCTTAGACGCTGAGAAAATCCTAGCGCGTGAAGGTGGCCACCGGCTCGACTCAATACATTAAAGCGTTAGTTGAGACGCGCTTTTAATTCATCCAAAAAGGCTTGGATGCGCGCAGCGTTGGTACCCACATCGCTGGCACCTATTCTTGATGCCGAGCGCATATCTACCTGCACAGCGTTCTCGCGTTCCGTTAAGCGAATGACAACGTCATCCTCAAAACCAAACCAAGGTGTCGTTGCCGTGGCCTCTATGTGATCGTCGCTAATCCTGGCGATTCGCCAGCCAGCTTCTTCTGCCTCTGCTTGTGCCGCAGCCAGCACTGCCTGAGGCGTTGCTTTCAAAAGGAGAGGCTTGATCGCCGGATAAGCTGCTTGCTGTTGCCGAGCGGTTGCTTCGCCGGGATAAGCGAGTGCATTAGGCGCTGCTTGGCGAGCGCTTGCTAGTGCTTCAAAAGCAGGCGGATTTTGCATATCGGTGGTGATATCGTGAATGGCGGGTAGAGACTGGGCACGTTGCCAGTGCTGCCAAGGCATATAAAGTAGCGCTGCCGCACTAAAAATAACGAGTGTTGCTATCACGGCTGGCGTGGAGCGGCGTTTGATCGCGCTAACGAGAAGTGCCACAAGGCTTAATGCAACCGCCGCCCCAGCGGCATAAACGCCGTTGCGTAGTAAGATAAACGCCTCACTTAACGAGATATGTTCACCGCGGTATGCTGGGCCTGATCCGGCCATCATCATGGCTGCTACGACGAGCAGTACAATGCTTAACCCTGCTAGCACACCTGGCCAGCGGCTACGGTTGGGGTGAGAGGTTTTTTGGCGTGTTGTCACGTTTTCTCCTTATCACATCGTCTTCAGCTATTGTTAACGCAACTGCGCCATCAATGAGATTTTTATGACCGCTATAAAAACAGCGCTGCGCGAATTGCTCGTGAGCGCACCGCGTGAGGCACTGCCTATGACCTATCAGCAGGTCGCTTCAGCACTATCGCTAACACCGCCTCGCACCATTGGCCAGGTTACTCAGTCACTTGAGCAGCTAATGCGTGAAGACGCTACGCAAGATAAGCCGTTCATGGCCGCATTAGTGGTTAGCCGGCGAGGCGAGGGGTTGCCTGCAGCAGGCTTTTTTGAGCTAGCTGTTGCACTCGGGCGCTTTCCTGCTGATCGTGCGCTGCATGAGGCGGCGTATCACGCTGAGTTTCAGCGAGCGGCCAGCGAACGCAGCCAGCATCAATCTTGACGCTGCCTGGGTCTCTGGCGCAGTGGCTCTAACAGCTCACTAAGGCCATTATGGTCAATTTCCTGCATCAACTGTAGCAGTTGGCCGATCTCACCTGAAGGAAATCCCTCCCGAGCAAACCAGTTTAGGTAAGGGCCAGGTAGGTCGGCAATGAGCCATCCCGCGTGCTTTCCAAAAGGCATGGTGCGTGTCACTAGCTTTTCCAGGTCTTCTGGTTTCATACGCTGAATTCCATCCGTTTTCATTTAAGTGATGCCATATGTTTCTGATGTGGCATATTTTTGTTAGACTTTCGTCGACAAATGATACCTATCTCGATAAAGGGCGACTATCTTTTCGGCACGTTCTTTATGTACCGCCAGGGGCATGACATGCAAAAACGTTTTAACCTTTTACTCTGCTCGCCGCTTTTAGCGCTAGCGGCTATGCCCATTTCAGCCGATGAGCCTGTTGACGTCGTGTTGATTGGTGGCGGTATTATGAGCGCCACGCTCGGCACCTATCTACAAGAGTTAGAGCCTGAGTGGGATATCCAGCTTTTTGAGCGCCTTGATCAAGTGGGTCAAGAAAGCTCAAATGCTTGGAACAACGCCGGCAGCGGCCACTCCGCCTTTATGGAACTGAATTATACGCCGGGCGATGGCGATCACGTCGAAATTGAGCGTGCGATCAACGTAACCGAGCAGTTCGAGCTTTCTCGTCAATTCTGGGCGCATCAGGTAGACCAGGATGTTTTGAGTGATCCGACCGCTTTCATCAACACCGTTCCGCATCATGCGCTTGTTTGGGGTGAAGATGATGTGGCGTTCCTACGCGAGCGTCATGCCAGCATGGTGCAAAATCCGCTTTATGCTGATATGGAATACTCTGAAGATCGTGACGAGATCGCTGGGTGGATGCCCCTCGTGATGGCAGGCCGTGATGACAACACTCCCGTTGCGGCAACGCGAATGCAGATGGGTACAGAAGTTAATTACGGCGCCCAAACAGAGCAGATGATTGAATCGCTGAGCGACAACGAGCATTTCACTTTGTCGTTGAACAGTGAAGTCCGTGGGCTTGAGCGCAATGACGACGATTCATGGCATGTAACAGTTAAAAACTTAGAAAGTGGCGATGAAACCAGCGTTGATGCTCGATTTGTCTTCATTGGTGCCGGTGGCGCCGCGCTGCCGCTTCTCCAGGCATCGGGTATCCCTGAAGCGAGTGCTTATGCAGGCTTCCCGGTAGGTGGTCAATTCCTTTACACCACGAATCCTGACGTTGTCGCTCAACATCAAATTAAAGTGTACGGAAAGGCCGGTGAGGGCTCGCCGCCCATGTCAGTGCCGCATTTAGACTACCGTAATCTTAACGGTGAACCGGCGTTGTTCTTTGGCCCGTTTGCGACGTTCTCAAGCAAGTTCCTCAAAGAGGGCTCCTGGACGGACCTGTTTGGCTCAATGACGTTCAACAATACTTGGCCAATGATGGAAGTCGGCCTGGATAACTTTAACTTGGTGCGCTACTTGGTTGGCCAGGTGCTGATGTCTGATGGCGACCGTATGGAAGCCTTGCAGGCCTTTTATCCAGAAGCCAACCCAGATGATTGGGAGCTGTGGACAGCGGGGCAGCGTGTCCAAATTATCAAGGATGATCCCGAAGACGGTGGCACCCTGCAGTTTGGTACAGAGGTTGTCATCTCTGCTGACGGCACCATGTCAGCCTTAATGGGAGCTTCGCCAGGCGCCTCGACGGCACCTTCTATTATGCTGAATTTGCTGGATACGGCCTTCCCAGCACAGATGGAAAGTAGCGAATGGCAAGATGCTCTGCGCCAGATTGTGCCTTCATACGGCCAGCATCTCGCAGAAAATCCTGACTTGTTGAGTGAGGTGCGTGCTTATACTGCGAGTACCCTAGAGCTGGACGAGCCAGCAAACTTGGCCGCTGCCAATGGCAGCGATGAAGCGTTGGAAGAAGAAGCAAACACCGACGCTGAGCCTCAACCCAACGGCGCCGGAGACGAGATTCAAGGTGACGTTGAAGAGGACGATGCTGAGATGAACGACGCACAGGACGCCGAGCAGCAAGACGTTACGACAGACGCGTAATGCGTGTGCTCTAACGCGTTTAACGTATAGATGCGCCAGCCCTTTTGGGCTGGCGTTTTTTTTAGGTTTTTTTAGCTTAGCCAATCACTGTTAAAGCGCTGTTTACGTCAGGCTTCAGCGCTAGAGAGAGGGCTGCTCGATGATGTGAGCGGTATCGTTAATTAAGTCGGCGAGCGCAGCCGCGGGCGGACTTAAATGCCCGCTAGCCCGGTGGATGAGCCCAATGTCGCGGTGAAACGTCCGCTCGGCTAAATCAATAGCCCGTACTTCTTTAGGCCAGCGTTTAAGTGCTCCCGACTGCGGGGCCAGCGCCACGCCCACCCCATTGGCCACTAATTGCACAATGGCATCTAACTCATCAACCTCGCATACCTCGCGGACATGGCAGTGGTTATCTCTTAAAAAGCGGTCCACCTGGCGGCCGCCAAAAGATGCGCGGTCATAGCGCACAAAAGGGTGAGTAGCCAGCATCTGTTGCCAAGGCTCAATCGGTAGTCGGCGCGGGACTATTAAACGAAAAGGCTCATGGGCAAGCGGCGTCCAGCGTAAATCGCTATGCAGCGAAAATGGCGGGCGAATGATCACCGCCATATCTAGCTCACCGGCATCGACCTGGTTCATTAACGCCATGGAAAGACCGGGGACTACCCGAGTGCAGCATTCAGGAAATCGGCGATGAAAGTTCGCCAAAATGTCGGGTAAAAACGTACGCTGAATAGAGGCAATAGCGCCAATGTTCACGCGAGTGTTCAGCTCTTGACCGGAGGGCGAAACCCCTAAGGTGCCATAAAGCGCAAGCAGCGTGTGGGCCTGCTGCAACGTTTCTTGGCCGCGTTGAGTCAGTATCGCCACGCGGCCTTTGCGTTCGAATAAAGCCACGCCAAGGGCGCTTTCCAAGCGTTTCATCTGAGCGCTGATCGCGGCTTGCGTCAGGCCTATTTTATTACCTGCCGCTGCGAAGGTGCCTTCCTGGGCAACGGCAATCAACGTTTTGAGCTCACGAATCATTCATAAATACTTTTTGTGGGTTGGTTAAAAAACAATTGATTTTATTTTTGCATATCACGTCTTAGGATAATGACACCGTGGCCTTGCAAGACGCTAGCCATTTTACCTAACGTAAAAATTTAGGAGATGCTCATGAGCCTTTCACCTTTTCACCTGGCAATTCCCGTGTACGACGTAGCGCTTGCAAGAGCCTTTTATAATGACGTGTTTGGCTTGGAAGAAGGGCGCTCCAGCGAGCAGTGGGTCGACTTTAATTTCTTTGGCCACCAGCTGGTCATTCATGAGCAGCCCAAAACGGCGGGCCAAGAGAGCGCGCATACCAATCCCGTTGATGGCCACAACGTGCCAGTGCCGCACTTTGGTGTGATCTTAACGTGGAGCGAGTGGGAAACGCTGGCTGAGCGTTTAAAAGCACGCGATACACAGTTTGTAATCGAGCCTTACGTGCGCTTTAAGGGTGAAGTAGGCGAACAGGCCACAATGTTCCTGCTCGACCCGTGCGGCAATGCGCTTGAGTTCAAAGCATTCAAAGATATGAGCCAGGTGTTCGCGAAGTAAGCTCCGAGCGGTATATCAACACTCTGTTCAGTTTTACGCCCGTAAGGCCTGCTCTTGGCGGCGATGCTGCAAGGGCGGTTCGCCAAAGTAGCGCTTATAATCACGGCTAAACTGAGAAACGCTGCGGTATCCAACGGCCGCAGCGGCTTGATTCACATTATGATTATCCTGCACGAGCAGTTGCTGCGCTTTGATCAAGCGAAGTCTTTTTAAGTACTGAGCGGGTGACGAGCGCGTCATCTGCTTGAAGTGCTGGTGAAACGTCGATGCGCTCATATTGGCCTGTTGGGCCAGCTGCTCCACGCTAAACTCACCGGCAACATTAGCATGCAGCTTCGAGAGCACCTGCACGATGCGTGAGTAATGGCCGTGCCCTAATACCAACGCCCTCAGTGCGGGTCCTTGCTCGCCCTTCAGTGCTTCAAACACTACATCGCGAATGCGGGCTTTGCCCATCGTGCTGCGCTCTACCTGTATTGGTAACGAGCGAGCTAAGCGAAGAACGGCATTTTGCATGCCCTCCGTCATGGCGACAGACGCCATTGGCAGCGGCGCCTGGGAATGATGACCAATATCGCCCATGGCAGTCACCATCTCGCTTAATAGTGCAGGATCAAGTCGAACGGATATGCCCAGCAAGGGAGATTCCGGTGAGCCGTAGGTTTCACATTCAAACGGCAGCGGCAGTGTTTGCACTAAGTAATGACCAGGATCGTAGTGGATTTCTCGATCGCCCAGATAGCCCGTTTTACGTCCCTGCGCAATGATGATTAAGCTTGGCTCATAAAGCAGTGGCGTGCGCACTTGATGGCGGCTGAGGCAGAGTAACGACACGCCAGGAAGAGGTGTTGCGGCCATGCCATCGCCCTCAACGAGGGGCTGGATAACATCAGTCAGCGCATTGCCTGCCTTGGCGGTAGAGGGCATGATTGCTTCTCTCTCTTTATGGTGGATTTTGTATAATAATAACGATTTTGGCGTTTTTTTTGTTATTTAATTACGCGCATGCGTAGGAATAGGCAAAAATGGCGTAGCTTTGTTTATCGCTATCCTCTCTGATTAGGCCAATAATAATGGCCGACTTTAAAGACCCTGTCTTGAAGACCCTGTCTTGAAGGCCCGTTCTTGAAGGACAAGTTTTGACGATGAGGAATCCACCGATGAGCCAAGCGCTACCCCAAGTACTTTCCTATGCGGCGTTTGCTGCCGACAAGCCGCTAGCACCTTTCACGTTTGAGCGTCGCCAGCCACGCTCAGACGACGTGGCGATTGAGATTCTTTACTGTGGCGTCTGCCATAGCGACCTGCACTCTGCGCGTAATGATTGGGGCATGAGTCAGTACCCCGTTGTTCCCGGCCATGAAATTGTCGGCCGCGTAACGTCCGTTGGCGACAGCGTCGTGCGCTTCAAAGCCGGCGACTTAGTCGGCGTAGGCTGCATGGTAGATTCATGCCGCACCTGTTCTGCCTGTAAAGATGGCGTAGAGCAGTACTGCCTGGAAGGCTTTACCATGACGTACGGCGGTGAAGATCGCCAAGACGGCACCATGACTCAGGGCGGCTATTCCGACGCTATCGTGGTAAGTGAGCACTTTGTACTGCAAATGCCTGATGGTATTGATCTGGCATCTGCGGCACCGATTCTATGTGCGGGCATCACTACCTATTCTCCGCTCAAGCACCACGGCGTAGGAAAAGGCCATAAAGTCGGCGTGATTGGAATGGGTGGCTTAGGCCATATGGGCGTTAAGCTGGCGAAAGCGCTGGGTGCTGAAGTGACGGTATTTACGCGCTCTGATGCAAAGGTTGAAGAAGCGAAGCGCAACGGTGCGGACCATGTCGTGGTTTCTAGCGATCAGGCGCAGATGGACGCCGTGGCTGAAAGCTTCGACTTCATGCTCGATACCATCCCGGTTCAGCACGATCTAAACCCTTACTTAACGTCGCTGAAGTATGACGGCACGCACATTATCGTTGGTTTACTTGAGCCGATTGAGCCTGCTATTGAAGCGTTCAATCTGGTCTTTAAACGTCGCGTTGTGGCGGGTTCTTTGATTGGCGGTATCGCTGAAACTGAAGAGCTGCTAAAACTTTGCGCCGAGCAAGGCATTACTTGTGATATCGAAATGCTCGATATCCATAAGATTAATGAAGGCTTCGAGCGCATGGAAAAAGGCGATGTACGCTATCGTTTTGTGATCGACATGGCGACGCTGAAAAACAGCCCGGCTTAAATTATTTTTCACCTGCTCGCTAAGGGCAGGCGTAAACGATATGCCCCGAGTCCTTGAGAGGACTCGGGGCATTTTTTTAGTCAGCCTTATTCGGTGCGTTTCTTGTCAGCGTGCTTCTCGGCGCGCATTTCGCGCTGCAAATACACCTGCTAAAAGCATCACACCGGCCAGCAGCCACGCAGGCCAGCTTCCGGTACGTGTAAACGGCGTTAAGCCTTCCATAGCGTAGAACTCGCCCTTGAGCGAGGCTGTTTGAAACTGCGGAGCGCGTTCAACGATACGGCCAGTGGGATCAATAATCGCCGTAATGCCGTTGCTGGTCGCGCGAAGCACGTAGCGGCCATTTTCTAGCGCGCGTAGCCGTGCCATCTGCAGGTGCTGATTAGGGCCGATAGAGGCGCCAAACCAGGTGTCGTTGGAGACAGTTACGATGACGTCGCTACTTTGCGCGCGACGGGCTACTAGCCCTGGGTAAATGATTTCGTAGCAGATTGCGTTACCAATATAGGTTCCCGCTGCCTGCATGGGCGCTTGTTCCGTCGCTCCTTTGGTAAAGGAGGACATGGGCAGGTCAAAAAAGTTAATCGCCCCGCGCAACAAGCTTTCCAGCGGCAAGTACTCACCGAAAGGCACTAAATGCTCTTTCTGATAGCTGCCTTCGACATTGCCAACGCCAATCACGCCATTGAAGTAGCGTTCCTGCTCATCGAGTTGCACGACGCCGGTCATCAGGGCAACGTTGGGCGGTAGATTCGCTTGCACTCGTTCCAATACAGGTCGAGCCTGAGTTTCCGTCATCGGTAGGGCCGTTTCTGGCCAGATGATTAGGTCAACATCATCGGCAACGTCGCGGCTCAGCTGGCTATAGGTATTAGCAGCTAGGCGTTGGCCTTCTGAGGTCCACTTTACAAGCTGCGGTAGATTGCCTTGCAGTAATGCTACCCGCGTTGGCTGGCTGGCTTGCGTGGTCCACAGCGTGGGAAGTGCTAAAGGAATTAACCAAATGGCGGCGAGTGGGGCAAGCGTCCACCACTGACGGCGCAGCAATAGCTCCGCTGCGAGTGCGCCGCTGAGTGCAATTAACAGAGACAGTAAATAGACCCCGCCAACGGGCGCCCAGGAGGCTAGCGGCGAGTCAACGTAGCCAGAGCCCAGCAGTAGCCAAGGAAAGCCAGTAAACAGATAGGTGCGCAGTATCTCGCCCAGTACCCAGGCCCCAGCAAAGCTAATAAACGCGAGGCGAGCGGATGTAAAACGTCTGTAGAGCCAAAACGTGCCGGCAAAAAATAGCGCCAGAACGGTAACAAACAGGGCCGTCAGAAATACTGCCAGTGGAACCCCGGTATAACCGTAGTCATGAATCGATACGTATACCCACGACGTACCGCTGGCGAACAGTGCAACGCCATATAGCCAGCCTTTAAGGGCCGCTTGAGCAGGCGTTAGCGTGTGCAGCCCAGCGTATAGCAGTGCAATCGCAATAGGCCCTAGCCACCATAGTTCGAAAGGGGAGGCGGTTAGCGTAGTGAAGCCGCCTGCCACCAGCGCGGCAAGCAGCTGTAACAAAAACGCGGGGGGTAAGCCCATAGCGATGACCTATCGTCGGTAAAATTTGAGGGAGTGGGTAGAAAGACAATGAAATGGCGTGGACTAGGCCTGCTTGTCTTCTTGATCGTCGTCTTCATCTTCATCACGACGGTGATCACGATACGCCTCAAGCAGGCGAATACGCCGAGTATCGGCGTTGAGAATCACAAACCGCCAGCCACCGAGGATGGTATGTTCGCCGCGCCGGGGCAAATGACCGAACTGTTGCATAACCAGGCCGCCGACGGTATCAAATTCGTCATCGGAGAATTCAGTACCAAAGCGCTCGTTGAAATCTTCGATGGGGGTCAGTGCGCGAATGGCGAAATGGTCATTTTCAATCTCGCGAATATCGTCTTCTTCATCGGTATCGTGCTCATCTTCGATATCGCCGACGATCTGCTCAAGAATATCTTCAATCGTAATGATGCCAGCAGTGCCGCCATATTCGTCTACGACCACCGCCATATGGTTATGCGTATCCCGAAACTCTTTCAGCAAGCTGTTAAGACGCTTTGATTCGGGAATAAACATGGCAGGGCGCAAGATGTCGTCTAACTTAAAAGCGTCGCGCTGGGCCTGCGTCTGCGACAGCAGCGGCAGTAAGTCTTTAACTAGCAGTATGCCCTTGATGTCATCCAAATTTTCGCCGATCACCGGGTAGCGGGAATGGCCAGTTTCTTGGATTAACGGCAAATAGCCGTCGCTTGCTTGATCTAGGGCTATTGCTGACACCTGCGAGCGTGGGATCAGCACTTCACGTACCTGCTGATCGCTAATATCAAGCGCGCCTTCAATGATCATGATGGCATCTTGATCAAGCTTTAATTTGCCTGCGGTATGGCGTAAAAACGTCATCAGCTCATCTCGTGAGCTGGGTTCGTCATTGTCTCCGGAAAGGGCGCCAAAGAGTTTCTCGAGCCAGGATTTTTGACTAGGGGTGCTCGATCGGTCTTCGCTCATGCGTCAAATCTCTTGTTTGCGGACAGACAGTTGCAATGTCAGGTGGCTAATTTATCAATGAAGCTGTTGTATCAGCTGAGCAAGGATAGTACCAGATTCATTGCAGGGTGATTGGACACTCCAATAATTAGGGCAGCCGCTTGTTAACGCTCTGAGCGACTATCGTCATCGCCAGCACCGGTATCCGTCTCATAGGGATCGGGAATATTCAGCTCTGCTAGTAGCTCACGCTCGAACTGCTCCATCTCTTCCGCTTCCTGATCGTCAATATGGTCATAGCCCATCAGGTGCAGGGTGCCATGCACAACCATGTGCGCGTAATGATGCTCCAAAAGTTTGCCTTGCTCGCTGGCTTCCTGCGCTACGACCGCGTGACAAATCACTAGGTCGCCCAGCAGGGGTAGCTCAATGCCCGGCGGGCTTTCAAAGGGAAACGACAGTACGTTAGTGGTTTTGTCTTTGCCGCGATAGTCACGGTTAAGCGTCTGGCCTTCGAGTTCATCCACAAAGCGAATGGTCAGCTCACGTCGCTGATCATCAGGGTGGTGCGCAAAAACACAGCCCACCCATTGGGTGAGCTGTATCAGCGAAGGAAGCAGCGGTTCGTCGATAGCCGCCTGGCGATCAATCACTATCTCGCTTAGTGCGCTTTCGCTCATCGTGAGCGGTCCCATGAATCTTCTCTGGCATGTATACGCGCATCGCGTTCTTGCTGGCGTGCTTCTTGCCGGGCGCGTTCTTCGACTTCCTGCTGGGACTCAAACATATCGTAGGCTTCGATAATGCGTTGAACCAGCGGGTGGCGTACGACATCTTTGGCAGCAAAGTGAGTAACGCCGATGCCCTGGGTATCTTTTAACACGTCGAGTACTTGGATCAGACCGGAGCGCTGGCCTTTGGGCAGATCGACCTGGGTAACGTCGCCCGTTATCACCGCCGTGGAGCCAAAGCCAATCCGGGTTAGGAACATTTTCATCTGTTCCGGCGTGGTGTTCTGGCTCTCATCCAAAATAATATAGGAATTATTGAGCGTGCGGCCGCGCATATAGGCCAGCGGTGCAATCTCAATCACCTGGCGCTCAATCAGCTTTGCAACCTGCTCAAAGCCGATCATTTCGTAGAGGGCATCGTAAAGCGGACGCAGGTAAGGGTCGATTTTCTGGGCCAGATCGCCCGGTAGAAACCCTAGTTTTTCACCGGCTTCAACCGCTGGGCGTACCAGCAATATGCGCCGGACTTCCTGCTGGTTGAGCGCTTCGACCGCCGCGGCTACCGCTAAATATGTTTTACCCGTACCCGCGGGGCCCACGCCAAAATTAATGTCGTGCTCACGGATACTGCTAACGTAGCGCTGCTGATTAAGCCCACGAGGTTTGATCATAGTGCGCGGTGTGCGCATGATCACTTCATCGCTACTGCCGGTGCTTTCCTCTTCGTCTTCCAGTGCTTCAAGCCCTGATTCCTGAAGGAAAAGATGCACGGTATCCGCGTCAAGATCATTGGCTGCTGTTTCGCGATAAAGATGTTCCAGCACGTTGGCCGCGGCCTTAATACGGTTGGCAGCGCCGGCCAGCTGAAACACATTGCCCCGGTTGCGCAGCGTCACGTCCAGGCGGCTTTCAATCAACTTCAAATGCTCGTCCTGCTGGCCGCAAAGGCTAGCAAGGCGCTGCGGATCATTGGGTTCAAGGCTTAAGGTGAGAATGCGATTGGCCTGAGGTGTTGGCTGGCTCAAGAGTGGGGAACCCCTCGTTAGTGTGTGTGGTGTTCAGCTTACTGCCCCGACCGGGATCGGGGCAATTACCTGTGTTAACGATTGTGCTAAGCAAACGCTCAATAGCGCTCGGGCGACGCTAGCTCACCGCGTAGCGAGTTGGGGAAGGCTTCAGTGATTTCAACATCAACAAAGTAGCCGATTAGCTCGGTAGGGTTGGCTGCCCGGAAGTTAACCACGCGGTTATTCTCGGTGCGTCCAGAAAGCTGGCCGGGGTCACGCGGCGAAAAACCATTCACCAGTACACGCTGGGTGGTTCCCATCATGCGGCGGCTGATCTGCGCCGTTTGCTGGAGGATCCGTTCTTGCAAGATGGCCAGGCGCTGCTTTTTAACACTCTCGGGTGTTTCATCGGGTAGGCCTGAGGCGGGCGTGCCTGGGCGTGCCGAATAAACAAAGCTAAACGAGTGATCGAAGCCGATTTGATGAATTAGATTCATCGTGGCTTCGAAATCTTCTTCGGTTTCGCCGGGAAAGCCAATAATGAAGTCAGAGGAGAAGCTAATATCCGGGCGGTTGGCGCGGATACGCTCCATCTTATCAATGTATTCCGCCGCCGTATGGCCACGCTTCATCGCCGTGAGAATACGGTCAGAGCCGGACTGAACCGGTAGGTGCAGGTGGCTCACAAGTTCAGGGATATCCGCGAAAGCATCGATGAGGCTTTCAGTGAATTCAACCGGATGTGAGGTCGTGAAGCGCACGCGGTCAATGCCGTCTACCGCCGCCACGCAGGCAATTAACTCGGCTAGGTCGATCTCATCGCCCAGCTGATTTTCACCGCGGTAGGCGTTAACGTTCTGCCCCAGCATATTGATTTCGCGCACGCCTTGATCGGACAGGTGTATGACTTCATCCATGACCGCTTCAAAGGGGCGAGAAACCTCCTCACCACGTGTGTAGGGCACGACGCAGAAAGTGCAGTACTTTGAGCAGCCTTCCATAATCGATACAAACGCCGAGGCGCCATCAGAGCTTGGCTTAGGCAGGTGATCGAATTTTTCGATTTCTGGAAAGGTAACGTCGACTGCGGCAATTTGATTATTGCTACGAGCATCCAGCATTGAGGGTACGCGGTGCAGCGTTTGCGGCCCAAATACCATGTCTACATGCGGCGCACGTTTGCGAATCGCTTCGCCTTCCTGGCTTGCCACGCAGCCGCCAACGCCAATCACCAGGTCGGGATTCGCATCTTTGAGCTTTTTCCAGCGTCCCAACTGATGGAAAACCTTTTCCTGCGCTTTTTCGCGAATTGAGCAGGTGTTCAACAGAATAACATCCGCCTCGCGCTCATTGTCCGTGAGTTCGAGCTGGTGAGATTCACCGAGTAGATCCGCCATACGGGAGGAATCATACTCGTTCATTTGGCAGCCGTGCGTTTTGATGAAGAGCTTCTTCGCCATCGGTACCTGTCATCTATGAGTCGTCGGGGGACGAGGATGAATGGAAAGTGATCGTGCGGCCCATGTTTGTCATCACCAGGCCGCAATCTTTAATAGCGGCATTATACGGATACAAGAAAGCAGCGGCTAGCGTTCCTCAATAATCGATACTTGACCATCACATTTCTATGGGTATACTACGCACCGTGTTTGAGCAGTTCCTCGATAGCTCAGTTGGTAGAGCAAATGACTGTTAATCATTGGGTCACAGGTTCGAGTCCTGTTCGAGGAGCCAATATTTTGCGTAAAGTATTTGGCAAAAAAGTACTTGGCAAAATTTTTGAAAACGCTGTGTTAAACACGACAACTTATTATGTTCCTCGATAGCTCAGTTGGTAGAGCAAATGACTGTTAATCATTGGGTCACAGGTTCGAGTCCTGTTCGAGGAGCCAAGTTGTACTGCCTTATTTAACTATCGCTGACGGCTTACCGTTAAAGATAGCGCAAGATTCCTCGATAGCTCAGTTGGTAGAGCAAATGACTGTTAATCATTGGGTCACAGGTTCGAGTCCTGTTCGAGGAGCCATCTAGTACGCCTCGCATCATTTACGTCTTTGTAAGCTAGCAACCTTTCCGCTGTACTGTATTCTTACCCCTCATTAACTGCATCGCTATATCTTAGCCCGCTGCCGAATGGCACCAGGGTGTTTTATGCTGTTTAGCAAACGGGTATGTGACGATTGAGTGCTTTAAATAATGTTTTGATGTCGTCAATTTAGCCATTAAAAAACGCCGGCCCGTTGACGGTGCCGACGTTCGTTAGCCCTGATGAATTAGCGTTTAGCGGCTAATCTGCGGTTGTCTTGGAGCTTGGCGTAGTCAAGTAAGATTTCTGCAGATTCAAGCACATGAGCGCGATCGACGGACGTTTTTTCGTCTTCTTCGCCTTCGCTCTCAGTCTCAGCATCTGAGTCCTCTGTCGCACCTTCTGCGCTTTCTGCGCCGTCTACGCCTTCGCTGCGAGCATCCATCCACTCGTCTAGCTCATCAAGACCCAGTGCACGACGGCGCTGGTTTTCCAGAGAGAGTTGCTCGGCTTCTTGCGCTTCCATTTCGCGCTTACGCTGCTCGCGATTTAAGCTCACGCTGGTGTGCTGCTCGCGTAGTTGGCGGGCCAGCGTTGACTGGCGCTCCAGGTAGCGGAAATTCGGATTGTTCTGCGCCCGGGTGTCGTGCTGGGCAATGAGTTTGTCCAGCACGTTTTCTGGCTCACCATAGCGACGATACTGCACGTTTTGTACGGTATCCCACTCTAGCGCGTTATCTAGGCTGCTTTCGCCAATCCGCTCGGGATCAATCAAACTCGGAAAAATAATGTCCGGTTCAACGCCGCGATTTTGCGTGCTGTCGCCAGAAATGCGATAGAACTTGGCGCGCGTTAGCTTAATTTGCCCGTGGCTTAGATCATTAAGCGTTTGCACCGTCCCTTTACCAAACGTTGATGTACCCAGAATCAGGCCGCGGCCATAGTCCTGTATGGCGCCAGCAAAGATTTCAGACGCTGAAGCAGAGAGACGGTTGACGAGAACGCCTAGCGGGCCGTCGTAGTGAGTGCCGGCTTCAGTATCGCCATACAGCTGAATACGGCCTTGAGCATCACGTACTTGCACCGTTGGGCCGCGATCGATAAACAGGCCGATCAGCGAATTAGCCTCTTGCAGTGCACCGCCGCCGTTGTTGCGAAGATCCAGCACAATGCCTTCTATGCCTTCTTCTTTGAGGCGATCGATTTCTCGCGCTACGTCACGCGTAGTGCTGCGATATTCTTCTTCACCAGCTTGGAATGCGTCAAAATCAACGTAAAAGGTAGGTACGTTGATCACCCCAAGGCGATGGGGCTCACCGTCGCGTTCGACCTCAATCACTTCGCCGTGAGCGGCTTGATCTTCAAGGCTAACGGTGTCGCGAGTAATTTCAACGGTTTGTGAGCGCGTCATATCAACTGCCTGAGCCGGCACTACATCCAGGCGAACGACAGAGCCTTTAGGGCCGCGAATGAGATCAACGACGTTGTCCAGGCGCATACCGACGACGTTGACCATCTCACCGTCTTCTTGGCCAACAGCAATGATGCGATCTGCTGGCTCCAAGATGCCTGCGCGTTCTGCGGGACCGCCGGGCACCAGGCTTGCGACTTTGACGTATTCACCGTCAGATTGAAGCAGCGCGCCGATACCCTCCAGTGAAAGACTCATCTGAATATCGAATGACTCGCTTTGACGAGGAGAAAGATAGCCAGTGTGCGGCTCAATGCTGCCAGTGACTGCCGCCATGAGTACGCCGAAAACGTCTTCGGGTTCAGTCTGGTCTATGCGAGTGAGCTGACCTTCGTAGCGTTGACGCAGGTTGCTTTCAATCTGCTCGTTATCCTGATCGGTTAGTGCAAGCGTGAGGGCATCATTTTTGAGGCGTTTGCGCCACAGGTCGTCCAGCTCGCTTTGACGCGTAGCCCACGGAGCGTCTTCACGATCAATCTCTAGACGCTCATTGCTCTCAAAATTAAAGTCTAGCCCTTCATCAAGCTGTGCAAGCAGTGACTCCAAGCGCGAACGCTGCCGCTCACTGAATGCATCGTATAACGCGAAAGCCTCGTCCAAGTCGCCGTTGAAAATAGCGTCTGCCATGTCGGATTCTAAGTGACGGTAGGGCTCAATATCACTACGTAACAGGTAAGCTCGCTGATTATCTAGAATGTCTAAATAGCGCTGGAAGACGTCTTCTGACCACGCTTCATCAAAGTTAATATCAGCATAGTGGCCATAGCGGAGTGAGTCCGCGATTTCCACAGCCGCCTGGCGTTGTTCGTCGGTCGGCTCAAGTTGCGCTAATGCTGCTGGGCTGGTAATAACCAGCATGACAGCTAGGGCGACCGAACGCGAAAGCGTTGCAAACAAGCTCATCAGTCAAGCTCTCCCGGATTTGTGTACACTCATTCTTCCCTAGACTCGCGTATGACCCATGAGTTGCGTAGGGCCGAGGGATATTGTAGCAGGTCGTTTGCACGATGAGACTCAATCATTACTGTTATGAGGATTTCCATGTCCGAGACTTTCAACGCTGATCGTTTAACGCGTCTATGCGATTTTCTGCGCCGATCGCCGACTCCATGGCATGCCGCAGGCAATATGGCGGCACGCTTGGAGCAAGCTGGGTTTCAGCGGCTGGAAGAGAAGGCAAATTGGCAGTTGACGCCGGGCAAGCGCTATTACGTCACCCGCAATGACTCGGCGATTATTGCTTTTCAGCTGCCAGTGTCTGAATTAACCAGCCTGCGCATGATCGGCGCACATACCGATAGCCCTGGGCTGCACTTAAAACCTAACGCGACACAGCGGTCTGCTGGCTGGCTACAGCTGGGCGTGCAGGTGTACGGCGGCGTGTTGTTAGCGCCATGGTTTGACCGGGATTTGGGATTAGCGGGCAGGGTGCATGTACGTCATGCCGATGGGCGCTTAGAAAGCGTGCTGCTTAACGTTGATCAGCCGATTGCTATGGTGCCGAGCCTAGCGATCCACCTTGATCGCGATGTGAACAGCGGACGCGCGTTGAATGCTCAAACGCAAATGGCGCCCGTGCTGATGCAGAGCGAGACGGCCACACTCAGCGAGCTGTTGGCGCAATGGGTAAGCGAGCAGCATGGCTTAAATGATATTGAGATCGTTGATTTTGAACTAAGTTTTTACGATGTACAGCCGCCGTCTTTGGTCGGCGTAAAGCAACAGCTGGTGGCAAGCGCACGCTTAGATAACCTGCTTTCTTGTTTTATTGGTTTGGAAGCGCTGTTGGCCTGCGATGGCGCTCAGGGCACGCTATTGGTCGCCAATGATCACGAAGAAGTTGGTAGCGCTAGCGCCTGCGGCGCCCAAGGCCCATTTTTAGCAGACGTGCTCAAGCGCATTAATGCTCAAGTGGGTGGCCGTGAGGGTGACAAAGGCAATGAGGAATCGCTGATCCAGTTGATTCAGTCGTCTTACATGATTTCGTGTGATAACGCCCACGCACTGCATCCTAACTTCCGCGATAAGCATGACGAGCGGCACGGCCCTGCGATTAACGGTGGCCCGGTGATCAAGGTGAATGCCAGCCAGCGTTACGCCACCAATAGCGTGACAGGGGCGTTGTTTAGAGATGTGTGCCGCGAGGCGAGTGTGCCGGTACAGTCGTTTGTAACGCGAGCGGATATGGGCTGTGGTAGCACGATTGGGCCAATCACCGCCACAGAGTTAGGTGTTCCCACCATTGACGTTGGCATCCCTCAATGGGCAATGCACTCCATCCGGGAAACGGCAGGTACTCACGACGTTGAGCACTTGACTCGCGCGCTGACGCTATTTCTAAATCGAGCGGTCTTGAGCTGACGCAGGTAGCCGAAGCAGGTAAGAGCCTAAACAGATAATAGCAAAGCAAAAAGCCCGCTGATGTGATCAGCGGGCTTTTTTGTACTGCTTAAATGCGTTTGGTGGCTACGCCCTGATTTGAACAGGGGACCCCATCATTATGAGTGATGTGCTCTAACCAGCTGAGCTACGTAGCCTTTCAACGGGGGCGAATGATACCAGAGATATTTCGCTCGTCAACTGCTTCGTGCCAAGAATCATATCGGCAACCTGTCCAGCGTGGTCGATAGTGTTTTTTACTCACTCTTGTTTTGGCTCACTGCTCGAGTGTTTTTCTGGCGTTTCAGCAGTGTGTGAAATATGCGGGCGATCAAGGGCATTGCGCCAGGCGCGATGTAAGCCACGTTGAACATCGTCGAAGACCTGCTGAGAAATTAGCCGGTCTTGTACCATTTCTTCCATGCTCTCAGTACTTCGGCGGAGCGCAAAAAGTCGTAGCATGCGCTGTTCGAGACGATACGCATGGGGGCCAAACTGTGCTTCCGTTTGCTGGATCGCCTGGTCAACCGCGGTAATCCGGACGTCGAGTATCTCATCGAGCAAGGCGCACATGCGCTCACCGAAGAGTGGCGTTAGCCGCTGCGTATTGTAGTGGCGCAGCTCCTCAAGCGCGGCACGACGGCAAATCAGCAGCTCAAAACGGTTGGTCAGCAGCCACGACAGCGGCCAGCGTATGCGTAGGTGGCGGTTGAGCCAGATGCTTGGTTTTAGCCAGAGGCTGGTGGCCAGAATTTTACGTGCTTCTCGGTTGTATCCAATACGGCCGTCTGAGCGGACGGCATCAATAGTTCTGCCACTGTTATGCATCATGGCATCCAGGTTGTGAATGCTGGTGACGCCGCTGCCGTAGCGAGGAATAAGGTCGCGTTCTCGAATTGCCAGCGTGACCAGGGCGATGGTCATTCGGTCACGCTCTGGAAGGGCTTGATCAAGATCGAGCGGTGCCGTTTCAATGGCCATGTCGCGGTGATAGCGCGCAATGACTTCCTCAGTGATTGACGGAGCAATATGAAGATTGTGCGCGGTGCGCTTGACAGCATTTTCGACATCCGTGGTCGATAGACGAATCGCTTGCTGCTGAAGAGCGCTGTCGTGGTGGCTTAACTTATTGAGCTTTAGGCAGCGAATAACGCCGCGCAGGCTGGCGCCGTTAACTAATAGGCTGAATAGCACGAAGCCGGTAGCCAAAATAGCCACGAAGTGGCGGATCTGTTCGGGGAGTGCCGTTTGCTCCGCTATTCCCAGGGCCAGCACGAGCGTCACCGCACCGCGCAATCCCCCCCAAGTAATGGCTAGCTTGTAGCTGGCGCTGATAGGGGCAGAAAGTTTGAGCCGGCTGAGCAGTGGCAAAAAGCCGAATAAAGCCACTAGGCGGGCCAGTAGGGTCGCAACGATAACGACGGCGAGCATTGGTAGCCATGCAAGCGTAATGCCCTCCAGCATTTTCGGCACCTGCAGTGCGGCTAGCAGGAACACGGTGGCACCAGCGAGCGAGGCAATTTGCGCCCAAAGTAGCTGTAAATACGCCCAGTTGGCGGGCGAAGTGCGCGTTCGCCCTAGCCCGCTGAGCACTAGCCCCGTGGCCACCACCGCCACAACGCCCGATACCCCAATGCTTTCGCCAATAAGGTAGACGGGGTAGGGCAACGAAAGCGTTAGCGCCGTTTGTGCTTTGCCATCATTGCCAAAAAATGCCAGTACAGCAGCGCCAATTCTTCCGGCCGCGGCGCCAAACAGTAGGCCTCCACCGAAGTCGGCCGCGAGGGCCCAGGCGCCTGCTTGCCACGTCGCAGCGGCGGCATTGCCGGTGAGCGATGCCACCAGCACGCCAACGATAGCAATGGCGGCAGCATCATTAAGTAGGCTTTCTCCTTCAACTAAGCGTATCAGTCGTGCCGGGGCACCCACGCTGCGAAAAATCGCAATCACTGCCGATGGGTCGGTCGTCGCAATGACCGCTCCCAACAACAGGCCGGTCGAGAGTGCCACGCCGCTCAATAGCCACACCGAGACGCCGACCATACCGGTGGCAATAAAAACAGCGACCACTGCCAGCAGCAAAATAGGTGCCGCATCCGGCATCATTTCGCGGACATCAACACTCAGTGCCGCTTGAAAAAGCAAGGGAGGCAGGAATATCCACAGGTAGATTTCGGCAGGTAGTGATGCGGTCAATAGCGGGTCGAACTGATGGATCTCTGGCCACAGTGTTGACAGGGTGGCGTATGAGAAGCCGAGCGTCATGCCCACTAGCGCCAATAATGTCGCTTCAGGAAAGGCCGTGCGCGCAGAGAACCACTGCACAAACGCAATAATGGAGAGTAGTAAGCTACCCAGGATCAGTAAATTGAACAGTATTTCCATGGATAATACGTTCCAGCCAGATAAAGTCTGGGGCAAGTATCGATGGCTTGAGGCGATGCTTTCTTAAGCACATCGTTTATCAGGCGTGCCGCACGGCCCTGAGCGCATTGATGCGCCTAGGGCCTGCGGCGTCGTGACAATTAGACGTTGAAGCGGAAGTGAACTACGTCGCCATCTTTAACAATGTACTCTTTGCCTTCCAGACGCCATTTACCGGCATCTTTGGCGCCCTGCTCGCCGTTTAGCGAAACAAAGTCGTCGTACGCGACAACTTCGGCGCGGATAAAGCCTTTTTGGAAGTCGGTGTGAATCACGCCGGCGGCCTCAGGAGCGGTGGCGCCTTCTTTAACCGTCCATGCGCGGACTTCTTTTACGCCGGCGGTGAAGTAGGTTTGAAGGCCCAATAATGAGTAGCCTGCACGAATGACGCGATCCAGCCCCGGCTCTTCCATGCCCATTTCGCTTAAGAACATAGAGCGTTCTTCATCGTCCAGCTCGGCGATTTCAGCTTCCAGCTGATTGCACACGGGTACCACGAGCGCGCCTTCCTCAGTGGCGATTTCATTAACAATGTCCAAATAGGGATTGTTCTCGAAGCCGTCTTCGTTGACGTTAGCGATGTACATGGTGGGTTTCAGCGTTAAGAAGCCAAAGCTCTTCACCTGGCGCTGTTCTTCTTCGCTCAAGCCAAAGCTGCGCAAAGGAAACCCTTCCGCTACGTGCGGCTGAATGCGGTCTAGGATTGCCTTGGTAGCAATTGCATCTTTGTCGCCGCCTTTCACCGAGCGAACGAGGCGCTGGCTGGCTTTTTCAACGGTATCGAGATCGGCAAGGGCGAGCTCGAGGTTAATCGTTTCAATATCGGCGCGTGGGTCGACGTGGTTGGCTACGTGAATGACGTTGTCATTATCGAAGCAACGCACAACATGAGCGATGGCTTGGGTTTCACGAATATTGGCCAGGAATTTATTGCCTAAACCTTCGCCCTTGGAGGCGCCCGCGACCAGGCCGGCAATGTCGACAAACTCCATCGTGGTCGGCAGTACTTTTTGCGGCTTGACGATCTCAGCAAGCTTGTCGAGACGCGGGTCCGGCATCGGAACGATACCCACGTTCGGCTCAATGGTGCAGAAGGGGAAGTTCTCTGCATCGATGCCTGACTTTGTCAGTGCATTAAACAGTGTGGACTTGCCGACGTTGGGCAGACCGACGATGCCGCAGTTGAAACCCATAAAATGTTCCTGAAAAGTGTTTGTGTAAATAAGGCGGTGAGGCGTGAAAGTAATCGCTATTCTACGAGATGCGCTAGCCGTCAGCCACCGACTTAACGATGGCCTTTCGAAAGCTTACTCTGGCTTAAGGCTATGTAACTTATTCATGGCTTTTGCCCAGTCACCTGATAGTGCTAATGGCAGGGTGGCGATGCACTCATCCGTGGCGCGAACAATGGCTTCTTGTTCGGCCTTGCCGGGGCGCCCTAGAACATAATTGGTCACCTGGCGTGCTTCACCGGGATGGCCAATGCCAATCCGTACGCGATGAAACTGCTTCTGATCACCTAATGCGCTGATAATGTCGCGCAGCCCGTTATGTCCGCCGTGCCCACCACCCGTTTTGTAGCGTGCTTGGCCGGGAGGCAGGTCGAGCTCATCATGAGCGACCAGTAAGTTTTCAGGCGTAAGCTTAAAAAACTGACACAGTGCTGCCACGGCGGCGCCACTGCGATTCATAAAGGTAGCGGGATTGAGTAGATGTAGCTCATGCTCGCCCATCCGCACTTTTGCATAGTGGCCGAAAAACTTTTTTTCCGGGCGCAGTTCACCGTGGGCACTTTGCGCAATGGCATCGACTAGCCAGAAGCCGGCGTTATGTCGCGTGGCTTCATATTCAGCACCTGGGTTGCCTAGCCCAATAATGGCCTTTACCTGGCTCATCTTCCCACCTCCAAAAAATTTCCAGAAGAAATTTTCGGCGTCGCGTAAGCGGCGGCCCGAAGGGCGGCTACCAGTGGTGGCTTGCCGCAAAAAAAATCAAGCGCCGAGGCGCTTGATTTTAACATCATGTCAGCATCACGAGGGCCATGCAGGCATGGCCCCAATAGAGTGCTTAACAGGGTACTTACTCGGCGCTGGAACCTGCTTCGCCTTCGCTTTCACCGGCTTCGTCTTCTTCTTCAGCACGCTCTTTTACTTTAGAGATGCTTAGTACGGCATTGTCGTGCTCTTCACCGTGAGACAGGTCAACAGAAGTGACGCCGGCCGGCATGGTGAGGTCTGACAAGTGTAGCGTCGTACCCAGCTCAACCGCTGCGATGTCGACTTCGATGAAGTCAGGCAGATCTTTCGGCAAGCAGCTGATCGCAATGTCGTTGGACAGTACGTGGAGTTCGCCACCTTGATCTTTGATACCGACACATTTCTCTTCGCCCGTGACGTGCAGCGGCACGTTCATGGTGATTTCGTGAGTAGCATCAACGCGCAGGAAGTCAGCGTGGGTCAACAACGGCTTGAAAGGGTGGCGCTGCAGATCACGAACAACAACCTGCTCTTCTTTGCCGTCGATCATTAGCTTGATCACTGAAGAGAAGAAAGTCTCGTCTTCGATCGCTTTGTAGAAGGCTGTTTTTTCTACAGAGATAGACTGCGCGCCTTTCTCGCCACCGTATACAACGGCTGGCACTTGCTGGTTCGCACGACGCAGGCGGCGGCTCGCACCTTTCCCCAGGTCGTTACGAACGCTAGCTTTTAGGATGAAATCAGACATGGAATTGCCTCTTAGTTTAAGTAAGGAAGGCGCTGCCGACCGCGACCAGATGACAGCGTTTCCGTGGCCCCAAAAGGGGGCTATATCGTCAGACGATCAGTGGAACATCGCGCTGACGGATTCTTCGTTGCTGACGCGACGAATCGCTTCTGCGATCAGGCCGGCAACGCTCAACTGGCGAATTTTTCCGCTACGACGTGCAATGTCAGAAAGCGGGATAGTGTCGGTCACCACCACTTCATCCAGTACGGAGTTGGTAATGTTGTCGACCGCAGGGCCAGACAAAATTGGATGAGTTGCATAAGCCACAACGCGCTTGGCGCCATGCGCTTTAAGCGCTTCACCGGCTTTGCATAGCGTGCCTGCGGTGTCGATCATATCGTCGACAACGACGCAGGTGCGGCCTTCAATCTCACCAATGATATGCATCACCTGGGCTTGGTTAGCCTGAGGGCGACGCTTATCAATAATGGCAAGATCGGCATTTAGCTGTTTGGCGATGGCGCGAGCGCGAACAACGCCACCTACGTCTGGAGAAACCACGACTAAGTCACTGTAATTCTGACGCTCTATGTCATCCAGCAGGATGGGTGAGCCATACACGTTGTCGACCGGTACGTCGAAGAAGCCTTGGATCTGGTCAGCGTGCAGGTCCATGGTCATCACGCGGTCAACGCCTGCTTTAACCATCATGTCGGCAACGACTTTGGCAGAAATAGGCACGCGAGCGGAGCGTACGCGACGGTCCTGGCGTGCATAGCCAAAGTAGGGGAGTACCGCAGTGATGCGGGCTGCTGAGGCGCGACGAAGAGCATCGACCATCAGAATCAGCTCCATTAAATTATCGTTTGTCGGTGCACAGGTAGACTGCAGAATGAAAACGTCCTTGCCACGTACATTTTCATTGATCTCGACTGCGATTTCGCCGTCGCTAAATTGACCCACCGTGGCGTTACCCATCCGGCTGTCCAAGCTCTCGGCAATTTTTTGAGCGAGCTCGGGATTGGCGTTCCCAGTGAAAACCATCAATTTTGACACGCGCAGCCACCTTTGCAGTATTGGGGATCGGGGGATAAAACGCTGACCAACCCTAGGTTGGCTGGGGTACCAGGATTCGAACCTGGGAATGCCGACACCAAAAACCGATGCCTTATCACTTGGCGATACCCCAACAATAAACGATTGCGATGACAGGGCGCTTTCAGCTGCCCAGAGCTTTTGTGAAATAGCCCAAGTCATCATGTAGGGGGGAGGTGTTGAGTCCGTGCGCTACCCACGTAGGCCAGCGTTTAGCTGACAAATGAGCGATTGCCTGTGCGGCCTGTTGCGTCTGAAACGCAGCAAACAAACAGGCACCCGTGCCGGTTAGGCGACTAGGCGCATACTGTCCGAGCCAGTCGAGCGCTTCCGCAATCGGCGGATAACGCTTCTTTACGACGGCTTCACAGTCGTTGCGCCACTCCGGTGCTCCCCCCTGCAGTGCGCGCGCCATAGTAATGGGGCGGCTGTCACGTGTCAATTGCGGGTCTTGGAAGACGCTGGGAGTAGAGACGCTAATGCCCGGATGAATAATCACGAACCACGGAGCATCAAGCGTGACCGGAGTAAGTTGTTCACCAACGCCTTCTGCCCAAGCGGTGTGCCCATGCACAAAAACCGGTACGTCGGCTCCCAGCTGCAGTCCGAGCTCGGCTAACGCGTTAAGAGACAAGCCTAATTGCCAAATATGATTGAGCCCCACCAAAACAGTCGCTGCGTTGGAGCTGCCGCCGCCCAGCCCACCGCCCATCGGCAGGCGTTTTTCAACGTCTAGAGTAATACCCAGATGCGAGCCGCTATATTGCTGCAGTAGTCGCGCGGCGCGCACGATCAAGTTGTCATCGTGATCAACGCCGCTAACCTCACTGGTGAGGTGGATTTCACCATCATGCCGAGGCGTAAAGGTAATATGGTCGCAGAGGTCAATAATCTGGAATAGCGTTTGCAAGCTGTGATAGCCGTCTTCACGACGGCCCACAATATGCAGCATTCGATTAAGCTTTGCCGGTGCTGGTAGCGTTAGTGATGCGATCATTTAGGCTCTTTTGCATGCGCTTAATTACTCGCCGCTGGCTTGCCATTGATTCACCACTAGGGTGATGCGAACGTCGTCATAGTGCATGACTAGCCGGCGAGGCAGCCATAGTTCATCGACTCTTTCCCAGTCACGGTAATCGATTTCCCAGCCGTCTTGAGTCAGATGGCTTGGAAAGCCGAGTTCGTCGGTTTCGATTTGATAACTGCCATGTTCACCGGGTAGGCCGCGCACCCAGTCGGGCATGGCGCTGACCGGTAGTGCCCAGCCAAGCTGCTCTTCCATGAGCGCTTCGGGCGTTTCAGCTTCAAAACGTCCGTCGCTGTTGGAGAGTGAAAAACGTCCTTCACGGCCTTCAAGCACGTTGCGTCCGCCGCCAAAAGGGCCGCTGATCAGCATGCGGAAATAGTGAGGGTGCTGGTTCCAGTCAAGGTTGGCGCTTATGTTTTCTTCCGGTGTGCGCAGGCCAGCCTTGCCTACCAGTGTCCAAGTATCAAACGCTTCAACGTCGGCCTGTTGGCGCTCCCACTGGCCGGATTGGCGGCCGCTTTCATCGATGGGGCCTTGGGATGCACAGCCAGCGAGTAACAGCAGCGCCATGCCCGTCAGCCAGAGGCGTGAAGAAGGAAGAGAAAGCGGAAGGCGGGATGAAAGGGACGTCATTGTCAGCATAAACAGGCTCCATGTTAAATAAGGGTAAGTGCAAGATGAATTTTTTAGTGTAAGGAGTAGGGTACCATTATTGATCAATACCCTTCTCAGTCAGCACGTTGATTTTAACGTGCCATTGATGATTTTTGTTAAGGCGTTAGCTCCGGGTGACGCTGCAGTAGCTCGTCAATTAGCGGATGCCGATCGGTTCGCTGCATGACTTGCTGGAGAACTCGGCGCGCTTCTTCATCACGCCCTAGCGCCTGGAGTACTTCTGCTAAATGCGCCCCGACCTCTTGGTCCGGTAGTTGCGCGTAGGCGCTTTCTAACCAAGATAATGCTTCTTCTAAATTGCCAAGGCGGTAGTAGGCCCAGCCCATGCTGTCGAGTACGGCAGGATTGCTGGGCTCTGCCTCATAGGCACGTTCAATAAACTCAAAGGCCTCTTCCAGGCGGTCAGGCAGATTTAACTCAATCAGAGTGTAGCCCAGTGCATTAAGCGCTTCGGCATTGTTTGGGTCAGTGACCAGCACTTGGCGTAAGTCGCTTTCCATGCCGGCAATGTCGCCCGTTCCCCAGCGGCGCATTGCTCGCATATAAAGTAGCGCTTCGTCGTCAGGCGTGCGTGTTATTTCTCGATCTAGCAGCGCTGCAGCATCTTCTCGCTGATTCGCTTCATCCAGCAGTTGCACTTCGAGCATTGCCAGCTCAGTGAAATAACGCTCCGAGCGCATTCGTTCAATGCGTAGAAAGGCGCGGGCATCAAGCAGGCGGTCTTCTTCAAGTAGCATTTGGGCCGCTGTCGCACGCGCGGGCATAAATTCATCGCCCTCGCTGACTTGACGGTAATACAACAGGGCGTTGTCGATATCGCCCTGCGCCTGGGTGATGGCGCCCAGCAGGTAATACGCTAAGTTGGGTACGTCGGGTTGGCCGATCAGCGGCTGGAGTAAACGTTGGGCGGGGGCGGGGTGGCCCTCTTCAAAATAAAGCTGGGCGAGGGCTAAACGCAGCTCTTGATTGCCGCCATGGCTTTCTAGCAGCGCATCCGTTTGAACTTCGGCAGCGCTGATATTGCTAAGCCGAATTTCCGCCTGCGCTAATAGCAAAATAAAGCGGACATCGTCAGGGGCCAAGCTAAGGCCCTGCTCGGCAGCTTGCTGAGCCGCTTTAAGATTACCTGTCTCAAAGGCTAGCCGCGCTTTCGCGAGCCATAGCGCGGCGGACTCAGGTTCGAGTGCTTCTACTTGGTCAAGCCGCTGCTGAGCGCTGGCGGTGTCGCCAAGCGCCGCTTCAATCAATGCGGTCGCCAGCACTACATCGCTGTGATGCTCTAATTGCGCGGCATTGGGTTGGGCTAAGTGGTCGCGCAACTGCTGGGCGATTAACGTTAATGGCGCATTTTCAGCGACGGCAATCTCTGCAAAGGCGGTTAAATCGCCGTGGCCGCCTGCTTCAGCAATTGAAAGACGCTGGGCTAGGCTGTCGAGCCAATCACCGCGCTGCAGTGAAAAAGCCGCCAGTAGGCGATTAGGTGTTTCTGCTTGAGGCGCCAGCTCGCGCCAGCGCAGTGCCGAGGCTTCTATTAAAGAGGTTTCATTGCCAAAGCGGGCGGCGAACGTAGCCCGCTCAGCGAGCGCAGGCTCTTGGTAGCGCTGCGCGGCATCCAGATAACCTTGGCTGGCGTAGCGGTAGTCGCCTCGCTGGCCAGCAAGCTCTGCCCCTAGCAGTGCACTGAGCCCTGCCGCATCGAGCCCGCGGGTGATCGGCGGCGCGGTGCGCATTGGATCGTCTGTCCATGGGCCTAGCGGTCCATCCTGCGAGCTGGGTGCCGATTGGCAGGCGCTTAGCAGCAGCGCAGCAGCGGTCATGGATAATAGGGTCGAACCCCTTAAAATAGAGCCCATCGATGTGGTGCCCAGTAATGTAGAGCGAAGTCGCATGCGTCTCTCAATTAAGTGGCCGAATGCTCAGCATAGCGGCTTGCCTGCCTGCGGCAAAGTGGTGTGAGCCAGATGATAGCCTGCTGTGATAGAATGTTCCTCCTTGAAAAAGTGATTAGCCATCTTTATGCATACTGAATGTGCCTCACTTAGACCATAGCTAAGACTTGTTTTAGCAAGCCCCAATTGACGTTACAGCTGCCTGCTTAGATCAGCGGCTGACGAAAAGTCCGACACACTAGCGAAGACGCATAACGCATGACGCTTCTTGCCCTGGGAATAAATCATCGTACCGCCACCGTGGCCGTGCGTGAGCAGGTCGCTTTTACGCCAACGCAGCTTGATGCCGCGCTGGCCGAATTGCGTGGCCTGCCGCAAATTAGTGAAGCGGTCGTGCTATCCACCTGTAATCGCACGGAGCTTTACTGTGTCACGGATGCGGCTGGTGAACAGGCAGTATTGAATTGGCTTGGGCGCTTTCATAATCTTCGCGTCGATGAGCTGACTCGCTGTGCCTATCATTATTTAGACAACGATGCGGCGCGCCATTTGATGCGCGTAGCCGTTGGCCTGGACTCTATGGTGCTGGGCGAGCCGCAGATCCTGGGGCAGTTAAAAGATGCCTATCAGCAGTCACGTCAGTCCAAAGGTTTGGGCGGCGAGCTTGAGCGACTCTTCCAGCATACTTTTGCCGTCGCTAAACAGGTACGCACCGAGACCGGTATTGGCAAAAACCCTGTTTCAGTGGCGTATGCCGCTGTCAGCATGGCCAGCCGTATTTTTGATGATTTCAGCCGTTCGCGGGCGCTATTGATTGGCGCCGGTGAAACCATCGAGCTAGTGGCTCGGCATTTAAATGAGGCGGGCGTTCGTCAGCTGACCGTTGCGAATCGTACTCGTGAGCGCGCCGAGCGTTTGGCAGGGCCCTTGGGTGCGTCGGCGATTACCCTTCAAGAAATTCCTGAAGCGCTTGAACATGCCGATATCGTGATCTCCTCTACCGCATCGCCGCTACCTATTCTGGGCAAAGGTATGGTGGAGCGGGCGCTTAAAAAGCGTCGCCACCGGCCGATTTTTATGGTGGACATTGCTGTACCTAGGGATATCGAACCCGAAGTCGGCGAGCTGGCGGATGTATTTCTCTACACCGTTGATGACTTGGAAGAAGTGATCCAAGAGAATCGTCGTCATCGCCAGGTAGCCGCAGACCAAGCCGAATCATTAATTGAGCACGGCGTCGGGAGTTGGCAGCACGAGCGGCGTATTCGTAACGGCGGTGAGTTGATCCGCGACTATCGCCAGCAGGGTGAGGCGCTGCGTGATCTTACCCGCGACCAGGCCTTGGCGCGGCTGGCAAGTGGTGAAGACCCCGCTAAAGTCATTGAGCGCTTAGCGCACCAATTGACCAACCGCCTGCTTCATCAGCCGACACAGGCAATACGCGATGCTGCGTCTGAAGAGCGCCACGAGCTGCTGAATGCGGCGACGCGCCTACTTTTGCCCGCCAAACCTGCCTTTGAAACCACGCCTGTGCCTAACCGTCAGAAGGATGATACGCCCGCATGAAAGAGACTTTGCGCCAACGCTTAGACAGCTTTACGGAACGCTTTGAAGAGCTGGCGATGCTGCTGTCTGATCCAGAAGTGATCAATAACCAGCAGCGTTTTCGCGACTACTCGCGTGAGTATTCCGAGCTTGAAGAGCTGGTAGCTGCCTGGCAGCAGTATCGTGACGTTGAAGCCAATATGCAGGATGCCGAGCAGCTTAGCGGCGATAGTGATGCGGATATGCGTGAATTGGCCGAGATGGAGCTAAGCGAAGGGCGCGATCGGCTAGCTGAGCTGGACATTGAGTTAAAGCGTTTACTTGTGCCTAAAGATCCTGATGATGGGCGTGGGGTGTTTCTGGAAGTACGCGCGGGGACCGGCGGCGATGAGGCGGCGATTTTTGCCGGCGACCTATTTCGCATGTACTCACGCTATGCCGAAAAGCGCGGTTGGCGAGTGGAAGTGGTCAGCGCCAGTCACGGCGAGCAGGGTGGTTACAAAGAGATTATCTCCCGTGTTAAAGGCGATGGCGTATACGCACAGCTGAAGTTTGAATCCGGTGCTCACCGGGTGCAGCGCGTACCCGCAACCGAATCACAGGGGCGTATTCATACCTCTGCCTGCACGGTCGCGGTGATGCCAGAAGTCGATGAGGTCGGTGATATCACGATTAATCCCGCCGACCTGAGAGTGGATACCTACCGCTCCAGTGGCGCCGGTGGTCAGCACGTTAACACCACCGACTCAGCAATCCGCATTACCCATTTACCTACCGGCGTCGTGGTGGAGTGTCAGGAAGAACGTAGCCAACATAAAAACCGCGCCAAAGCGATGTCGCTGCTGGCGGCGAAATTGAAGCGCAATGCCGTCGATGCTCAGCATCAAACGCAGTCGGATGCGCGGCGTTCGCTGGTAGGCTCTGGGGATCGCAGTGAGCGGATCCGCACCTATAATTTTCCGCAAGGGCGGATTACCGATCACCGGATTAATTTGACGCTTTATAAGCTCAACGAAGTGGTGAGCGGCGAACAGCTTGACGATGTCATCAGCCCGCTGATTCATGAGTATCAGGCGGAACAGCTTTCTGCTCTTCAGGACGCCTAATGCTGTTTGATGCGCTGCTTAAACAGGCCGCTCTGCGCTTGCAGGCGGCGGGCTCGCTTTCACCGCGCGTCGATGCAGACGTGCTGTTAAGCCACGTTACAGGGCGTGATCGAACCTGGCTTTATACCTGGGGCGACCAGCGCTGCCCGGCTTGGGAGCATGCGCGTTTTGATGCCCTCGTGGCGGCACGCGCCCAAGGGACGCCTGTTGCTTACTTAATTGGCGAACGCGAGTTCTGGGGGCTGCGTTTAGCCACCTCGCCCGATACGTTAATTCCCCGGCCCGATACGGAAACCCTAGTAGCGCAGGCGCTTAGCCGAGCGACAGCATCGGCAGGCCGCCTGCTTGATCTTGGTACAGGCACTGGCGCTATCGCGTTAGCGTTTGCCAGTGAGCGGCCAAGTTGGGAAGTGCTCGGCATGGATGTGCGCGTCGAAGCGGTGGCATTGGCCGCCCGTAATGCACAGTCGCTTGCGATTACCAATGCCGCGTTTTGCCAAAGCGACTGGTTTAGTGCTTTAAGTACCGATGAGAAGAGCGTGGCGTCGTTCGATATGATCGTGAGTAACCCTCCTTATATTGCTGCCGATGATCCACATTTAGCGCAGGGCGATGTACGCTTTGAACCTCGCTCTGCACTAGTGGCGAAGGCCGATGGCATGGCCGATTTGCTGCATCTGGTAAATGCCGCTCAGCGCTATTTGGCGCCGTCCGGCTGGTTACTGCTTGAGCATGGCTACACCCAGGCGGATAAAGTACGCATGGCGCTCAGCAGCGCGGGCTATCAAAACGTTGAAAGTGTTTGTGACCTAGGCGGACATGAACGCGTTACTCTTGGGCGCTTAAAATAACGGCCTGATTATTAGCAATGGATTCTGGCATGAAACCTAAAAATAGAACGCTGGACCGTATCGATCTTAAAATTTTGCGCTCCCTGCAAGAGAATGCGCGCATTTCCTACGTTGATTTAGCCTCAGAGGTTGGGTTGTCCACAACGCCTTGTCTTGAACGCGTTAAGCGACTGGAGAAGGCCGGCATTATTCGTGGCTACCAAGCGATTCTTGATCCACGAGCCTTAAAGGCCAATTTATTAGTCTTTGTTGAGATCAGCTTAGAGACACAGTCGCCTGCCGTTTTTGATGAGTTTCGTCGCGCGGTCGAAAAACTCCCCCAGATCCAAGAGTGTCATCTTGTCTCAGGCCAGTTCGACTACATCTTAAAGTGCCGTATCCCCGAAATGGCCGCCTATCGGCAGCTATTGGGAGATGTCGTGTTAACGCTACCGGGTGTAAAAGAATCCAAAAGCTACGTGGTGATGGAAGAGGTAAAAGAAAGCTTTAATTTACACGTTCCCGCCTATGAGGAATTTGAGGATAAGTAAGCCCATGATGGATGACCAGGCGCTGCTGCGCTATAGCCGCCAGATCATGCTGCCCGAGGTTGATATAGAGGGCCAAGAACGCCTGCAGTCGGCCCACGCGCTGATTGTTGGCGCAGGCGGCCTTGGCTCACCGGTTGCGCTCTATTTGGCGGCTGCGGGCGTGGGGAGCATCACCATTGCCGATGCTGATCACGTTGAGCTTTCCAATCTTCAACGCCAAATCGCTCACCAGCAGGCTAGCATCGGTGGCAATAAAGCGCGCTCAGCTCAAGCCAGCATGCAGGCGCTTAATCCGCACTGTCGCGTTATCGCGTTAGATCAGCATATAGCAGGTGGCGCACTTGAACGCTTAGTCGCGTCTGTGGATGTCGTGCTGGACTGCACCGATCGTTTCTCAAGCCGCTATGCAATCAATGCAGCATCACAAATGACCGGTGTGCCGTTGGTTTCTGGCGCCGCCATACGATTTTCTGGGCAACTGGCGGTATTTGACCCCCGCCGAGCTGATTGCCCCTGCTACGCCTGCCTTTATCCGCCGGATGATAGCGGCGACGAAGCGCTCAGTTGCTCAGAAAGCGGCGTCATGGCGCCTCTTGTCGGCTTAATTGGCTGCTTTCAAGCGGTGGAAGCTTTCAAACTACTCAGCGGCGCCGGCACAGCCCATCAAGGGCTATCCACGTTTGATGGTTTGAGCGGCCAATGGCGCCATTTTCAGGTTCCAAGAGACCCTGCTTGCCCGGTATGTGCATCGCTTCGATAAGGACAGTTGTTGGGCTACTTTACGCGCGGGCTGAAACGCGCAGACGAACATAGTCGGCTGTCCAGTTTCCTTGCTCATCACGCAGGCTGTGCTCAAGAAGCATCAAGGTATCCTCTAGTACGGCTTCGCGTACGCTCTCATCCAAACCATGCATAAACGGGCTGGCAAATGTTTTTAACCATCCTGCCATGCCGGTCGGTAGCGGCGTTGGGCGAGGAATCAGAGCGATACTCTCAACCTCAAAGCCGGCACGTTCTAACTGCTTCGTATACTCGGTGGGGGTAGGGAAATACCATGGATGACGGCCTTCTATGCTAATGCCACGCAGGTGCAGCGCAGCGATCAGTGCCGTGCAGATCGCCGCTACATTACCGTGGCCGCCAAATTCGGCTACCAATCGACCGCCGGGTTTTAATGCCCGTTTAACGCCCACTAAAACCGGCTGCGGATCAAGCATCCAGTGCAGAGCCGCATTGCTGAACACTGCGTCAAACTCATGGTCAAAATCCAGCTGGTGGGCGTCAACGATTTGCGCGGAAATGCCACGCTGACGTGTTGCGTTTACCATGTCTTCTGACGCATCGACGCCTAGTACATTGGCGCCAAGCTGCACAAGGCGTTCGGTTAAGGCACCGTCACCGCAGCCAAGGTCCAAAATGCTTTCACCGGCTTGAGGCGACAAAAGCTTAAGTACGTCGCCGCCTAGCTTGGGTACAAAGTCAGCATTCTCGGCATAGCCACTGGCATTCCACTTTTGGCCAGGCGCATTTTGAGGTGTATGAGTCATGTCTGCTTTCTAAGCCTCGTGATTATTTCATCAAGTGTCAGTCAGTATGCAGCATACGCTAGTCCTGCCAGGCTGTGAGATACTGTTGACCCATATCCAGTCGTTATATCGGTAAGTGTTAATCAGAAAAGTGCTATTCAGAGAAGCGAGGTTCCATGAACGACGTTATTGAACTGTTAAAATCCCATCGCTCGGTCCGTAAATTTAGCGATCAACCGATTCCGCGAGAGCTACTGTTAGAGCTGATTCAAGCGGGGCAGGGCGCAGCAACCTCCAGCCATGTTCAAGCCTATACCGTTATTCATGTGAAAAATGCGGCGAACCGCGAACAGATTGCGGAGTTGGCCGGTGGGCAAAGTTATATTACTACCTGCGCAGACTTTCTTGTGTTTTGTGCCGATATGAAGCGGCCCACTGAGGCATCTGAGCTCACGGGTGCCAACGTCATTCGCGGCATGACCGAGCAACTGTTGGTAGCGACGGTAGATACGGCGCTAATGGCGCAAAACGTAGCAGTGGCGGCTGAGTCTGAAGGGCTGGGCATTTGCTATATTGGCGGCATCCGCAATAATCCCCAGGCGATTAGTGATCTGCTGCGACTGCCTGAGCACGTTTATCCCGTGTTCGGAATGTGCCTTGGCTATCCTGATCACGCCCCTGAAGTTAAGCCTCGTTTAGCGGTGGAGGCCATTCTGAAGGAAGACTACTACACTGAAGACAGCGAGCAGGTTCAAGCTTTTGACGCGACTATGCAGGCTTACTATCAAGCGCGTAGCAGCAGTAATAAAGACACTGACTGGTCGCATAATCTTAAGCCACTGTTCGATAACAAGCTGCGTCCTCATATGCGTGATTTCTTGATCAAGCGCGGCTTTGAGATGAAGTAAGCCGTAAGGGTATGTGAGGTGCAGCATCCTGCTGGATAGGCTGTTCGGAAAAGAGAGCGATCAACTGCTTATTGGACGCTCTCTTTTCTCGTTTTTAGGAGCTCTACCGTATGCGTGTATTTTCCAATCCCGTCGGTGCAGGCTCTCTTTGGTTCGACAACCTCGCGACTGCTGATGGTACTCCTGTTGCTTATGATCCCCAGGCAAGGGCCTTTGTACCCATGCCGCCTTTCTGTATCAATCGGGAGATCATCGGCTGTAATTGGATTGCACCTAAAAAAGGTGCTTTTTGCCGCTCTTGTGCGATGACGGCGCTAGCACCAGACCCCAAGCTTCCCGATGCGATGGCTAACTGGGCGAAAACGGAAGCAGCAAAACGCTGGGTGCTGGATAACCTAGGTCGCTGGCACTGGTTTCGCCCTGAAGACGCAGGCGCACCGCCGGTTTTTCATTTGTTAGCCGAAGGGAAGACACCGGTGCCCATGGGGCACATAGAAGGGGTGGTGACCATCAGCGTGGCAGAGGTAGACCCTGTATTGGTCACAACGCGTCGTGAGGCATTAGACGAGCCGTATCGAACCATGATCGGCCACATGCGCCATGAAATATCGCACATGCTCTGGTGGCGGCTTAGTCTGCGAGAAGATTTTCTTGATGCCTTCCGCAAAACCTTCGGTGACGAGCGCCAAGACTATACGGCTGCGCTTCAGCGCCACTACAAGGAAGGCCCTCCCTCGAACTGGAAGGAGAGCTTCCTGACCACCTATGCTTCTGCGCACCCTCATGAAGACTGGGCTGAAACGGCTGCACATCTTCTGCATTTAACCGATATAGCCGATAGCTTTGCTGCATCCAATCTTTCTTCCCCGGAGCTCCCTAGCCATCAGTGGGAGCCATATGCAGAGCCGAATGCTGAGCGTTTGATTTACGTGGCAGCGGGGCTCACTGTCGGCGTTAATCATATAAATCGCTCTATGGGTTTGCCCGATCTTTATCCCTTTGTGCTTTCAGAAGCCGCCCGACATAAGCTTGCTTTCGTCCATGAGTGGCTGCGTCGAGGTGCGCAGGGGCTATAAGCGTATTTTTAGCAGCATTAGCTAGCTTGATTGAAACTGCTGAGCCTTACAGCCAGCAGCTCCTTAAGCTGTGGATCTAAGGCTTGCCTAATGTACGAATAAAATGGCATTAGATCTTTGTGCATTGTTTCTTCAGCTTTAGCGTGATCGATGTAGAAAGCATTGCGCTTACCATGCATTTCGATAGTTTCTCCCACTTTCGTAAACTTAAAGCCAGACATAGAAAGGAGCCGTGGAAGTCGTGGCTCCATCATGGCAAAGACATGTCGCTTGTTCATTAGACCTACAAGCGAGTATGTTGAAAGAAATAACGCAATGACGATTAAGCGAAATGTTTTTCTTTCTGCATTAGTAAATTGATAGTCGATATCATTGAGGTCCAGCGTCTCATATTTAATGGCTTTATGGCGAAACGCCCTGGCAATAGCAAAACGCGATATTTCACAAATACTGTTATAAGGCAGCTTTGCTGGATGTAACGTTTTATGGGGTAAGTGTTGCTCGCCAAAATCTTGTAGAGGGAGCCGTTTTATATTGTCGTCAGTACAGGGGGCGGGGAGCACTAGACGAAGACAGCCAGCCGCTAGCCCTGAACGACGATGCTCTATCAAACAGTGAATTGAATGAGTGTCGTGAATGTCGAGCTCAAGGTTGTTACTCGATGATTCAGGTGCTTGATAGCCAATTTCCTGACAATAAACGTCATGACGAAGTTTGTATATTCGGCGCTTTTCAATGTCCGTAATGGCTATTTTGAAATTAAAATCATTTTTAAAAGAAGCGAAAAAATCATAAGCGGTAGTGCTGCTATTCTCCTTTTGTTGATTTTTTTCCATCAATGATTTTCCTTGGCTAATAGAGTTATTAATATAAATTAAGAAAAGCGCTGGTCTAATTTAAATATTTATCTGATGGTGGCAAGTCAGAGAAAGCATTGCCAATGGCGACTGGCTGACCAAGATAGAATCCCTGACCATAAGTGATGCCATAGGATTTTAATAACGGTAACAAAGCTTCTTGATCGACGAATTCAGCGATAGTTTGCTTTCCAAAACCTTTGGCTATGTCAGCAATAGCACGCACAATCACGCGGCTATCGGGGTTGGTCAGCAAGCTGTGAATAAAAGAGCCATCAATCTTGATGTAATCAATGGGCAACTGCCCTAAATAATGGAGGCTGCTGAAGCCGATGCCAAAGTCATCTAGCGCGATGCGACACCCCAGCTCACGTACGGATTGTAAAACGCCACGTGCCGTCGAGAAATCGGTCACAGCCACTGTTTCAGTTACTTCCAAAATAAGATGATGAGGGTCTGCGCCGCTAGCCGCCAGCTCGTCTGAAAGATACTGCTTTAGTTCCTCGTCGTGTAGTGACTGGCCTGAAAGGTTAACCGCCAAGGTAATGCCTCGTTTCTGCAGTTGACTAAGTGCCTTCAAACTTTGACGTAATACCCAGCGGTCGATGAGAACGATTTGACCGCTTTGTTCGGCAACGGGAATAAAATGTGCTGGTGAAATTAGACTGCCGTCGATATCACGCATACGTAGCAACACCTCATGGTGTTTCACGTCGCTATCTTCTAAGCGCATAATCGGCTGTACCATCAGCTCGAAGCTGTTTTCTTCAAGCGCGTTGCGTATGCGCTCAACCCAGTAAACCCGCTCCTTGAGCTCGTCTTTGGCATTCTCCGCTTGGGAAAGTAAGTGCCAATGCTGAAGGCCATTTTCCTTGGCTTTGTACATCGCGACATCTGCACTGGCCATCATGTCCGCGGGCGTATGGCCATGCGTTGGGAAGAGGGCAATGCCGATACTGGCGGTAACACGATGACGCCGTTCTCCTGCGGTGAAACCGAGATCTTCAAGCAGTTGCACGATATATTGCGCGATCTTGACGCTTTGTTCTGCGTTGGTATCTTCTAGCAGCAGAGCAAACTCATCACCACCTAAGCGGGCAACAACGCCATGTCGACCAAGGTTATGAAAGAGAGTCTTGGCCACTTCGCGTAGCAGCTGGTCGCCCACATGGTGCCCACTAAGCTCGTTAATTTCTTTAAATTGATCTAAGTCCAACAGCAGCACAGCACCGTTAGCGTGCATAGTGCGTTCCATGGCAGCTTGCAGCGAATTTTGGAAATAACGACGATTATACAGCTCGGTGAGAGGATCTCGTTCGGCCAGCCAAGTTAAACGCGCCTCGGCAGCCTTGCGCTTCGTTATATCAAGCCCCACCGATATTCTTGACGGTTGCTCGTTGCTGCCAGCCTGCAATGGAGCGTGATACCACACGATGGTATGCAGGCTCTGGTCTGGCATTAGCAGCGTTTTTTCTTCTTGCTGAGAAACGTTTGGCGTATGGGCTGTTGAACTGCCAGCTTCAAAGATGTCACTAAAATTGCGTCCGAGTAAGGACCGTTCATCGAGTCCTAGCATCAACTGAGAGTATTCATTGACCAAACTGATACGTCCTGTGATGTCCTGAGCCACGATAAACACCTGAGCCGTATTCAACAGGCTGTTAACGAAGTCACGTTCCTTTGCTAGTTCTTCAATACGCTCCGCTAGTTGTTCGCCACGCTCCTGAACTTGCGTCTCTAATGTTTCGAGTTGATGGGAAAGTGCCAGTGTTGTGCTTTCTAGCACGTCAATTTCGTCAGGAAGACGCCGCTGTCTTTCGGGAATGGCGGAACGTATATCGCTGAACTTGCCTCGTGCCAGTGTCGGCAGAAGCCCTGCCACTCGACGTAGCCGAGCCATGGGGCCAAGGAGTATGAATAACAGCAGTAACTCCGCTAAAATCCAACCAAGGACGCCAACGAACAGCAGGGTGCGCGTGTCCTGATTAATCGTATCAATTTGTTCAGTGATATCGGATATCAATAAGAAGTAGCTGTTATTAATAATATCGGCATCTTCTTCCATATTGACGGCACTTAATTCTAAACTTCTCCCATCACTTTCAAAAATGGCCGGCGCTTCTAAAAGGCTAGGTAACGACAAAGTCTGTGCGGCCTGTTGTAAGAGTGCCAAGCTATATTCTTGACGCGTTAGCGCTGTGATACGACCATTCCAGCGTTCTAAATAGCGTTCATCTGCAATATCGCGCTGATCATCCGCCCCTGTGACGACCAGTGCCACTTCACTACCTGAAACCTCGTTGGCCTCCCTGGTCACATCGGCTAATGATCGGGTTAATACGAGCATGCCGACGCTTTCACCCTCGACTAATACAGGCACCGCAGCAAACTGCTGACAACTGGTTGAGCACCGCAATGTGGTGAGCGGTATCTCGGTATTGATCACTCGCCTGACCCAACTCAATATGGGCAACTGGCTTTCGCTTGCCCCCATTCCCCAACTGCCTAGAACTTGACCGTGGGTGTCCATCACCAGAACTTCATCAATGCCCGCTTCAAGTTGTAGCGCGGGCCATTGCGAATTTAATGCTTGCCCGACCGTTTCTGAATCCCCCGCTTGCAGTGGAGGCCCCAGGCTTGAAGAGGCCGCTGTTAACCCTGCTAATTGGCGAAGATTTTCTGATGAGTGCTGTAGGGCTAAACGAATTTCACGCTGTTGGCGTTCATGGTGTTGGTCTCGGCTCTCCTTAAACTGGCGAGTTAAATTGTCGTGGCCTAGGACGGTAAACAACGTCACTAGTGCCAGAAGCAGTAAGCTGCTTAGCGTAATGACACGCCAAGTTAGACTGAATCGATGAGATTTGTGAATAGGAACAGTGGTTTTGATCACATTCAGCTTCCTAACCTAGTGAGCATGACGTCAGAAACGAAGCGATAGTTGGAATAAGAGCATATTCCAACGACGGCTAGTCTGTGATGAGTCAGGGTTATCTCGGATAGGTAGCCAGCCAGTGCCATCGACATGGTGGTACTCGCCTGCCAGCATTATTCTTGGATGCGGGGTCCACTGAAGGCCAAACGTCAGGTCATCTGCAAATTGGGTGTGGGCTGGAATGGCACCACCGGTGCTTTCTTCAAACGACCGCCCTCTACGATCATCGCGATTATTGGTCAAGCTGTCATACCGAGCTAACCATTGCCAGTTACTGGCAAACCGACGCGTGTATTGGATATACCAGCTTTCTCCAATGACATCATTAACCCAGGGGTTTTCTACCCCGCCAAGTTTGGTTGGTCTAAGCGCGAACTCGCCGGTCAAACTCCAAAGCTCTTCGTTGTATTGCAAGGACAAGATAGCGGGGCGGAAGCGGAATGCGACATCAGACTGCAGCGGCGTACCTGAGTCAAAGCGCGCTTTTGCCTGTGCAGCACTCAACGCTGCAACAATACGGCCGCCGTCATGCTCATAACGAATCTGCCCAATAGCAGACTGTTTAGCGTCCAAACTACCTGGCACATTTTCTAGTCGCAGGGCGCTTTGTAAATCGTCACCCGCTTGAGCCTGGCCAATCCCTACTTGAGTACGTATCACGCCAGCAGATAATCGTGCCTCGTGATAAAGGCTTATGCCATCACCGGAAAGCGCTAACGACCGCGTACGATCAAAATAAATGGATTGGGGCAATAATATACTTGGGCGAGTAAAGGCTACGTCGCGTGTCTGATTATAAAATCCTAACGGGTTTTTAAAGCGTCCTACCTGAACACCCAGCGTGTGTTTTTGGTCGGAGATTAGCTGGTAATCAATGAGACCGTAATCGAGCACGGGGCTTGCATCGCCACTATCGCCACCTGCTCGTCGGCTGAGTACCTGGGCAGCCATCAGCACATTTTGATGCGGGCGTAATGATGCATTCAGGCCTACTTCAGTAAATTCCAGGCTGCCTTCATTATGGCTACTAGGGCCAAAGAAGTTGTTATCGTCAGTCACGATCAGCGCTTGGCTAAGAAAACCATGCACCTGGAAAGTATCCAGAATGTCCTCGTTGCTCTGGCTTGGAGAGGGAAATACCAAGGCCAGTACAGCGACTAGTGCCGCGGTTGTGCGGTACTCATTCCATCGAAATGACTTGGACACTATCATCCAGATACTCCCTTTCAAGATAGCCAATGGCGCCGGGCGTTGTTGCAATGCGCTGGCGCATCTCCTCCTGATCGCGTACAGAGTTAGGAGCCTGTCCGGTGCCTGAAAATACCATTCGGTCCCAGGCCAGCTGTAGCTGATGTGGGTAAACGGCCAAATGTTCTTTAGCAAAGCGGGCATGCACAGGGTCGTTATTATTCAACACAAAGACTCGCACAGCTTGTCCGCTTGGCCATGTACGTTGACGCATGGCGAAAATGGCGCGGGTGGCATCAGTATTGAGTCCGCGAGTAGCAACATCTGGGTGTGCAACCAGAAAAATAGGCGCTTCCCGCGCCATGGCAGTAGTGCTCATAAACGTGATGCACGCCATTACAACGGTGGTAATCACCGTTAATAACGCTACCCGCGCTATGAAGCGTGTCAAGAAAGATGATGGCATTGGTATACTGGCGGCTTGAGAAACGCCAGGATCATGCACCATACAGGTTCTGACTGCACTTTATATGAGTATGGTTGTATGGCGATCTCCCTTTTTAGCTTTTTTGAAATATCGTTTTTTATGTCGCGCGCTTAGGGTATAACGAAATGATAAGCCTCAGAAAAATACCGCTGTGTCGTTGTTACGGAATATACGCAAACACTACATCAATTCAAGAAAAATAACAGGAAGTTATGTCAATGATAGACGATCATACATGGTGGAGGCTGTGGGGTTGACTCAACGGATAGCCAAAGCTCATTCACGCACATAACCGATTGAAATTTTTAGAATTACACTTGTAGGCACTGCTCTGACCCGCTATTGCATTTTGCCTGCGGCAGTATCTACCTAAAATGCTTTTAGTTCGCGGTTAACTGTCTATGTGACACTGCGATAAAGCCCCTCTAAATAGGACGATCCACCATGTTCACCGGCCTAAGTGCGTTTCCGCTAACCCCTATGAATGAAAAGGGTATCAAAGAGCGTGAGCTAATATGTTTAGTGGAGCACTTAGCCAACGCTGGGGTGGACTCCATTGGCGTGCTGGGATCGACCGGCAGCTACGCTTATTTAAGCCAAGAAGAGCGAGCGCGTGTGGCCCAGCTTAGCGTGGAAAGCGCAGCCAGTGTGCCTGTTGTGGTGGGTATTGGTGCACTACGTACCCGCGATGTGTTGGCCAATGCAGAAAACGCCCAGAAAGCAGGTGCCAGTGGGGTGCTGCTAGCCCCTGTTTCCTACCAAAAGCTTACCGATAATGAGGTGTTTGATCTTTATGAAACGGTTTGTCGTTCGCTGAGTGTGCCGCTTTGCGTTTATGACAACCCTGGCACTACCCATTTTGAATTTAGCGATGAACTGCATGGCCGTATTGCTCAGCTATCGCAGGTACATTCAATAAAAATTCCGCCCGTTGCGGATGAGGTAGAAGTAGCTCGCGCCCGCGTCGAGCGGCTGCGTAAGTTGATTCCTGACGGTGTCACCATAGGCATCAGCGGTGATGCGGTGGCAGGAGTAGGATTACGGGCAGGCTGTGATGCCTGGTACTCCGTTTTTGGCGGGTTGTTTCCCCAACAGGCGCTGGCCATTACAGGTGCCGCTCAAAAAGGGGACATGCAGCTTATTCAAACGCTTTCGGAAGCTCTTGAACTGCTATGGGCACTTTACCGCGACTATGGAGGCAGTTTGCGAGTGGCGGCGACCATTGCTGAGATAACCGGCAAAGCGAGCCAGCCCTGTTTGCCGCAGCCACTTAAAACGCTGCAAGGCGACGATCGGAAAAGAGTGGAGCACGTGTTGGAGCAGCTTGGCTTAGCATAAACCTGCGTAACAAAAACGCCCGGTCAATACCGGGCGTCATGACAACGAATGGAACGCTTAGTCCACAAGCTCAAGCAGGCGATCAGGATAGTTAGTGAACAGACCGTTCACGCCCATTTCCATTAAGCGCTCCATCTCATCGGTTTCATTGATGGTATAAACATGCACCTGTAGATCGTTTTCATTGGCTTGACGAATAAAGTCAGCGTCAATGACTTGCTCACCTTCGTAAATGAAGTTAGTGCCAATACCCGCTGCGTAATCCGCGATATTCTGGAAATCTTCATCAGTGATTTCTTGTGGCCCCGGCGTTACGCCGGTCCATTCCACAAGGCGCGTATTATCGTCGTCGCTGGGGTAGTACCACACCAGTTGAATGAGCGACACGTTCTCGTTTAATGCGTGTACTTTCAGCAAGCTATCTTGCTCGAAAGACTGTATCAACACGCGACCACTTTCAATCATGTCGTGCTCTTCAAGCGTGGCGACCAAGGCTTCTTCTAAGCCCGGATTCAACTGAGGCGACTTGGTTTCCAGGTAGTAGCGGGCATCGTGGCCAAAGCGTTCAAACACCTCATCAAGCGTGAGTATTTGAGTGCCTTCAAACGCTTCATCGGCTTGATCTGGATAGGCGTCGTTAAACCATGAGCCGGTGTCCAATGCCTTAAGTTCTGCCAGGGTGTGCTCGTTAATACCGCCTTCGCCGTTGCTGGCGCGGCTGATATCGTCATCGTGAAAGGCCACCAATTCGCCATCGGATGTGATTTGGACATCGAATTCTAAATAATCAGCACCCCATTCGTGGGCGAGTTCCAGCGCCGCCATGCTGCTCTCCGGCGCATGTCCGCTGGCGCCACGGTGAGCAATCACTTGAAATGTCTCAAGATCCTTTAGCTGCTGCTCCAGTGGCGCGGTATCGGCTAGGGCGCTACCTGAGGCAAGCGTGACTGCTAAGAGGCCCAGGGGGAGCGAGGCAGTTAATGGATGGTGTTGCATAGAAGCTCCTAAGTTGAATGTTTGTTCAGTAACCTTACACGGGTGCAGCGAATCAAGCCAAGAGAGGGCCGTGCTGAGCCTTGTGTTGAAAGTTGAATAAAAGGCTCTTTGGGTTCAATGATTAAAGTCCGTTTACGCACAAAGAACCGCTAGGCTTTATAGTCGCTACGCGTATTTAAAACCTAGCGCTGAGACGCAGTAATGATCACAACACCAGGATGGTTATCGACGAGCATCAGTTTTCTAATAGCACTGCTGGTAGGTGTATTACTGGGCAGCGTAGTCCAAACCCAGATCAACCTTGCCGCGCTTCAGGGCATGGGAGTACAGATACCTGCAATGCTTGACACCACCGTTAATGATTTACTCACCTTTGCACCCCTCTACGCGCTGTTGTTCTCCGTAGGCTTTATATTTTCTCAAACAGCAGCAGTGCGGCTCTCACGCTGGTTAGGTGGCAGGTTCCAGGCGTTACTAAGCGCTGGCGCCGCAGCGGTACTGATGACGCCGCTCAAGGCGTACCCAGGCACCGTGTCACCTTGTCACCGGTGCTGGCGTGGACGCCCTCTATCGCCCCGTCCGGTATGGCGCTTTACACCGGCGAGCTGTTTCCCGAGTGGCAAGGTGATCTGTTAGTCGGTGCTCTTGTTAATCAAGAAGTGCGCCGGGTGCGCCTATCTGATAACGGTTCAAACGCGGAGGATATAGAAGGTCTTTTTGGCGAACGGGAAGAATGCATTAGAGATGTGCGAGTTGGCCCAGAAGGCGCAATTTATCTACTGACCGACAGTCCGGAAGGCCGGTTGTTACGCGTCACGCCAGTGGAGTAGAAGGCCGGCCAGCCGTCAATTTTTAAGCGCTATCACGTGTCTCTTATAACGTTGAATTACTGCGTCCAGAGGCATCGATCACCGCATAATGTACGCCTTGCTGTTGTTCGGTTGAGAGGTTCTGGTATGAACAGCTAAATAGTCGCCGTGCGTACTGCTCAAAAAGGTCGGCAATGCTCGGCGGTGTGCTTTTAATTTGCTTAGCCGTCGCCAATCCCGTCACGCTTGTTAAGTTTCTATACTTAGCCATAAGCTGGTTGCGCATTGCATAGCAGTGCTCCGCTGCTTCAAGCGAGTTGATTCGACCTACTGAAAGGTCCACTTTAGCGGCTGAGGAAACACGCTGAATATCGGCTATATAACATGCTCGGGTATGAGCATCGTTAATAGCTGCAACATTGGTATGGCGTTTTGCCTTAATCATCGTTGTCTCCAGGTGCTTGATCATTATGGCGTTACCATCTCAAGCTCTCGCTTAAGCCATGTCGCAAGTGATTCGCTGTGGCGATGGTGGATGTTGTGAGCATTGGTTGGCACAGGTAGCCATAGGCAGAGCCTGGCGGGAGTTTCGATACCTCCCCAGGGCGCCACAAGCCTGCCACTTCTCAAGTCATCTTCCACTAATAGCCGCGGCGCAATAGCGATACCCAGTCCGGCCACTGCTGCTTCCATTAAGTAGTACAGATGATCAAATCCTTGGCCTTTGCTTAGCGCCTGCTCAAGCTGCGCCAGCTCAAGCCCATGAGCGTTGGCCCATTGTGGCCAGGCTTGGGGGCGAGAGGCGGTGTACAGCAGCTTGGTTGAGAAGAGCGTCTCGGGCCGTTTTGCATCAAGCTGGGCTGCTAACTCTGGGCTTGCCACGGCGCAGATATGTTCCGCCATGAGCTCGATAATCTCAATATCTGCGGGCCAAGGCGGTGTGGAAAATGCCAGCGTGGCACTGGCGTTTGCCTGCTTGCCAGGCTGCTCGGTTTCACTCACAACCACTTGAAGCTTCAACTGAGGGAGTGCTTCGTGAAGCCGATCCAAGCGGGGTATGAGCCACCGCGCCAGCAAGCTGCCTGGGCAGGCGAGTGTGAAGGGCTGTTGTTCCACTTCATTCTTGAGCGCTGCACAACTATCGCGAAGGCGAGAAAATGCTTCACCAACACCGCTTTGTAGCCGCTCGCCATGCTGAGTAAGCACAATGCCACGGCCTGCTTTGACGAAAAGCGAGACGCCAAAATGTTCATCTAAACTTTTTAACTGGCGACTAACTGCGCCGTGGGTAACGCTTAGTTCCTCAGCAGCGGCCGTCACACTACCCAGCCGGGCCGTGGCTTCAAAGGCGCGCAGGGCGCTAAGCGGTGGCATGCTATGTTGCATGGTATGTCCTGCTGACAGTTGACCTGAGATCACGTATTGCTGATATCTTATCGATTTTTATCTCCCCCTGCCTGCGTTACTTTCACTGCACTGTTTTTACTGAACGGTTTTCACTGAACTGTTTTTACTGAACTGTTTGATAACGCATTCAGAGGTCGTGATGAATCAACCTGTAGACTTATCCAAGAGCCTGCCCGATGCCAACGGCCTGTTTGGCAGCTTCGGCGGCCGTTTTGTCGCCGAAACACTAATGCCGCTGATTTTAGAGCTGCAAGATGAATATTCCACCGCTAAAAATGATCCTGAATTCCAGCGCCAGCTGGCCTATTTTCAGAGCGATTATGTGGGGCGGCCAAGCCCGCTCTACTTCGCTGAGCGGCTGACCGAGCACTTCGGCGGCGCCAGCATTTATCTTAAGCGTGAAGAGCTTAACCATACCGGCGCGCACAAGATCAACAACTGCATCGGCCAGGTGCTGCTTGCCAAGCAGATGGGCAAAAAGCGCATTATTGCCGAAACTGGCGCTGGCATGCATGGCGTGGCCACGGCCACGGTGGCGGCGCGTTTTGGCCTTTCATGCGTGATTTACATGGGTACCACCGACATCGAACGCCAGCAGCCTAACGTTTTCCGCATGAAGCTATTGGGGGCCGAGGTAATACCGGTGACTTCTGGCACCGGCACGTTAAAAGACGCCATGAACGAGGCACTGCGCGACTGGGTCACCAACGTTGACGATACCTTCTACATTATTGGCACCGTTGCTGGGCCCCATCCATACCCTGCCATGGTGCGCGACTTCCAAGCCGTGATTGGCCACGAAACCCGCACGCAAATGCTCGAGAAGCAGGGTCGTCTACCCGATTCGCTGGTGGCCTGTATTGGCGGTGGTTCAAACGCGATGGGCCTGTTTCACCCGTTCCTTGATGACCCTGGCGTAAAGATGATTGGTGTAGAAGCCGGTGGCAAGGGCGTTAAGAGCGGCCTGCATGCGGCTAGCCTCAACGGCGGCACTCCCGGCGTGCTTCACGGCAACCGTACCTATCTGCTGCAAAACGAAGATGGCCAGATTAGCGATGCCCACTCGATTTCCGCCGGGTTGGACTACCCCGGCATTGGGCCAGAGCACGCCTGGCTGCACGAGCAGGGGCGCGTAGAGTACGTTTCTGCCACCGATGATGAAGCGCTGGAAGCCTTTCAGGTTTGCTGCCGCCAGGAGGGCATCATTCCCGCCCTGGAAACCGCCCACGCCTTAGCAGAAGTGGCCAAGCGCGCACCCACGCTGCCCCGTGATCACTTAATGGTGGTGAATTTAAGCGGCCGTGGCGACAAAGACATGATGAGCGTGGCCCACTATTTAGGAGATAAGTTCAAATGAGCGCAGCACAGGACAATGCGATGAGCGATGCCACGCACAAGGTTTCACGTCTTGAAGGCTGCTTCGCTAAGCTCAAGCAAGCCAACCGCCCCGCGTTGGTGAGCTATCTTACGGCCGGTGACCCGGACGCCGACACCTCGCGCCGCCTGCTACACGGTTTGCCAGCCGCTGGGGTGGATGTAATCGAACTGGGGATGCCGTTCAGCGACCCCATGGCCGATGGCCCCGCGATTCAAAAAGCCGCGCTGCGTGCCCTGAATAACGGCCAAACCCAAGTCAAAACACTGGAAATGGTGCGCCGCTTTCGGGAAGAAAACAGCACCACACCGATTGTATTGATGGGCTACTACAACCCTATTTATTGCTACGGCGTTGAGCGCTTTCTTGCCGATGCCGTACGCGCCGGGGTGGATGGCCTGATTGTGGTTGACCTGCCCCCAGAGCATGATGACGAACTCTGCCAGCCAGCGGCTAAGCACGGCATTGATTTTATCCGCTTGGCCACGCCGACCACCGATGCCAAGCGGCTACCCAACGTGCTGGCTAACGCGTCAGGATTTATCTACTACGTCTCAGTGGCGGGCGTGACCGGCGGCAGTGCCCCCACGCCGGAGCGTTTAGAGCGCGCCGTTGCCGACCTGCGCGAACACACTGAGCTTCCTATTGCCGTTGGCTTTGGCATTCGCACGCCAGCGCAGGCCGCCGCCATTGGCCGCTACAGCGATGCGGTGGTGGTGGGCTCCGCGCTGGTCGACTGTATCGAACACGCTAATACGCCCGACGAAGCTGTTCAGCGGGTACACGACCTAGTGAGTGAACTGGCCGCAAGCACCAGGGCGTGCCGGATGGTCAATGAGCTGCTGAGTGATTAAACGATGCCGCCATTAGCGCGCAGCGTTTGACCGTTGACCCAGCCACCCTCAGGAGAGGCAAGGAACGCCACCACATGGGCGATATCGTCAGGCGTGGCGAGGCGCTCAAGTGGTGGCATCTTGGACATACGCTCAATCAATTCGTCAGATTTTCCATCCAGGAATAAAGAGGTGGCGGTGGGGCCGGGGGCAACCGCATTAACGGTAATTGAACGGCCACGCAGCTCTTTGGCGAGAATCGCGGTCAATGTTTCGACAGCCGCTTTGGTCGCAGCGTAAATACCGTAAGTTTCAAGCTTTAAGCCCACCACGCTGGTCGAAAGGTTGATGATTCGCCCACTGTCTCTCAGGCGGTTAGCTGCTTCTCGCATGGTGTTGATCGAGCCTTTCAGGTTGGTATCGATCTGCTTATCAATCCAGCTATCGTCCGTCTGTGCCAACGGCGCAAGCTTCATGATACCGGCATTGTTCACCAGTACGTCGATATGGCCGAAATCAGCCTCTATGCGTTCAAACATCTGGCGTACCGCTTCGGAATCTGCAATGTCTGCTTGTAGCGCTAGTGCTTTGCCTCCCGTGGACTCGATATCATTCACCACACTTTCTGCGGCAGCGGTATTACCGGCATAGTTAACGATGACCGCGAAGCCATCTTGAGCCAGGCGTGTTGAAATGGCGGCACCAATGCCACGAGAGCCACCTGTTACCAGCGCTACTTTTGGGTCAGCCATTATTTTTCTCCATCTTTATTTAAGTAAAAATTAGTGCCTCGTGGATGACGCGCGGATAAGTACAGAAAGCTTGGTATGGCATGCGGTCATGCTAAATTAGTCGTCATTGCTTGCTGATAGATTAATAATAGTACGCCCATGAAAAGGATTCGGGCATTCGAATAAGATTAGCCAGGGTTTAAATAGCCGATTTATCTCCAGCGGCTTAAGAGTCTGGTTTTCTAGTAGCGAGGTACAAACAAGTGGCTTTTTCAGATTTAGAAAGAGATGCTCTTTTGAGCGTGAAGGGTGTTGGCCCCACCGTCATTAAACGTTTTGAAGAGATTGGTATCGATTCATTCAGTGATCTTGCCGTCCACCGTGCCGACGAGATAGCCGAAATGGTTGCATCCATGCTGCAAACAACTTGCTGGAAAAATAGCCCACAAGCAAAGTCAGCTATTGCCGCCGCCATTGCAAGAGCGCAGCAAGGGTTATAAGTCCAGCCATGTGAAGAGTGATTTCTGATTTACAGCGAGTCGCCTTGTCGGTGATAACTGAATGCTTTGTTGATGAATTGATCACATGCTTGCATGTGAGGCATGTCGACATGAAGCCCCGAGGTGCCATTAATATCATTGCACCCTGAAGAATGAAAAAACAAAGGAGCAGGCAATGAATCAACACGAGAAGCTCAATTACGTCGAGTTTGCTGCGCAAGACTTGGCCGCGACAAAAGCTTTTTTCTCAGCGGCATTTGGTTGGGCGTTTGTCGATTACGGCCCTGAATACACCGCGTTTTCCAACCAAGGGCTCGATGGCGGTTTCTATCAAGCGCAGGCCTGTAACCAAACCTCAAGCGGCGGTGCACTGCTGGTTTTCTATAGCACGGATATTGACGCAACGCTCAACAACGTTGAGAAGAGCGGCGGTGAGATCACGCGGCCTGTTTTCGAGTTTCCCGGCGGCTGTCGTTTTCACTTTCAGGAACCCAGTGGCAACGAGTTTGCGGTTTGGTCAGAGGCACGCAACTAGCGCATAGCTAAAAGTTGATTGTTACGGGCCAATGGATATTGAACATGGTGAACTCGATAGCAACCAGCCAAGTTAGGTCGCCGTAAAAGTGATAGAAGTGATAGGGGTGAGAAGCGTCCACACATCCCATGGCGCTAATCAAAAGATAACAGCGAGAAGCGCCCCAGCCAGGGCGCTTTTTTTATAGCTGTTTGGAACCTCGCGACAATACTTACGCAGCGATATTAATCCCATATATTCAAAATAAGAATATTAAATATTTTTTTTATTCTTTTTTGAAACTCCATATTGCACTAAAATGGTGCTCTTTCTGAGCCGGGCCGCTGGGTGCCTGCTGCCTCGTTAGGCTACCAATAGGAATGTCACCATGAGTGAGCAAGCAAGTGATCAGGAGGGCGTGCACTTCAAACGCAGTATGCAGACGCGCCATTTGGTGATGCTCTCTTTGGGGGGTGTGATTGGCACCGGGCTATTTTTAAGTTCCGGTTATACCGTGCAGCAGGCAGGGCCTATCGGTGCGGTATTGGCCTACTTGGTGGGCGGTATTATTGCGTGGCTGGTGATGATGTGTCTCGGCGAACTGGCCGTGCATATGCCGGAGTCGGGGGCTTTCAGCGCCCATGCCAGCCGTTATATCGGCCCCGGCACCGGCTATATGGTGGCTTGGATGTACTGGCTTACCTGGACGGTGGCGTTGGGGTCAGAGTTTACCGCCGCGGCGGTTTTTATGGGGCGCTGGTTTCCCGATATCCCCGGTTGGTACTGGAGTGGCCTATTTGCGGCGATCGTCTTTGGCGTCAATGCGTTTACCACTCGCTTCTTTGCCGAGTCTGAATTCTGGCTCTCATTGATCAAAGTGATTGCAGTAGTGGTATTTGTATTGGTGGGCGCGATAGCGATTATTGGCTGGGTGCCGTTGCATAATGAAGCGGGTGTTGAGGTCGCCTCACCGGGCCTCTCGGCACTATGGGGAGAAGGCGCCATGCCGCCCAGCCTGATGGCCATTGGCACCACTTTGCTAGCGGTGATGTTTGCCTTTTCCGGCACCGAGCTAATTGGGATTGCCGCCGGGGAAACCGTCGACCCGGCTCGCAATGTGCCCAAAGCCATTCGCGCGACCCTATGGCGATTGATCCTGTTTTTCGTGGGCACCATCGTCGTGATTGCAGCGCTATTACCTCAGGATCAGGCTGGGCTCAGTCAAAGCCCTTTTGTGGCCGTCTTTCAGCGGCTCGGTGTGCCGGGCGCAGCCGATATTATGAATTTTGTGATCATTACCGCGCTGCTGTCAGCGGCCAACTCTGGGCTTTATGCCTCCTCACGCATGCTATGGACGCTCTCGGATCAAGGCACCTTGCCAAAATCGCTAAGCCGACTCAATAAGCGCGGCATTCCGATGAATGCCGTATTACTCAGCATGGTCGGTGGCCTGGGGGCGCTGTTTTCCAGCATTTATGCCGCTGAGAGCGTTTATCTGGTGTTAGTTTCGATTTCCGGTTTGGCCGTGGTGGTAGTGTGGATGGCCATTGCCCTTAGCCAGTTTAATTTCCGCCGCCATTACCTGCGTGAAGGCGGGCGGCTGGAAGATTTGTTGTATCGCACGCCGTTCTACCCCTGGGTGCCGTTAATCGCATTTGCGGCCTGTTTGGCAGCGTGCATTGGCATCGCCTTTGACCCACAGCAGCGCGTGGCGCTCTATTTCGGTGTGCCCTTTATTGCCCTGTGCTATCTGGTGCATTTTGTGCGCCACCGTGGAGCTGCTGATCGTTCCGCGACGTCAAACAGCGCTGTGAAGTCACGCCCTTAAGGAAACGTCCCTATGAGTGAATTGAATCCGATCAACGCCCTGTTGGCAGAAGTGCCCTTTATAGTCATCGACGGAGCCTTGGCCACTGAGCTGGAAGCGCTAGGCTGTGATTTAAATGACACGCTCTGGTCAGCGCGCTTGCTGGCCCAGGCTCCGGAGAAAATCCGTCAGGTTCATCAGGCGTATTTTGAAGCCGGGGCCGACTGTGCCATCACCGCCAGCTATCAGGCCACAGTGCCGGGTTTTATGCAGGCGGGGATGACGGAAGAAAAGGCGCGAGCGTTGATTCAGCTATCGGTCACGCTGGCGCAAGAAGCGCGAGATGCGGTCTGGCAACCCGGTCAAACTGACCGGCCCAAGCCATTGGTGGCGGCCTCCGTCGGACCGTATGGCGCCTATCTAGCCGACGGCAGTGAATATCGAGGCGGCTATGACCTCAATCGCGCCGAGCTGGTTGAGTTTCATCGCGAGCGTTTTACGCTGCTGTTAGACGCGGGCGCTGATCTATTGGCCGCTGAAACCTTGCCCTCCCTGGAAGAAGCGTTGGCCATTACCGATTTGCTGACCGAGCACCCCGGCGCCCAGGCCTGGATCACGTTCTCAGCGAAGGATGGTCAACACATCAGTGACGGCACGCCAATAGCCGAGTGTGCGGCCGCTCTCGCCAACTGCCCCGGCGTGGCGGCCATCGGTGTGAACTGCACTGCGTTGGCCCACATCGAATCGCTGATTAAAGAAATCCGCCGTGCGTGTGATCTACCAATAATGGTGTATCCCAACTCGGGGGAAGTGTACGACGCGGTGACCAAAACCTGGCACGCCGCCGCCTGCGAGCATGCCTCAAGCAGCCCTTCTGGCTTGGCGCAAGGGGTTGAGCGCTGGCTAGCCGCCGGGGCATCAGGCATTGGCGGATGCTGCCGAACAGCGCCCAAGGATATTCAAGCGCTGGCGCAGTGGCGGCGCGCGCGCTCAATCACCGTATGAGTCAGCGTAAGGCGTGGCTTTTCTTATGACCGCTGTGAGGGCGAAATGAGCAATAGCACTATCACTATTGGCTTGGCGCAACTGCCGGTAGCAAAAGGCGCAGTGGCTGAGAACCTTGAAACTCACCTTGCCTATATAGACCGCGCGGCCAAACAAGGCGCCGATGTGGTGGTCTTCCCTGAGCTTTCGCTGACTGGCTACGAGCTTGAACTGCTGGAGCGGCTTGCGTTACCCAAAACGTCAGGGGTATTCAGCACATTAGGCAAGGCGGCCGCCCGTCATAACATCGTGGTTATTGTGGGCTGCCCGCTGGTAAACCCAGGCCACAAACCCTACATCGGCGCCGTGATCGGTTTCCCCAGCGGAGAGTGTGAGTTTTACGCCAAGCAGCACCTGCACGACGGCGAAGATGCTTACTGCTCGGCGGGCAATGAAAGCTATCTATTCAGCGTCAACGATGCGCGCATTGCTCTGGCAGTGTGCGCCGACTTCGCCCACCCCGCGCATAGTGACGCGGCCGCCGCCCAGCATGTGGATCTCTATATCGCCAGCGCGCTGATTTCAGAGGCGGGTTATAAAGCAGATGCTGAGCTGCTTTCAGGTATCGCCCAACGCCACCAATTTCCCGTACTACTTTCCAACCACATATCCATCACGGGCGGCTGGCAAACCTGCGGTAACAGTGGCGGTTGGAACGCACAGGGCGAGCGCGTTGTCGTCGCTAACGGCTGTGAGCACGGCATAGTGCTGTGCCATCTTCTGCAAGGGAAGCTAACCAGTAGTTAAGTAGTCTCGGCGAGTGTATGAAATCGTCGATGATGAGCGTGTCGTTTACGCTGTTATTCAGTTTTCATTAATACATAATTCGCAGGCTATCCTGTCACTCATCAACAGCTAACCGCTGAGCACGTTTTGACGCCCGATTAAGAGAGCTAGCATGCACTACCGCACCATGACCATTGAAGACTACGATGCTGCCGTAACCTTATGGCGCAACACTGAAGGCGTGCGCTTGCGCGATGCGGATTCCCGTGAGGGCATCGATAAATACCTGCGGCGTAACCCCGGCCTGAGTCTTGTGGCTGAGCAGGGGGGCGATGTGGTGGGTACTATCATGGCGGGCCACGATGGCCACCGCGGCTTTATTCAGCACCTGGCAGTGGCGGCAGGCTGCCGTCAGCAGGGCATTGGGTCTGAACTAGTTAACCGCTGCCTGGATGCGTTACGAGCCGAGGGCATCCAGAAGTCGCACCTGATGCTATTGGTGGGGAACGACGCTGGTAAACGCTTTTGGAAGAACCTGGGCTGGGAGTTTAGAACCGATATTGAACTCTACTCGTTTATCCTCAGCGGCGGCCCCAATGCTTAACACTCGTGCAGGCTGCGCATCAGTCAATTTATGCACAGCCAGATTGGGCATCGTCAGCCCGTACAACAGTGCTACGCTTATTTAATAAAGAATTCCAAGGAGCGGTATGCGCCACGCTGAGCTAAACGATCACGGCACGTCAAACGACCACGATGTGCCACGCTTTACCACTCCCGCCGGTGAGATCATCGGTTGGCGGGACCGCGGCGTTATCCGTGCCACGGGCATTCGCTATGCCCGTACCCAGCGCTTTTGCGCCCCAAAAGATGAGCTGCCATCAACCGCGCCCATCCAGGCCACCGAGTGGTCGCCTTGCTCGCCGCAAAACATCATTCCCGAACTAAACGCTGTGCTGGGGATTAGCGCCCAAGAGTTCTCCGCCTGCGAAGGCGCGCTACATTTGTCGGTTACTTTGCCGGAAAGCCCCTCGGCTACGCCGCGCCCCGTGATGGTCTGGATACACGGTGGTTCTTACGTGTTTGGTGCCGGGGATCTAGCGGTGTTTGACGTACGCCCGCTTGCACTTGAGCAGGACGTGATTGTGGTATCTGTAACCTACCGGCTTGGCCTGTTAGGTTTTCTGGGCGGCTACGCTAACCGGCCCGCGAACCTGGGCTTGCTCGATATGATCTCAGCCCTACGCTGGATAAACACCAACATCGCGGCCATGGGCGGTGACCCCGCCAATATCACCCTGTTCGGACAGTCCGCCGGGGGCGACGCAGCGGCGCATCTGATGATTGCCGAAGGCACCAAGGGATTGTTCCAGCGCGCCATTATTCAAAGCGCGCCGCTGGGCATTAGCCGTGGCCGGGCAAACATGTACGCCAAGATGAGCCAACAGGCGGCCACGGTAAACGACGATGTACCGCTTGATGAGATTTTGCGCCTACAGACGCAAATAATGGAATCCGTCCGTGGTTTTGGCCTGAAAGCGGCCATGCCGTTTGGTACCCAGTACGGCCACTACCCGCTGCCTACTGAAGCCGAGGCCGGTGCGGCCTGGCGTCGCGCGGCCGCAAAGATTGACCTGTTTATGGGCTACACCGCGGAAGAGAACGCGCTGTTTGTGGTGATATCGCCCAGCCTAATGCGGCTTCGCAACACGCCCTTGGTGGGGGAGGCGCTCAGCAAGGCGATGGTGGCCGTCACCACACGCAAGGTCTACATACGCGATGCGCACACGTTTGCCCGCCGCCATGTGCAGGCGGGTGGGCGCGCTTACCTGTATCGGCTGGATTGGTGCAAGGGCCGCTACCCGTTTGGCGCCGCCCACACGATCGACCTGCCGCTGCTACTGGGCGAGCCATCCAGCTGGCAACATGCCGATTTGGTAAAAGGCGTGGACGAGGCCACCCTGCTTGAACACGGCCAGCGCATGCGTGCGCTATGGGCCGCCTTCGCCCGTAACGGCGAACTTCCGGCTACCGGCCACATTGAACCGCAGGTGCTTGAGTGGTGGGAGGTGACCTAGGCTCTGTCTGAAAAGTGCCTGCGTTCAAGAACGCATTTGCCGACTGGCACCCGGCGGCTGGCCGGTGACGCGCTTAAAAGCACGACTGAATGCCGCTTGAGAGGTATAGCCGAGTCGCTGGGCGACAACATCGATGGGCACTCTTTCGTGGGTTAACCATTGACTGGCAAGACGCATCCGCAGCTCCGTGGCATAGCGCAGGGGCGGCATGCCGATGGTGGTTTGAAAGCGTTGTGCGAAGACGGAGCGAGAGACATGAGATTCCGCCGCCAACTCTGCAACAGTCCATTCACGGCCAGGCTGGCGGTGCAGCGCCAGTATGGCGCGCGCAAGACGCGGATCACGCAATGCGGCAACCAGACCAGAGGCGTTTTCACAGCCGGACTCAATCCACCCGCGCACGATCATCGCGGCCGCCACCTCCGCGAGCCGCGCCAGAATGCCTGCAAAGCCGATTCGACCGGCGCAGATTTCGCGTTTCATTGAATCGAGAATAGGCAGTAAGCCGGGGTAGCGATCTGTCTGCGTGTCAGCCACCATGAAGGTTGGCATCAATTTACCCAGCCCCTGCATTCCGCCCAGATCGAACTCCATGCAACCGTAAAAGATAACGGCGCTGGGCGTAGAGTGCGTACTGGGGCAGGTATTGACCCCGCTAACGGCTTCGCCAAGGGGCGCGGCATCGAACTTATCGATGCTCTGAAATGACGCCTCCGCATCCGATAGAAGCTGATGTCTCCCACCTTGAGGTATAAACACAGCGCTTCCCGCGGGCAGCTCATGCAACTCACCATCACCCGTACGCAAGAAGGCTGTACCAACAGCCTGGAAGTGGAAGTAGGCGTATCCTGGCTTTGCTTCGAAGCCTAGGCCGAAAACGGGGCCTGTCTGAATGCGACGGTATTGAACGCCACGCAGGCGCATACCTGTCAGCAGTTCGCTGATCAGATCAGACGATAGGGCAAATTGGTCTTTCTCTGTCATGTTAGGCGTTTCGATCAAAAAGTTGAGGTTTATGATCATAGATCATCCAGGGTTTGAGCTCTAGACTTCCCGCTACCGTTTTTTTCAGGGATTTTTCGAGATGACCAATGAGGTTTGTGATGCCGGGCAAACGCCCAATGCTAGCAATGCGTCTGTTTTAGAGCCTGCAGCACCCGCGTGGATGGCCGTGTTTTCACTGGCAATGGGGGTATTCGGGTTACTGACGGCGGAGTACCTGCCCGCTAGCCTGTTGACGCCGATGGCCGCCGATCTTGGTATATCGGAGGGACTGGCGGGTCAGGCCGTGACGGTGACGGCAGTGGCGGCCTTGTTCGCCGGGCTGCTGGTACCCAGGTTAACGCGGAGATTTGATCGGCGCGTTGTCTTGCTGGCGTTTACCCTACTGATGATCGCTTCCAACCTGCTGGTGGCGTTGTCCTCCAGCCTGACCGTATTGCTGGCGATGCGCATTCTGCTGGGCGTCGCATTAGGCGGCTTTTGGAGCATGGCGGCAGCCGTGGCTATGCGGCTGGTGCCAGCAAATTTGGTGCCGCGAGCACTCTCTATAATATTCAGTGGCATCGCTATCGGGACGGTGGTTTCGGTGCCGTTGGGCAGCTACTTGGGTGGGCTATATGGCTGGCGCAGTGCATTTTTAGCCGCAGCGGCGGTTGGAGGGCTAACACTTGTCTTCCAGTGGTTCACGCTGCCCCGTATGGCACCACGCACCATGACGCACACGGCGTCGGTTCTGGAATTGCTTCGTCGCCCAGGGATAGGGGTCGGGATGATGGGCTGCGTACTCGCCCATACAGGCCAATTTGCATTGTTCACCTATATTCGCCCTGCGCTGGAAAGCGTCGCCGATATTGATGTTGACGGTCTGTCTCTGCTGCTCTTGGGTTTCGGTGTCGCCAACTTCATCGGTACGCTGCTGGCTGGCTGGATGATGGAGCGTAGCCTGCGTGCTACTTTGGTGCTCATGCCTGCGTTAGTCGGCTTGGCGGCCTTCGGTATGATCTGGCTACCCATCAATGGAACAGGGCTGATGCTGTTAGTGGCCCTGTGGGGCTTGGCCTTCGGCGGCGTGCCAGTTGCCTGGTCAAACTGGGTAGCCCGTGCCGTCCCTGATCAAGCGGAGACAGCAGGAGGCATGGTGGTCGCTGCGGTGCAATCTTCAATCGCTACCGGTGCCGCATTGGGGGGGATCGTGTTCGGTTTTAATGGGATCACAGGCGTTTTCATGACGGCAGGCGCGGTGATGCTACTCGCTGCACTCGTGATCTTTCTGCGCGTTCGCGTCGAGATGCCGCAGCATGGTGCGACCGCAGGCGCTGGAATAAATGTTTGAATGACTTTTTAGGCTAGGTTTGCTCCGGTTTGGGTCTAGGCATTACCGGCACGACTCGGAGCAATACATTAAATGTTGAAGTACGGCCAACGCCTGAACGCCCTATGGGCTGGCTTCGCCGCATGCGGCCGTGAGAGCGCTGGCCCTCGCTTTCTTAAGAGAAGATGCGAAGCCAGAATGTTCTCCCGTTCAGCTTCCTCAAAGGGCTGGCATTAGTTCCCTGACCCTGTCCCGGAGCATTCGCCAAGGTCACACAGGCTCGGTATCATAAGCAGCCAACCAAGCCACAGCAGCCTTTATTAATGTCATGCCCACCTTGCCCAAACTGCCAATCTCAATTTGTCTATCAAGATCAAAGCCTGTTCATCTGCCCAGAGTGTGCCCACGAATGGAACCCCTCTGAAGCTGAAGCGGAAGATGCCGTAACGGTAAAAGATGCCAACGGAACGCTGTTAGCGGAAGGCGATAAGGTAACGATGATCAAAGACCTCAAAGTTAAAGGCAGCTCGTTGGTACTCAAGGTAGGTACCAAAGCCGTTATCAAGCGGCTCAAAGAGGGCAAGGATCACCAGTTGGACTGCAAGGTCGATGGTGTGGGTGACATGATGGTGACCGCCCATTTTGTGAAAAAGGCCTGAACTGTTAGCCCAACGCGATAGTATCGTTCTTATACAGGCAAAAAAAAGGATTACCTACTCGATGAAAGCATTTCAAATTGGCGAACAACACAGCACCAACACCTTAAGTGCCACCACACGACCAGAACCTATCGCAGGCCCTGGAGAAGCCATCATTGCGCCACGATTAGTCAGCCTAATCAGCCGAGACATACAAATACTCACCGGCACCTACGGCCCATTACAAGACCCTCAGCGCGTACCTGGCACAGAAGGCGTGGGCGATGTGATTGCCGTTGGCGAAGGCGTAACAGAGGTCAGCGTTGGCGACCGCGTGGTGTGTGGTCACTTTGCTAACTGGCGCGAAGGCCCTTTCAGTGCCAATATTTTCTCCCACGACATTGGCATCACCCACGACGGCTGGCTAGCTGAAAAAATCCTGCTGCCTGCCGCGTCACTAATTCGCTTACCTGACAGCATCCCAGATCAAGACGCAGCGGTTCTCGCATCCGCAGGGCTAACTGCTTGGAACGCACTGGTAGAAACCTCCAACATAAACGCGGGCGACCTCGTCCTTTGCCTTGGTACAGGCGGCGTGTCTTTAGCGGCGCTAAAAGTGGCGAAAATGCACGGTGCGCGCGTAGCGATCACCTCATCAAGCGACGAGAAACTAAGCATTGCTCGTGAACTGGGTGCCGACATCACCATCAACTACAAACAATACCCAGATTGGCCTGCCGAGCTAATGAAGCAAACTAACAACCAAGGCGCCGACATCATCGTCGAAACCGGCGGGCAAGACACCCTAGGCCATTCCGTTGCCGCGGCGGCCGTTAATGGTCGAATCGTTATCATCGGCGTTACCCCAGGAAAGAACTCACCAATCCCCAACTACATCACCTTCATCACCAAAAACATCACCATCAAAGGCATCGCCAACGGCAGCCGCGCCATGTTCGTCAGCTACATCAACGCACTGGCAGCCAACGACAGCACCGCCCTCATCAGCAAAACCTTTGACTTTGACGACGCCCCAGAAGCCTACCGCTTCCAAGCTGCCGCCAAACACATCGGCAAAGTACTGATCAAATTCTAATATTGCGCTAACAAGCTTCAAAAACAAAAAAAATTGAGTTAGCTTTTTTATTTACGACATCAACCAGATCAAATTGACGTTCTCGCCGTCCTACACGCATCTATGAACCGACTGTAAAGCGAATAGGACAACGCCATAGCGTAGTGTCGGCACCCATCTCAAGACGCAGTCAGCTGAGGCTCATCTACTACCGCGTCACGCACCGTTTCAGCGAAGCTTGCCAGGGCGGGTGTCCAGGTCTCCGGGTCGGGGGCGACAAAAAAGGTATCGATATTGGCGATAGACGTGGGCAGTGCCAGCGTGTGAATTGCGAACCGGTGTTGGTGGGCTTCAACCGTCCCACGGGGCAGCACCGTGTAACCCATTCCCGCCGCGACACAGCCAAGCATCGCGTCCAATGACCCGAACTCAAATATCCGCCCCGCATTAACGCCATGGGAGGCCAGCAATAGCTCGATACGCTGGCGGTAGCTACACCCCTGACGAAATGCCATAAAGGCAGAGGTCAGCAGCGCTTGTGAAGAGGGCATCGTCGACATCGGCGTTGAGCCGACCAGCACAAGCTGCTCGCTGAACGCTTTGAGCAAGTGATAGCGACTATGCTCAAGCCGCCCGGCCACGAACACACAGTCCACCTGCCCGTTTAGCAACAACTCGACCAATTCTGCCGTTGGCCCGGTCTTTAGCTGGATATCAACGTCAGGCTGCGCTGCGTGGTACGCCGCCAGTATCGGCGGCAGGCGCAGGGCGGTCGTGGTCTCCATGGCGCCTATGCGCAATCGGCCACAGGCTTTTTCCGGGCCCTTAAACAGCGAAACCGCGTCATCGTGGGCCGTCAGTATGCGCTCGGCGTACTCCACCAGCGCCAAGCCCGCATTCGTAGGCCGCACTCGCCCCGCACGCTGAATAAGCTGTACGCCTAACTCCTCCTCAAGTTTTTTGATGTGGGCTGTCACGTTAGATTGCACCGTGTGCAGCTGATTAGCAGCCGCCACGAAGCTGCCTGTTTCGGCCACTGCCATAAACAGCCGCAGCGATTTAAGTTGCATGGCCTACCTCCCCGTCGATAATCGTCAAGCTATGACTATCTCAAAATAAGATAGCAGTGATCAATTATAATCGTTTTTAGAAAACGCGCCTGCGCGGGTAGTCTGTACCTACACAACCGAGCTGACGACTTTGCCCGAATGGCGGCACGCGAAGGACACGACATGATCAACAGAAAAGACTGGCCCGCCCTGATGATAGGGGTAATGGCAACCTTGGCGGGAATTGGCATTGCGCGTTTTGCCTACACACCTTTATTGCCGGCGATTATTCAGGAAGGCTGGTTCACCGCCAGCCAAGGCGCCTACCTCGGGGCCGCTAACCTGCTGGGTTACTTTATCGGCGCGCTCTGCGCCCACGCCCTGAGCGAGCGTTTTTCTTCCCGCTTAGTCATCGGCGCAAGCTTCGCAGCTATCGCGCTCAGCTTTATGCTCTGCGCTGGGGCGGGTAGTTTCTTCTGGTTCTTCTTATGGCGATTAGTCTCCGGTATTGCCGGGGCCATCTTGATGGTAGTTGGCCCTTCGCTGGCGCTGGCGGCGACACCGCCTGAGAGGCGAGCCAGTGTGGGGGCAATGGTGTTTACCGGCATTGGCTTGGGTGCACTGCTTTCGGCCTCCGTCGTACCCGTACTTCTTGAGTTAAGCCTAACGGCGACTTGGGCAACGCTGGGGCTACTGTGTATCGCAGCGGGCCTGGTAAGCGACGCTTTTTTACGACAAGGCGTGACGCCCTTAGCACCACCTTTGGCAGCAAGCCCAACGGCTAATAGCCAGAAGGGCTATGCGGGAATAAAACTAGTGGTGTTGCTGGTTATTGGCGCTTATGCCCTGGATGCGATTGGGTTTGTGCCCCATACCGTGTTTTGGGTGGATTATCTCGCCAGGGAAAACGCACTGGGTAATCACGCCGCTTCATTGCAGTGGGGAATCTTCGGGTTGGGCGCCTTGTGTGGGCCATTCATGGTAGGCGCGCTGGCGCAGCGATTGGGCTGGCAGAGTGGCTTGATGATCGCCTTTGCGGCGAAGGCCGCCGCCGTCTTGCTGCCAGTGTTCTCGCTCGCACTGCTCAGCCAGTCAGTTTCCTCGTTCATGGTGGGGGCGATGATCCCCGGTATTGTCGCCCTCACCTCGGGCCGCCTTGCAGAGTTGGTAGGGCCAACCGCTCACAAGAAACTCTGGGGGCAAGCCACCGCCGCTTTTGCCGCCGCCCAGGCAGTGGCAGGCTATGCCATGTCGGCGCTTTATGGCACCTGGGGCAGCTATACGCCACTGTTCGCCATCAGCGGCCTCATCCTCGTTGTTGGCTTTTTGCTGGTGCTGCTTAGCCGCGGTGTACAGCAGCGCCAAGCGCAACTTACTGCCCAACAACCTACACAGCACTCTTCAAGGCACTTTACACACCACGGGAAGCAATAATGGAACTCTACCTGAACGCAACCTCGCCTTATGCGCGCCTGGTGCGCATCGTTTTAATGGAAAAAGGCTTGGCGGACGCCGTGACGCTGAAGTGGTGCGATCCCTGGGCAGACGATGCCGATCTGTTAAAAGCCAACTCCGCCGGGCGCATTCCCGCACTGGTAACGGAGGAGGGCACCACGTTAAGCGAGTCCATGCTGATTGCTGTTTACCTGGATGGCGTCAGCCCCAACAAGCCGATGATTCCCCAAGCCAGTTCGGGTGAGGTACTTCACCTGGCGGGGCTGGGCCAAAACCTGATGGATGCCGCGTTTACCACCGTGATTGCCAGAAAGCATTATGGAAATGAGATTGACGAGAGCGAGTTGGGCCAACGGCGTTCGCGGGCCATTCAGCGGTTGTTGAATCAGTTGAACGGTGAGCTTAGAGAAAAACAGCAGGCCTCACCCATCAATTTGGGCGACATTGCCATTGCGGTGGCGCTGGAGTACTTGGCTTTCAGGCTGCCAGAGGTGAACTGGAAAGAAGAGTATTCGCAGCTTCTGGCATGGCATTCTGGTGTGACTGCACGTGATAGTTTTCAGGAGACTGCATTCGTTTAGCAGAGCCTATGCCAATACCATGACTGCCAGTATAACCTCGCTACTGCGGGGTTTTATCTTCTGGTCAAACATTACCCAGCCACTTTTTTTTGGCCGAGAAGCGTTACTTACGTTCTTGTATGGCAAAAGCCCTATAAAGGCACAGTGGGCGGTGGCTTTAGCCCGCGACCTTTTACAGCACCTAGCCAGCTAAGCGATAAAAAATGGCCATCACCACAGCAGCCCCATCGCCATTGCCCTCGCCCAACTGCCTGTAATCAAAGCAGCGGTAGACGAAAACCTACACACGCATCTGAACTACATAGAATGCGCCGCCGCGCTAGGGGCCAACGTGGTGGCTTTTCCCGAACTCTCGCTGACCGGCTACGAGCTGGCGCTACTCAACAAACTGGCAATGCCCCGCAACGATAAAACCTTTGCTGCGCTCACTGCCGCTGCCGTGGCCACTAGCACGGTGGTGATTGCAGGCTGCCCGCTGCATAACCCAAACGGTAAACCCTACATTGCAGCGTTGATCTGCTTCCCAAATGGCGAACACAGCTTCTACTTAAAACAGCATCTTCATGAAGGGGAAGATGTTTATTGTGCACCCGGCCATTAAAGCGGCCTGATCAACGTAAACGGCACCCGCATTGCCCTGGCCGTTTGCGCCGACTTCACCAACCCCAACCATTCAGCCACTGCCGCCGCTCAACAAGCGGACGTTTACCTAGCCAGCGCGCTGATCTCCCCAGGCGGCTACGCCAACGATGCCGAGCTGCTCGCCGCCATCGCTAAGCGCCACCAACTGCCGGTACTGCTCGCCAATCACGTTTCCACCACGGGCGGCTGGAAATTCTGCGGTAACAGCGGCGGCTGGATCGTAGCAGGGGAGCTAAACGTGAAAGCTAATGGCACGCAGTCTAGTTTAGTGTTGTGTCACGTTAACCAAGGTGCCATAAGCAGCATGGAAGCGATGACTGACCCAAGTCACGAAGTGTCCACTATCGACTAAAAACTAAGTATTCAAAGTAGGCTTAATCTAAGTGAACTGCTACGCTCGAAGTATTAGAGCGAAAAACGCCGCAGGGACAATACGATGCAGAATGCCCGCATAACGCTTCAACCAAGCAAGCAGCGCATGCAAGTGCAGGTTGATGGCATTCTGCTAGCCGACGCCACCAATACCCTTGAGCTTCGCGAACACGGCTACCCGCCACGCCATTACTTTCCACGCGAAGACGTGCGGATGGACTTACTCACCGCTTCGGAAACGACCTCTCATTGTCCGTTTAAAGGGTATGCGGTGTATTTTTCGCTGGATGAAAGTCGGGATATTGCTTGGATTTATGAGGAGCCGATTGAGGGGATGGAGTCTCTAGCGGGTAGGGTGGCTTTTTATGAAGAAATTCGCGAATGACTCTTTTCGGCCCTGAGCGGCCATGCTGGGAAATGCAGCAGGCGCGCGAATTTTGGATATACGGCCTAATGAAAATTAATGTCAAGAAGGGTCATTGGCTTAGGAGAATCTGGCAGGCTGCATTTGCCGGGGAAAAGTGCCAGCACGTTCATTCAATCATAGAACGCGCCGTCTAATACGCTGTTAGCTGAGAAAGGAAGCCATGTACGAGAAGACGCGGAAAGACTTGCTGGCGATGATAGAGCTGCTTGAAAACGATGACAGTAGATGGTCGCAGTTCTTCCAGAAAGCCTTGGCCGCATTCGATCAAGGCGAATATCTGCGCTGCAGTGAAATTATTTTGTCCGGCAGCGAAGGTATGGGCAGTCTCAATGATTTGGTATTGGGTCAAACCACAGATCGGGGCGGAAAATTTCAATGGAAACCGGGATATGAGGAAATGAACAACTCATACCAAGAATTGCTGTCGTCGCTCTATGCCTTTGCCCAAGGCATACGCCGAGCAGCTAACAAATAGTTCCAGTTCGTTCCGGGCCGAAGGCCCTCCACCGGACAGCCTTGTCGCCGCTTCGCTCTGCCAAGGCTGCCGCTGAACAAAAGCGTTAAGCCTTACAACCCTCAAGGAGGAAGAAATGGCTGCTAATCATCAAGTTAAGTGTATCAATAAGACTAACCGGCAAAGTGCTCACGAGCGGATCAGCAGCATCGGCGGTGTAAACGGCGATGGTACTCGATGGAAACTCAGCCTCGACCGAGCCATTGAAGGCATTGAGGCTGGAAAGTGGAAATTTTACGTCAGCGTTCGTGGCGAGTCAGTCTGGGTAGTTGTTGCGAAAAGCGCAAGCGGCAGAAAATACCTGAAAACTCAAAATGATGGGGAGCAGCCAAACAATCTCCTCAGCTTGCCTGAGTGCCCATAGGCTTAACAAGGCGCTTAAGTTTGTTCCGGCCTTTGGCCTCCACCAGACGGCCCGCCGCTAAGCTTGGCGTTAAATGCCCTATCAGGTAAATCGCACCTGAAAGTATATAGATCGTTATTTTACTGAATTAAGGACTTATTATAAATGACACCAGTGGAAAACATTGCTGATTGGATCAAGGATAAACCGCTATGGTGGCGACATTCAGTGAAATTGTCATTAAGTGAGGGCGCGTTATCTCCTATACATTTTGATGAAATCTATAAAGTATCTTTAGTAGAGCATGATATTATTTCTGATGAGGAAATATCAAAGCTGTTGAGCCTGCCACTAGATACCTCAGGCTTCAATGAAGAAGCTGGCAAGGTAACATTGAAGCAGATTGACACCGTCGTAAATGTCGGAGCTTTGTCTGAAGATCAGTTGTTATCTTTTCCAAAAAGTGGAATGACTATAATTTACGGTGATAATGGTGCGGGAAAATCATCTTACTCAAGAATAATTAAACATGCTTGTTTATCTAGAGGTGGTACACCTAAAATTCTAGGAAATGTATTTGAAAAATCCGATAAGCCCACTTCAGCAAACATTTCAATCAATGTTAATGAAGATGCTCATGAACATAATTGGAATTTAAGTTTTAAGAGTAATGAGAACTTAAAATCAATAAGGGTTTTTGATAGTGATGCAGCTGCACATTTTGTAACGAACGAAGATGAATTAGGTTATAAACCCAGTGGATTGCATCTTTTAGAAGATTTAGCTGAAGCTGTTGATTATGTTAATCGGCAAGTGGCCGAAGAAACAATGGCTGGGAATGGCTTTGTTGGCTTGCCTATTTTTTCAGATACAAAAACAGGTTTGTTTATTAACCAATTATCTGCTTCTACGGGAATCGAAGAACTAGACTTCTACGCAATTGATGATAATCATATTTTAAAAATTGAAGAACTGAAGAAAGAAATAGATTTATATAAGGCGAAGTCACCAAAACAAATAAAGACGGAGTTATCAGGTTCAATTAGACAGTTAACACCTCTTTATCAATACCTTATTGGATCTAAATCGGTAGTTGATGATGGTAAATTCGATAGCTTAAAGGAAAAAGAGCGCGACTTTATAAAGAAAAAGCAGTTGGCAGATGAAGTAAAGGATAGGACATTCTCTGGATTACCTATTTCTGGGGTTGGTGATGAAAAGTGGAAAGTTATGTGGGGCTCGGCAGAAATATTTATAAAGTCCTTACCTTCAACCACCTTATTCCCCCCTAAAGAAAAGGATAATTGCCCGCTATGCTTGCAAGAAATTGGGGATGTTTCATCTAAGAGAATGGCCACTTTTATCGATTTTTTGGCAGATAATACAGTAACGATTTCTTCAAAAAGTAAAGCGATATTAGATAGCGCAAAGAAAGATATTAAGGACTATAGGTTTGATTTAACGCCATATGAAAGTGCTATAGCTTTAGCTGATGAAAACATTGTTGATTTCAGAGTTGATATAGAAAGCTTTTTAAGTGAATTGAAGTTAAGGAAGTCGAGCTTTACTACAGACACCTTGCCTGAAAATACTGATGCTCTTGATTTAGTCCCTTTGGAAAGGCTGAAAGAATTAATAGGTAATATCAGTGCTAAGCTAGAATCGATTCCAGAAGATGAAAGTTCAGGCTCAATGATAGAAAAAAAAGAACAAGAATATAAGGAATTAGTAGATAAGGAGTTGTTTAGAGATAACTTTGAAAATATTAAATATAACTTGCTTCGTCATAAGCTAGTTGCTAAATATAATCTTTTGAAAGAACAATGTAAATCAAGACCAATTACAGACAAAAATTCAGAAATATGCAAAGAAGAAGTAATTACCCCTTTGGTTGATGCTTTTAACAAGGAGCTAAAAAAAATTGGTTTTAGCCGATTCAATGTATCACCAAAAACCAGAGGAAGGTCTGGCGCTCAATTGTTAAAGCTAGCGATATTAGATGGTAATGAGCCCTTAGTTTCAAAGGTTGCAAGTGAAGGAGAGCAAAGGTGTATCAGTATTGCTTGCTTTCTTGCTGAAATGTTAGCCGATAAAAGAAAATCAGCTGTAGTATTTGATGATCCAGTTAATTCTCTTAGTCATCAATGGAGCCATAAGGTGGCAAAGAGGCTTGTTGAAGAATCCCTTGAAAGACAAGTGATAGTCTTAACACATGATATAGTTTTCTATAAGCTTTTACTTGAGGAAATAGAAAATACGGGCGCTACAGAATTAAATGAGATTTGCCTTGAAAGAAGTAGGAAACGAGCTGGCCTAGTTCGAAAAAACCCACCATGGGATGCATTAACAACCAGTAAAAGAATTAAGCAGCTTAATGTGCAGCTTCGAGATCTTCGAAATATTGATACGGATGGTACCGAACGAGAATTTAGAGAAGCCGCGTATAACTTTTATGGTTATTTACGAGAAGCTTGGGAAAGGCTAGTTGAAGAGAAGTTGTTAAATCAAGTTGTTACTAGATTTGGTCGAGCAGTTCAAACCAATAGGTTAAGGAAAATAATCGATGATATTACTCAATCGGATTTCGATAGAATAGAGAAAGGTATGAGTCGCTGTAGTACGTATTTTAGAGGTCATGATAGTGCTCCAGCAATTGGCGACCCATTTCCAACGATTGAAGAAGTTCAAGAGGATTTGGATAGCCTCGCCACTTTCAATGATGAATTGCAAAATCAACGGAAGCGAAGCTAGAGGTGGAGCATTTAACTTGTTGCTGTATGCGGAAAATTCACTCGCTTCGCTCCTGATTTTTTGGTGAGCAAAGCATTATATTTTTTAGGAAAATTTATGGATATATCAACAATTACGAGCGCGCTTAAGCTACCAAAGAAAGCATACTTTTCGGGTGGCATTATTTCAGGGATCCTACTGTTTTCTAAGGACGACTTCCTCAAGCAGCTTTCATTACTTTACTTTAAGGAAAGCTACACTCTTTAGATTGGAATTGCATGCTTACTATAGATAGGAATGTCAATTATTGCAGCCTTCGAATTCCTTATGGAAAAGTACAAAGCATACAGCCATAAAAAGAAGAGGCTGCTAATAAAAAACAGACTGAGCTAGAAAACGAACAACGTAAAGCTGCAATGATTTCTGAAACTTAGCGTTATGTTTACAATCGAGAAAGGAGTTTTCAGTGAAGTTGGATACGTTCGATGACGTAGTTAAGTCGATAAAAAATAACTCAGATAGGGAGTTTCATCTTCTTCTAGGCAATGGTTTTAGCATGGCATATGACCAGAAGATATTCTCATATAATGCCCTCCATGACTTTATCGAAAAGCTCAAAGATAAAGACCTTTTGAAGGTTCTATCTGTTATCGAAACAAAGAATTTTGAGTTAATTATGCAGCAACTAGATAATCTATTGTCTTTGATTGATGCGTTCGAAGGTGGAGGTTTTTTGAGGCAGAATATTGAATCTGCATACGAAAAACTGAAGAACAGCTTGTTGGATGCTGTGCAATCACTTCATCCCGAGCATGTTTTTAAGGTTCCTGACAAAGAAAGTAAAGCTTGCGCACAGTTTATCAATATCTTCTTAGGTAGTGGAGGCAGTGTTTTTTCAACTAATTATGATTTGCTCCTCTATTGGATTTTAATGCGTAATAAATCCGTCAGGCACATAGATGGATTTGGAAGGGAAGCTCTTAATTATGAGCCAGGAATCGATCCGGATGACATAGAATGGTCCGATTTAAAATGGGGCCCAAATAAAAAAGATCAAAATATATACTATGTTCATGGAGCATTGCCATTCTTTGATGCGGGCTCACAAATTGTCAAAGAAGAATATGATCATGATTCGTATTTACTCGAGAAGATTAGTGCGCGGATGGATGATGGGGAGTATCCAATATTTGTTACTGCGGGTAATGGTGAGCAAAAACTAGCTCATATAATGCACAATCATTACTTGTCATATTGCTATGACTCGCTGTCAGAAATCACAGGAACTCTAGTTGTATTTGGATTTAATTTTGGAAAATATGATCATCATATTATTGAAGCGATTAACCGAGCAGCGAAAAGCGGTAGGAAAGAATTTCCTAAGCTCTTGAGTATCTATATAGGTGTATATTCAGATGAAGATTTAAAGCACATTGAACAAATCGAGTCTAAGTTCAAAACAAAGGTTAAAGTCTTTGATGTCAAAACTGCAAATGTATGGGGTAGAACATAACAAGTCAATGCATCGGAGCCTCAAAGCTACGTTTTGCAATTTATGCATTCGCTACCGCTCCACTAGCATAAATTACAACTACGCTTCGTGTCCCGGTGATTGAGGCGTTGAAGCGCTATATCAGTGTCGCCTAAAAGACCGCTTCTGGCTGAAAACCGACACCACCACCGGTAATGTCTGTTTTGACTACAACATCCCAACCCCACTAACCCTCATAACCTCCCTAGTCACTGCATCATTCAATATCCCGCGTTTGGCTTCGATCAGCGTAAGCCAGTCGCGGGCGCGGGTGATGCCAGTGTAGACCAGCTCGCGGGTGAGGATGGGGTTGGGCATTTGCGGTAGCAGCAGGGCGGTGTGCTGAAACTCAGAGCCTTGGGATTTGTGTACTGTCATCGCGAATACGGTTTCTACCGCGTGCAGGCGTGAAGGCAGCACCCAGTGGATGGGGTTTTCTGCGTCGCTGGTCGGAAAGGCTACGCGTAAAAGAGACCTTCCGGGCGTGCGGGGATCTGGCACTGCCATTGTGATGCCGATATCGCCGTTCATCAGTTTTAGGCCGTAGTCGTTTTGGGTGACCAGTACCGGGCGGCCTTCGAACCAGCCTTTTTCTAGCGTGTGGTCGTTGCCGAACAGCAGCTTTTCGCTGCGTAATGTTTTGGCGATGCGCAGGTTTAAGCCTTCTACTCCCCATGGGCCTTTGCGTAGTGCGCATAGCAGCTGAAAGCGGCTGTAGGCGGTTAGCACTTGTTTTGCCCAGGCATCGTAAACGTCGCCGTTCTCTTCAAATTTTAGGGCCGTATCAGGCCGCTCACTCGCTAAGGTATTCAGGTAATAACGGTAGCCAGTGGGCGGTGCAATTGGCTCGCCCTTGAAATTGGTACGGCCTTCGCCTGCGCTGGGAAAACGTTCCGGGCTGCCGGTGATCACCAGGCGCTCCAGGGCGCTGTCTTCGTTTTGCGCGTCAGGCTTCAATACTAAATGGTGCAGGTCGGCGTAGCCGTTATTCAGTACACCATGCACCGCTTGATGTTTATCCCGTTCCTGCAATGCCTCACTTAGCGGTTGATTAATCGCCTGGGCGAGCTGGCCGATGCCGCTTGTTTCAGTAAAGCGGTGGCTTACCCGCAGCATGGTAATGGCTTGATCCAGCGGCTGGCCGTCCGGGTCGATTAATTCACCCGGCAGCGGGTGGCCGGTGAGTTCGGCTAGCCACTGCGCCGTGGCGGGTGTGTAGTGGGCAGCGTCGGCGCGGCGGCACAGGTCGCCCAGTACGGCGCCTGCTTCTACCGATGCCAGCTGGTCTTTATCCCCCAGCAGCACCAGCTTGGCTCTGGCGGGCAGGGCGCTGAGCAGCGCCGTCATCATTTCGATATCCACCATCGAGGCTTCATCCACCACCAGCACATCCAGCGCCAGCGGGTTGGCGGCGTTGTGGCGGAAGTGGCGGGTGTCGGCGCGTGCGCCAAGTAGCCTGTGGATTGTGGTCACTTCCGTCGGAATGTCTATTGCGTTCGATGAGAAGGTGGCTGACTGCTCAGCTAATAGAGATTCCAACCCGCTAAGGGGTAGGTCTTTCACCTGCCCGGCGATGGATTCATTTAGCCGTGCGGCGGCTTTGCCGGTGGGGGCTGCTAGGCGGATGCGCAGCGGATGGGCGTTGGGTTCTGCCAGTTGCAGCGTTTGCAGCAGGGCTAGCAGGCGCACCACGGTGGTGGTTTTGCCAGTGCCGGGGCCGCCGGTGATGATGGCGAACGGGCTACGGGCGGCGAGGGCACAGGCGTTTTTTTGCCAATCCAGGCTGTCGCTGGCGGGAAATAGCGTATTCAGCGCGCTTTTCAGTAACGGGCTATCCGGTTCGTTGCTCGTGCTAACGCGGTTGGCAATTTCCTGATGCAGGGTTTGCTCGAACTGCCAGTAGCGGCGCAGGTAGAGTTTGCTGGTGTTGCCGCTGTGGCTCACCACCAGCGGCGTATTGCCGGGGCCGTCGCTGATCAGCGTGGGGTGACTAAGTGCGGCCTGCCATTCGGGCAGCGTTAGCGTGGCCAGCACATGGCTGGGCAGCGGCGGCGGGTCGTTTAGGTCGTCGCCTTCTGGCGGTAGCGAAAGGGCAAAATCCGGGGCTTCCAGGGTGGCGGCTAAATCCAGGCACACGTGGCCGCGGCCAAGCTGGTGGCTTGCTAGCGCCGCCCCTAGCAGCAATAACGGCGGGGCGTTCTGGCTTTCGCGCTCAAAAAAGCGTACCAGCGCCAGGTCTAAATCCCGCAACCAGCCACGGGAAACCCAGCGCTCACACAGCTGTAGCAGCGCGGCGGTATCGCTTAGCGCGGGATGTGGCAACTCGGCACTGGTGACTGATTCTTTCGATGCTGCTGCCGGTGCCGTTGAGTCAGCCGGAACGGGCGGTGCGTCATCGGCAAACAGGTCGAAATTCATAGAGTCCGTCTCGCGCTTACTCATACGACCGCCTCCTGATGGGTGGCTGCGGTATCTGCCGCTGTGCCTGCAAATAAGTGGTCCAGCGCTTCAATCATCGCGACCGGGGCGGGCACGGCGTGTACCCCGCGGGCGGCGGTACGGCTGCCGCGCAGAAACACTGTCATTGACCCGCCCAAATGTTGGTGCGGGTCGTAGTTGGGCAGGCGCGCTTTGAGCAGGCGGTGCAGCGCGAGCAGGTAGAGTGCCGCTTGCAGGTCGTAGCGCTTTTCGAGCATGGCGTTGCGCAGGGCATCAAAGGTGTAGGCGCTGTCGTCGCTGCCCAGGTAGTTGGACTTCCAGTCGAGCACATAGAAGCGACCTTCATGCTCAAACGTGAGATCGATGAAGCCTTTCAGCATGCCGTTGAGCGTGTCGGCATCCAGCGCGGGGCGTGATACTCCGGGCAGTAAATGATTGCTTACCAGTTCATCCAATTTGCGCGTTCCCACCTGATGGGCGGCAAACCAGAACTCCAGCTCTACCTGATAGCTGCCTAGTTCGCTTAGTGCTACTTGGCCGCCTTCGCCGGGCTCTGGCTGGGATTGTAAGAGCGGCTGTGGCAGGGGAAGAGGCGTAGCGAGCAGCTCTTCAAACCAACCCGCCAGGGTGTCGTGCCATGCCTGCCAGCCGCGTAGCTGCACGCGGCGGCGCAGCATGTCTTCCCGTGCGGCGGGGTCTGCCAAGGCGTGTTGAAAGCCTAGCTGACCCGCCCACTCTAAAAGCCCGTGCAGAAAGGTGCCGGGGCCGGGGCCGCGGGGAAAGCGGTGTAAGTGAAACGCTTCGGTGTTGATGGCATTGTCGTGGGGCTCGTCCAGCACTTCCAGGGTGGTGGCTTCCTGGGGCGTGGTGGGTTCTGGCGTGGGCGTTGGCAGCGGGGTGGTGCTAGATCCAGAGACGGCCCCAGAAGTACGCAGCGCCGAGTAGCTGGCGATCCACCACTGTTCACGGGCGGGGCGCAGCGGCGTGCGGGCGTGGCCTAGTGCCTGTTGCTCCGGCGCTGGAGTGAAGCGCAGCGCGGTGGGTTCCGGGGCGGCGCTTAGCTTGATTTCGCTGCCTGCCACCAGTTCGCCTAGCGCTTGAGTAAACGCGCTGGGGGCGATGCCCTTGCCGCCGTTGATGAGATGGCCGATGGCGCTGTTCTCACTGCCTTTAAGCGGCGCCAGCCCCAGCCAGGTTGCGTGGCGGGCGCGGGTGAGCGCGACGTAGAGCTTGCGCAGGTCTTCGCCGAGGCGTTCGCGGTCGGCGGTGGCCAGGGTTGCTTCATCGGCGCTTAGGCTGAGTTGCAGCTTGCCTTCGCTGTCGTGCCAGCGCAGCGGCAGGTCGCTGTCGCTGACCGGGCGGTGATTAGAAATGAACGGCAGAAACACCAGCGGGTACTCAAGCCCCTTGGATTTGTGAATGGTCACGACCTTGACCAGATCGGCGTCGCTCTCCAGGCGCAGCTTGTGGCTGTCGCCGTGGCTATCCGGGTCGGCAATCGCCTCAGCGAGAAAGCGAATCAGCGCGTGTTCGCCATCCAGCTCTTGGCTGGCGTGCTGCAGCATTTCGCCCAGGTGGAGCAGGTCGGTTAGCAAACGCTCACCCTCGGCAAACTCGCTCAACAGCCGTGCAGCGATATCAAAATCCACCATCAAGCGGCGTACCAGCGGCAGCACGCCCTGGCGCTGCCACAGGCGGTGGTAGCCGCTGAACTGCTCAACCTTTACTTCCCAGGCCAGTTCGCTCTGGTTGAGATGGTCGAGTGCTTCAAGGCTTAGCCCGATCACTGGCGTTGCCAGGGCGGCGCGCAGTTTGGCCTCCGCTTGGCGGGAGTTGGCCTGGGGCTCGGCGCAGGCGCGTAGCCAAATGGCTAGCTGCGGGGCGATGGGGGAGCTAAACACCTTGTCGTGATCGGAAAGGTAAACACTCTTGATGCCCCGGCTGGCCATGGCCAAACGAATCGCCCGCGCTTCCTGCAGGCCGTTGACCAGCACGGCCATGTCCGAGGGGGTCAGCGGAGTGAGTGATTGCTCTCCGCTTCTCACACTGCTATCGCCCGTCGCACTGTTGTCGATCGCTTTCGCAAAGCCCGCCTGCTGTTGGCGGCCTGCTTCCAGTAGCGCGGCCATGTGCGAGGCGCAGCGCTCGGCCATCTCGGTTTGATAGGCGGTTTTGGAGAGCGGCTCGTCGCTTTCAAGGGGCCACAGGGTCATCGCGGGTAGCGGCTGGCCGTTGAGCACCAGCGTGTCCTTGGTGCCTTTGGCGTTGACGGGGTTAAACGGCAGCGGGTTGTTGCCACCATCAGCGCGGAATAAAAAGGCCCCGGCGTGATGTTGATCAGCGTAACTAAAGCAGTGATTGACCGCAGCGACCATGGCCAGGCTGGAGCGGAAGTTGGTGCCTAGCGTTACATGGCGGCCATCGGTGTCGTGGCGGGCCTGCAGGTAGGTGAAAATATCCGCGCCGCGAAAGGCGTAGATGGCCTGCTTGGGGTCGCCAATCAGCAGAATGGCGCTGTCACGGCGGGGCGTTGCGACGTCATATACGGCGTTGAAGATGCGGTACTGAATTGGGTCGGTGTCCTGGAACTCGTCGATCAGCGCCACGGGGAACTGGCGCTTGATCTGTGCGGCTAACGCTTCTTTGTTGGGGCCTTGCAGGGCGCGGTCTAAATGGGTAAGCAGGTCGTTGGGGCCCATCTCGGCGCGGCGTTCCTGTTCGCGCTCCAGGCGGGCGCGGCACCACTGCACGGCGTGAATCAGCAGGTCGTTGCGCGGCTCGGGCAGGGCGTCTAACGCTGCCGGTAGTTGTGCCAGTGCGTCCCACACCTGGGGGCAAGGCGGTGCGCCGTCTTTCCAGATATCGGCCATGCCCTCGGGTGTCATGCGTTTCCAGGCGGCGTCGGTAAGCGCAGGGCGGTCCAGGTCGCTTTCGCTCCACTCGCGCAGTGCGCCTAGCCAGTTGGTGCGGCTTTTGGCATTGAAGCTTTGGCCTTTGAAGGCTTTGCTTTTGGCGGCGTCTTCCAGAGCGGGCACCAGTTCATCCAGCCAGGCAGGCCAGGGGGCTTTGAGTTCGTTGAGCTGGGCGGCGCGTTCGGCCTGGGTGGCGGCCAGGGTCTTGCTGGGTTCGGGCTTTTCGTCGCCCAGTGCTTCGCTTTCTGGCAGCAGCCGTTGCAGCGGGGCGTGAAGGTCGTCCGGTGATTTCCAGTAGCGGGTGACAATGCCCAGTGCGTCGCTGTCCAGCGGGTAGTAGAAGCTGCGCCAGTAGTCGCGCACCACTTCTTGTTCCAGCTCGCGCTGGTCGTTCTCTAAATTGAGCGAGAATAGGCTGCCGCTATCAAAGGCATGCTCGCGCAGCATGCGGTAGCACCAGCTGTGGATGGTGGAAACCGCGGCTTCGTCCATCCATTCGGCGGCCAGCGCCAGGCGCCGCGAACAGGCGGGCCAGGTGGCGGGGGCGTATTGGTCACGGAGTTCTAGCAGAAGCTCATCGCTTGCCTGCCCATCATCGCGAAACACTTCAGCAGCTTCTACCAGCCGGTTGCGGATACGTTCGCGTAGCTCTTGGGTGGCAGCGTTGGTGAAGGTGACTACCAGGATTTCCGGCGGGGTGAGCGGGCGGATAAAGGCGGTGTCGTCGTCAACGCTGTGGCCGCCGAGCACCAGCCGCACGTAAAGCAGCGCGATGGTGAACGTTTTGCCGGTGCCTGCGCTGGCTTCTATCAGCCGGCTGCCGTGAAGCGGGAGCGTAAGCGGGTTAAGCGGTGTAACGCTGTTGGTTGACGGCAGTTGGCTCATGCGGCACCTCCTTTAATGGATCGATGCAGTGGCGCATAAAGCATCTCAGTCAGTGTCGCGAAGCCGTGGCCGCTATTGTTCTCGTTAAACAGTCTTTCGAAGCTTGGCCATTGGTGGGCGAGGTAGGCGCTTTGGGCAACTTCGCCGGCCTGAAAACGCCCGCCTTCATAGGCCGTTTCAGCGGCGGCGTAGGCATCGCTTGCGGGGTCAGATTCTGGCGTGCCCTGTTTGGCTAGCCAGGCAAACGCGGCCTGCGGGGCGAGCGGTAGCGGAGCCTGCATGCCATCGCGCCAGGCGTTGAGCATGTTGTGTAGTTGGTAGCGGGCATTCTCGGCCTCTAAAGGCTCCAGCCGCACATGGCCGGCTTTGGAGAGCAGCTGCGTGGTCATCGGGCGCTCGGCATTACCCGCTAGGTGGGCGACCCAGGGCCGTAGCAGGTGCTGCCAGCGGTACTGAGCCCGCCCGCGCCCTTGGCTGACCAGGCTGCTGCTGAGCAGTAATAGGCGGCAGCGGTTGCCTTCGCTATCTTCTCGTAACTCGCCTAGCCAGTCTTCCAGCGTTACCTTGCCTTCAACGCTTTCAATAACTTGTTCTTCAACTGCTTGTTCTTCAACTGCTTGTTCTTCAACAACATGCACGGCCTGGGGTGCCGTCACTATGTGGGGCCACTCTTGTAGGGCTTCTTCGTAGGCGCTAAACAGTGCCTCCATAGGCTCCGCCAGCGCTTCGCGCATGCGCTCCCCAAACGCACCCACCGCCAGTACGCCTTGGCCTTTGAAGCGTTCAAGCGCCGCGTGCAGTGCTTCGATACGCGGCAGGCCGTTGTCGACTGCATGGCGCTGGGCGGCGATCAGCTGATCCTGCAACTGCCAGTTCTGTAGCCCGTCTAGGGTGAAGGGTTCCACATCGAGCTGGGCGAGTTCTTCCTGTTCGAAGTAAACACCTAGACGGGTATTGAAAAAAGCTTTCGCCGGTTCACGTAGAAAGCTGCCTAGTTGGGCTAGATTTATGGAAGCCGGTTGTTCGCTATCGGCCTCAAGCCGTGATGGTTTTACGCTTGATTCGACCTTCCGTGGAGCGTGTAACGCGTGCCACTCATGGGCGTATGTGAAGAGCCGTGCCTGAGCGGGTGAGTCGTTGGTTTGCGCGGAGAAATAGCGACGGCTGAACGGCTGAAGCGGGTGCTCGGTGGTTAAGGCATCGAGCAGCGGTTCACCGCTTTGCGTGTGCCAGCCTGCTGCAAGGTGGTCGCGCAGTTGGCCGACCAGCACCGAGGGTGGCATCGGGTTGTTATCGATCAGGCTGCGGCCTACCCAGCTAATGTAGAGCTGCTGGCGGGCAGAGAGCAGCGCTTCCAAAAACAGGTAGCGATCGTCTTCCCGGCGTGAGCGGTCGCCGGGGCGGTAGTCGCTGCCCATCAGGTCAAAATCCAGCGGTGGCTGCGAACGCGGGTATTCGCCGTCGTTCATGCCCAGTAAGCAGACGTGCTTGAACGGTATCGCGCGCATCGGCATTAGCGTTGCGAAGTTGACCGCCCCGGCTAAAAAGCGCTGAGACAGGCTATGTTCGTCGATTTGCCCCAGCCAGTGTTCGCGCACCATGGAAAGCGGCAGGGGGTCAAAAAGCTGGGCCTCGTCGGTACTGTCTAACAGCTGCTGCAGCGCGGTTTCCAGCTTGGTGAGCATCACGCTCTCTTGAGCGTCGTCGGTCACAAAGTAAGTTTCCAACAGCTCGCGCAGCCGCGCCACCCAGGTGGCGGTGTCGGTGGGTTGGCAGAACGTTTCCCAGGTGTTTTCCAGGCGCTCTAGCAGCGTGGCCAGCGGGCCCGCTAGCGACGCTTCTAGCCCGCCAATGTCGTCAAACGGCTCAATGCCTTGCCAGGCGTCGGCGTCACCAATGGCGTAGCCCAGCAGCAGGCGGCGCAGGCCAAATGCCCAGGTGTTCTGGGTCAGCCCTTCAGGTAAATCCAGCCGAGTGCGCTGCTCGGCATTGAGCCCCCAGCGAATGCCCGCGCCTTCAATCCAGCGGCTCAGCGTAGGCAGGTCGTGCTCATCGATACCAAAGCGGGTGCGCAGCGCGGGGACTTCTAAAAGATCTAAAAGATCGCTTACCGAGAGGCGCAGCTCGGGCAGGCGCAGCAGTTTTTCCAGCGCGATCATCAATGGCAGCCGATGGCGGCTGGCCTGATCCGACAGCGTGTAGGGAATGTAGCGCGGGTCGTCACTTTGTAGCTGGCCAAACACGGCTGCAATGTGCGGCGCGTAGCGGTCGATGTCTGGCACCATCACGATGATGTCGCGTGGGCGAAGGTCGGGATCGGCGCTGAACGCGGCAAGCAGCTGGTCGTGAAGAATCTCTACTTCACGCTGGGGGCCGTGGGCGATATGAAACACGATGGAGTCGTCGCCGGCAGCGTCTAGCGCGGGCCAGTGAGTTTGGGTTTCGGCGACGGGGCGCAGCTCGCGGATGTCGTCCTGCAGTTGGCTGAGCAGGCAGTTGCGTTCTTCGCCGCTAAACGGCTCAAACATGTCGATTCGTAGCGCCTGCTGCTCGAACAGCGTTTGGTAGTTGCCTGAATCGTCGTGCTCATCAAGCAGGCGTAAGTAGTCGCGGCCCTGTTTGCCCCAGGCGGCCAGCAGCGGTTGGGCGTGAAGATGCAGGGCATCAATGCCATCACCGGTACCCAGTACATCCAGCGCGTCGGGCATGCCCGCCTTACGCTGCTGGCGATAGCGGCTGGCGCGCAGCAGGTCTTTGTGCTCGATGATATCCGCCCAGTAGTACTGGCAGGGGTTGTGCACGCAGAGCACAATTTGGCAGCAGCGTGACAGTGCCGCCAACGCTTCCAAGGTCTGTTGCGGCAGCGATGAAATGCCAAAAATGATCAGCCGCCGGGGTAGGCCGGGCGGGCATGGCTGGCCTTCTAGCTGCTCAGCGGCGATTAAAAACCGGCTATGCACCTGGGCGCGGCTGCTGTTAAGGCCCGCAGCGCCTTGTGTGTTGGCCACATCGTCGCGTAGCGCTCGCCATAGTGCCGGCTGCCACTGCTGATGCGCTTCCAGCGGGCGCGCCTCACCGCGGGCGGTAATCAATACATCGTTGCCCTTCGCCCAGGCGTCCAGCCAATCTGCGCGATAGACCTGATACTGATCAAATAGATCGGCCAGCCGCTCGGCCAGCTGGTAGTGCTTGCGCTGGTCGCGATCGACCTCTAAAAAACGTGCCAGCGGCGCAAAGGTTTCTTGCTCGGCAAGGCTGGGTAGCAGGCGCAGTAAGCGCCAAATCAAGCGCGACTTATCAAACGGCGATGTTTCGGGAACGGCCTGTTCGTCTTCGGTTAGATGCGTCAGCACCGTGCGGTAGGCTTGCCATAAAAAACGCGCGGGCAGGGTGACATTAAGCGCGGCGGCAATACCTGCGCCACCTTGCGCGGGGTCTTCAGCGAGCGCCAGTTTTAGCCATTGCCCGATACCGTTGCTCTGTACCAAGATGGTTTCATTTTCCAACGGCGCTAACGGGTGCCTGCGCATCCACTCCACCGCCAAGCCACGCAGGTCTTCAAGACGATTGGCATGCACCACCATAAAGCCTGGCGCTAACGGCGTTTGTGAGAGCAGAGGGTTTACAGGCATGCACGATAGTCCTTAATGAATGATTCCTTGACGGCAGTGGCGATGGGCATAGCGCTATGGTGCCATATGTTAATCATCTTGCGGGATACGAAATATATCGCCAAGCTATACGGATACCGTGAGCAAAGCTAAGAGAGATCAATAATGACTGAGTCATCCCAACATTCCCGTCGCCACTCTTCTCTAGTGGTCGATGGTCCAGGTAAAGCTGCTAGCCGCGCCATGCTGCGGGCGGTGGGCTTTAATGATGATGATTTTAAGAAACCCCAAGTAGGTATTGCCTCCACCTGGAGCATGGTGACCCCGTGTAACAGCCATATTGGTGAGTTGGCCGACTTCGCCCGCGATGGCGCTGATGCCGGCGGTGGTAAAGGCGTGATTTTCAATACCATCACTATCTCTGATGGCATTGCGAATGGCACTGAAGGTATGAAGTACTCGCTGGTATCCCGTGAAGTCATTGCGGATTCCATCGAAACGGTGGCTGGCTGTGAAGGCTTTGATGGCCTGGTGGCAATTGGCGGCTGCGATAAAAACATGCCGGGCTGCATGATGGGCTTGGCGCGTTTGAATCGCCCCAGCGTATTTGTTTACGGCGGCACCATCATGCCGGGCAAAGGCCACACCGATATCGTCTCAGTGTTCGAGGCTATGGGTGCGCACTCCCGCGGTGATATCGACCTGATCGAATTAAAGAATATCGAAGAAACCGCTATTCCTGGCCCCGGCTCCTGTGGCGGTATGTACACCGCTAACACCATGGCCTCCGCGATTGAAGCACTAGGCATGAGCCTGCCGGGCAGCTCAGCGCAGAACGCTATCTCTCAAGAGAAGCGTGATGACTGTAAAGCGGCGGGTGAAGCGGTGCTGGCGCTGCTAGAAGCCGATATTAAGCCTTCCGATATCATGACTCGCGAGGCGTTCGAGAACGCCATTACGGTCACTATCGCGTTGGGTGGTTCTACCAATGCGGTGCTGCACTTGATTGGTATGGCGCGCACCATTGGTGTTGAACTGACGCTTTCTGACTTTACCGAGATTGGTAAGCGCGTGCCGGTACTGGCTGATCTGCGCCCTAGCGGCCATTACATGATGAGCGAGCTGGTGGCGATTGGTGGCATTCAGCCAATGATGAAAGTATTGCTGGACGCAGGCTTGCTGCACGGTAACTGCATGACCGTCACCGGCAAAACTCTGGCAGAGAACTTGGCAAATATTGCGCCTTACCCCGCTGAGCCGCCGATCATCGCGTCGCTTGATAAGCCGGTTAAAGCAGAAAGCCATTTGCGTATGCTTTACGGCAACTTGGCGCCAGAAGGGGCCGTTGCGAAAATCACTGGTAAGGAAGGTACGCGCTTTTCTGGCTCCGCGCGGGTATTTGGCTCTGAGGAAGAAGCTCAGGCACGCATTAATGACGGCACCGTCGTGGCTGGCGACGTTGTGGTTATTCGCTACGAAGGCCCGAGAGGTGGCCCGGGTATGCGCGAAATGCTCACGCCTACATCGGCCATTATGGGCCGCGGCCTGGGTAACGACGTTGCGCTAATTACAGACGGACGCTTCTCGGGTGGCAGCCACGGCTTTGTGGTTGGGCATGTGTCGCCGGAAGCGTTCGACGGTGGCCCGCTGGCGCTGGTGGAAAATGGCGACACCATCACCATTGATGCCCAGGCGGACACCATTGACGTTGATTTGTCAGACGAAGAGCTGGCTCGCCGTCGCGCGGGGTGGCAGCAGCCTGAACCCCGCTATACCCGTGGCGTGCTGGCGAAATATGCGCGTTTGGTTAGCTCGGCCAGCACCGGTGCGGTAACCGACCAAGAGTAAATCGACGTAATAATCGCGTTGTCATGAAGCGGTAAAGCGCAAGGCTGAATATCAAAGCCTTGCGCTTTTTTATGGGTATAAAGTAGAAAAAAATCATGGCAGGTATGCGAATCGGTGCAGCTATTGAGTTGGTTTTTAAATGCGAGAGGATAAATATTTGATCAGACCGCCGGGAGGCGGCCTGTGGAAGAAAGCGCGATGAGAAAGCAGAAGAATACTGCTAAGGCGCCTCCAGCTCTAAGGTGCGACGCAGGGCGAGGAGTTCATCCACGCACAGATGCTCAAGCCTTCCGGCGAGCAAGTCGCTAATTTTTTGAACGGGAAGTCCTGCCCGACGGGCAATGTCTCGACTTCCTAGGTCTGATACTGCGATCAGACGCGTTATGATACGCATTAAACGCGTACGTTTTTCTAGTTCCCTGACATCGAGGTCAGGGCTGCTTCGCGGGGGATCAACCTGTTCCGCTGTGGCAGTTGCGCGTGCCGTGCTCATGTGGCTCCATTAGTCTGAAATGACAAACACACAATGCCGCCAACCGGTGCGCTTTTCAATGCCTTTTTTGATGAAAATTTCACGATGCAGGCAAAGCCCGCAAACGGGCTAGCTCTGGTAAACTATCCGCCTTCCTATTTTTCAGTGCGCCAGGCTTGGTGCGCGCCATTTTTTCAATTTAGTTTTGCTTTTATAGGCCGTTGGGCCGAGGAGTTTTGCATGTCGTCGAACAGCACACCCAAGGTGGGCGTGATCATGGGGTCTAAGTCTGACTGGCCCGTCATGGAGCACGCAGTGGCGATGCTGGAACAGTTGGGCGTGGCGTATGAAACGCGCGTGGTATCGGCTCATCGCACGCCTGACCTGCTGTTCGACTATGCCAAGAGCGCGGCTGAGCGCGGCCTACAGGTGATTGTGGCTGGCGCGGGTGGCGCGGCCCACTTGCCGGGTATGGTTGCTTCACAAACGCCGCTGCCCGTGCTGGGCGTGCCGGTAGAGTCCAAAGCCTTGAAGGGCTTGGATTCACTGCTTTCGATTGCGCAGATGCCAGGTGGTATTGCGGTAGGAACACTCGCAATTGGTAAAGCGGGGGCGACCAACGCCGGGCTACTGGCGGCACAAATCGTCGGCCTGCAAGATGCTGCGGTGCGCAGTGCGGTAGAAGCCTTTCGCGCTGAGCAGACTCAGAAAGTACTCGACAACCCAGATCCGCGCCCCGAGCCGGACGTTGAATAAGGAAGCTCGGTTATGACGTCTGGTATTACCAAGCATTCAGGCATGACCCAACGTATTGGCATTTTAGGCGCCGGTCAGCTTGGCCGTATGTTAGCGCTGGCAGGATATCCGCTGGGCAATCGCTTCACCTTCCTGGATACCACGGGCAACCCCAGTGCAGGCATCGGTGAGGTGATCATCGACCCCGATAACCAGCGCTTGGCCGAGTTCCTGGCTAACGTCGATGTGGTGACCTACGAGTTTGAACACTTGCCCGTTCAATTGGTGCGCGACATTGAACAGCACAAGCCGGTATATCCCAGCAGCCGGGCAATTGAAGTGTGCCAGAACCGTGTCGAAGAAAAGACGCTGTTTGATCGCTTGGGCATCCCCACGCCCGCCTACCGGGTCGTCGAGAGTGCCGAGCAGCTTGAAGCTGCCGCTCGTGAGCTTGGCTGCCCCGTGGTGGCCAAATCAGTCACTGAGGGCTACGACGGCAAAGGCCAGGCGGTGCTGAAGCATCCTGAGCAGGCGCAGGACGCATGGGCGGCTATCGGCCACTCGCAGCTGGTGGTTGAGGCCTTCGTTGATTTCGTGCGCGAAGTGTCAATGATTGCTGTACGGGGTCGCGATGGCGAGGTGGTGTTCTATCCCATGGCGGAAAACCAGCACGTCGACGGCATTTTGCGCTACTCGGTCGCGCCGCTGCCTGACTTGGATGCCAGCGTTCAGCAAACCGCCGATAGCTATATTCGTGCGCTGTTAGATGAGCTGGATTATGTGGGTGTACTGGCGCTGGAGTTGTTTCAAACCCGTGACGGCAGCCTGCTAGCCAATGAAATGGCGCCTCGCGTGCATAATTCTGGCCATTGGACCATGGATGGGGCGGTCACCAGCCAGTTTGAAAACCATCTGCGTGCGATACAGGGCCTGCCTTTAGGCGATACGCAAGCGATTGCGCCCACCTGCATGATTAACGTTATTGGACGCGAAGGTGATAACGCGGCCATGCTGGCGCTTGCTAACACGCATCTGCACCGTTATGACAAAGCTGAGCGCGCCGGTCGTAAGCTTGCCCACGTCAATATCCTAGCGGCCAACCACGCCGCACTGCTTGAAAAAGTGCGCACATGTAGCGCGCTGCTGCCAGAAGCGCCGCCCCCAGCGCTAAGCTTTACTGACAAGCTCTGATAGCAAACTGTAATAGCAAAAAGCCGCCTGCTAGCAACAGGCGGCTTTTTAGTGCTGGCGATTGAGCACTACTGATTGAGCACTACTGATTAAGCACTAATGATTGAGCGCTGCTGATCACTAATGCATTTAGCTCAACTGGCCACTCAGTAGTACCCACAGCGCAATTAATGCGAAGTGACCGGGATACCAGGCTAGCCATAAACGGCGCGGCATCTCCACGATGACGGTGGGAATATAGCGGGCCGCACCGGCAGCTAAAATCAGTACGATGACGCAGGTGCCAACGGTGAATGATTTGGCCATATCCGAAGCATTCATTTGCCCTGCGATCCAGAGCACTGGAAAGGCCGCTAGCCCCGCCCATAGGCGCGCTTGGAAATGGTTGCCTGCCTGATGTAATGCGTGCATCGCAAACATTAATAGCGGAATCAGCAGCAGCCCGTTATGACCGTATTCCACCCAAAACCCGAGTAAATACCAAACCGTCACACCGACCGCTGAACCGGCTAATAGCCAAGGTAACCCTAGCGTTTGCTGCTGATAGTGCTGCCAGCCTTGGCGGACTAACGTACCCAGCACTAGGCCACTGGCCAGGGTAAAGCAGACGTTTAAGATAAACGCGTCGGATGCGCGGGGCATGACCATATAGGGCAGCTGAGCAACCAGGCCAATCACTAAAATGCGGCGTGAATAGCGTAGCGGGTTACGCGTATTAAACAGCCCGTGCCAGGCCACCATCGCAGCGAAGAGTGGGAAAGCAATGCGGCCAATGGATGAACCTGCCCAACCTAAATCCCAATCACCCGGCAATACATAGCGCGTTAGATGATCGACGGTCATTGTGAACAGTGCTAACCATTGCCCCCAGCCAGTCCAATGGGATGACGGGCGCGAGCGAGTGTCTGGGTGAGTACCCGGTGAAAGAGCCATAGAACCTCCGTGTTGATCAACTGCAATGATACACAGACTCAGGCAGTTCTACCTAGTTCACTGAATTTGCTGCGTTTGAAAGGAGTGGGAATGGGCGGTAGCTGAGCGAGAATGTGCCGGCATTGTACTGCTTTAAAACACGTCACCCCGGCATAGGCCGGGGTGACGATAGCACTTATTACTCGTTAAGCAGGAGACTACCTACTGAGTGCTGCGATTACTCTTCGCCGAAGTAGCGCGTAAAGATTTCGTCGTAGGTGCCGTCTTCTTGTACTTCAGCCAGCGCTTCGTTGAATTTCTCGGCTAGCGCTTCATCGCGCTGACGGAAGGCGATACCAAAGCCATCGCCGAAGTATTCCTTGGGTTCGCTAATGCGCTCACCGATCACCACATAGTCAGCGTCGTCGCTTTCAAGCAGCGTTGTTTTGCCAATCGGGAAGTCGAGGAAAACGATGTCCAGACGCTCGGCTTCCATGTCCAGCACCATGTCGTCAGCCGTAGAGTAGCGGCTGATTTCGGCGACGCTGCTAAAGTTGTCCGTGACGTAGTTATCTTGCAAGGTACCGCGCTGAACGCCGATGGTCATGCCTTCCAGCGTTTCTTCATTCGCTTCGCTGATGTCCAGGTCGCTGGCGGCGAACCAGGCTGACGGCATAGTGATGTAGGCGTCAGAAAACAGCACCTGCTCACGACGCTCATCGTTGATGGTCATCGACGACATGATGGCGTCATAGTTGCGTGACATTAAGCCTGGAATAATGCCATCCCACTCTTGCTCGACCCATTCGCAGGTAACGCCCATGCGATCACACAGCTCGTTGCCAAGGTCGATATCAAAGCCGGTAAGCTCGCCTTCAGCGGTGCGAAATTCCATCGGCTCATAGGGAACGTCTACGCCAATACGCACGTTATCGTAATCACGTGCTTGGGCGGAGGAGGCTGCGGCGATGGCTACGCCCAGAAGAGAAACCGTTACTAGTTTTTTCATTTTTCTACTCCGTAGAAAACAGGTTTACTAATTATCATCCCCTTTAACGTACCCCAGCTGGTGGCAGACGAAAAGAGGCAATTACTGCTATAAACCAACGCTTGTTTGACGGTGGTAGATTTAGGTTTGCTACTGCCACAAACTTATCAGGCCCAGGGGCTAGCATTGATTGATTACGGCGTTTGCGGCTGTAAGTGCGCCAATAGGCGTTTTTCTAAGAAACGGAAAAAGTACAAAATTCCGAACGTTAAGCACAGGTAGATAGCGGCGACAAACAGAAACGCATCGAACGGCGCGTAAAAACGCGCGTACACAAATCGAGCGGCACCGGTTAAATCCATCAGGGTTACTACGCTGGCAATCGCACTGGCATGCAGCATAAAGATAACTTCGTTGCCGTAGGCAGGTAGGGCACGACGAAAGGCGCTGGGCAAAATGATTCGCCGCATCATTAGGCTTTGTGACATGCCATAGGCGCGGGCGGCTTCAATTTCACCTTGCGACGTCGCTTTGATCGCACCGCGAAAAATCTCGGTGGTATATGCCGCAGTGTTCAGCGTGAAGGCAATCAACGCAGGGTAAAAAGCGCCGCGCAGTATGGGCCATAAAAAAGACTCTTGAATGCCGTCGATAAACACCACGCCGTAATAAATGATGTAAAGCTGAATCAGCAGCGGCGTGCCGCGAAATACGTAGGTAAACAGGTAAGTCGGCAAACTAATCCATTTGTGCTTTGAGCTGCGCATAATCGCCAGCGGCACGGCAATAATCAGCCCCGCAATCAGTGATAAAAAGACCAGTTGTGTGGTGGTGACCAAGCCTTCCCAGTAGTAGCCCAGCGTATTCGCGGTAAAAATGGTGTTGTCAGCGAGCAGGTCATTAAACCAAGTAGAAATATCAAGCATCTCACTGACCTCCAAAGCCGATGTCATAGCGTTTCTGCAAGCGCGCAAAAATCCATTCAGATACGCTGGCAATTAGCAGATAAACCACTGCGACGGGAATCAAAAAGGTAAACGGTTCGTGAGTGGCGCGGGAGGCTTCGGCGGCTACGCGAACCATATCGGTCAGGCCAATAACGGACACCAGCGCAGTGGTTTTCAGCAGTACCATCCAGTTATTCGATAGCCCTGGCAGCGCATGGCGCATCATTTGCGGGAAACGAATGCGTCTAAATACTAGGCTGCTACTCATGCCGTAGGCTTTACCCGCTTCAATCTGGCCGTTGTCGACCGCCATAAAGGCACCGCGAAAGGTCTCGCCCATATAGGCGCCAAAGATAAAGCCAATGGTCAGCACGCCGGCGGCGAAGGCATTGAAGTTAATATAAAGATCGATCTCGTAGTTGTAATAAAGCATGTCGCTAATAGCATTCACGCCAATTTGGCCGCCAAAAAAGAGCAGCATCATAAGCACGAGATCAGGCACGCCACGAATTAACGTAGTGTAAACAGTAGCCGTTCGCCTTAAAAACCAATTACGCGACATCTTTGCGGTGGCGGTTAGCAGCCCCAAAATAATCGACAGGAGTAACGATAGCACCGCCAACTGAATAGTGACGCCAGCCCCTTCGATCAGCCGGGGACCATAACCTTGTAAATCAAGCATGGTAAGCCTCGCAGATCAGTATTTGGGTGCTAAAAATTGTTTCAGACGCGCAGACTGCGGATTGCCAAGCACCTGATCCGGTGGCCCCGCTTCTTCCACTAAGCCCTGATGAAGATAAATAACCTGACTGGATACATCGCGAGCAAAGCTCATCTCGTGTGTCACCACGACCATCGTTCGGCCTTCTTCAGCCAAACCGTGCATGACTTTGAGTACGTCGCCGACAAGCTCAGGGTCAAGTGCAGAGGTGGGCTCGTCAAACAGCATGACTTCTGGGTCCATCGCCAGGGCACGGGCAATCGCGCCACGCTGCTGCTGACCACCTGACATTTGCGCGGGGTAAGCATTGGCGCGCGCCGTTAAGCCAACCCGATCGAGCAAGGCGTGGGCATGCTCTAGGGCTTCTTTTTTGGGTTTTTTCAGCACATGGATTGGCGCTTCTATAATATTTTCCAGCAGCGTCATGTGTGCCCACAGGTTGAAACTTTGGAACACCATCGAAAGCTTGGCCCGCATCTGCACGACCTGCTTCCAATCTTCCGGCTCGCGGCCGTGTTTAGTTGTCTTAAAGCGGATTGACTCGCCGTGAACAATGAGTTCGCCATCGTCGGGCTGCTCAAGCAGGTTCATGCAGCGTAAAAAGGTACTTTTACCTGACCCAGAGGCGCCAATCAGTGTGATGACATCGCCCTTTTGGGCTTGCAGTGAAAGGCCTTTTAGGACTTCCGTATCGCCAAAGCGCTTTTTAATATTACGCACTTCAAGGGGCGTAGGCGTAGCGGCCATAACATTGGCTCCAGTACTGAGTTGCCGCAGCAACAGTAGGTTGTTTGGTGCGGCTGGCGCGAAAAAGGGGGCGATTCTATCAGGCTGGGCACGCTGCGCGCGCCCTAATTATGACATTAAGCATTCGACGTTAGTCCCTTTGCTTAATGGCCTGTGATCTTCTCGCCATTATTATTGTCAACATCGCTGACTTTCATACGGTTTTAAAGCCCATTTTTTCTCAGTTCTTTCGTGATGCTCTTAGAATTGTACTGATTTAAGATTGTGCTGAAATGGGTGCTACTAATAATGCTGCCCTAGCGCCCACTTCAACGTTGGCGTTAGGAAACACCACGCAAAGAGGCGTATCGCCTACTCGAAAATCACCCGCAGTGCCGTCTTGCGACAACAGCGTGCCGGGTTCGAAGCGGCTGAAATTGAGCGTGTCGTCGGAAAAACACAGTTGGAAATCGTCAGAGTGGCGCATGAGTTCGTGGTGAACTTGAAAAAACACCATCTGTGACGCTGGCTTACCTGCTGGCTGATGACCTTCACTCAGTGATGTAAGCAGCGCACGCATGGGTGCCAGCGATGCCATGTCGTTTTGGCCAAAAGGTGCGACACGCCCCAGCTCAATAGTAAACGCCTGGGCTGCGTGATAATGCTTGCTGTAGTGAGAGAATGTCCAGCTGTGCTGATGTTGATGCAGCACTGCCTGCATGTCCGCCGCGGCGAACCAGCTCCACTGCGAAGGGGCGGTCGCTGATTGCGCAAAGGGTTCCACGACAAAGCGTGGGTAGCGACTGCCTCGAATGGCGGTATGCAGGTCGTAATGCAGCTTGGGGCGATCGGTATGGCGGGTATAAAAATGATCGACCGCGTCCATTAGTTCACGGGCGCGATCAGGTTCTGGGCCTTCAACGGTTAGCTCGCGGTTGAACAGGCGGTTTAAATTGGTGCTGAAAAAGCGCTGCTGAGCCTTAAGCGCAGGCAAGTTGCCTAGAATGACTAACACGGGCGCGCCCAGCGTCGCGGTGCCTGCTTCCAAAGCGCTTAGCCACTCACCGATCAGCTCAACCGGCGCCGTTTCGTTGCCGTGGATCGCTGCTGAAAAGATGCAAGCGTGGGCATCAGCGCTTGGCTGATGAGGGGTGAGCTCCATAATGCCAGGCGCGTGTAAAGAATACGTTCCGCTTCTAAAAGCGCCGCTGCGAGAGGCGGGGGGCTGCCCGTCAAGCGACCAATCGAGCCAGTGGCCTAGCATTGTTGGTTCCTTCATCCGTGTGGTTGTCAGCATAACCGTGAGCCTAGGTTTAGCACGTTGAGCGAGTGTGACAAACCCATAGGTCGTTCGCGTGAAAAAGCCCAGTTTAATCATGAAACAATGAAAAAGCGCCCATGCTAGGCATGAGCGCTTTTTTTGCAGAAGGAATGTCAGGTTAGGCTGAACGCTGGCGCTTCATCTCTTGCTGATACTCGCTGGCGAGAGAGGTTTTTTGTTTGTCTTCAAGCCCACGCCCAGCCAGCTGGAAAACTTCTTGCTCTTCTTCATCCAGGTGATGGGTCACTAAATGCTGCAGCTGTTTAGCATGGGTCAGCCAGTGAGTCGCGCTATATTCAGTTTCATCAAGCAGCTCTAATAGCTCGTCAATCTCATGGTGCTCAGCCACGCTGTGGCGCGCTTTTTCTTGGGTGAGATCAATGGCCATCATGGGGATATACAGCGCCCGCTCTTCCGCCGCCGCATGGCCGTGCAATTCAGCCCGCACCTGCTGATACAGGTTAGCGCGCTCGTCACTATCGCCGTGAGTCTCAACTAACTGGGCGAGCAGGTCGCGCTGGATATCATGGTCCTTGCGCAGGGCTTCAAAAATCGTCATTCCTAGCTCCTTGGAAACGTTTCAGGGGTTGGCATGACAAAGCTAGTGGTGGATGACGTAAAGTGCAAGGTGACGCCGCTCGCTGGCGTCGTGGTTCTTGAGCAAGTGGCGCAGTTGGCTATCGACAATTTGTTGATTGCGTTGAAGCGTAAACCCCCTCCTAATATGGTAAACCCCAACGCGTGGACGAAGACCCAATAGGAAATGGTGTGAAGCAACTAAAAAAAATCGGCAACCTGCAGGACTTTGAACGCGTAGCTCATAAACACTTACCTAGGCCGCTGTTTGGCTATGTGGCTAACAGTGCAGAAGAGGGTAAAACGCAGTTAGCCAATCGGCAGGCGTTTGATCGCTATGCCTTGCGGCCTAGAGCCCTAGTTGATGTGTCTGCAATCTCGATTGAAACTGAGCTTTTAGGCCAGCGCTATAGCGCGCCCTTTGGCATTGCTCCCATGGGGATTAGCGCCTTAACGGCTTACCGCGGTGATCTTGTGCAGGCGCGCGCGGCGGCTAAAGCCAAGCTTCCGATGATACTTAGCGGAAGCTCGCTTATCCCTCTTGAAACTGTTCAGAAGGATGGGCCCACCGACTGGTTCCAGGCTTATTTGCCCGGCACGCTTGATGAGATTGAAGCATTGCTTGCTCGCGTCGAGCGGGCGGGCTACCGCAACTTAGTGATTACGGTGGATTATGCCATGCCACCTAATGGTGACAATAATCGCCGCAGCGGTTTTTCATCGCCGCTTCGGCCGAGTTTGCGGCTGGCCTGGGATGGCATTATTCGACCACGCTGGCTCTTCGGTACTTTTCTACGCACGCTCTATCATCACGGCATACCGCATTTTGAGAATAACTATGCCCAGCGGGGCATTGCGGTTATCTCCAAGAATGTCACTCGCGATTTCTCTGGCCGCACTCATCTCGACTGGAGCTACCTTGAGCGGGTGAGGGCGCTATGGCCAGGCAAGTTGATCGTCAAAGGGATTCTGCATCCTGAGGACGCACGGCGAGTTGAAGCGCTGGGAGGCGACGCTGTCATTGTGTCCAATCACGGTGGTCGGCAGCTCGATAGTGGTGTTGCGGCACTCGATGCGCTGCCTGATATTGTCCAGGCTGTGGAGCATATCCCGGTGATGGTCGATAGCGGTTTTAGACGCGGCACGGACATTATTAAAGCATTAGCGTTAGGGGCAGACTTTGTATTCATTGGCAGGCCGATTAACTACGCGGCAGCTTATGCAGGTGAGGCGGGCGTGACGCATGCATTGAATCTACTGCGTGAAGAGGTTGTCCGCGATTTGGCATTAATGGGGGTGACGGATATTGGCCAGCTTGCACCTGAGCATTTGGTGGCCCGACCCTAAAATAGCGCGTGGGCCTATAGGCGCACGCGCTTAGCGTCATTGCTCAGTCGTTCAGGCTCAGATCTTAAACCTATGTATTTAAAGCAAAGTATTTACAATATAAGTATTTAAAAATAAGTATTTAAAGCCTGAGCGCCGCGTTCAGTTTTAGACCGCAAGCTTATCGGCAATTGCCCGGCCCAGGCTTGCGGTGGTGCCTTGCCCGCCCACGTCGCGAGTAAGTACTTGGCTATCGCCTTCGCTGAGTACTTCCTCAATCGCCGTTACTATAGCGTCGGCGGCTTCCTTGTAGCCTAAGTGTTCAAGCATCATGGCACCTGACCATATCTGGCCAATAGGGTTGGCGACACCTTTGCCGGCGATATCAGGTGCGCTGCCATGAACTGGCTCGAACAGGCTCGGGAATTTGCCTTCTGGGTTAATGTTGGCCGACGGTGCAATGCCGATAGTGCCGGTACAGGCGGGACCTAAGTCAGAAAGTATATCGCCAAACAGGTTGCTGCCCACCACCACGTCAAACCAGTCCGGATGAAGTACAAAGTTAGCGGTCAGAATGTCGATATGAAATTTATCCACGGCAATCTCTGGGTAGCCTTTCGACATTTCGACTACGCGCTCATCCCAATAGGGCATAGTGATTGAGATACCGTTGGACTTGGTCGCCGAGGTCAGCTTTTTGCGTGGGCGTGTTTGGGCCAGCTCAAACGCATATTTCAGCACGCGATCGACGCCGGTGCGGGTCATGATGGTTTCTTGAATGACGACTTCACGATCAGTGCCTTCAAACATCTTTCCGCCAACGCTTGAGTACTCGCCTTCGGTGTTCTCGCGAACTACATAAAAGTCGATATCACCCGCTTCGCGACCTGTTAGCGGGCTCTTAATGCCGGGCATCAGTTTGCAAGGACGCAGGTTAATGTATTGATCGAACTGGCGGCGGAATTGGAGCAATGAACCCCACAGTGATATGTGGTCAGGCACTTTTTCAGGCCAGCCAACGGCACCATAGAAGAGCGCATCGAAATCTTTTAGCTGCTCGAACCAGTCATCCGGCAGCATCTTGCCGTGTTCTAAATAGTAGTCGCAGCTACCAAATTCAAAGACGCTAAATTCAAGATCAATATTGAAACGCTTGGCAGCAGCTTCAAGCGCGCGAATGCCCTCAGGCATTACTTCGGTGCCAATGCCATCGCCAGCAATGACCGCAATCGTATGAGCCATGGTAACTCCTTACATTGTTTGTTATTCAATATCAGTTCAGAGGTATGAATACTGAAACATAAAGCACTATCAGAACTGAGTGTAGCGGCTATTTGTTAAGAGATAATCAGGCTATTATTCAAGTTATTGTTGCTTGAAAGTAGAGAATAGCCGGGGTGTTAGATGGCTCAGTTGGATGATTTGGCTTTTTTTCAGCATTTAGCCCGTGCCGGGAGTTTAACGGCGACGGCACGCGAGCTTGGCCTTTCGCTGTCAGCGGTGAGCAAGCGATTAAAAATGCTTGAAGGGCGTTTAGGCGTCGAGTTGGCTGCCCGTACCACAAGGCGCTTAACGCTGACGGCCGAGGGCGAACGCTATTTTGCACGTGGGGCACTGATTTTAGACGAGCTTGATGAACTGGAAAATTCATTGGGCGAGAGTATCAACCAGGCGCTTAGCGGCAGGCTACGCATTAACGCCACCTTTGGCTTTGGCCGTCGCCACATTGCTCCTTTGCTGTCACGTTTCTGTGCCCAGCATCCAGACGTAGAAGGGTGGCTCGAGCTCACTAACTTTCCGCTTAATTTGAGCGATCACGGTTTTGATATTGGCATTCGCATTGGCGAGCCTCCAGAGTCGCGCTTGGTCGCCCGGCGAATTTTAATGAATCGGCGCGTGCTCTGCGCATCACCTGCGTATATCGCCCAGGCGCCAACGCTTCAAACGCCCGCAGACCTGCAGCAGCATGCTTGCTTAGTGATCCGTGAGAACGACAGCGATTTTCCAGTGTGGCGCTTTGAGCAATGCGGTCAGCCTGCCAAGGTACAGTCGGTCAAAGTCAGCGGCCGGTTGGCAAGCAATGATGCGGAGGTGACCACCCGGTTAGCGCTGGATGGGCACGGTGTCATGTTGCGTTCGTGGTGGGATGTTAATGAGCACCTTGCCAGCGGCGAATTAATGGCGTTACTGCCTAGCTGGCAAGGCGTACGAGCAGACTTTTACGCGGTGTTTGAGCAGCGCCGCCACGTGCCCGCCAGGCTGCGCGCCTTTATTGATTTTGCGCAACGGGAAATGGTCGGGCGAGTGTCGGCACTGCCAGAAGAAACGAATAGCGGCCCGGGCACGAATCGCCCTGAGTAACCTCGATGAGGTCATCGGCCGGGAAGTCTAGCTCTGCCGCACGCTGTTGTAGACGCGCTTCTGTCGCACTATCCATTTGCGGTGTGCGTGACAAAATCCACGTCTAAGATGTTGTAACCGCCGTAAATTAGTCGCAGGTAACAGTTGAATGATCGCTATTGCGGGCGAGCACGCGAAGGCGTGAAGCCAGCATATCGCGGTCGAGGTAGGTGCCCTGCAAATGGCGTGCGCCGCTGTTGGGGTCGAACTCACGACGACCATGAAGCACACGGCGATTATCAAACGCCACCATCTGCCCCGGGCGAAGCGTGAACTCTAACTGATGTGCTTCGCTGTGAAACAGCTTCCACAGTAGAGCGTAAGCGCTGTACCAAGCTTCCATTTGCTCCACGGGTAGATGAAGGGCGTCGCGAATCCAGTTATTTAGGCGCATCTCAACAAGGTTGCCGGCGCAATCCAGTGTGATCACTGGCGCCCGCATAGAAATATCGTGGGTTTCATCCTGGAAGCGGAAATCAATCGGTGTCCCGCTGAGAATGGCTAACGCCGCCGGGTCTTTCTGGCGTAGGGCTTCGACGACGCGGGCACCATCCGCAAACAGTGATTCGCCACCGTTGGCGTCGTTTTGCAGGCAGTAGAGCAACTGAATATCCGGCGGTTGGCGCCAGTTGGGCAAATCGATATGCAGGGGTAACCCGACCGCAGTATAAGCCGCGTTGTTGGGGTTGGGTTTTGAGCGCACATCGAAGCGAGCGCCAAAGTTGGTGGCACGCAGCGGCCCAATACGCTCAGCTAAACGGCTCACTTCCTCTTCTACCAAGGGGCCATCCGTCATTAGTGCCAGCCCATCGCGTAGCATGGCGGTGAGCCAGGCTTTCTCACCTTGAGGCGTTAAAAAATCGCTGTGACTGATACGCTCAGGCGCAAAGTTATCATTCCACGCGATGCTGCTGGGTACCGCTGAGCTCAGGCTTGCTTCTGGGCGGCGTTGATATAGCCAGCCGCAATGAAACGCGCTGGCATGCCCATCCGGCCAGTTCAGGTGCAGGTGGCCATCCCGTAGCGCAACGCTTGGCGGCTCAGAAATCGCTTCAAGTGGCAGATAGAGCCTTTCGCGTGTCTGCGGATGACGGCAGGCATGGCAGGCGCAGTGATCGCGCAACCAGAGTAAGGGCAGGGTGGTTTGCTGGCCATCTTGCCACTCAAGTGAGATGCCATATTGGACGAGTGTCGCCTGGGTGAGTGCAGGCCCGGCTTGGTAGGGGGTTAATTCGCCCATGTCTGGGGCGTGAACATTGCTCGTTATTGTCGAAGGTATCGTTTGTATTGCGCTGTTCATTAAAACTCCAGATGACTCCCTTGACGGAAATGTCTAGGGGGCGGTGCATTACTGTTATTTAGGATGAAGGAGTAGCCGCGTCAGTGACAAACGATTAATCTGACCCCTAAGACATCGTTTTACTTATAGGTAGCTTTTTCATGGGTCAATTACCGCCGTTGTTATGGCTGCAGGCCTTTGAGTCTGCGGCACGTACATTGAGTTTTACCGCCGCAGGTAACGAGCTAGGCGTCACTCAGGCTGCCATCAGCCAGCGTGTTAGGCTGTTGGAGGATCGCGTAGGTCAAAAATTGTTTGTGCGCCATGCCCGTAGTTTGACGTTAACGCCCGCCGGGCAGGCATGGATGCCGAGTATTCATGATGCTTTCATGCGCATTAGTGAAGGCACGCTAGAAGTCTTTGGCAGCACCACTGAGCAGCCGGTCACGATACGCACGACACCGGTGATTCAGCAGTCCTGGCTGGCTCCGCGCTTAATTGCTTTCCACCGTGCCTATCCGCAGGTCGCCGTTCGCTTGGTAAGTGCGATCTGGCCGGATGATTTCGGCCCCGAAGGCGCTGACATTGAAATTCGTTACGGCAAAGGGGAATGGGCCGGTGTTGATATGCAGTCGCTAGGTGAGGATCAACTGCAGCCGGTTTGTTCGCCTGCGCTGGCTAAAACACTGGCGTCACCAAGCGATTTGGCTGGGCATACATTGCTTCATGCAGCAGGGTTTGGCATTGGCTGGTCAGGTTGGCTTCAGGCCGCAAACGTAGCGGATATGGAAGCACGGTGTTGGTCAATAACCTGCGATAACCAGGTGATGACGCTGGTATTAGCTAGCCAGGGTGGAGGTGTCGCGCTTACCCATCGACGTTTAATGGAACGGCGCACGGACCTGGTCGCTCCCTTTGCGCTTAGCGTAGTGAGTGATGAGCGTTTTTGGTTAGTGCGCCCTAATCGTCGTCACGTAGATGAGGATGCTGCCTTGGTTTGGGCGTGGCTAGTTGAGTCACGTTAAGCTGCTTTTAACGCTGGATTGGTGAGCTTGTGGCCGGCATCATTTTTCCAATGCGCTTGCCATTTTGGTGCAACCGTGAAGAATGATGCGTTTTCAATGCTAAAAAAGGCGTCTGATATATGGAATTTTCTCTTGCAGCGCTAGTGGATCGTGGCAATGGACTGCTGTGGGGCAGCGTACTGGTTTACTTATTGATTGGTGCTGGCATCTACTTCACCGTTATGACCCGCGGTGTTCAAGTTCGTTATTTTGGCCATATGTTTAAGCTGCTGCGCAGCTCCCGCGAATCAAACGGCGGTATCTCTTCGTTTCAAGCACTTTCAACCAGCTTAGCGGCGCGAGTCGGTACGGGTAACCTTGCTGGCGTGGCCGTCGCGATCTATTTTGGTGGCCCCGGCGCCATTTTCTGGATGTGGATGACCGCGATGGTCGGCATGGCAACCAGCTTTGTAGAGTCGACGCTGGCTCAGGCGTATAAAACCGACCATGGCGATAATACCTTTCGCGGTGGCCCGGCCCGCTATATTGAAAAAGGGCTTGGCTTACGCTGGTTGGCGATGCTGTTTTCGATTTGTTTGATTATTGCGTTTGGATTGGCGTTTAACAGTGTTCAGGCCAACTCCATCGCCCAGGCGATGGAACAGGCATTTGCCATTCCCACCTGGGCCATGGGGTTAGTCTTGATGGCGGTGGTCGCACCGATCATTTTTGGTGGTTTAAAGTCGATCGCCAAAGTAGCTGAACTGGTTGTACCGCTGATGGCGTTGCTTTATCTGGTGCTGGCGCTGGTCGTGGTGGGGTTGAATATCAGTGAATTTCCCGCCGCGATCATGACGATTTTGCGCAGTGCTTTTGGTCTTGAGCAAGCAGCCGGCGGTGCCGTTGGTTACGCCGTTTCTCAGGCGATAATGAACGGTATTCAGCGCGGACTCTTCTCTAATGAGGCGGGTATGGGCTCTGCTCCCAACGCGGCGGCAACGGCCTCTACGCGCCCCGACCATCCTGCCGCGCAGGGTTTTATCCAAATGCTGGGGGTGTTTTTAGATACCCTCGTCATCTGTACGGCAACGGCGGCGATCATCATTATGGCCGGGCCAGAGCTAATGTCAGGTGATGAGAATAATGGCATTCAGCTAACCCAAATGGCGCTATCCAGCCACGTAGGCGACTGGGGCGGTATGTTTGTCGCGGTGGCGATTCTGCTGTTTGCGTTTACGTCGGTTATTGCCAACTACTCTTACGGTGAGTCTAATATTGAGTATTTAGCCGGACGCCGTGCCCCTATGGCCATTATGATTTATCGCTTTGCAGTGCTGGCGATGATTATGGTGGGTTCGGTGGCCAGTCTTGGCGCCATCTGGAACTTCGCTGACCTCTCAATGGGGATGATGGCGATTATTAACTTGGTGGCCATTTTGATGCTGTCGCCGGTGGCTTTCTCACTTTTCCGTGACTACGAAGTGCAGCTGAAAGCGGGTAAAGAGCCGGTATTTGACCCAAGCCGTTTCCCTAAGCTGGTCAATAAAGTTGATCCAAAGGCTTGGCCGAAAAAGTAAAAAGGAGGTTGTCGTCATGGCTCGGCCTGAACTACTCGAACAGATTTATACGATCGTTGATCAGATTCCGCCGGGCCGTGTCACCACCTATGGCCGCATTGCTAAAATGACGGAAGGCGCGACCCCGCGCATGGTAGGCTCGGCGATGCGGCATCTGCCGGATGGCCATCAGTTGCCTTGGCATCGCGTGATTGCGGCGTCGTTAAAGCTTGCTGATCATGGTGGGGCTGAGCGTCAGCATCAGAAACTACGCGATGAAGGTGTGTTATTTGATGCTAAGGGGCGGGTGCCTGCCCATCTCGTTTGGCCTGATTGAGAGCAACCGTGCCGCTCACTAACAACAACGCCGCCCAATGGGGCGGCGTTGTTGTATTCGGCTTAGCGATCAAGGCGTGGTGCGGTCATTCACTCTTCTCATTCACTCTTCTGACTTACCGCCGGATTTCCACGACCAGTCACGCCAGCGTAGATCGAACAAATCTTTACGACGGTCTTTCAAATTCGTCACTGAGCCTTCAGCGCGCACGACCGTGAGGCGTGTAAGATCCAAATCAGAGAAGAAAATCATCTCTGTATTGGGCGTCGTTTCCGCCAGCACGGCATCGTGCGGGAAGGCGAAATCGGAAGGCGAGAAAACCGCTGACTGAGCGTATTGAATGTCGAGGTTTTCAATCGAAGGCAGGTTGCCAACGCTGCCGCAGAGCACCACGTAGCACTCGTTTTCAATCGCCCTTGCCTGGGCACAGTGACGCACGCGCAGGTAGCCGTTTTTAGTGTCGGTCCAGAAGGGCACGAACAGGATGTCCATGTCTTGATCGGCCAGCAGGCGACCCAACTCTGGGAACTCCACGTCATAGCAAATCAAGATGCCTACGCGGCCTGCGTCCGTATCAAACACCTGAAGCTCATCACCACCCTCTATCACCCAGTCGCGGCGCTCTTGAGGGGTAATATGCAGTTTGGCCTGACGCTCAACGCTACCATCACGGTGGAACAGGTAAGCGATGTTATAGAGCCTGTCATCGTCACCGACTTCTATCATCGAGCCGCCAACAATGTTGATGTTGTACGAGACCGCCATACGCGATAGCTCGAGCTTAAATCGCTCGGTGAAACCGGCCAAAAAGCGAATAGCGCCCATTTGATCCTTCTGGGCATCGCGGTCTTGAAGGCCCATCAGCGGTGCATAGAACAGCTCGGGGAAGACCGCAAAATCACTCTGATAATCGGAGAGGGCATCAACAAAGTATTCGATCTGCTGAAGGGCGGCTTCTACCGAGGAGAACTCACGCATCTGCCACTGCACGGCACCTACACGCACTTGAGTCGGCTTGTTGTCGAGCACGCTGTCGGCGGGCTCAAATAAGATATTATTCCACTCCAGCAAGGTAGCGTAGCCGCGAGACTGCTCATCTTCCGGTAGGTATTTACGCAGCAAGCGCTTTACCTGGAAATCATTTGCCTGTTGGAAAGACAAAATCGGGTCATAAATCTCTTTGCGTGAGACTTTATCAATATATTGAGCGGGCGTAAGTTCATCGGCATGCTGGTGGTAGCCTGGGATACGTCCACCGGCAAGAATTGACCGCAGGTTCATCGAACGGCACAGCTCTTTACGTGCTTCGTAAAGACGTCGTCCTAGGCGATAACCCCGGTAGTCGGGATGAATCAGCACGTCTAGCCCGTACATAGCATCGCCATCCTCGTCGTTGAGGATAATTTCGCGATGACCAATAAGATCGTCATACTTGTGCGGGTTCGAAAACTCGTCGTAATCGACCTGAACCGTTAGGGCTACACCGACCAGAATACCATCATCTTCAATGGCGATTTGGCCATCAGGAAACTCCTGAATGAGCTTATCGATCGTGCGCTTTGGCCAAGCACCGCCAATATCGTGATAGACCGCGTCCATCAAGGTCTTGAGCTGATCGTAGTCATCGCTCATTAGGTTGCGCAGATTAAGATGCAGCTCTTCCAGGGACATATTAGGGCTTCCCAGCGTCAGAAATAAACGACCATTCTAGCATTATCGAGCGCGGCTCGACTTATCGGAGGTTAAATCACGTGTGAACGGACGGGTCAGCGTTTGCGCCATGATCACGCCCGCCAGAATCAGCAGCCCTCCCGTCAGATGGAAACTGGCCACCTGCTCGCCTAAAAAAACCATCGCAATCAGAGCGCTAAATAGCGGCATTAAATTGATGAAAATACTTGATTGATTGGCGCCGATTTGACGCACCGCACGCATCCATAAAAAGGTGGTAATTACGGAAGCAGGAATACCCGCATAGAGTATTAGCCCAATGTTTTGCCCATCGATGGGCGTCATTGGACCCATCAAGTACGGTGGTAGCAAGAACAAAACGGCAAAACAAACCTGCGCATAGAGCATTACCCAGGGCGGTAAGTTCATCGACCAGCGTTTGAGCATAACGCCATACAGTGCGTAGCAGGTGGCCGCCACGACCATTAGCGCATCGCCTAGCGCGACCTGTAAATGCAGCAGTGACAGCGGATTGCCACGCCCCAGCAGTACCGTAACGCCGACAAATGCCAGCAGGCCGCCGATGATGCCCCCAAGGGTGGGTGGCTCGCGAAGAATTAGTGCACTTAGCAGCACCGTTAACAGCGGCACCATTGCAGCTAGGATGCCCATATTAGTCGCGGTAGTCGTTTCTGCCGCGATATAGGCAAGCCCTTGCCATAGCCCCATACCGAGCAGCCCTAGCAGTGCAAGCTTAGGCCATTGGCGGCTAATCTCCGCGCGGTGTCGCAGCACTGTTGGTAGTACAAAGGGCGTCATTACCGCCAGTGCTAATAACCAGCGTAAAAAAGCGATGCTGCTCGGTGCAATGGCACCTACGCTAAGCTGATTAATGGTCATGTTGCCCGACCAGATGAGCACGGTAGCGAGCGGCGGTAAAAAGTAAATCAAGGGCATAGCAACGTTTCCTTATCGTTAGCCGGGTAATGTGCCGTGAATTCATACGCTGGGCAAGCGATTGGCAGACGTTAGCGGGACTATACGTGATGATCAGGATGTCATACGCTTGTTTGAATAATGTCGTCTAATAATATCTGGAGAAACCTGATGACCCGTGAACCCGCCTATCCGCATCTTTTTCGCCCGCTAACCATTGGCCATTTAACGTTGCCCAATCGCGTATTAATGGGCTCAATGCATACCAATTTGGAAGAAGCGCCTGACGGCTTTTCACGCTTAGCGGCGTTTTATGCGGAGCGGGCGCGGGAAGGGGTTAGCCTCATTGTGACGGGAGGGATTGCTCCCAACGCTGAAGGCGCGGTATTTCAGGGTGCACACGCGCTGATCCATGACGCGCAGCTGTCGGAACATCGTCAGGTAGTGGATGCGGTGCACGCAGAGGGCAGCCATTTATGCATGCAAATTCTTCACGCCGGGCGCTATGCCTATTCGCCGGATTTAGTCGCTCCTTCGGCTATTCAGGCACCGATTAATCCTTTTATGCCCCGGGCGCTGAGCAGCGACGAGGTCGAACAGCAGATAGCCGATTACGTTCGTTGCGCCCAGCTTGCACAACGGGCGGGCTACGATGGCGTTGAAGTGATGGGCTCGGAAGGCTATCTGATTAATCAATTTATCTGCCAGCGGACCAATCAGCGTGACGATGAATGGGGCGGGCCATTTGCGAACCGGATGCGCTTTGCCGTTGAAATTGTCCGTCGCGTACGTGCTGCGGTGGGGAAACGCTTTGTGATTATCTTCCGTCTCTCGATGATTGATTTGGTTGAAGACGGCAGTACCTGGGAAGAAATCGTCACCCTGGGGCAGGCGATTGAAGCTGCCGGAGCCGATGTGATCAATACCGGTATCGGCTGGCATGAAGCAAGGGTGCCAACCATTGTGACGAGCGTTCCGCGGGCGGCCTTTACCGAGGTCACCCGGCGCATTAAGTCGGCGCTAACGATTCCGCTCATTACCACCAACCGGATCAACATGCCGGACGTTGCCGAGCAGGTGCTGGCGCAAGGCCATGCCGACATGGTGTCTATGGCGCGGCCCTTTCTGGCGGATGCGGCCTGGGTGAGTAAGGCGCAGGCAGGCCAGGCCGAGCAGATTAATACCTGCATTGCCTGTAACCAAGCCTGTTTGGACCATACCTTTGCAGGAAAGCTGACATCCTGCTTGGTTAATCCTCGTGCCTGCCATGAAACGGAGCTAATCATTGCACCGGCACATGCGCCCAAGCACATCGCCGTTGTGGGTGGTGGGCCTGCGGGGCTTGCCACTGCGGTGACGGCGGCCAGTCGCGGCCACCACGTGGTGCTGTTTGAGCGGCGTAGTGAACTAGGCGGTCAGTTTAACTATGCGCGCAAAATTCCTGGTAAAGAGGAATTCAACGAAACGCTACGTTATTACCGGGTCATGCTAAACAAATATGCCGTAGAGGTGCGCTTGAACACCACGGCCACGGCGCAAGCGCTAGCGGGCTTTGACGAGGTGGTGCTGGCTACGGGGGTTCAGCCTCGCGAGCTAAGCTTGCCAGGTTACGACCATGCCTCGGTGCTTAGCTACGCTGAGGCAATTGAGTCTCCTGGTCGGGTAGGGCGTAGAGTGGCGGTGATTGGCGCAGGAGGCATTGGCTTTGATGTCGCTGAGCTGTTAGCACATCAGGGGCACGCTGCGCTGGATATCGATGCCTGGTGCGACGAGTGGGGCGTTGATTTAGCCGTCGGCGAGCGAGGTGGATTAAAGGCTCCCACGCCGCCAGAGGTTCCCCGCGACATTGTGATGTTGCAGCGTAAAACGTCTAAACCGGGTAAGTACTTGGGTAAAACAACGGGCTGGGTGCATCGCGCTTCGCTTAAACAGCGTGGCGTGAAGATACTAACCGGCTGTGAGTATCTCAATATCGACGATGCTGGTTTGCATATCCGGCGAGACGGCGTTGATCAACTGCTTGCGGTGGATAGCGTGGTGGTGTGCGCCGGTCAGGAGTCCGTGCGTGATTTATTGACTCCCCTAGAGCAGGCAGGAGTGTCGGTGCATATTATCGGCGGTGCTGATGAAGCCAGCGAGCTGGACGCCAAACGCGCTATTGAACAGGGCACTCGCTTAGCGGCGCTGTTATAGCAATACAAGTATGAGGGCGTATTTATAAGAAAGTGCTTAAAAAGCGCGGGTGACGTTAGCCTATAAATGGCGATAGACTAAATGATCCGTTAATAAGGGATTTCTTGGCCTATTTATTAAGCGTAACTAGGCATTAAAGGCGCTGGTGGCACCCAGCCTGCGCCGTAAGATCGCCAGATATAAGGACAAGCGTCATGACCTCGGAGTGTAGCCCGCGTTTTTTAGCCAGTGATAACACCTCAGGTATTTGCCCAGAGGCGATGGAATATTTGCTTGAAGCCAACCGTAGTGACGATCTGGCCTATGGTAACGATCTTTGGACGGCCCGTGCCGCAGACCGTTTCCGCGAGATGTTTGACTATGACTGTGACGTTTTCTTTGTTTTCAACGGCACGGCCGCCAACTCGCTGGCGCTTTCGGCAATGGGGCGCAGCTATCACAGCGTTATTTGTCATGAGCTGGCCCATATCGAAACGGATGAGTGCGGCGGCCCTGAATTTTTCTCCAACGGTGCGAAGCTGCTGACCTCGCCAGGTGCTAACGGCAAGCTAACGCCTGAAGGTATCGAGGCGCTGGTCACTAAGCGAAGCGATATTCACTATCCAAAGCCAAAAGTCGTATCGCTGACCCAGGCAACCGAGGTGGGAACGCTGTACTCCCGCGAAGAACTCATGGCCATTCGTGCCATTGCCGATAAACACGACCTGCGCCTGCATATGGATGGGGCACGCTTTGCCAATGCCTGTGCAAGTCTCAATGCCTCGCCAGCAGAGCTAACGTGGCAGGTCGGCGTAGACGCGCTGTGTTTCTCGGGGACTAAAAATGGCTTGGCATTTGGCGAAGCCATTTTGTTTTTTAATCGTGAGCTTGCCGAAGATTTCTCTTACCGTTGTAAGCAGGCTGGCCAATTGGCTTCTAAGATGCGCTTCGTATCGGCGCCGTGGCTAGGGCTGCTAGAAAGCGGCGCCTGGTTAACCAATGCCCAGCATGCGAATGCCATGGCGCGCTATTTGTCGGAAGGGCTGCAGGCGCTGCCAGGCGTATCGCTGATGTTTCCGACCGAGGCTAACAGCGTGTTCGTTGAGTTGCCACCCCCGGCGATTGAAGCGTTGAAAGCCAAGGGATGGACCTTCTATACCTTTATTGGCGCAGGCGGCGCCCGCTTTGTCTGTGCTTGGAACACCACCGTCGAACTGCTTGATCAGCTGTTAGCCGACGTGAACGAGGTAATCGCTTAGCTCGCATTGTATGGTTTTAGCCGCTGGGCGCCGAACCGATTAGGGCGTGATCTGCTGAATGGCGCTGGTAAAGCCCATCAGTGACATGTCCATGTCAAGGCGCTGGCCGTCTGGATCGATGGCGCTTACGGTCGCGGTTGAGCCGCCGCGCAGTTGCTGCAACATGCTCGGTTCAAGCGGCAGATCGGCGCGACAGCCCTGTTCTTGGCAGAACTGGTAGGGGAAGCCGACCGGCTCGTTGTTATCCATCTGCAGCTGCATGCCTGCCGCTAGGTTCACCCCTAGCGGCAATACAAAGGCCATCACCGGGCCATCTATCTGAGCCGAGTGGCCGACCATCGCCCGCATCAGGGGTTCATTGCTGTTTGGGTTGTTGATGATTTGGCTCATAGTGCAGCCCTGCTGCTGACTGGCTTCGGTGGGGCAGTTCACTTCCCAGTCCTGAAAGCGCTGTGTGTCGACGTTCTGGGCGTTCTGCTGGGCCAGGGCCGTTGACGTGGCGGTAGCGGCGAACAGTGGTAATAAAGCGGTCATCAGCGCGCGACGAATTTGCATGAATTCTTATCTCCTAGGATTGAACGGGCCTTCAAAAAGGGCGGCTCAAAGTGGTTGCCGTCAAGTGATTAAAGGTTACCTATATTCGAACATGTTACAAGCTCAGGGTTCCAGCGTCGCGTTTAGACGTTGGCCGCTACGTCTCGGCTGCTTTTAATCTTTTCGACCCTCTAGCGTTGAAGGTTTTAGTCATCACTTTTTGCTAATACTGACTACGCTAAAAAAGCGACACCTCGTTTGGCACGCCGTTGCGAAACACATGGCTTGGCGGTGACTGTCCGGGGATGGGCCACAGGAGAGTGCCATGAGCATCTTTGACCACGTTCAAGACCGTTTTTCCCGCGTCCAGCAAGAAGACATGAGCCTGGAAGAGTATTTGGCGCTGTGTCGCCGTGAGCCAGCGGTGTATGCCAGTGCTGCCGAGCGCATGCTGGAAGCGATTGGCGAGCCTGGCGTAGTGGATACTGCTAAGGACGCGCGGCTATCGCGTATTTTTTCCAATAAAGTTATCCGCCGTTATCCTGCCTTTGCCGAGTTTCACGGTATGGAAGACGCCATCGAGCAAATTGTGGCGTACTTTAGGCATGCGGCTCAGGGGCTTGAAGAGCGTAAACAGATTCTCTATTTACTCGGCCCGGTGGGCGGTGGTAAGTCCTCGCTAGCGGAGCGCCTTAAGCTGCTCATGGAGCGCATTCCGTTTTATGCCATTAAAGGCTCACCGGTTTACGAGTCGCCGCTGGGGCTGTTTTCCCCGGAAGAAGATGGCGAGCTATTAGAGAAAGAGTATGGGATTCCACAGCGTTATTTACGCAGCGTTATGTCACCTTGGGCTGCAAAGCGCCTAAAAGAATATGGCGGCGATATCTCTCAGTTTAGAGTCGTGCGTTTATATCCTTCGCGTCTTCATCAGATCGCTATTTCTAAAACCGAGCCCGGTGATGAGAACAATCAGGATATCTCGTCACTGGTAGGTAAGGTTGATATTCGTCAGTTAGAGCTTTATTCCCAGGATGACCCTGATGCCTATAGCTTTTCCGGCGGCCTGTGCCGCGCTAATCAGGGACTGATGGAGTTTGTTGAGATGTTTAAAGCGCCTATCAAGGTGCTTCATCCCTTGCTCACCGCAACGCAGGAAGGCAATTACAATCCTACCGAAGGCATGGGGGCGATCCCGTTTGATGGCGTCATCTTAGCCCACTCTAACGAATCTGAGTGGCAGGCTTTTCGTAATAACCGCAACAATGAGGCGTTCCTCGATCGGGTCTATATCGTTAAGGTGCCGTACTGCTTGCGGGTGTCGGAAGAAATCAAAATCTATCAAAAGCTGCTTGAAGATTCTTCGCTTAACGCCGCCCCTTGTGCGCCGGACACGCTTCGCATGCTGGCGCAGTTCTCTGTGCTTTCGCGGCTTAAATCACCGGAAAACTCCAATATTTATTCCAAGATGCGCGTCTATGATGGTGAAAACCTGAAAGACACCGACCCGCGTGCTAAATCGATTCAGGAGTACCGCGACGCGGCCGGTGTGGACGAGGGCATGCAGGGGCTTTCTACCCGCTTTGCGTTCAAAATTCTGTCTAAAGTGTTCAACTTTGACAGTGTCGAAGTGGCAGCTAACCCGGTGCACCTACTCTACGTACTGGAACAGGCGCTAGAGCGCGAACAGCTGCCGTCGGAGGCATTTGAGCGCTATTTAGGCTTTATCAAAGAATTTATGGCGCCTCGCTATGTGGAGTTCATTGGTAAAGAAATTCAGACTGCCTACCTCGAATCCTATAGTGAATATGGCCAGAACATCTTTGATCGCTATGTCACCTATGCCGATTTCTGGATTCAGGATCAGGAATATCGTGACCATGAAACCGGCGAGCAACTCAATCGCCAATCGTTGAATGAAGAGCTAGAGAAAATTGAGAAACCTGCAGGGATTTCGAACCCGAAGGACTTCCGTCATGAGGTGGTTAACTTTGTGCTGCGGGCACGGGCGCAAAATAACGGCATGAATCCGAGCTGGCAGTCTTACGAAAAATTGAAAGGCGTTATTGAACATAAAATGTTCGCCAATACGGAAGAGCTGCTGCCGGTGATCTCTTTTAATGCCAAGGCTTCCCGGTCAGATCAGAAAAAGCACGAAGATTTTGTGGCACGGATGGTCGAGCGTGGCTACACCGAGAAACAGGTTCGACTGTTGTCCGAGTGGTATTTGCGTGTACGCAAGTCTCAGTAAGGGGCTGCGCTTAAGAGCCGCGCTTACGTTGTACGCTTAAGGAGGTCGCATGACCTACTTTATTGATCGAAGGCCAAACGCTAAACATAAAAGCGCGGTTAACCGGCAGCGTTTTTTAGAGCGCTACCGTAAGCATATCAAGCGATCGGTTGAGGAGGCCGTTAATCGCCGCTCAATTACCGACATGGAGCGCGGTGAGAAAATTTCTATTCCGACGAAGGATATTTCTGAACCGGTCTTCCAGCATGGCCCAGGCGGTGCGCGGCATATCGTTTCGCCGGGTAATAAGGAATATGTCGCCGGCGATAAAATTAGCCGAACAAAGGGTAAGGGGGATGGTAACGGAAATGGTGAAGGGGGGGCGTCGAACCAGGGCGAGGGCGTTGATGAGTTTGCTTTCACCCTTAGCCGTGAGGAGTTTTTAGAGTTTGTTTTCGATGGTCTGGAATTGCCCCACCTGCAGCGCAAGCCGCTTAAGTCATTGGAAGAAGTCAAAATGGTGCGGGCGGGGCTTTCGCGCGATGGGGTTCCTTCACGTATCAGCATTACCCGCTCGATGCGTGAAGCGTATGCCAGGCGTATTGCGATGCGGGCGCCCAATAAACGAGCGCTTAAGGACGCGGTTGAGGCACTGAATGCCGAAGAGCGTAAAGACTCAGTACTGCGCAATCCTGCCCGTATCACTGAGCTAAAAGCCGAGATCGAGCGCTTGGAAAAGCGTATTGCCAGCGTGCCTTTTATTGACACTTATGACCTGCGCTATCACCAGCTCAGCGCACAGCCGCAGCCCTCTAACCAAGCGGTGATGTTTTGCGTCATGGACGTTTCCGGCTCGATGACCCAAAACCACAAGGATATTGCCAAGCGCTTTTTCCTACTGCTCTACCTGTTTTTGGAGAAACACTATGAGAAAGTTGAGCTGGTGTTTGTACGCCATCACACGGCCGCCAGGGAAGTAAGCGAAGAGGAGTTTTTCTACTCACGTGAAACTGGCGGCACGATTGTTTCCAGCGCGCTAAACCTCGTCAATAAAATCATCGAGAAGCGTTATCCCACAAGCCAGTGGAATCTATATGTAGCGCAGGCCTCCGATGGCGATAATTGGGATGATGATTCGAATATTTGTCGCGATTTGCTGATTAAGCAGCTAATGCCTCAGTTGCAATACTATGCCTATGTTGAAATTACCCCCCACGATCATCAATCGCTATGGCATGAGTACGAGAGCGTGGTCAATGAGTTTCCCGATCGGTTTGCGATGCGGCAAATTGTAGAAGCGGGCGATATTTATCCAGTCTTTCGCGAGCTGTTTAAGCGTCGCTTAAGCCAGTCCTAAGACCTTATATCGAGGCTAGGGACCGCGTGTAGAGGAGTGGGCTATGAGTGCGACTCGCAAACGCAGGCCGATTGCCACCGGCTCAGATTGGAACTTCGCTGTGCTGGAGCGCTTCGATGCACAGCTGGCCAGGCTCGCCGACGAGTATCGGCTGGATACTTACCCTAATCAGATAGAAGTGATCACCACTGAACAAATGATGGATGCCTACGCAAGCGTAGGGATGCCGGTTGGCTACCATCACTGGTCGTTTGGTAAGCAGTTTTTAGCGGTTGATCAAGCCTATAAACGCGGCCAAATGGGCTTGGCCTATGAGCTGGTGATCAACTCTGACCCCTGCATTGCCTATTTGATGGAAGAAAATACGCTGATGATGCAGGTGCTGGTGATGGCGCATGCCTGCTACGGGCATAACTCTTTTTTTAAAGGCAATTACCTATTTCGAACCTGGACCGACGCCTCATCGATTGTCGATTACTTGGTGTTTGCTCGACGCTACATCAGTCAGTGTGAAGAGCGTCACGGTGTGCAAGCCGTCGAGCAGTTGCTGGATGCCTGCCATGCGCTCCAAAGCTACGGTGTGGATCGCTACAAGCGGCCTTCGCCTATCTCTGCGCAAGAGGAAGCTAAGCGTCAAGATGAGCGAGAGGCCTACCTACAGACCCAGGTAAACATGCTCTGGCGCACCATTCCGGGATTGCCGGAGGGTGGCTCGCCGCTACTGGCCAGCCTGAATAGCGATGACGATCCTTTAGGCCTACATAGTGGCGGTCATTATCCTTCGGAACCCCAAGAGAACCTGCTCTATTTTATTGAAAAAAACGCGCCGCTGCTTTCGCCATGGCAGCGTGAAATCGTGCGGATTGTACGCAAATTAGCACAGTACTTTTATCCTCAGCGGCAAACGCAGGTGATGAATGAGGGCTGGGCGTGTTTTTGGCACTACACGCTAATGAATCGGCTTTACGACGATGGCGATGTCGATGAAGGGCTGATGTTTGAATTTTTGCAGTCCCACGCGGCCGTTATTTATCAACCGCCCTTTGATAGCCCGCACTACAGCGGCATTAACCCCTACGCGCTAGGCTTTGCGATTTTTATGGATATTAAGCGGATCTGTGAAGCGCCCTGCGAGGAGGATCAAGCGTGGTTTCCAGACATTGCCGGGACACCCTGGCGGGAGACGCTAGAATTTGCGATGCGTAACTTCAAAGACGAATCGTTTATTCAGCAGTTTTTATCACCGAAGGTGATGCGCGATCATAAGCTGTTTCTTGTCGTGGATGATGATCAGGCTGAGACGCTTGAAGTGGCGGCTATTCACAACGAACAGGGCTACCGACGCGTGCGTGACGCGCTGGCTACCCAGTATGCGCTGTCTGTTCGCGAACCTAATATACAAGTCGCCGAAGCGGCGATTCGGGGAGATCGCTCATTGACGCTTCATCATGTGCAGGACAACCGTCGCCCGTTGGGGCGTAGCGTTTACCCCGTCATGCGCCATTTGCAGCAGCTATGGGGGTTTCCCGTTCATCTGGTTTCGCTTGAGGAAGGCCGCGTAACGCGGCGCTATCACTGGCCGATAGAGGATGAAAACAGCACTGCCTAAAGCGAGTTTTTGAAAGGTTTTTTAGCGCTGGCTCTTTAGCAGTCTCTGCCACCATGATGAGCAGGGCAGTGTGTTATAGACGTCTCATCGGGGCCAGGTGCCTAGCCTTGAGCGGTCCAGGACTGGCACCATCCGGCAGGTTCAACGCTATTCTCTGGAAAGAGCTGGCAGCCTTCATTATTAGCGCTATAGAACATGCAGTTGTCGCAGAGTTCACCCTCTTCAAAAGCCGGGTGATCACTCGCATCACTGGCAACTTCTACATAATTAAGTGCCTGCGCGTTAGGCGCTGAAGGATCAAGACGCGGAAGGCCTTGAGCAAAAGCGGTTTTAGACAGAATGCCCACACCTAGTGGAAGGGCGGCAAGCCCCAGCAGACTGTTGCGCATGAAGTCACGACGATTCTGGTTAGCCATGATTTCTCCTTATCGTCACGGTTTGACGTTTGACCACGATTGTCGGGTGGTTATCCACCTCTTGGGTCTTTTCGTTCTGTTAATTTACTTAAAACGCATCATTCAGAGCCTTCAAGTGGCTCTCAGTCAGCTTGCGGGTCATTATCGGCTAGATGCTAGCGGATGACAAAGTCTGTGCTAATAAGTCTGTGCTAATAGGTCTGTGCAAATAAGGCCGTGCGCATAGAGATGAGATGGGCTAGCAATAAGCCACGCCGGCGGCAGGTGCTACGCCAGCCTTCATGTCACTGGTATACTCTGCTCGACGCCGACATTCCATTGTGAGTCGTGATTTTTTCTGTTGAGAGGGCGCACCATGCAAAACGCAGTCATTTTAATCAATACCGATAAAGGGCAAGTTAAAGCTGTCGCTGAGCGGCTGGCCGATGTTGAGGGTATTAGTGAGGTGTATTCTACCTGTGGCCGTTACGACTTGGTAGCGATTGCTCGTACCCGTGATTTTGAAAGTTTAGCCGAGCTTGTTACCGAGCGCTTAAACGCCGTTGAAGGTATCAGTGATACAGAAACACTCAACGCCATGCAGGTGCATTCGCGCCACGATCTAGAAACCATGTTTTCCCTAGGCTGGTAGGTTCTCGAAATTCACCCTTAAAATTTGCATAAAACGATAGGCGCTTTTAGGCGCTGGCTAGGGAGTAAGTCTGTTGGGAAAATCGTTTTCGCGCTGGCGTAGTAACGGTCGACGCCTGGGCATCGTTGTGCTGTTTATTGTTGCGGGTACAGGGCTGTGGGAGTTTCAGGAACGCCAACATAAAGATGCCTATACCTGGATGGGCGTGCCGACATGGGAGGCATTTAGCCCTACAACGATGCATCGAGTGCTGCGTAACGACGGCTATTTAGTGGGCTGGTCTGATGTGCGGGTTAATCCGCTGTGGGTGAGCTATCAGGTTGAAGCGGTTGGCGACGAGACGCGAATCGGTTCGCGACCTAATTTTCAGGCGGATTGGCGCACGCTCTGGCCGATCGGCACAGGCGACTATGCGGGCAGTGGCTATGACCGAGGGCATATGGCGCCTAACTATGCCATTGCTGCTGTGCATGGCCGCAGCGCTCAGGTCGATACCTTCTTAATGAGTAACATGACGCCTCAACGGCCACAGCTTAATCGTCAGCTATGGCAGCGTTTAGAAGAAGCGGTCATGGATCATTTTGCCCCGCGTTTTGATCATTTGCAGGTTATTACGGGGCCTGTTTTTCCCGCAAATTTTATGGATAACGTGTTTAATCGTGTGGGCTTTGTAGAAGTACCAGAGGCGTTCTACAAAATTATCGTCGCGCCGCATAGTGATGCGCCATTAGCGCTGGCATTTATCATGCCGCAAGACGTCCGAGGTAATGAACCGCTCGATGATTACTTAGTGACAATTGATGAAATTGAAGCGCTTACTGGCCTTAACTTCTTTCCAGACTTGAGCGCTGACGTAGAAGCTGTTTTGGAGGGAGAGCTGCGTACGCAAGGGTGGGCGCTTGAAGAAGTATCGCGTCGGCCTGGGCGTTTTCAGTAAGTTTTAAAAAAGGGAATCTATATAGGAGGGGATGATGCGTAGTTAGGGGGGGATGCGTACGAGACCATATTGTCATGGTGCCCAGGAGAGGACTTGAACCTCCACGTCCATACGGACACTAGCACCTGAAGCTAGCGCGTCTACCACTTCCGCCACCTGGGCGCATCATTTACAGCTTAGATTAACGAACTACTGTTTGTGTTCGTATGGTGCCCAGGAGAGGACTTGAACCTCCACGTCCATACAGACACTAGCACCTGAAGCTAGCGCGTCTACCAATTCCGCCACCTGGGCGAACACAAAACATTTACAACAGCAATACTGCCTAGTGACGAGTACCGACTTGCTTAACACCGCACTATTTATACCAATGAGTGGGTATAGAAACAGTATGGTGCCCAGAAGAGGACTTGAACCTCCACGTCCATACGGACACTAGCACCTGAAGCTAGCGCGTCTACCAATTCCGCCATCTGGGCAAGTGGCGCGTATAATACCGGGGTGATGGTTAAATGCAAGGCTTCGCGGGCGCTTTTTATAAAGCAAATTGTATAAACAACGCCTAAGACGGTTGGGTGATTGAACGCGCGGCGCTATACTGCGGCTATGACTAAACAAAACCCTATTCATTTTAGCCTCTCAAGCGCTGAAATAGCCCGCCCGCAACGCATAGCGTCTGCGCTTTTTTTACGCCTCTCGCAAATGACGTCATTAAGGATGTTGATCGCATGAAGTATTGGACGTTAAGTGATGATCCGCACGCCGAGCGCGAGGCGCACAAATACGGCAACCCAGCACCAAGCCGGGAATATCTTCTAGCCGCATTAGAAAGCTACGGCAAGCCGATTAGCCACGAAAATATGAGCCGCATGCTGGGTCTTGAAGACGAAGATCTTATCGAAGCCGTCAGGCGCCGTTTGGCCGCCATGGAGCGCGATGGCCAGGTGCTGCGCGATCGTCGAGGCGCCTACGCGCTGATTGATAAGCTCGACTTAGTTAAAGGCAAAGTGCTGGGCCATCGCGATGGCTTTGGCTTTCTGCTGCGCGATGACGGCAAAAAGCCTGATTTGGTGCTGCCGCCGCGTCAAATGCGGCGTGTTTTTCACGGCGATCACGTGCTGGCTCGCATTAGTGGTCACGACCGTCGTGGTCGCGATGAAGCGACCATCGCCGACGTTATCGCCCGCAACACGCAAACGATTGTAGGCGTTTATCGCAGTAATACGCCTGAATTTGGCATCCTGATTCCGGAAAATCCGCGCATCACGCAGGAAGTAATTATTCCTCATAGCGCCTGCGGTGGGGCACAGGATGGACAGGTGATCTCTGCCAAAATCGTTCAGCAGCCCGCTACCCGCGTACAGCCGGTAGGTGAGGTGGTTGAAGTGCTGGGTGAACGCATGGACCCGGGCATGGAAATTGATATAGCGATTCGCAGCTATGACATTCCTGCTGAGTTTTCCCCTGAGGTCATGGATCAAATTGGCGGCATTTCAGCCGAAGTGCTGGAAGACGATAAGCAGCACCGCGTTGATTTGCGTGATGTGCCGCTGGTCACCATTGATGATGAGTCTGCCAAAGACTTCGATGATGCCGTGTGCGCGTGGAAAACAAAATCGGGTGGCTGGAAACTGTTGGTGGCGATCGCCGATGTTTCCCATTATGTACGTCCTGGTACGGCGCTGGATGATGAAGGCCGCACGCGGGGTACCTCGGTCTACTTCCCTGGTCAAGTCGTTCCTATGCTGCCGGAGTTGCTTTCAAACGGCCTTTGTTCACTGAATCCGAATGTGGATCGTTTAGTGCTGGTCTGTGAGATGAATATCTCTCAGACGGGGGCGATTAGTCGTTATCGCTTTTATGAGGCGGTAATGAACTCTCATGCGCGCCTTACTTATAACAAAGTGGCGGCGATTCTTGATGAGAAAAGCGAAGAGGGCGAAGCGCTTCGCTCAGAGTACAGCGAATTAGTGAAGCCGCTGAAAAGCCTAGAAGAGCTTTACTACTTGCTGCGTGAAGCGCGTGCAGAGCGCGGCGCTATCGACTTTGATACCACCGAAACGGCGATCATTTTTAACGATGAGCGGAAGATCGAAAAAATCGTTCCGCGTAGCCGTAATAATGCCCATAAGCTGATTGAAGAATGCATGTTGGCAGCCAACGTTGCTACCGCGCGCTTCTTAGATAAGCACGATTTGCCCGCGCTTTACCGCATCCACGAGCGCCCTACACCTGAACGCCTTGATAAGCTGCGCCTGTTCCTGAACGAACTTGGCCTGTCTGTTGGCGGTGGTGATATGCCGACGCCACAAGACTATCAGGCGCTGCGTGAAGCTATTGCCGATCGTCCCGATTTCGATATCATCCAGACCGTTATGCTGCGCTCGATGAATCAAGCGGTCTATTCACCGCAAAATGAAGGCCATTTTGGCTTGGCTTATCAAGCCTATGCACACTTCACCTCGCCCATTCGCCGTTATCCTGACCTGTTGGTGCATCGCGCTATACGGTCGGTTATCCGCGGGCCGCGCCAGACCAACACGGTGTTACGCGTTGAGGGTGCACCAGTTGATCCGCCGAGCAAATGGTGCCCGTATACGTTTGAGCAAATGCTTGAGCTGGGCGAGCACTGCTCGATGACTGAGCGGCGCGCCGATGAGGCCACGCGTGATGTTGAGAGCTGGCTGAAGTGTGAGTTTATGTCCGACAAGCTTGGTGAGATGTTTGAGGGCACCATTGCATCGGTTACTCAGTTTGGTCTGTTTGTACGCTTAGATGCCTTTTATGTAGAAGGCTTGGTTCACGTAACCTCGCTGCCTTCCGACTACTATCATTACGAAGCTGAAAAACACCGCCTCAAGGGCGAACGGACGGGCACTACTTACCGGTTAGGCGATGGCCTTACTGTCCAAGTGGCCCGCGTCGATATGGACGACCGTAAAATCGACTTTGGCCTAGGTGATGAGAAGCCTCGCCCGCGCCGTCAGCCCCGCAAAAGTCGCGGCGGAGAAGAGGGCGCTGGCTCTACGGCTGGAGGAGCTAAGGCTGCTGGTGCCAAAGCATCTAACGGCGATCGGCCTGCTGTGCGTCGCGGCCCTCGGCGCACGCGCACTGGCCCGCGCAAGCCATCACCGAATAAGGGTTGAGCATGAAACCGGCATCGTCTCGACGGGGGCCTAAGACTCCCGATGGGTTAGATCAAGTGTATGGCGTGCACGCTCTGCAAAGCCTTCTGGATCGAGGTGAATCACCGCGTGAACTTTGGGTGCAGCAGGGCGCAGGTAGCCGCTTAAAAGAAGTCGTTGCTCAAGCTCAGGCGCGCGGTGCTCGCGTGAAGGAGCAGCCGCGAGATATGCTGGATCAGTTGACTCAAGGCGCGGCTCATCAGGGCGTCGTCGCTTTTTGCCCACCGCTAACGCCTGAGGGCGAAGAGTCGTTATGGTTAAAGCTGCGTGCCTGGCCGTCGTCAACGCCGCCGCTTTTGCTGATTTTAGACGGTGTGACCGACGTGCATAATTTTGGTGCCTGCCTACGCAGTGCCGATGCCGCCGGTGCTCACGGGGTGATTGTCGCGAAAGACAAAGCGGCGCCGCTGAATGCCACCGTGCGTAAAGTGGCCTGCGGCGCCGCCGAAGTTGTTCCGGTTTACCAGGTCACCAATTTGGCGCGTACCCTCGCCAAGCTCAAAGATGCGGGCGTTTGGATAACCGGTACGGCGGGTGAGGCGGAGGCCAGCGTATTTGCAATCGATATGACTGGCCCGACCGCTCTGGTGATGGGCGCTGAAGGCAAGGGCATGCGTCGGTTAACCCGTGAAGCATGTGACAATCTTGCTAAGCTGCCGATGGCGGGTGAGGTGTCTAGCCTGAATGTGTCGGTCGCGGCCGGAATTTGTCTGTTTGAAGCTGTTCGTCAGCGGCAGCTTGCAAGTTAACCCCCGCGCCACTAAGATACACGCGCCCGTTTGTATGCAAGCGGGCGTTAGCTGTGAACAGTAGTAATTGAAATAAACGATCTGTTTGATGCTTCAGTGATTGCTTATGCGGCCACTGGACACTTCAGTTAACTCCTTGCTTCCCAGTCGTCGTTATCTGCTTTAGCAGTGGCACACTAAGGAAGCTGTCAAACCGCAAGGAGATTCCATGCGTCATTACGAAATCGTGTTTATGGTCCACCCGGATCAAAGCGAGCAGGTGCCGGCTATGGTCGAGCGCTACACCAGCATCGTTACTGAAAATAGCGGCACTGTGCACCGTCTAGAAGATTGGGGCCGTCGTCACTTGGCTTACCCGATCAACAAGATCCACAAAGCCCACTACGTGCTGATGAACGTCGAATGTGCTGGCGAGACTCTCGAAGAAATCGAGAATATCTTCCGCTTCAACGACGCCATCATCCGCAGCCTGGTTGTACGCTGCAAGGAAGCTGTTACTGAAGCTTCCCCGATGATGAAACCGGCAGAAGAAAAACGTCCGCGTCGCGAAGAAAAACCGCGCGCTGAAGAAGAAGAAACTGCCTGATTTTTTTCACTGCACGTTTTAAGGAGCTAGTCCATGGCACGTTTTTTCCGTCGCCGTAAGTTTTGCCGTTTTACTGCTGAAGGCATCAAACAGATCGATTATAAAGATCTGGACACGCTGAAGGCTTACGTCACCGAAACCGGCAAGATCGTTCCAAGCCGTATTACCGGTACCAAAGCACGCTATCAGCGTCAGCTGGCGACCGCTATCAAGCGCTCGCGCTATCTGGCACTGCTGCCCTACTCCGATAGCCACCAGTAAGCGTTTAACGTGATGCTGGCACTAGCCCGATGGCTGATGCGGGGCACGCCCTACGCTGCAGGCGTGGCGGCCCTGGCAACGCTAGTGCCTTGGCTGTTCTGGTTAGGAGCAGCCATTGCCGCGCTGATGACCTTACGTAAAGGCTTTGCGCCTGCACTACCGGTGATCATCGCAGCAGCGCTACCGGCTGGCTGGTGGTGGGCCCAGGGAGATGTGATTCCGCTTGCTAGCATATTGTTGGTAACGCTGATGGCCGTCATCCTGCGCGAAAGGATGCGTTGGGGAGAAACATTGATTGTGGGGACATTGGTCGCTGTGGTCATGGTTCAACTTGGCATTTTTTCACCGCCAGGTGGTACAGAGCTAATGCTTGAGCAATTGCGAGAAGGTTCGCAAGAAGTGGATCGCATGCTCACGGAATTTGCCAACCAAGGCTACGATACTCAAACCATTGCCGCGCTGGTAGTGGGGGGAGTTACCGGGCTCGTGGTGCTGTTGGCAGCAATAGTGTGTTTAGCGCTTGCACGAAGCTGGCAAGCTGGGTTGTACAACCCAGGCGGCTTTCGCGAAGAGTTTCACGCACTGCGCTTGAGCCCTAAAGAATTGGCCATTTTGGCCGTGATTGGGGTGGCAGGCTCGCTGTTAGGTGTCCACGCGCTGGCCATGCTTGGCTGGATTCCGCTATTGGTAGCTGGCGTTGCGTTAGTGCACGGGTTTATTGGATTAAAGGGGATGAACGGGCTGTGGCTAGTCGCATTTTATGTGCTGCTAATCACGACCTGGCCCACGATTCTCATTGTGCTGCTGTTGGGGCTGATTGATACATTCGCGAACGTTCGCGCACGCCTTGCCCGCAGCAACTGACAAGAGGTTTACGAGATGGAAGTCATTCTGCTCGACAACATTGGTAAGCTGGGCGGCCTGGGTGACAAGGTCACTGTTAAGCCTGGTTATGGTCGTAACTATTTGGTGCCTTACGGTTTAGCCGTACCGGCCACCAAAGACAATATCGAAGCGTTTGAAGTGCAGCGCGCTGAGCTCGAAGCACAAGCCGCTGAGCGTAAAGCTGAAGCCGAAGCGCGTGCTGAGCAGTTGAACGACATCGAACTGTCTTTGGTTTCCAAAGCAGGCGACGAAGGCAAACTGTTTGGTTCGATTGGTCCACGTGACCTGGCCGACGCGATTTCCTCTGCTGGCATCGATGTTGCCAAGAGCGAAGTACGTATGCCGAATGGCCCGATTCGCCAAACTGGCGAATACGACATCGCGCTACACTTGCACGCTGAAGTGGATGCCGTTGTACGCGTGGTTGTCGTCGCAGAGTAATTCTTTGCGCTGACACGTACGCCTCAAAAGGCGCGGGTTTTCCCGCGCCTTTTGTTATTTCTGGACGTTGCCTAAATTATCCAGTTCATTAGCGCCGGGTACTTTAAGGCAACATCTTGATGATGTGGGTCGTCGCGCGGTATGGGCTCGGCTAAGATAAGCATCTTTACTGGGTACGTTGTCGTATTTAAAGGAGCTTGCCATGCAGGACACGCCTTCTGCTGATAAAGAAACGGCCGCGCTAAAACTGCCGCCGCATTCGCTTGAGGCAGAGCAGTCGGTATTAGGCGGGCTCATGCTGGATAATCAGGCGTGGGATAACGTCTCTGAGCGTCTGGTGGCCGATGATTTTTATCGCTATGAACACCGATTGGTGTTCAATGTGATGATTCATTTAGCCGAATCCGCACAGCCGTTGGACGTGGTGACGATCTCTGAGGCCCTGGAAGCACGCGATCACTTGGATACCGTGGGTGGCCTGGCATTTCTGGCCGAGCTTGCGCGTAACACGCCGTCTGCCAGCAACATTCGTGCCTATGCCGATATTGTGCGTGAACGTGCCACGCTGCGTAAGCTGATCCGCGCGGCTAATCAAATTGCTGACAGCGCCTTTACGCCTCAAGGGCGTCCGGCGGATGAGCTGCTCAATGAAGCTGAGCGGTTAGTGTTCCAGATTGCTGAGGAACGCCCTAAAACGGGCGGCCCTATTGGCATGAGTGAGCTGTTAACCAAAGCCGTCGACCGTATTGATGAGTTGTTTAACCTGAAAGGTGAGATGACCGGTCTTTCGACGGGTTTTCGTGACCTGGATGATATGACCACGGGTCTGCAGCCGTCGGATATGGTGGTTATTGCCGGCCGGCCATCAATGGGTAAAACCACGTTTGCCATGAACCTGGTCGAGCATGCGGTCATCGCCAGCGACAAGCCGGTGATGGTGTTCTCGATGGAGATGCCCGCGGAATCGTTGATGCTGAGGATGCTGTCTTCGCTTGGTCGGATTGACCAAACCCGTGTTCGTACCGGTCAATTAGAAGACGAAGACTGGCCACGCTTAACCTCTGCGGTGAATCTGCTCAAAGATAAGCAGCTGTTTATCGATGATACGGCCGCATTGTCGCCCAATGAAATGCGTTCCAGGATGCGTCGAGTAGTTCGTGAGCATGGCAACATTGCGCTGGTCATGATCGATTATCTTCAGCTCATGCAGATCCCCGGCTTCAGTGAAAACCGCACCGGTGAGATTTCTGAAATTTCGCGCTCTTTGAAAGGCTTAGCGAAAGAATTTAATTGCCCGGTCGTCGCGCTTTCACAGCTGAACCGCTCGTTGGAGCAGCGTCCTAACAAGCGTCCTATTATGTCGGATCTGCGTGAGTCGGGCGCTATCGAGCAGGATGCTGATGTTATCGCTTTTGTTTATCGCGATGAAGTTTATAACCCTGACAATCCCGACAACCAGGGGATTGCCGAGTTAATTATTGGTAAGCAGCGTAACGGACCTATCGGTACGGTACATATGGCGTTTATTGGTAAATATACGCGCTTTGAAGATTTAGCCCCGGATAGCTACGGCGATTCGTTTGGCGATTAACTTGATGTGCAATGCAAAAATGGGAGTAGCAAATGGCAGGTGGATTTCGGCGCGGTAATCGGCAGCGTCTTCCTAAGCTTGAAGGTCGCGGTGAGCTACAGTCACTAGAGCGGGAAGGGCCTTTCAAAGAGTGGCTGGGTATGCCGGACCTTTATCGTTACCACCTGGTAGTGGAGGGCGAGAGATACAGCTATCAAACCGAAGACGGAGAGGTTCCCGTCACCGTGGGAGATAAAGTAGTTTTCCGCTATAAAGAAACGAAAGGCGGCAATTGGATTGATCGCAATTCACTGGGTAAAGCGATCGACCCCTCTGAATATCAGTAATTAATCGCATTTGTTGACGCTTTGGTCTGGAACTCTCTTGCACTAGCGTCGTCTTAGTTGTTGAATGTCATAAAACTGAAAGCTGTCATGAAACTGAAAGCTGTCATGACAATGTAATAATAGGGCAACTGAAATGTCATAGGGCACAGCCATGCTGTGCCCTATTTAGTATGTATCAATAACAGGAGTTAACCATGGAGTTGAAAGATCTTAAACAGTTTGTCGCCAGCCACGACAACTTCGAAATACGCGTGATTATCCATTCGGGTAGTCGTTTTTATCAAATTGAGTTAGAGGATGTTGAAGGCGAGCGCCATATGTTAATGCAGCGCAATAAGCCGATGCTGTTCCGTTCGTTAGATGATGTTTATATGGAGCTTAAGCGTGCCGAGATTCATCGTGCTTATTTAGTCCAGCACGTGCCTCACGATGAAGTCATTGGTCGCGACACGCACTACAGTGAGCCACTTACTTCGCGTATGCCGCTCGTCTTTTAACGCGTTTACGCCACCTTGCTAAGCTTTAGATTGACGTTTTTCCCACCACTGCCCGATTCGTATTCGGCGACGGGCAAAAAACCGGTAACCCGCGTTCATTAGGCCGCGTATCCCCGGCAAGCACGATATCCACACTAGCCGCCGGTAGCCCAATACTGCATACAGGGCACGGCTGGCATCCATTCCGATATACCACTTTCCCTGACTATCTTGTAAATGCAGCTGCCCCATCATGGCGGTGAATTCGCATCCGTGCGTTTGCGCGTTAAAATACTCATCCTGAATATCCACTAATGCGATGTGGTCTATGTGGTGATGTTTGGCTAGCCAGGCAATTTCTTGGCGGCAGAAGGGGCAGTGCCCATCGTGAAATAGAGTGACCGGAGGGCGGGCCTTTAATGGCGTAAAACGGTTCATAATGATTCGCCTATCGGTAGCTATTTTCAAAATAGTTATACAAGCAGTAATTGTAGTATAACTTTATGCCGACAGTATGCCGATAAGTGATAGAATTTGCGTGAGCCGCTTGGCAATTAAGTCGCCATATTTTGTGTCTTTTTATTTTTTTAATGACCTTTTTTCAATTGTTTAGGTATTTTCGGGAGTAAATGTAATGACCGAAAGCGTCGTCAAGGATCAGCCTGGGGCAGGGCGTTTAGCGCACGCGTCCAGTGATCACCCGCCGGTGCCGCGTGCCAAAGTGGGTGTTGTGCTCGCAAATCTAGGTACGCCGGATGCCACTGACTATTGGTCCGTGCGTCGTTACTTAAATGAGTTTCTCTCTGATCAGCGCGTGGTCGACTATGCCCGCTGGAAATGGCAGCCGCTGCTGCAACTGCTTGTGTTGACTAAACGCCCATTCTCGTCGGGTAAAGCGTATCGCAGTATCTGGAATAACGACAAAAATGAAAGTCCGCTACTGACCATAACTCGCGCGCAGACCGAGAAAATGACAGCGCGCTTAAAGGCGCTTTATGGTGATGATGTTGAAGTTGATTTCTGTATGCGTTATGGAAATCCTTCAACCCAAAGTGTGCTGACGCGCTTAAAAGAGAAGGGCTGCGAAAAAATCGTATTTTTCCCGCTTTATCCTCAATACGGCTCACCAACGACAGCATCGGCTAACGACCAAGCGTTTCGTACGCTGATGAAGATGAAGTGGCAGCCTTATATCCGTACGGTGCCCGCGTATTTTGACCATCCTACCTATCTTCGGGCTCTGGCTAACTCTGTGCAAGAGGCGTACGCCGAGTTGCCGACGCGTCCAACCAAGCTGGTGGCTAGCTATCACGGAGTTCCTGAACGCTACCTGAAGCAAGGGGATCCTTATCACTGCCAGTGTCAGAAAACAACGCGGCTGCTGCGCGAAACACTCGGCTTTAGCAAAGAAGAAGTGGATACCGCCTTTCAATCGAAGTTTGGCCCCGAGAAGTGGCTGGGGCCGGCTACCGTTAAGCACGTGGCTGAGTTGGCTCAACAGGGGCACAAGCACATCGCGATTATCTCACCCGCTTTCTCATCAGACTGCATTGAGACCCTTGAAGAGATAGAAGAAGAGATTCGCGATAGCTTTATGAAGGCAGGTGGTGAAACGTTTAGCTACATACCGTGCTTGAATGATCGCGACGATCATATAGAGGGACTGCTTGCCGTGATTAATAACGAATTAGCCGGATGGTTGCCTGCCCACTGATTTTTTCTAAAGCGCAATAATAGCCGTAGCGGGGGTTACTTCGCTGCGGCTATTTGCATTTAAGCGTTTGACTGGTCAGGCAAAACTGTCTGTTATAAGCTGTCTCACTTTGAAATCACTATTATTCAACGCTGGCGTTCCAGTCCAAAGGCATGGTGACCATAGCCCTCGCGCCCGATCTAACGGTGGGGCGTTTCGTTATTTAGGAGATAATGCTAGATGCAACTTGCCATATTAATGGGTTTTTTGCTGGCTGCATCGTCGCCGTTGCTGCATCGATGGTTCGGCCAGCGCGCAAGCCTTGTGCTGGCAGTATTCCCAGCAGGGCTGGCGGCGTGGTTAGCCCTTCAGGCTCCCTATGTGATTGGCAATGGCAGCTTGCTACTCGAGTGGCAGTGGGTGCCGTCATTGGGTATCAGCCTTACGTTTTTGTTAGATGGCCTGTCGCTACTCTTCGGGCTGTTGATTACCGTCATTGGTGCTTTCGTTTTAATTTATGCCGGCGGCTATTTGAAAGATCATCCTGATCTCGCGCGGTTTCATATCGCGTTAATAGCCTTCATGGTTTCCATGCTAGGGCTGGTATTGGCCGACGGCTTATTAACGCTGTTCATCTTTTGGGAGTTAACCAGTATTACCTCGTATTTGCTGATTGGTTTTAATCATGCGGATATTGAGGCACGCAAGTCAGCGCGTCAGGGATTATTTGTGACCGTCGCCGGCGGCTTGGCGTTAATGGCTGGCCTGATACTGCTGGGCATTGCTAGCGACAGCTGGTCGCTGTCAGAGATTCTTGGTAGCGATACAGATTTACGTGAGCATGCGCTTTATACCCCCATGCTGATCTGCTTGCTGCTTGGCGCGTTCACTAAGTCAGCTCAGTTTCCGTTTCATTTTTGGCTGCCTAACGCGATGGCTGCGCCAACGCCGGTTTCGGCTTACTTGCACTCAGCCACCATGGTGAAAGCGGGTATTTATCTGCTCGCGCGGCTATATCCAGAGCTGGGCGGCACGGCGTTGTGGGTAGGGATTCTTTCCGTAGTCGGCGCGACCACGATGTTGACCGGTTCGTTCTTAGCTATTCAGCATACGAATATTAAAAAACTATTAGCCTACTCAACGATTATGGCGCTGGGCACACTGACAATGCTGTTAGGTATTGGCGGTGACTATGCGATGACCGCTTTCGTTACTTTCCTTTTGGCGCACTCTTTGTATAAAGGGGCGCTATTTATGGTCGCCGGTATTTTGGATCACGAAACCGGTACCAAGGATGTGACGCACATGGGGGGGCTACGTTCAGTGATGCCGGTAACGGCAACGATTGCGCTGATTGCTGCGCTCTCGTTAGCTGGGGTACCGCCGTTAATAGGCTTTATCGGCAAGGAGCTGAAGTTTGAGTCGGCACTCGGCGCCGACAGCTTCAACATGCTGCTGGTGATATTTGCCTTTATTGCCGCGATATTAACGATCGCGGTAGCCTTTATTATTGCGTTACGTCCTTTTTACGGCAAACGTCATCAAACACCGCTAGATCCTCATGAGGCGCCGCTCAGCATGCTAGCGGGGCCGGCGCTTTTAGCAACAGGGTCACTTTTGCTTGGTTTATGGCCTGCGACGTTAGGCGCCGATGCACTGCTGAGCGCTGCCGCGAGCTCCATTTCTGGGCAACCGAGCGACGTTTCTTTGTCGCTTTGGTATGGCGTGAACGTGGCATTAATAATGTCGATTGTCAGCCTTGGCTTAGGCTTTTTGCTGTTTAAACGCTGGGACAGCGTACGTGCCAAGTTATCCATACTGGCGCCGGTTATGCGCCATGGCCCTGAGGCCGGCTATGAGAGCGCGATGAATGGCATCGTACATTTCTCCGAGTGGCAAACGCGCATACTGCAAAACGGCTATATGCGTAATTACATTCTTATTATGCTGATTACGCTGATCGTTTTGATTAGTAACTCCATATTGCTGCGCCATTCGCCTGAGCTTGCCTTTGACCTAGACGTGCGCTTTCACGAGGCCGTTGTCGCAGGCTGTATGGTAATGGGAGCGTTGTTCGCGACCATTTCTCGATCCCGGCTTGGGGCGGTGGTGTCGGTAGGCGTGATGGGCTTCTCTATCGCGTTAATCTTTATTCTTTTCAGTGCGCCTGATCTCGCCATTACCCAGCTGCTGGTGGAAACCTTGACGGTGATTTTGCTGGTACTGGTATTGTTCCGGCTGCCGCGCTTTTCGAGTCTTTCTACCAGCCTTGAGCGTATCCGTGATGGCGCTGTCGCCGCCATGATGGGTATTTTGATTTGCCTGCTGATTATGACTTCGTGGAGTATTCAGCAGTTTGAACCTATCTCGACATACATGATTGAGAACAGCGCCCCTTTGGCCTTTGGCCGCAATATCGTCAATGTCATTTTGGTCGATTACCGGGCGCTAGATACGCTAGGTGAGATGTTTGTCTTGGCGCTCGCAGCCGTTGGCGTTATTGCCATGCTGAAGCTGCGTCATAGCGAAGGTAATGAGAATAAACCGAGTGAAAACAGCAAAGTAGCGGCTAAGGAGCCTAACAATGGTTAAGTCAGGCACCATTATCCTCAATACGGCAGCGCGTTTTTTAATGCCGCTGCAGCTGATGTTTTCCGTTTTCTTGTTGCTTAGAGGACACGATGAGCCGGGCGGCGGTTTTATCGCAGGCCTGGTGGCGGCGGGGGCATTTACGCTTTACCTGTTTGCCTTTGGCGTTAGCGCGACCAAGCAAGTGCTGCGTATGGTTGACCCCAAAGACCTTATTGGCATTGGTTTATTGCTGGGAATGGTTTCCGTCGTGCCTGCCTGGTTTATGGGGCAACCGTTTTTAACCGCCCAGTGGTGGACTATTCCAATCATCGACTTTAAAGCCTCCACGCCGCTGATTTTTGATATCGGTGTGTATTTCGCGGTGCTGGGCTCAGTCACCGGTATGGTGATGACGCTGATGGAGGTCGACAAGGATGAACCTTGAGTTAACAGGAGGCTCAGCATGGAACCACTAATGGCGGTAGCCATAGGGCTGCTTTACGCAACGGCTATTTTCATGATGCTGCGTCGCTCTATCGTGAAGCTGGTGATTGGTTTAATGCTGCTTTCAAACGCGGCCAATTTGCTGATCTTTACAACGGCGGGATTGACGCGGGGCGCGCCGCCACTGATTCCTGAAGGCATGATGCAGCCGGTAGGCGCCGTCGCTGATCCCTTACCCCAAGCGGTAGTGCTGACAGCTATCGTAATTGCCTTTGGCGTGCTTGCCTTTGCGGTGGTGTTGATTCGACGTGCCTATGAAGTGGTTAAGGCTGATGATCTCGATAAGATGAAGGATACCGATACGTGAGGCCTGAAGTTGCTCTTCCCGTCCTCTTGCCGCTGCTTTCAGGGGCAATCTCTTTGTTGTTTTGGCGTTCCCGCCCCATGCAGCGCTTTTTGGCAGTGGCCGGTAATGCGGCGCTGCTGATTGTTAGTCTGTGGCTGTTCGTATCAACGCTCTCAGACGGCTACGTCACGATGCAGATGGGCAGCTGGCCCGCGCCGTTTGGCATCACGCTCATCGCCGATATGCTGAGTGCCGTCATGGTGCTGATGACCGCCGTCATTGGTTTGGCAATGGGGATCTATTCGCTGGCCACGACCGGCCGGGGGCATGAAAAATTTGGCTACTACCCTTTAATGCACCTGCTCTTAGCCGGCGTTATGGGGGCATTTTTAACCGGTGATATCTTTAACCTTTATGTGTGGTTTGAGGTAATGCTGGTGGCGTCGTTTGCGCTGCTGATTCTAGGCGGTGAGCGTGCGCAGATGGAGGGGGCGATTAAATATGTCACCTTGAATCTGCTGGCATCGGTCATTTTTTTGACCGCCGTTGGGCTTCTCTACGGGATGGTGGGGACGCTTAATATGGCCGATATTGCGCTGCGTATGGGGGAGGCTGAGCACACGGGCATGGTTGAAGTGTTGGCCGTTATGTTTATGGTGGCCTTCGGCATTAAGGCAGCCGCCTTTCCATTGTTCTTTTGGCTACCTGCTTCTTATCACACGCCGCCTGTCGCCGTTTCAGCTCTGTTTGCCGGGCTGCTCACCAAGGTCGGCGTTTATGCGCTGTTCCGCGTTTTTACGCTGATGTTTGACCAGACCATGGGCTATTTGCAGGACATTATGCTCTGGGGGGCGGTCTTTACGATGGTGACTGGCGTGCTGGGCGCGGCGGCCCAATATGAGTTTAGGCGTATTCTATCGTTTCATATTGTCAGCCAGATTGGCTATATGATCTTAGGGTTAGCGCTTTATACGCCCTTGGCGATAGCCGGTGGCGTGTTTGCCATCGTGCATAATATGGTGGTGAAAACTAACCTCTTCTTGATTAGCGGGATCACCCATCGTCTGCAGGGTACGTATCAACTCAAAAAGATGGGAGGCTTGTATCGGGAGCGCCCCTGGCTAGCCGTTGCCTTCTTTATTTCGGCTTTCTCTCTAGCGGGCATCCCGCCGCTGTCTGGTTTCTTTGCTAAATTTGTCATTGTGCGCGCAGGCCTCGAAGCTGAAGCCTATGTCGTAACTGGGATCGCGCTGGCGGTAGGTTTAATGACGCTCTACTCCATGGTGAAAATTTGGAATGAGGTGTTCTGGAAGTCGCTGCCGGAAGATAATCACGTGCCTGAAACTGTTACTCCGACAGGAGATGATGGTCGATTGTTAAAGCCAAGCCTGTGGATGATGTATTTACCGGTGATGGTGCTGGCGATGTCTTCTCTGTTGATCGGGGTATTTGCTGAGCCGATTATGTGGGTGATGACGGGCATTGGTGATCAGTTGCTTGAACCATCGGGGTATATCGAAGCCGTTCTGGGCGCTTCGGCCAGTGTAGAAGACACGTTGCTGAATTCATCAGCAGCGGACGCTGAAGAAGCGGCAACAGGAGAGGATGCGCCATGACAGGAGCTATTTGGAACTTACTATTAGGTCTGGCATGGGTCTTGTTGAGCGGTGACTTCACCGGTTTGAATCTTCTTATCGGCTTGATATTTGGCTATATCACGCTTGTTTTGATTGAGCCTCAGCTTGACTCATTGAAAGGTTACCCGGCGCGGGTGCCGCGGCTTGTGGGCTTTATCGGTTTTTTCCTGAAAGAACTGATTCAAGCCAACCTGCGCGTGGCTTTTGATATTTTGACGCCGCCTTGGCATATGAAACCTGGCGTTATTGCGCTGCCACTTTCGGCTCGTACGGAAATGGAAATCACCATGGTGGCTAACTTGATTTCGCTGACACCCGGCACACTTAGCTTAGATGTGTCTGATGATCGTAAGGTGCTGTATATCCATGCGATGTTTTTAGACGATGAAGAAGAGCTGCGGCGTAATTTAAAAGAGATGGAGCACCGGGCCCTGGAGCTATTTCGCTGATGGATACCGTTATTTTAATTAGCCAAGTGATTATGAGCATAGCGCTCATACTCACCTTCGTGCGTGTTGTACGCGGCCCCAGTTTGCCCGATCGCGTTGTAGCGTTAGAGCTTTTTTCGACCACCTTGGTAGGGTTGGTGGGGGTTTATGCGATCAAAACAGAGGTTGCTAGTTTCCTCGACGCCGCAATTGTGGTCGCACTTATGGGCTTTTTGGCGGCTATTGGCTTTGCGCGTTTTTTAGAACGAGGAGGCCCGCGCGATGATTGATTTTATAAAAGGCACGCTGATTCTTGGCGGTGCGCTGTTTATGCTGCTTGCCTCTGTAGGTTTGCTGCGTTTACCCGACCTGCTAACACGTATGCATGCGACCACCAAAGCCGCCGCACTAGGCGTGATTTTAATAATGCTGGCGGCGGCAATGCACTTTGCTGAAGTGGGAATCGTCGCGCGCTCTTTTGCCATCATATTATTTATTTTAATGACAGCACCGGTGGCCGCCCATGTGATTGGTCGTGCCGGTTATTTCGTTGGGTCCAAGCTTTGGAGCGGCACAATAAAGGATGAATTACGGCCTAACTATGATCCTTTGACCCACGAATTAAAAAGTGGCTTGGAGACCCAAGAAAATGCCAAACGCCAGCCACGAGATACCGACCCAGACTAGAGCGATCGTTTGCAGTTTTTATCCTGCCGCTAAGTCACCTACGGGTGGCTTTTTTGCGTTTGATGTTCCGCAGTGCTGACGTTTATCATCTCCTATTGATAATAATTAATGTACAACAGTTATACCGTGTAGGATCATGTGTTCATGATTAGTCATGTGCTTATTAAGAAGTGCGCCTGTGAGTATGCAACGCAAACAACACCTGCCCCAGAAAACGTGTGCTTTATGCCAGCGCCCCTTTGTTTGGCGAAAGAAATGGGCACGTTGTTGGGATGAGGTGCGCTATTGCAGCGAGCGGTGTCGACGTACTGCAAAACAGCAATGCGCTGCTGGGAGGCAAGGGCATGAACCCCACCGTTGATATTGTCTGGCTGCAAGACGACCTGCGCGTGGCCGACAACCCTCTGTTGCACTTTAATGCTCCCCCCAGTCATTTACTGTGCCTTTATGTGTTGGACCGGCGGTGGTGTGCTCCTCTCATAAAAGACGATTCTGTGCCGCGGATAGGCCCGGCGCGTTTACGCTTCCTATGGCAATGCTTAATGGCGTTGCGCGGCGAGCTTTTAAAGCGCGGCAGTGATTTGCTTGTCCGCATCGGTAATCCAAGCGATGTGGTGATTGAGCTGGCCTGGTCGCTTAGTGCGCGCCATGTCCGCGTTTCTGACCACCCAGGGGTTGAAGAAATACAGCAGATTAAAGCGGTGGCCAGTGGGCTTTCCGACCGAACAACGCTGAGCTGTATTGAGAGCGGGCAGCTGATTAATCGGCAGGCGCTGCCTTTCGACGCGGATAGGCTACCGCAAAGTTTTTCGGCCTTTAGGCGCTGCGTAGAAAAAAAACTGCTCACTTTCCGCGAGCCGACCTGCACCGGTAACACTGCCGCCTTGGCCTGAGGCGCCGCGTGGCTTTCCGCCGTTAAAGGCTGTCTCTGAGCATAGCGCTGTGTGGCAGCCGGATACACGTCAAGGCTATACCTACGTGGGAGGGGAGTCGGCGGCGCATGCGCGTCTTCATGACTATCTGTGGCATCAAAAGGGCGCAGAAGTCTATAAGCAAACCCGCAACGGTCTTTTAGGCGCGAATTTTTCAACACGCATTTCGCCGTGGCTTGCGCGCGGCTGTGTCACGGCATGCCAAGTTAATGATGCAGTGAAAGCGTGGGAAGCCGAACACGGCAGCAATGAATCGAGCTACTGGATCACGTTTGAACTGCTTTGGCGTGAGTATTTTATACGTGTCGCCCAGGCTGAAGGTGTGCAAATGTTTGGTAAGGTTCTAGCGGCCAAGCCGAGTGCGGCGTTTGATGCTTGGCGTAATGCTGTGACTGGCGTGCCGTTTGTGGATGCGGCCATGCTGGAACTTCATCGCACTGGCTGGATATCCAATCGCGCCAGGCAAAATGTCGCCAGCTTCTTGGTCAACGACCTGCAGGTAGACTGGCGTTTAGGCGCTTTATGGTTCGAGCATTGCTTGATTGATTATGACGTTGCCAGCAATTGGGGAAACTGGCGTTATATCGCCGGCGTGGGAAGAGGCGCGTGTCATCGTCGCTACTTTGATGTGCAGCAGCAGGTCAATCATTATGACCCGCATGGGCGCTATGTCGCCCACTGGATGACATCGCTTGAAAGATAATTGCGCCCTCTAATCAGCCTCAGCGTCTAGTATCTACTACTTTTCTAGGCCATCATTCTAGACATGCCAAGGACTGCCTAAGGATATAAACGATGTCTATTAATTTGCCTGCAGGGCGGCGTTACCGCCCCTTACTGTGTGCCTCGCTGGCGATAGCGTTGAGCACCCCCTTCGTTGGAGGCGCAGCACTCGCAAATCAGCAGCTGATGACTGAAGTCGATGCGCGTGCTGCTACACAGGTTAACTACGCTAATTTTCAGCAATGGTTGGATGAGTTTCGTCGCTATGCCGCCGGCGAAGGCATTAGCGAAGCGACATTGAGCGAAGCATTCGATTGCATACGTCACCTTGATCGCGTCATTGAGCTCGATGGCTACCAACCCGAATTTGTCAGGCCTATTTGGGAATACCTTGATACCGCGGTTTCATCTACGCGTGTTAATACCGGGCGAGAAAAGTTAGCGGCCCACCGCGATACCGCGCTGGAAATGCAGCAGCGCTTTGGCGTACCTGCCGAAATTATTGTCGCTATTTGGGGAATCGAGAGTAACTACGGCAGCAATTTCGGTGATTTCTCAACGTTAGAGTCTCTTGCTACGCTCGCTTTCGATGGCCGCCGCCGTGATTTTGCTAGAGGTGAATTGCTCGCTGCGCTGCGTATCATTGACGAGGGTGATATAGCCGCAGATCAAATGAAGGGATCATGGGCCGGCGCGATGGGCCATACCCAATTTATTCCCAGCAGCTTTGAAGCTTATGCCGTCGATGGCGATGGTGATGGTCGGCGTGATATCTGGGGAAGTATTCCCGATGTAATGGCATCGACGGCAAATTACTTAGCGCGAGCTGGCTGGCAAACGGGTCAGCCTTGGGGCGTGGAGATACGCCTACCCGAAGGATTTGATTATACTCAGACCGACCGACGCAGTAGTGCCGAGTGGCGTGATCAAGGCGTTCGAGCGCAGCAGGGCGAGCTGCCAAATTTCGATAGCGCGTCTGTAGTGGTACCTGCCGGTGCTCAAGGCCCCGCTTTTCTAGTAGGGGCTAATTTTCGCGCCATTTTACGTTATAACAATGCCACCAGTTATGCTCTCGCCGTGGCCACACTGGGTGATGCTATTGCCGGGCGAGAGGGCACCCAGCATGAATGGCCGCGAGGGGAAACGCCGCTGACCCGCGATGATGTGAAGGAACTCCAGCGCGAGTTAAACCGTACCGGCTACTCAGCGGGAGGCGCTGACGGTGTCATGGGTCCCAATACGCGGCAAGGATTACGGAACTTCCAGCGTGATCAAGGGTTAATACCAGACGGCTTTGCAACTCAGACCCTCTTAGAGCAATTGCGAAGCCGTGCTGAGTAGGCAACGTTTTATTGAAGGTTTTAACTTACCAAGGATGATGCTATGCGAGTGCTAGGAAAAACGTTATTAGGCAGTGCTGTTATTGGTGCCTTGCTATCTACTTCCACCGCGATGGCAGACGACGATCAAGTGTTTGGCTGGGTAGAAAATGCGACGCTTCAGCCCTGGGATATTACGGTTAAGGCAAAGCTCGACAGCGGTGCATTAACATCATCGCTTGACGCTCGTGACATTGAGTTGTTCGAGCAAGAGGATGAGGAGTGGGTGCGTTTTCGTCTCAAGCTGGAAGATCAGGACAGTGGTGAAGTATTCAGTGATGAAATTGAGCGCCCGCTGTATCGTGAACAAACCGTGCGCGGCGCGGGTGGCAGCGATGACCGCCCCGTTATTCTGATGGAAGTGTGCATGGGCGATACCATCTACGAAGAGCAGTTCAGTTTACGCGACCGTGAAGAGATGATTTATCCGATGCTGCTTGGCCGCAGCACGATCAGCCACCTTGGGTTGCTTGATGTGCGTAATAGCTTCTTGCAAGAACCTGGGTGCGATGAGAATTCCCAGGTCGTGCCTCACGACCCGGAAGATGATCAGTCTTAACGTATAAACGCTTAGAATAGCCGTGACAGCAGCGCCGTCACGGCTGTTTCTACGCGTAAAATTCGCGGTCCAAGGTGCATTCCCTCACAGCCTGCCGCTAGCAGTTGCTCTACTTCCCAAGCAATAAAACCGCCTTCTGGGCCTACCAGTAAGAGTGTTGGGTATTTAACATCTCTCGGGCAAGCGTGTGGCATACCAGGGTGTGCCAGCAGTCCTCGGTATTGCTTGAGTAGGCTGGGAAGCTGTTCTTCTAAGAAAGGCCTAAACCCCTTGCTAAGCGTAACGTTAGGTAGCTGCGTGTCACGGGCTTGCTCTAAACCTAGTACTAGATGCTGGTGTATTTTTTCCGTGCGTAACTCGGGAGACTGCCAGTAGCTTTTTTCTACCCGCTTGGTATGCAGCAGGGTGATGTCTTTCACACCTAGCGCAGTCACGTGCTCCAGAGTGCGTGCTAGCATACGTGGCCTTGGCAGTGCTAATACCAAATGCACCGGTAGTGGCGCTGGCGGTGGCTCATCCATCGTTTCCAGCGTGAAATAAGCACGTTCAGCGGTGAGTTCAGTGAGCCGCGCTTTACCCATCGCTCCCCCTTGGATTCCGACGGTAAGCAGGTCTCCTGGCGTGGAGCGATGAACGTTATGCAGATGGCCCAGTCTACGCGGGTCGCTGATGCAGGCGCGGTTATCGCCGGTAAGGTCATCGGGGCTGAGTAAAATCAAATTCATAATGAGAGTCTATTGGTCACAGAATAGGCGTGTTGCGTCTACCAAATCGATCAAAGCCGCTTGCATGGGCGCGTGGTGCAGGCACAATACCAGCAACGGGAAAAAGCCCCTATCGCTTTTAAAGTCCCTATCGCTTTTAAGGAGATGCGCCGTGCGCGTGATTCGCAAGTATGCTAACCGCAGGCTGTATGATACACAGCAAAGCCGCTACGTAACGTTAGAAGACCTGCGTCGCTTAATCATCGACGAAGCGCCTTTTCGCGTTGAAGATGCTAAAAGCGGTGAAGACCTGACCCGCACTATTTTGCTATCGATCATCATTGAGCAAGAGCAGGCAGACGGAGAGTCACAAGTGTTCTCCAACGATTTGTTGGCGCAACTGATCCGCGTTTATGACATGACGTCGCCACTGCCACTGTCACGTTATCTTGAGCAGGGTACGCAGTTGATGCTGGAACAGCAAAAGCGTCTGCAAAGCCAATGGAAGCAGGCCATGCGTAACACGCCGCTGGACTTCATGCGCGAGTTAGGCGAAGAGAATATGCGTTTTTGGCAAAAGACCCTGAATCAATCTGCGCAAAGCGATGAAGCTAACGCTGGCGATCACCAAGCGTCAGAGAGCAGCGTTAAGCCTGGTGGCGATGCTGGCGGAAGCAATAAAAAGAAACAGGACAAAACCTCCTGACCCCACTTGGGGCCGCGCTGTGGCATAATGCCGCCAATAACGCTCTCCCGTTTGAGAAGGATGAACATGAAGGTTTTGATGATTGGCGGCGGTGGTCGTGAGCACGCTTTAGCTTGGAAGTTGGCTCAGTCGACCCGCGTTGAACACGTCTTCGTTGCACCGGGCAATGCCGGTACGGCGACGGAAGTGAAGGTTACTAACGTCGCGATTGCCGCAACGGATATCGATAGCCTGGTAGCATTTGCCCGTGATGAGCAGATTGGCTTGACGGTGGTCGGCCCGGAAGCGCCGCTGGTAGAAGGGATCGTTGACCGCTTTCAAACGGCTGGCTTGACGATTTTTGGCCCTAATCAAGCCGCTGCTCAGCTTGAGGGGTCGAAGTCCTTCACCAAAGACTTTTTAGCACGCCATGATATTCCGTCAGCAGACTACCAAACGTTTACTGAAGTCGAGCCTGCACTTGCCTATCTGAACAAAATGGGTGCACCCATCGTCATCAAAGCGGACGGCCTTGCAGCTGGCAAAGGCGTTATTGTCGCGATGAGCGAAGTAGAAGCAGCCGATGCCATTCGTGACATGTTGGAAGCTAATGCGTTTGGTGATGCTGGCGCACGCGTAGTCATTGAAGAGTTTTTAGAAGGTGAAGAAGCCAGCTTTATTGTCATGGTGGACGGTGAGAATGTTGTTACCATGGCGACTAGCCAAGACCATAAGCGCGCTTATGACGGCGACACCGGTCCTAATACCGGCGGCATGGGGGCTTACTCTCCGGCACCCGTGGTTACTGACGAGATTGACGCGCGGATTATGGAGCAGGTTATTTGGCCTACCGTGCGCGGCATGGCCGCAGAGGGAAATGCTTACACCGGGTTCTTGTACGCAGGCCTGATGATTGACGCCGCAGGCAATCCCAAAGTGATTGAATATAACTGTCGTTTTGGTGATCCTGAAACCCAGCCGATTATGATGCGGCTAGTGTCTGATTTCGCTGAGCTCTGCTTAGCCGGCGCACAGGGAGCATTAGCAGGACATCGCTGCGAATGGGATCCGCGTGCGGCGGTCGGTGTGGTGATTGCGGCGGGTGGTTATCCTGGTGACTATCGGAAGGGCGATGTGATTCATGGCTTGGCAGCGGCGGAGCAAAACGGCTGTAAAGTATTTCATGCCGGCACCGCGCAGAACGCTCAAGGCGAAATTACTACTCACGGTGGGCGCGTTCTGTGCGTAACGGCGCTGGGTATGACGGTTTCAAAGGCACAGCAGTTAGCGTATCAAGGCGTTAAAGCGATTCGCTGGGACGGCGCTGAATACCGTCGTGATATTGCCTTTAGAGCAATCTCTCGCGAGGCCTAAAAAAACATTTGCGCCTATACAGCGTCATTCCTATCCAACACCGTCGAGGATGCAGGCATGGAACGTGTCAAGCTGGACTTTCCCGCTGAAGCGGTTATTCACCGCCACCCCTTGACGGTGCGTGTAACTGATATGAATTACGGCCGACACTTAGGGCATGACGCGATAGTGTCGCTGCTTCACGAGGCTCGTGTGCAGGCTTTTGCGGCACTGAATTTGCCCGAATGGGACATGTGTGGGTACCCCAGCCTGGTGGCTGATTTGGCGATACAGTATCTCAGTGAAGCGCGCTGGCCTGATGCGTTGATTATTGAAACCGCCGTGCCGGCGCCTCAAGGCAAAGCGTTGACGATTTATCAGCGCATTCGCCAGAGTGAATCTCAGAAAATCGTAGCAACGGCGCGCGTCAACCAGCTGCTGATTGATCTAAACACAGGAGCCCCTGTGGATGTGCCCGCTGACGTGAAACATGCGCTTTCTCTTGCGAGGAGTGGCTAATGTCACGAGAGTACCCGGTAATTGCCGTGACCGGCTCCTCTGGGGCAGGCACAACGACCGTAAGGCGCAGCTTCGAGCGTATGTTTTTGCGGGAAGATGTGCATGCAGCGATCGTCGATGGCGATGCTTTTCATCGCTATACGCGCGATGACTTGCACCGTATTTTCCGCGAAGAGCCTGAGCGCAAGAACGAACTCTCCCATTTTGCCGTTGAGGCTAACTTGCTGGATAGGCTAGAAGGGCTTTTCGGTGAGTACGGCGAGCATGGCTCCGGTACGTTTCGACACTATATTCACGCCGAAGATAAGCAGAAAATTGAAGCGGGCTGCCGCGTAGGCACTTTCACCGAGTGGCAGTCACTGCCCTGTGGTACTGACCTGCTTTTCTATGAAGGTTTGCACGGCGGGCTGGTAACTGAAGACTTTGATATTGCGCGTCATGTTGATCTTTTAGTCGGCGTTGCGCCGACCATGAACCTTGAATGGATCCAAAAGATTGATCGTGACACAAAGCTGCGCGGTTATTCACAAGAGGCGGTGATCGATACGATTTTAGGCAGAATGGATGACTATGTGCGCTACATTCAGCCGCAATTCTCGCGCACCCACATCAATTTTCAGCGCGTGCCTACGGTTGATACCTCTAACCCCTTTGAGGTCCAGGACATTCCTACTGACGCCGAGTCGTTAGTGGTCATCCGCTTTAGGGACCCTTCCACCGTTGACTTTCCCTGGCTGCTGGCCATGATTAAAGACTCCTTTATGACGCGCCCCCATACGCTGGTAGTACCCGGGGCACTGATGTCATTGGCGATGGAGCTAATCCTCGCTCCTTTGGTTCGCCATTTGCTGGCACAGCGGCGTTTTCGCTAATCCTTGCTGATAAAAGTAATGGAGTAATCTATGGAATGCCTCTTTTGTAAAATCATCAATCGTGAAATTCCGGCCGATATTGTTTACGAAGATGAGCACGTTCTGGCTTTTAACGACATTGGCCCTCAGGCACCCACCCATCAGCTAATTATCCCTAAAAAGCATATCTCGACGCTGAATGATATTGAAGAAGCCGATCTAGCAACCGTTGGCCGCCTTCAGCTCACCGCCGCTAAGCTCGCCCGTGAGCAGGGTTTTGATGAAGATGGGTACCGTGTGGTGATGAACTGCAACGAAATGGGCGGGCAGACGGTCTATCATATTCACATGCATCTAATGGGTGGGCGTATCTTCACTTGGCCCCCCGGCTAGTAATTACGCTTGAGCAAGATAAGTACGATTTGGTAATTAAGTACGCTTTAGTCGGTAAGCTTAGTTAGGCAACGGAGTGTTTCCATGGATCGTCAACAGAGTCGAGCCGATAGACTGATTCACCAGTTTGATACCGTTTTGCGTACTCTTGCCCCTCATGCGGCATCTCCGCAGCGTGTCAGCCCCGCCAAGGATGTCACCGGAGAAAGGCTGGACGATCACGAGCGCCGTCATGCCGCTGGCTTAATGCGTATTCATCACACCGGTGGGGTGTGTTTGCAAGGACTGTATCAAGGGCAGGGCATCACCGCGCAGTTGCCCCATGCACGCAAGCAAATGGAGCAGTCGGCGCTTGAGAAAATCGATCATCTCGCTTGGTGTGACGAGCGCCTTGAGCAGTTACACAGCCGAACCAGCTATTTAAATCCACTTTTTTATATCGCCGGGTTTGGAATAGGTGCAGCGACCGGTGCGGTAAGTGACCGCGTAAGCCTGGGCTTTTTGGCCGCGGCTGAAGAGCAGGCGGGTAAGTCTCTTGACCTGCATCAGCAATCGTTGCCCGCAGGCGATGCCTGTTCGCGCACTATACTGCGTCAAATGGCGATTGATGAAACGCATCATGCGCATATCGCCTTAGAGGCCGGAGGGTTGCGCTTTCCAGCGCCAATTAAGTGGCTAATGCATTTAGGCGCTAAAATGGTGACTAGGGGTGTCTATCACTTTTAATATACGGGATTGATCGGCTGCTGATATCTGCGGTTCACATTCGCTGAAAATAAAAAGGCTCCGCAGAGCGGAGCCTTTTTATAGCCATCATCTTATTTTTCGTCAGGCATCAATGCGCTTATATTTCATGCGTTTAGGTGTGTCATTGCCCACACGCTTTCTATGGTCTGCTTCGTATTCTGCATAGTTGCCTTCGAATAAGACCACCTCAGAATCACCCTCAAATGCCATCACGTGGGTGGCGATACGATCAAGGAACCAACGATCGTGTGAAATCACCATGGCACAGCCTGGGAATGCTAACAGTGCTTCTTCCAATGCCCGCAGCGTTTCGATATCCAGGTCGTTAGAGGGCTCATCAAGCAGCAGAACGTTTGCCCCTTGCTGCAACGTTTGTGCGAGCTGCAGGCGGCCACGCTCACCGCCAGACAGTTCTGCTAAGCGCTTCTGCTGGTCGTTGCCTTTAAAGTTAAAGCGACCAACGTACGCGCGTGATGACACTTCATAGCCGTTGATGTTGAGGATGTCCTGTCCACCAGAAACAGCTTCCCACACGGTCTGTTTGTCATCAAGAGCATCACGTAGCTGCTCAACGTAAGCAATATCGACCGTCTCACCAATGACTACGTCACCGACATCAGGCTGTTCTTTACCCGTTATCAGTTTAAATAAGGTCGATTTACCCGCACCGTTACCACCAACAATACCTACAATCGCACCATGTGGAATGGTGAAGGAGAGGTCTTGATAAAGTAACTTGTCCTCAAAGCGCTTGGCGACATTGCGAAACTCAATAACGTTATCGCCCAGGCGCGGCCCCGGCGGAATATAAATTTCGTTAGTTTCATTACGCTTTTGAAAGTCGCCGGACTGCATTTCTTCGAAGCGGTTAAGGCGTGCTTTGCTTTTAGCTTGTCGGCCTTTGGCGTTGCTGCGCACCCATTCAAGCTCTTGCTTGATGGCTTTCTGGCGCGAAGCCTCTTGTTTAGCTTCTTGGCCCAGGCGCTCATCTTTCTGTTCTAACCACTGCGAGTAGTTACCCTCGAACGGGATACCTTGCCCACGGTCAAGTTCGAGTATCCAGCCTGCAACGTTATCCAGGAAGTAGCGGTCGTGAGTAATCGCGACCACGGTGCCGTTATAGTCATGCAGGAAGCGTTCAAGCCAAGCCACGGATTCAGCGTCAAGGTGGTTGGTGGGCTCGTCGAGCAGCAGCATGTCGGGACTGGAAAGCAGTAGGCGGCATAGCGCTACGCGGCGACGTTCACCGCCTGATAGATTGCCTACCTTGGCATCCCAAGGGGGCAGACGAAGGGCTTCAGCGGCAACTTCAAGCTTACGTTCTAAGTTGTGCGCATCGGCCGCTTCAATAATATTCTCAAGACGTGCCTGTTCGCTAGCGAGCGCATCAAAGTCTGCGTCTGGCTCTGCGTAGGCAGAGTAAACCGCATCGAGCTTTTCCTGCGCTTCTTTGATGGCACCGAGCGCTTCCTCAACGGTGTCACGAACGTTTTTCTCGTCGTCTAACTGTGGCTCCTGAGGGAGGTAGCCAACATTGATACCGGGCATCGGACGAGCTTCACCTTCAAACTCTTTATCGACACCGGCCATGATACGCAGCAGTGTGGATTTACCCGAACCGTTGAGGCCCAGCACACCAATTTTGGCACCTGGGAAAAACGATAACGAAATATTCTTAAGAATTTGCTTTTTGGGCGGCACTACTTTGCCAACCCTATTCATGGTGAAAACGTATTGCGCCATGGAGATCCGTTAGGTTGATGAAAGAAAAAGCAATAGCCGCATGCGGCTAGCTATGCACTGATGATAGAGGTCTGCGCCGGGAAAGGCTAGGCTACGAGAAGTGTTCTGCTAGCTAAGCCTACCCATAGAGCGAGAAGGCTAAGCTGGTTGATGGCAGTGCTGGCAAGCGGGGAGGAACGAATGGCTACTCTTCTTCATCCCAGTCATCTTCAATAACGCGCTGCAATCGGCGCTCTTCTAACCACGCTTCAACTTGGCGCCGAGAGCGCAAACTGTCGGCCTTACTTGGTTTGCTTTTGCTGTAATGGTCATCATTAACAGCATCTAAGCTTTCGAACTCATCTGAGTCGACGCTATCGATAGTAAAGGTTTCACGACTTAAGGGGTCACGGCTCATGATATGCCCTCCAACCCAGCCGGCGTACCGGCATCACAACGGCTTCATTGGTAAACTCGGTTAGTCTACGAAGTGAAGCGCCTAGCGCCGTTTAAGCGCCTTGTCGCTATATAACGCCAGTTGGGCTGAAGTTCAAGCCTTGTTGGTTTTTTTTGCGTTAAAAAGTGAATTTTTAGCAGGTTTCTTACTGTTTTTGTAATTCTGCCAGGGCAAGCTGTGCCTCGGTACGTTCCGTGACATCCTTCTGTACACCAATGTAATACATCAACTTATCCGCTTCGTCGTAGACGGGTGTAATGGAAAGTTCATTCCAAAACATGGTGCCGTCTTTTCGATAGTTGCGTAGCACTTCACGAGACGGCCGGCCTGCTTTTAGCGCTTTTCTAATGGCGACAAGCGCATCTTGGTCGCGGTCTTCGTTTTGTAAAAAACGACAGTCGCGATATAAAATTTCGTCAGCGCTGTAGCCCGTCAAACGCTCAAAGCCCTTATTGACGTAGATGAGGATGTTTTCATCCCCTTCCTGTTCGGCAACCACAATGCCATCTTCAGATGCATCAATAATGCGTTCGAGCAGCTCTGGGCTGATCAAGGGAGATCGTTTCATCAAAGGGTTCCTGTTGCAGCTCCTGTCCTTTCCGGAGAACATGCCGTTCGCTCTATGCGTGGTCCGAGCGGGATTTTTACTCACTTTTAGAGGCTCGATAGCCAAGGTGTCAGTCCGTAACGGCTATCGAGCTCCATCATGGCGAGCGTTGCGATGCATTGCAATCGTCAACGCACTCTTAGGATCGGACGCGAGGTGTTTTTTACGCCGACCTTAGCCGCTGGCCACTAAACGACATGCATCAAACGAAAGGGTAGCGATGTGTAGAAAGTAACGCCATTAAGACGAGCGGGTGGCTGTTTCCTGTTTCAAGCTAACTCGACATGACAGAATGGTGTTTAAAGAGGCCCTATTAACCTGACGGGAAAATTTACAATGTCACGTGTTCAAATTCGCTATTGCACGCAGTGCCAATGGCTGCTGCGCAGTGCTTGGTATGCTCAGGAGCTGCTTTCGACCTTCGGTGAAGGTTTAGATGAAGTGGCACTGATGCCATCTCATGGCGGCACTTTTGAGATTTGGTATGAGGATGTGCTGCTATGGGAGCGCAAACGCGACGGTGGTTTTCCGGATATCAAGCGCCTCAAACAAAGTGTGCGTGACCAGCTAGAGCCTGGGCGTGATTTAGGGCATATCGACCGATGAATCAGGATCGCCAAGCCATCCTGTATGGGCTAGGAGCCGTTGCGCTGTGGTCGACCGTAGCGACGGCCTTTAAAGTGGCGCTTGCTTGGATGAGTCCATTAGAATTGATGTGGCTCGCAGTGCTTGTGTCCTGGGCATTAATGGGGGCGCTCGTTATAAAGCAGGGCAATCTTGCTACGGCGCTGCGCACCGGTTGGAAGACTGCCGCGTGGGCGGGGTTAATGAACCCCGTTGCCTACTATTTGGTGCTCTTTGCTGCGTATGACCGACTTCCAGGGCAGGAGGCGATGGCGCTCAATTACACCTGGGCGTTGGCGATGGCATTCTTAGCCGTGCCCTTGCTGGGACAACGCTTAACGCGCATGGATATCATCGCTGGATTGATTGCGTATGCCGGGGTGTGGGTGATTGCAACGCGTGGCGCGGTGTTCAATGTCTCTTTTGCTGACCCGTTAGGGGTTGTTCTGGCTCTCGCTTCAACATTACTGTGGGCGCTTTATTGGCTGCTTAATGCGCGCGACTCACGCCCGGCATTAGTGGGCCAATGGCAAAATTTTACGGTGGGTTTGCCGGTGCTAACCATCCTGTTATTACTAGGCCCTGGCTTTCAGTGGCATGGCTGGGGGGCGTTAGGGGCAGGCGTTTACGTCGGGCTGTTTGAAATGGGCATAGCATTCATTTTATGGCAGATGGCTGTCCACAAGGTGTCGCGCACTGCAAAGGTTTCTAATCTTATTTTTCTCTCGCCCCCGGTATCACTGATGCTGCTTTTTTTGGTGGTTGGAGAGCCTATTTTGCCATCAACCCTAATGGGACTGGTGTTAATACTTTTAGGGTTAGGGATGCAAACCCAGCAGAAGCAGCCAGAGGGGGGGTAGTCTGGGTAGTAAAATGTTTCTTTTTGTCTTTTTTTATTATTTTAATTCTTGAAGTGAAATGTGAACTAGTATAAAAGTCAAACAAAATACTAGTTCTGAAGTATGAGTACATTTTCTTAAATAATGGAATGTGACCATAACGATACATTAATCTTCAGCTGAGCCGATAGCTACGGCTAGAGAGAGGTTATAACAAAGGCATGGAGAAGAGCATAGACATTGGTGTGTTGAGCGAGCAGTTCGGGGCGGATTTTGAGTATCAGCAATTTAGGTCTGACGAGGCTTATTCACACGATCAGCAGCGTTGGAAATTGCTTGATGGGATTGCCAAGCAAGCGCCGGGCGCCTCGCCAAAAAGCGTTGAGAGGTCTAGGCCTATTGCTGTGCCTCCGGTTTATGCCCAGGAGCGTGAACAGCCGCCGGTGCAGCAGGCGGTGCCGTATCGCCTAGAAAATAAACAACCGACATCAGGTGTTGATGCTTCTCACCAGCACCCGGTTGACAAGCCAGCAACGCAGCGTTCTTTTGGCCATTTATTTCAGTCTTATACAGATAGTAATGATGATGCTCAAAGTAATCACCGTCAGGGAACATCGCTAAAAGCGTTGATAAGGCAAATCAATAAATGACGCTTATTTGTGTTGCCTCTCCTAAAGGGGGAGTTGGTAAAACAACGTTGACTGCTAATCTTGCTTACACTTTGCAACGCCAAGGTTTAAATGTCACTGTCATTGACTTTGATAGCCAAGATGCATTGAAGCTTCACTTCGGTATTGCTTTTAATGATGCTCAAGGCTATGTCGTTGAAGCCGCGTCTACTCCCTATTGGGGTGAAATGGCCCGAACAACGGCAAGCGGCATTGACGTGCTTGCCTATGGCTGTACAACTAGAGAGCAGCGCCATCACTTCGAAACGTTTCTTGCCAATGATCCAAGAGCCCTATATCAAGCGCTTAGCGGCTTTTATAACTCCCCAAACGATGTGCTGTTAGTTGACTTGCCGCCAGGGCACTCCGTAGCACTAGAGGCTGTTTGCCAGTTAAAGCCACTGTGCATCACTATGCTGATGGCCGATAGCGCCTCTTTGGCCGTTCTACCCTCTATTGAAAGTGGTGGCTTTTATCCTGATACCATTGGCAGGCATTTGTACTATGTCGCCAATCAGCTAGACCTTCGTAATGATCTAAGTCGCGACGTATACGCGCTTTTAAAAGAGCGTTTGAAGGCGTCACTGCTAGGGGCGGTTCACCGTGACGCAGCAGTGTCCGAAGCACACGCGCTGCAGGTTTCTGTGCTGCAACATGCGTATACCTCTGCGGTTGTTAATGATATTGAGGCTATCGCCCATAATCTCATTCGTTTAATGCAAGATGCCGAGCTATCTCAAGTACGCAAAGAGGGTGAATAATGAAAACCCTTATGTATAAAGCGTGGATCGCTCTATTACTACTTCTTTGTACCCCTGTCATGTTAATTGTTGTTACAACGCCGATGACGTTGAATAACCAACTGGCCTTTGGGGGCGTTACCGCTGTTTTTTTATTAATCATGGGGCAGGTCGATTCTCCGCGCATACGTTTAGCAATGGCATTAGTAACCGTCATGACGGCAACTCGCTATCTCTATTGGCGGGTAACGGAAACGCTCATTACGGATGGTTTTATAGAGCCGATATTGAGCTTTGGGCTATTGGCGGCAGAAGGTTACTGCTGGGTTGTCTTGGTGCTGAGCTTCTTTCAGTCGGCGTGGTTGCTTGATCGTAAAGTTGTCCCACTGCCTAAAGACATCACTAAGTGGCCAACGGTAGACGTATATATTCCGACGTATAACGAAAGCTTAGACGTAGTTCGTGATACTGTTTTGGCAGCGCAAAATATTGACTATCCAGCTGATAAAGTAAATGTTTATCTTTTAGATGATGGTAAGCGAGCTGAGTTTGGCGCTTTCGCATCTCAGGCGGGCGTTGGATATATTACTCGCACAGATAATAAACACGCGAAAGCGGGTAATTTAAATAATGCGCTCCAGAAAACGTCCGGCGAGCTTATTTGTATTTTTGACTGTGACCATATTGCCACGCGGGCTTTTTTACAGGCGACGGTGGGCTCTTTTCTTGTTGATCAGAAGCAAGCACTTATACAGACGCCCCATCATTTTTATTCGCCTGATCCCTTTGAACGGAATTTAGTCAGTGGCCGGGAAGTGCCACACGAAGGTGAGCTTTTTTATGGTCCTATTCAAAAGGGCAATGATTATTGGAATGCAGCCTTTTTTTGTGGCTCGTGTGCAGTTATTCGGCGCAGTGCACTAGAGGAAATAGGTGGGTTTGCGGTTGAAACAGTCACAGAGGATGCGCATACCGCATTAAAACTACAAAGAAAAGGATGGTCTACCGCTTACTTAGGCATACCCCTTGCCGCTGGGTTAGCGACGGAACGACTAGCGTTGCATATTGTTCAGCGTGCGCGTTGGGCACGGGGTATGACGCAGATATTACGGCGTGATAACCCCCTATTAGGCCGAGGGTTGAGCATTCCCCAGCGGCTCTGCTATTTAAGCGCGATGTTGCACTTTCAGTTTCCGTTAGTGCGCTTTATTTTTTTAACAGCCCCGTTGGCTTACATGCTGTTTGGGCTCAATATTATTCAAGCATCGCCTCAGGCCGTTGCTGTCTATGTACTTCCTCACTTATTTGCAGCCGTTTATACCAATGCGAAGCTGGTAGGGCAGTATCGCTACACGTTCTGGAATGAAATATATGAAACGGTTTTAACCTTTCATTTGCTCAAGCCTTCCCTTGTGACACTGTTTAATCCCAATCGAGGCAAGTTTGATGTCACGGAAAAAGGAGGGCGACTCGAGCAAAGCTTTTTTGATTTTAATGTGACGCGACCTCATCTGTTTTTACTGGCATTACTGGCTGCGGGCCTAGTATGGGGTGTCGTACGCTTAGTTTGGTGGAATCCTGAAGGTGAGCAAGCAAGCGTATTGCTGTTTAACGTAGCATGGGCCTCATTTAGCGCAATTTTCCTGATGGCGGCTATCGCTGTTGGCAGCGAACAAAAGCAGGTGCGTGAATACGTACGAATCAAGCTAAGTCGGCCTGTGGTCTTACATCTCTCTGGCGGCTATACGTTGTCGTCTACGACGCAAAATTTGTCTATGGGTGGCATGCAGCTAGCTGCAGTAGCTGGCTTTTCAAAAGATGCGCGCATTGATTTTATCGAAATGGAATTCGATGGCAATCCGATCCTATTTCCTGTGCACATAGTAAGCCGTGATGCACAGCATATACGCCTGCGGTTTGGCACGTTGAATGTGGTTCAGCGCCGCCAGTTAGTGAAGCTTGTCATGGGTCGTGCTGATGCCTGGCTACAGAAACGCAAGCTCCCACACGATCAGCCGCTGCGTTCTATGTGGACTGTTATTCGTGCCGTCACAGGTCTGTTTTTCCGAAACTGGAAGGAGCGGCGTTTATTTGCCGGTGGGGGCGACAGTGCTGGCAAAGCACGCCAGGCAGACGCGCGTTCTGGTAGCTCAGCTATGGCAACAGCTGCTACAGCGGTATCCACTCCTGTATCCACCTGGGTATGGCGAATGGTTCTCGTCGCGTTGATTATGGTAGGCATCATGTCTACCCAGCGAGCATGGAGCCAGTCATTAGATGTTCAGGCTTTGCCAAGCAACGCTAGGCCGTTAATGCTAGAGGCATTGCCTAAAGGGGCCGCGACGTTGCCTGATGTTGAAGTGAATGCACGGGGCGGTTTAGCTTTCAATATGCCCTTGGAGACTCGGGAACGAATTTATCCACTTTTGCAGCGTATAGACGAGGTCGAGCCTGAGCCTCTTCGTATTCAGGGCAACGGAGCTCAGGCGGGTATCGAGTTTTCTTTGCGTAGTGATGAAGTGTCTACCGGTGCTGTGCTGCACTTAGATATACGCTATTCAGATGCTCTTCTTGAGGGGCTTAGTCGGCTGGACGTTACTCTCAATGGCATTGTTATTGAGACGCTAGAGCTTGACCGATTTACCGCAGAGCATCTTGTTGCAGAGGTGGCTATTCCGCCAGAGCTAATCATTACCTATAACACACTACTGCTAAGTGTGGCCGGACAAACGCTAGAGCAGTGTAATAACTTGCTCAGCGAAGATATTTGGGTCGAGGTTTTACCAAGCTCGACGCTCAATGTGAATGTTCAGTCGTTGCCGCCGCTTAATGGGCTCGCTAATTTACCTGCCCCCTTCGCTGATGCGGCCGACATGGAAAGGCTAGTATTGCCTTTCATTATGCCCTCTATGCCTTCAGAAACGCTGCTGAGTGCAAGCGCAATATTAGCCTCGTATTTTGCGATTAAAGCGGATTTTAGAGGCGCTGACTTCCCCGTTCATCATACTCAAATACCTGATCAGCATGCGGTCGTCGTAGGGACTCCCGAGCAGATGCCTTTAGGAGTAGAGCTGCCGAGAATTGATGGCCCCACCTTACTGCAACTGGCCAATCCTAATAATGCTATGTATCGCTTATTGATTGTCACGGGAGCAACAGAGCAAGACGTAAAAAGCGCCGCTGCATATCTAGCCCATTATCAAGAGCGTTTAAGCGGCGATAGTGAAACGGTAAGTGCGCCCCAGCTAGCCCTTAGAGAGGCCTATGATGCACCTAACTGGCAGGCGCTTAATAAGCCGATCTATCTTGACAAAATGGCTGGTGAGAATGAAATGGTCGGTGAGGGTATTCGCCCATCGCCGCAAAATTATAGTTTTCGCCTGCCCCCAAACATGCATTTATGGCCGGGTGATCATGTAACCTTAGAAGTGGGCTATGAGTTCCCTCGTGGCGAGTGGCTAAACGAAGATGAGTCACGACTGGAGATTGCTCTTAACGGCACTTATCTAGCCTCTTTACCCGTTGAGAAGCGTTCTTTAGCCTGGGAAGCTTGGCGCTTTCTGGGAAATGATATTCGTAAAGAGCGCGCTACGTTACGCATTCCCCAGGAAAAGTTATACGGTAATAACCAGCTCAGCTTTTATTTTAATATGGCAGTGAATATGCCGGAAAATGGATGTGAGCTGGGCCTTCCTGATCGCATTGAAACGCGCCTGTACCCTGATTCTTATTTGGATATGAGCGATGCACAGTATTTTGCAGCGTTACCAGAGCTTTCATACTGGCTGAGTGCAGGCTTTCCCTTTACGCAGTGGGCCGATTTATCGCACACGACGCTGCTGCTTGCCGCTGAACCCGATGCTATCGAAATTGGCACCGCGCTTGGGCTGATTGGGCGCATGGGGGCCTCTACCGGATACCCCAGTATTGCGCTGAATGTGCGCAAGGGGCTAACGCTTAACGACAACTTGTCAGACCGAGATATGCTGGTCGTTGCGCGTGCTGATCAATTGGAACGCAGTGAGCTTAATCGTTATCTTGGGCCTTTCAGTATCGAGCAGGGGGCTTTACGCGTTACGCCTTTGAACTTAATGAATAGATTAAATCTTTGGGCACAAGCCCAGTGGGGGCGAGATACCGAGCGCGCTCGCAATAGGATTGGCAGTCAGTCCCCTGAACAGATCTTACTGGGCGTTCGGTCACCGCTGAACCCCACGCGCAGCATTATCGTAGCCACTGCTTTTCATGATGAAGGCATGCGCACGCTACCGGCCGTGATTGATCAGCCCCAAGTTAGTCGTCAAGCCGTGGGGGATTTAGTCATGGTGTCGCCGAGCCAAGAGGTCAGTGCTTATCAGGTTGGGCCGCGGACGCCTCGAGGTGAAATGGTCTGGCATCGTCTTATCCGTTGGTACACCGGCCAATACATTATTCCCATGTTATTAGCTATGGGCATTGTTCTGCTTTTACTGTCCGGACTTCTTTATAGCACTCTCAAACGCCGAGCACTGCGTCGAGCAAATGCTGGTAGCAAAACGCACTCAGGCGGAGAATAACCATGCGTACGCCCGTACCAACGTTGATGAAATTAAAAAATCGGCTTTTGCTGAGTGCCTTAGTTAGCTGTGCGCCGATGACGGCAGCATGGGGACAGGAAAACTCGCAGTCGGCCTTAGATGCTTTATTGCGCCAAGCTGATTTTTGGCAGGAAAATCAGCGTCCTGACTTAGCGCGCCAAGCGCTTGAGCGCTATCTTGCCGGGCGGCCTGATGACCCCGAAGTGCTTTACAGGCTAGCGCGCCAAGCGGTGATAGATGACCAGCCCGATCAAGTAGCGCAGTGGGCGCAGCGATTGGAGCAGGCGTCACCTAATAGCCAGTATTTGATTGAGTTAGACCAATTGCAGCAGGGCAATCAATTAGACACAACGCAGTTGAATCGCGCCCGTCAGCTAGCACGCGCGAATCGCTATGAAGAGTCGGCATCGGCATATCGCTCTTTATTTGGTGGCGATACGCCTCCCCGCGGTCTCGCCGTTGAGTACTATCAAACACTGGCTGGTGGCACTGATGCCCAATGGCGAGAAGCGCGTGATGGCCTGCGCCAGTTTAGTGACGACTATCCTACTGATGCTCCTTTAAAGCGTGCATTGAGCGAAGTATTAACCTATCGCGAAGGTACTCGCCGTGAGGGTATTAGCCAACTGGCTCAGTTAGCGCGACAAGGCGGCTCTGAAGCCGTTGCTGCAAGAAGCGGCTGGCGGCAAGCGCTGCTGTGGTTAGAAGCCACGCCGGCTGATGAAACGCTTTATCAGGTTTATGCGCAGGTTAATCCAGACGATAACGACGTGCCCCAGCATTTTGAAGATTCAACTGCTCAGAATACACGCGCCGTAGGTTTCACAGCCTTACAGGCGGGGCAACTGGGAAGTGCCGAAGAGTCATTTCGGCAGGCGTTGGAAGAAAATCCACAAGATGCTGAGGCGAAAGGTGGATTAGGGCTCATATTGCTGCGTAGGCAGCAGTTTGCTGAAGCCAGAGGCCTACTGTCACAAGCTATGGATCAGGCGCCAGAGCGGCGAGAGCAGTGGGCCGCCGCGTATCAAAGTGCGGCCTTTTATGCTCGCTTAGGTGAGGCGCGTCGTTTAGCGGCAGCCAACAATCTTGACCAAGCACTTGGGCAAGTGCGGCCACTTACTCAGCAGAGCGGCGATGCTGGACGCGCCGCACGCTTGCTGGAAGCCGATATTTTGCGTCGTCAAAAGCGTTTAGATGCCGCAGAACAGGCTTATCGCGCCATGCTGGAAACGCGTCAAAGCGATGTTGACGCGCGAGTAGGACTCGTTCAAGTGCTTTCTGACAAAGGTGACTGGGCGGCTGCACAACAAATAGCTCAGGCGTTGCCGGAAAGCAGGCGCGCTCAGATGAGTGGGTTAGCCACGGCCCAAGTAGAAGCGCTGCGCCTTCAAGCGCGCCAACAAGATGATTTTGGCGCGGAAACTGCACTTCGAGAAGCTCTCGAGTTGGCGCCTAACAACCCATGGGCGCGCCTTGATCTAGCTCGTTTGCTGGCGGGGCAATCGCGCCCAGATGAAGCGCAGGCATTGATGACGCCCTTTCTTGCAAGTGATGCCTCGCTAGATCAGCGTTATGCCGCAGCGCTGTTTGCGTCGGAGCAGGGGCGTTGGTCGGAAACCCAGCGACTGCTGTCGAATATACCGTCAGATTCGCTAACAGTTGAGATGACGTCTCTGCAGCAACGGGCTCAGATCCAGCAGCCTCTGAATCAGGCATTAGCGCAGCTAGAGCAAGGAAATAAGTCTGCAGCGATTGCCTCACTGCAGCAACTTTATCTGCGTTCTGAAGGGGCCGGCCTTACGCCTAGCCAGGTTAGTCAAATTGCGGGGGCTTTGTCAGAAGCGGGTGCTAAAAGTGAGGCTTTACGCTGGGTAGAGCGCGATTTAGCACGTGGTATTGATGAACAAATACCCAATGATTATATCAATCATACGCTGGTGATGGCTCAGGCCGGTCGATCTGACGCTGCCCAGCAATTGCTCAATCGTTTAGCCGCTTCTCCTCAGTGGCGTGAGGATTCCAACGCCTTGGCCGCTGAGCGTGGTTTAGCCATTATTAAAGCCGATCAGTTGCGTCAGAGTGGCCGTTTAGCCAGCGCTTATGACGTGTTGGCAGAGCCGATGCAGCAGTCGCCAGATGACGAGGACTTGTTGTTGGCGATGGGGCGTTTATACGCTGAAGGTGATCGTCAAGCCCAAGCTGAGCAGATATATACCTATGTGCTCACGCGTCACCCTGAAAGTGAGCAGGCGTTGCAGGGAGCGGTGCAGACGGCACTTGCTAACAATCGCTCGCGCCAAGCAAGTCAGCTTCTGAGTCGTTATGGACCCGAGCAACAAACCCCCGATACCTTACTGCTCAGCGCCCAGGTCGCTAGGGCTAATGGCGAAAGCTTAAAAGCGCTCGCCTTACTCAGCCAAGCTCGCCAGCGGTTAAGTGGACAAGAAGACGGTGCGGCGGCCCTTGTACAGAGGCAAAACCCGTTTACCGACAGATCGCAAGGTGCGCGTGCGTCACAACGACCTAACTGGTTGCCGGGCGCTAGTCGTGAGGTCAGTTATGACATCGCAATGACTGAACCGGAAGCGTTGACGCCATCTGCCAGCCAGCAGATAGATGAGCTTTCTCGCCAGATCAGGCGTGAGAGAGCGCCAACGGTGGCCACTGAATTCGCCTTTAACCTGCGTGATGGCGAGAGCGGCCTTAGTCGACAGGACCGTGTCGAAGCCCCCGTGCGCTTTTCACTAATGCCGTTTGGAGAAGGGCGTTTTGAGATAGCCGTAACCCCAACTCAGGTAACCGCCGGCATGCCTGAAGGCGATGCTTTGCGTCGCTACGGGCGTAGCGGGCTCGCGGAAAGTGCTGCTTCTCTCAATGAATCGCTTAGCGGTGTGACTCCGATTCTGGACCAAATTCAGACTACCGTTACTAATTTCTTCACGGCCCAAAGTAATCTGGATGCTGCGGTTAATGAGCAAGAGCGGGTACGCTTGGCGGCTGTGTTAGAAGAGGCTAGGCGTTTTTACGATGCCGCCCTTGAGCGTAACCCTTTGTTTGAAGCTGGTTTGACGGTCGCAAGCCTTACCGATCAGCAGCGCGAGCTTTTCAATCAATATCTAGCAGGCAATAGTGTCGATTTTGAGGCATTAAGTTTTGACGGAGAGTCGCTGAGTGCCTTTGTCGAGAGCCGCCAGCAAATAGAAATGGCCCTCGCTGGCATTCAGAGCCGGCTGCAGTCGACGGCACAGTCAGCCAGACCATCCAGTTTACGTGACAGCGGTGCGGGGCTAGCGCTGAGCTATGAGAATGGCAGTGTCAATCTTGATATTGGCAGTACGCCCCTTGGGTTTGAAGAAACTAACCTAGTGGGTGGCATTCATTGGCAACCGGAGATCGCTGAGAATACAACGCTGAATTTCACCGCGGAACGAAGGGCTGTAAAAGATAGCGTGCTGTCATATGCGGGCGCTTACGATGCCTATAGTGGTGATACGTGGGGGGGCGTTGTACGAACCGGCGGTCGCGCAGGCATTAACTATGACACTGATGAGGGTGGCCTTTATGCGGATATTGGCACCTATCGCTACGCCGGTCATAACGTCGCTGATAACCAGTCTTACAATCTCTCTTTAGGTGGCTATGCTCGCCCGGTCAATAATGAGCGCCGCCAGTTGCAAGCCGGTGTACATGTTTCCGCCATGGCCTTCGATGATGACCTGAGCCATTTCACTTATGGCCACGGTGGCTATTTCAGCCCCCAAGATTATGTCAGCGTCGCTTTTCCTATTAACTATCGTGAGAATTTCACCGACCAGCTTACGCTGGGCGGCTATGTGGCGCCGGGCTTCCAAAGTTATAGCACCGATGACAGCGACTATTTCCCGACAGACCCAGAGGCGCAGGCACTTCTTGATGTGTTTTCTGCTCTCGGGGCTACGCCGGCATCACGCTATTCAGGAGAAAGTGAAAGTGGGATAGGGCTTTCTTTTGGCGGTGCTATGGAGTACCAAATGACCCCTGATCTTGCTCTTGGCGGACGAGTGGATTTCAACAGCTTCGGTGATTACAACGATACATCCGCTAGCATGTTTATGAACTATACCTTTGGAGATAGCGGTGAACGAGCCAGATAATCATTCCAAACACATGGAGCATTATGCTCAGCGGCATTGCAGCACCCAGTGGCGGCTTTTCCTAGAACTGGTTTTTGATGAGCTTTTCAATAGTGCAGGCAAAGAAGAGTCTTCGGGTTTCTGGCGTCACATTGGCAGCCGTATGGCAATAGAAATGCCTATGGGCGAGTGCGCTACCTTAGAAAGCCTTGAGAAGGCCATTAATGAGGCATTAGATCTACTAGATTGGGGATATGCCAGCATCATTGCTGAGCATCAAAAAATGCGGATTTGCCATTCTGCATGCCCTATCCCAGGCGACTCACAAGAGCGTATCGACATCGGTTTGCTAGCAATGTCTGCCTTGTTAGAAGGATTGTATAAAGGGTGGCTAAGCCAGCAGGGTGGGGACATGGAGGTGCCTATTACCTGCATTAGCCGTAATGCTGAACAACGTGAATGCACCTTTCTTTATGGACGTTAGCCGTTTTTGATAGTGGAACTGCGCATTTAAGGGATAACTCATTATGCTGCGTCGGCTTATGTTAAGCACTGGGCTTATTATTTGTATGTTGGCGGGTGCTTGTGCAGCTCAGGCAGATACGCCTTGGAGCGCATATAAAGAACGCTTCATCAACGCCAATGGGCGGGTCATTGACACCGGCAATAATAATATCAGCCACTCGGAGGGACAGGGGTGGGGCATGATGCTTGCTCAACATCATAATGATCAAGAAACGTTTGATCAGCTTTGGCAATGGACTCGTCGGCACTTGAGTCGGCCAGATGTCTCTCTCTTCTCGTGGCGTTACGATCCCCGCGATAAGCCTGCGGTGCGTGACCTTAACAATGCGACGGATGGCGATTTATTTATCGCCTGGGCGCTGTATCTGGCCGCAGAACGCTGGAACAACGCTAATTACGCGAGTGCCTCTCGAAGTATTCGCCGCGCGGTATTAGAAAACCTGACTTCTGAGATTGCGGGTTACCAAGTGCTTCTGCCCGCTATACAAGGATTTCGACGTGATCAAGAGGTCGACATCAACCTTTCTTACTGGTTTTTACCGGCACTAAGAGATTTTGCTGACATTGAACCTGAACAACCCTGGCAGCGCCTGATTGATGACGGCGTTGCCGTGCTGGATGAGGCACGCTTTGGTGCTTATCTATTACCCACTGATTGGGTGGTTATTAATCAACAAGGCGAGGTTGCCCCGGCATCCAACTGGGCGCCTAGGTTTAGCTTTGACGCTGTGCGTATTCCGCTCTATTTTGCCTGGGGTGGACGCGATGAAGCGCGCGCCATCGGCAGTATAACTGCTTTTTGGAATGACCCTGCGCATCAACCTCCGTCAGCATGGGCCGATGTAGTGAGTGACGAGCGTGCAGAATACCCAATTTCGCGCGGCGTGGATGCGATTAGAGCCTATGCGAGCGGCGAAAAACTACCCAGCGCAACGCCCCAATCAGAAGACGATTATTTTTCAGCGACGCTTTTGCTTTTGGCGCATATGGCTGAGGACATGCGTTAGAATTTAGGACAGATGGGCATCGACTGAGGATTCTTCAAGAAGTGACTCAAGCTCAGGCCATACATTGTCTAAAATAATCGGCTGTGCTTCAGCAGTAGGATGAATACCGTCACTTTGCATCAGCTGTGCATCCAAGGCGATGTCTTCAAGTAAGAAGGGCACTAGCGCCACATCGTACTCCTCCGCCAATGAGTGAAATACGCCCGTAAACGCATCGCGGTACGCTTGGCCATAGTTCGGCGGAATATCAATGCCCAGCAGCAGCACCTGCGCCCCGGCTTCTTGACTCTGCTCAATCATGCTGGCTAGATTTGCCTGCATTTGATTAGGTGCCAAGCCACGCAAGCCGTCATTACCGCCCAGTTCAAGTAGAACAATATCCGGCTGTCGTTGTCCGATTATGTCAGTGAATCTTTGTAGCCCTCCAGACGTTGTTTCACCGCTAATGCTGGCATTGATAACCTGTGCTTTGTCGTCTAGGCGCTCGGCCAGTAAGCTCACCCAGCCTTCTTCACGCTCAATGCCGTAAGCGGCGCTTAGGCTGTCGCCCATTACCAGTAGGGTGGGGCGCGTGTCTTCACTGACAGGTTCTGCGTTGACTGAGGTTGAGGTCCAGGCGGCTACCAGTACTAGCACCCATACGGTTACCATACGGTTCAGCCCACACCAAGCTTTAGGGATGCCATGCTTCATGCCTTACTCCTCTGATCAAACTGAAAACTCAGCTGCACACGCCTCGTCAACGACCGAACACTCAAATGGTGCCCGCCGCCCTCTTACAGACACCCCTGCGGCGCATAACGTTCCTCATGGCGTTGCCGGACACCCCGTTCTACATGCCGACAGGCTCTCGAAAAAAGTCACCAGCGGAGAGCGCTCGCTGACTATTTTACACGACCTGTCGCTAAGCGTAGAAGCGGGTGAAAGCGTTGCGATTTTAGGCAAAAGCGGTGCGGGTAAATCAACGTTGTTGGGGCTGTTGGCGGGTCTGGATACACCCAGTGATGGTGAGCTTATGCTGTTCGGTCAAGCGCTCAGCCGATTAGATGAGGATGGCCGTGCGGCACTACGGGCGGGGCGAGTGGGTTTCGTGTTTCAAAATTTTCAGTTATTACCTACGTTGAGTGCGCTGGAAAACGTCATGCTGCCATTGGAGCTTTCCCCCCGTGCCGGCGAAACACAAACCGCGACTAAGTGGTTAGCGCGCGTGGGGCTTGGCGAGCGCGTCGATCATCTCCCTAAGCAGCTGTCTGGCGGCGAGCAGCAGCGGGTGGCGGTGGCTCGCGCTTTCGTCACTGACCCTGAGCTGGTGTTTGCCGATGAACCAACCGGCAATCTTGACCCGGATACCGGCGCTCAAGTTATTGATCTGCTTTTTACCTTGAACCGTGAAGCGGGCACTACGCTCATTTTGGTTACCCATGATCACGCTCTGGCCCGTCGCTGTGACCGCTGTCTGCGCCTGGATCAAGGCAAATTAGAACCTTTTGTGCCAGTAGCCGCCTCGGTAGATGAGGGGACGCAATGAGCGATGTGAATTGGCGCTTAGCGATGCGCAGTCTTAAACGAGACCTTCGCGCTGCCGACGTGCGCGCTCTGTTTATCGCTCTGGTACTGGCCGTTGCGGCATCGACGATGATCGCTTTCTTTTTGGACCGTTTAGAACGTGGCTTGGAACGTCAGGCAAGCCAAATGCTGGGCGGCGACTTAGTGTTAGAGCAGCGCGATCCTTTTTCCGAAGAGCTGCGGGCCACTCTGGAAAATGCCGGCTTTACGTTAAGTGACCAGGTTGATCTCGTTTCCATGATTAGCCGCGGCGAGCGCTTTCAACCCGCGAGCCTCAAAGCTGTCGATGATGTTTATCCTCATTACGGCGTATCACACGTAGATTTTGGCGATGGCACTGAGGAGGTTGCATCAGGCCCCGCGCCCGGCGAAGCATGGGCTGACCCGCGGCTAATGCAGTTAGTCGAGATACAGCTCGGTGATCAAGTGCAGGTAGGCCAAACCGAGCTTACCGTGACGGGTATTGTAGAGCGTGAGGCAGACCAGTCCGCTGGATTTAGCAACTTTAACCCGCGCTTAATGATGAACACCGCGGATGTTGAAGCGACTGGCCTAATCCAGCCTGGCTCACGCATAGAGTTTGAAATATTAGCGGCAGGCTCGTCAGCGGCACTAGAGCGGGTTCAAGGCCTGCTGGCGGAACTCCGCCGCGGCGGCGTCGAGGTTCGCGACGTGCGAGTCGATCGACCTCAGTTGGGGAACGCTTTACAGCGCGCTGAACGCTATCTAGGGCTTGCCGGGCTAGCCGCCGTACTGTTGGCTGGCGTGGCTGTCGCAATGTCGACCCGGCGCTACGTCGAGCGTCACTTAGACACCGCCGCGCTGCTGCGCTGCTTTGGCGCCAGTCAGCGCCAGTTAGTATCAATTTTTACTCTTCAACTACTCGGGCTAGCCCTGGTCGCAGCGGTGATTGGAGCGCTGCTTGGGCTTGTTGGACAAGCCGTTTTACTCCGGTTGCTGGTGAGCTTTTTGCCCATGACGCTCCCGCCACCGGGACTGATGCCGCTAGGGCTGGGCGTTTTCACAGCGCTTGCTGTGTTAGTCGGGTTTGCTGGGCCAACCTTGCTGCGTATTAAGCAAGTTAGCGCGTTGAAGGTGCTGCGCCGCGAGCTCGATCCGTTGCCACCTTCTGCATGGCTGGTGGTGGGGGTGGCGGGCATTGTGTTTGGCGGGTTGCTATGGCTTTACTCGGGCAGCCTGGTGCTAGCGATTGCGCTATTAATCGGCGGGGCGATGCTGCTCGGTTTACTGTGGCTGATTAGCGCCTTTTTACTCAGCGCTTTGTTGCGTGGTGTCCAACGAGTAACGGGAAACAGTGAGTGGTCGCAGGCGCTACGTTTAGGCGGTCGTCAGTTGGCTCGCAGGCGCCAGGCAGGACTGGGTCAGCTGCTAGCATTTTCGGTGACTTTCTTTGCGATGGCGATGATTGTATTAGTGCGCGGTGATCTGTTGAGCACCTGGCAAGATCAGCTGCCTGAAAATACCCCTAATTATTTCGCGATCAACATTCAGCCGTCCGAGCGAGATCCTTTTGAAGCGGTCGTTTCACCGCGTGTAGAAACTCAAAGCACCCTGTACCCAATGGTACGCGGTCGCGTTATTGCTATTAATGATCAGCCCCCAGAGGATGCCGTGCCGCAGGATGCGCGTGGCGATGGCTCGCTACGCCGTGAGTTAAACCTCACCTGGCAAGCAGAGCTGCCCGATGGTAACGAGTTAGTCGCCGGAGAATGGTTTTCAACAGTGCAAGCAAGCGACGCAAGCCAGGGGTGGATGAGTGCAGTTGAGGCAACGCCGCAAGCAACCCCTGTGCCTATTTCGATGGAAGATGGGCTGGCTGAAAGGTTAGGCCTAGGCATTGGCGACGAGATCACCTTCTCAGTCGGTAGCGACGAGATAGCGACACAGATTACCAGCCTGCGTAGCCTTCACTGGGACAGCTTTCAGCCTAATTTTTTCGTTATCTTTCCGCCGGGCGTGCTGGAGCAATTTGGCCACAGCTACATTACGGCCTTTCATTTGCCTGAAGCGGAAAGTGGCCTGATTAGAGAGCTGATTACCGATTTCCCCGGTGTGTCGTTGCTCAATGTGGATGCCATCTTAGGCCAAGTGCGCGACGTGCTTAGCCAAGTGACGCGTGCTGTGGAGTTGGTGCTTGCGCTGGTACTCTTAGCCGGGGTTAGCGTGCTTTATGCGGCGTTAACCGCAAGCCTTCCTGTGCGCGCCCATGAAAGCGGTTTGTTGCGTGTCTTTGGGGCAGGCAGCCGGATGATTTCACGCGTGCAGGGAGCCGAGTATGCGCTGCTAGGCTTTGCCAGTGGTTTGATGGGGGCGGTATTGGCAGAGTTTGCCACGGCAGCACTGTATATTTACTGGCTAGATCTCACGCCAACCTTCCACCTAGGGCTATGGCTATTATTGCCACTCGGCGGGGCTGTGCTGATTGGCGTGATCGGCCACGCGCTATCACGTGGCTTGCGTCGCCAAGCCCCAGCGGCCAGCTTAGGGCTTCTCGGGGAGGCGTAGCGGTATCGCTGCGTATTAGCGTGCGAGCCAAAAGCCGACCACGGCGGCGCTGATAACAGCAATGAGAAAGACAAGATTACGGGCGCGAGTATCGCGGCGTGGTTTCATGGCAACACCAAAATAAGCGTGGAGAGAAAAGCAGCAAAAGTATTACGCCGGGCATGGTACCGTTTGTTGCCCGCGTCGTCATCTTGACTGCCTTCACGCAGCGTTATTGGCCCAGGACTTTTAGCTTATGTACCACTCTGATCTAACGGCTTCCCGCGTTTTTGCGCCGCAGCCGCTTTTGCTTGCCGAAGGCCGCCTTGCCGCGCTGAGCTGGGGGCGCTCGGATGCTCCCACGTGGCTGGCGCTGCACGGCTGGTTAGATAACGCAGCCAGTTTTTCACGCTTGGCACCGCTGCTAGTTGAGGCGCTAGGTATTCGCATTGTAGCGGTGGATTTTCGGGGGCATGGGCACTCTTCACATGTGCCTGAAGGCGTCGATTATGCATTGTGGGACTATTGTCACGACGTGCTCGATGTCATGGACACGCTCGGATTAGAGCAAGCCAGCTTGCTGGCCCACTCAATGGGCGCGGCAGTGGCATGTCTAGTGGCCGCGGCGTTGCCTGAGCGGGTAGTGCGCTTAACCTTGATTGACGGATTAGGCGCGCTCAATACACCGCTGGAGGAGACCGCCAGCCAACTGCGCAAAGGATTGGCAGCTTATCGACGGCCGCGTTCTCGGGCCCCACGCTATGCGGATATAGAAAGCGCGATCGCTGCGCGTGTGGCGGGCGGTGTGACGCCGCTAGATAGTATAACGGCCGCGCCGCTTGTGGAGCGCAATACGCAGCCTACCGCCGATGGCCATGTGCAAATGCGTACTGACGGCCGTCTACTGAAGCCATCGCTGGTGCGTTTTACGCCGGAGCAAGTGCTGTCATTGCTGGCAGATATTAATGCTCCGGTTCTCTTGATTGAAGGCGATAGCGGCATTCTGGGTCAACGTGAGTGGGCCGCTCAAGCGCGGCAGGCAGTCAAAGATTTACACCGCCACGTGCTCATTGGCGGCCATCATTTGCACCTGGAGCCTCGTGCAGTGGCGCAAGTCGCGACGATTATTGGCGGTCACTGGGACAAGACCGATAATCGCTAAGGAAGGACGTTAGCATGAATGAATTGGCTCACTTGGCCAGTGGCAACAAAGTTGCCTTGGTGCTGGGTAGCGGCGGTGCGCGTGGCTACGCGCATATTGGTGTTATTGAAGCATTAGAAGCCCGTGGTTTTGAGATTATTGCCGTGTCTGGTTGCTCAATGGGCGCGCTGATCGGCGGTATTTACGCCGCGGGTAAGCTGCCGGAGTACCGCGAGTGGGTATGTAACCTGGATTACTTTGATGTGCTCAAACTGGTTGATGTGACGTGGAGCCCTATGGGCGCGATGCGTGCCAGCAAAGTGATGAGTAAACTAGAAGCGCTGGTAGGCGACATTTTGATGGAAGATTTGTCGATTCCGGTGACAACCGTGGCGACTGACTTAGTGCGCCAACGCGAGGTGTGGTTTCAAAAGGGCTCTCTTTTGCGCGCTATTCGCGCGTCTATCGCAGTGCCCGGTGTTATTACCCCTGTTCATCTTGGTGAGCAAGTCTTGGTCGACGGCGGGCTGCTCAACCCTTTACCCATTATGCCCGTGGTCGCTGCCCATCAGGCGGATTTTGTCGTGGCGGTTAACGTCACCGCGCACAGCCCGCTACCGGTTACATTAGAGGAACTGCTTCCCAAAGAAGAAGAGGCCACCGATAGCCGCAGTGAAAATGAGCGCGAGCGTGACCAAAGTATGGGTAAGTGGATTGGCGATGTTCGTGCGGCGACGCGTAAACTTTGGGGTGGGCTGGGTGCCAACGGGGATGAAGAGCCTGATGAGACCACGGAAGCCCGCGGTAAGCGTGAGTGGAGCAAGCTAGATATGATTTTGGAGTCGTTTGATATTACCCAGGCGGCGCTGGCTAAATATAAAGTGGCGGGTTACCCACCCGATGTGCTGATTGAAATACCCAAGACCGTCTGTAGCACCTATGAATTTCATCGCGGTAGAGATTTGATCCGCTTAGGTCGTCACTTGGCGGATCAGGCGTTAGAGCGGCGAATGCCAAGCATTGCTTCGGATGCCGCTGAGTAGCGGCTAAAGGCCACGTTTACGTAGCAGGATATACACGGCGCCGGTGCCACCATCGACGGGCACCGCCGAACAGAATGCCAGCACCCCCGGCCATTCGCGCAGCCATGTATTGGTGTGGCTTTTGAGTACGGGGAAATCAGACGTGGTGCCCCATGCTTTGCCGTGCACCACGAGTACGCAGCGCAGCCCTTGGCTGGCTGAATCGCGTAGAAAACTCTCAAGCTCCGTACGCGCCTCTTCTAGCGTATAGCCATGTAAATCCAACCCCGACTGCCACGCGGTTTGGCCGCGTTTTAGCTGGCTGAAGGTACGTAGCGGCAGGTCAACAACGCTGAACTCCAGATATTCAGACGGGCGTACGGCCTCCACGCGGCCATCCGACGTGCGCCCGCTGACCTGCTTAGCATCGCTTTGCACCGCCGCGTGGCGGCGCGCCTCATGTGCCTTTCCATCTTGTTTAGGTTTGCCTGGATCGGCCTGATTGGTCGCGATACGGCGTACGCCCGCCTCTGTTAACGCTTCACGGAAGGCACTGATATCATCATCATTGGGAAGGTGGCGGCGTCGCGTCATGGCAGGCTCAGGTATGAAAAATAGGTGTCAAAACGGTAAGTCAGCGTAAAGAGGCACAGTATAGCGGGCTGAGCGTTGCTGTGAACCTGGCGGCGTGAAAGGTACAATCTTTTATTCGTCATGTGGATAAAGCGTTATCAGGCATGGCCTGGCTGCATTCAAGATTATCGTTAACCCAGGAGTCGCTGTGACCACGCATCTCAACGCTGAGCATTCTCACTCAACCCTTTCCCTGCCAGAGTCGGCGCTGGTGAGCGAACTCTTCACACTACGTGACTATTTACGCTGGGTATCCAGCGAGTTTTATCTGGCCGGTTTGCATTATGGCCATGGTACCGACTCCGCCTGGGACGAGGCCGTTGCGCTTTGTTTGGGCGCTTTGCATCTGCCGTGGAGCGTTGACCCCGGGGTATTAGAGGCGCGACTGCTGCCCATTGAGCGCCTGCGTATCATTGGCTTAGCGCGCGAACGTATTACCACGCGTCGGCCGCTGCCCTATTTGCTGGGTGAAAGTTTTTTTGCCGGCCATCCGTTTCACGTTGATGAGCGCGTGCTGATTCCACGTTCACCGATTGCCGAACTCATTGAAGATGGCTTTGCGGCTTGGTTTCCAGAAGAGCCTCCCGCTAAGGTGCTAGACCTATGCACGGGCTCTGGGTGTATTGGTATTGCCACGGCGCTGTATTTGCCCACCTGCGAAGTAGCGCTGGCGGATATTAGCCAAGATGCCTTAGCCGTGTCGCGGCAAAATATTACCCGCCACGATGTGGGCAATCGCGTGCGCGCGCTGGAGTCGGATGTCTTTAATAGCCTGGAAGGCCAGCGCTTTGATTTGATTGTCTCTAACCCGCCCTACGTGGATGCGCGTGATCTTGCGTTGATGCCCGCTGAGTTCCGCCATGAGCCGTCATTGGCACTGGGTGCCGGTAGTGACGGTTTGGATATTGTGCGGCGTATACTGCGTGAAGCGCGGCAACATTTGACCGATGAGGGCTGGCTGATCGTTGAGGTTGGTAACTCAGATTGCCATGTGAAAGCAGCATTTCCGGATGTTCCTTTTTTGTGGCTTGAATTCGAGCGTGGCGGCCAGGGCGTGTTTGTCCTGAGCGCCGCTGAACTCGACGCCCATGCGGCGTCTTTCGTGTAAGGAATTAACGGCCATGTCTGGCAATACGTTTGGCAAATTATTCAGTGTCACAACCTTTGGTGAAAGCCACGGCACCGCGCTTGGCGCAATCGTTGATGGCTGCCCGCCAGGGCTTCCGCTTTGCGAGGCGGACCTGCAGCACGACTTGGATCGCCGCAGGCCGGGAAGCTCGCGACATACGACCCAGCGCAAAGAGCCGGATCAGGTGCGGATTCTGTCAGGCGTTTTTGAAGGTAAAACGACCGGCACGTCGATTGGTTTACTGATTGAAAACACCGATCAGCGATCTAACGATTACTCGAAAATTAAAGATCAGTTCCGGCCCGCGCATGCGGACTACACCTATCATCATAAATATGGCCACCGAGACTATCGGGGCGGCGGGCGCTCCAGCGCACGAGAAACTGCTATGCGGGTAGCCGCTGGGGCCATCGCCAAGAAATATTTGGCGGCTCAAGGTGTACAGATTCGTGGCTATATGAGTCAGCTAGGGCCGATCAAAATTGACTTCAAACAGTGGGAATCGGTAGCGCAAAATGCTTTTTTCTGCCCTGACCCGGAGCGCGTAGCCGAGCTTGAAGCCTATATGGATCAACTGCGGCGTGATCAAGACTCAGTGGGCGCTGAAATTACCGTGATTGCTGAAGGTGTTCCCGTGGGGCTGGGTGAGCCGGTATTTGACCGCCTGGACGCTGAGCTTGCGCATGGCCTGATGAGTATCAATGCTGTAAAGGGCATTGAAATCGGTGCAGGCTTTGGGTGTATTGCCCAGCGCGGCAGCGAACATCGCGATGAGATGACGCCCGAAGGGTTTCTGTCTAATCATGCAGGCGGCGTGCTTGGCGGTATTTCCAGCGGCCAACCAATCGTTGCGCGGTTGGCGCTAAAACCGACGTCGAGCATTACCACCCCGGGCCGCTCTATTGATGTGCATGGTCAAGCGGTCGACGTGATCACAAAAGGGCGACACGACCCCTGCGTGGGTATTCGCGCGACGCCTATTGCTGAAGCGATGATGGCCATAACGCTGTTGGACCACTGGTTGCGCCAGCGAGGCCAAAATGGTGACGTTAGCGTTGATACACCACGTTTAAAGCAGCTTTAAAGTCCCGGTGAAGTTGGCTTATCGCTGCTACACTCAGACAAAACCCCGGTGTCGGTGAAATTAGTATCGAAAAAGTGAGTGCCGGTAAAACTTGGCAGGAGCCGCCTATGAAGATTAACGTTGAGTTTGATCTTACCCCTGATGAGTTTCGCCAATCACTGGGGCTGCCTGATGTAGAGGAATTCCAAAAGCATCTGCTAGAAAATATTCAGCGGCAAATGGAATCCGGTGTTGAAGGCTATGACCCTATGAGCCTTATGCGGCCTTTCTTACAACAGCCGATGATGCAGCAAGGGCTTTCAGAAGGACTCTCCAAGGGGCTTTCCCAAGGTTTAGCGAACTTCGGCACCTACCAGCAAATGATGCTGGATATGCTGCGTCAAGCGGGTAATGCTGCTGGGTCTGATGATTCTTCTACTGCGGATGAAGAGGCCAGCCCAGGTGCATCGCGTAAAGACACATCGTCGGCAGGAGCGCCGGACTCAGGCAGTTCAAGCGCGAAGGGCGCGAAGGCGAAAACAACCGCTTCTTCGCGATCTCGAGCGAAAGGTTAGAAGGTAAGGATACTTTCTAGAGTAGTTTGCAACCCCGTATGTCAGCGGCTACTCGTTTTTGCAGTGCGTTTTTGCAGTGCGTTTTTCAGTGCAGCAATGCTACGTCACCATGAGTCACTCCAGGCGTTTTACATGTGTAGCCTAAGGCTCATGCCAGGGATCCATCGAGAGGAGCAGACACTATGCAAGATAATATGACGGACGCCTTTAACGCCCAAACGCGTCAAATGTTTGAGCCTATGCGCAAAATCAATTCGCTGATGCTCAACAATATGGAAAAAATGACCCAGTATCAGTTGGAAGCAATGCAACGCTATAGCCAAATGGGCACCGAGCGTATGCGCAGCGCTACTGAAATCAAAGATGCCGAAGGCCTGCGCGATTTTAGTACTAAGCAAGCAGAAATGATGAACGAAGTGTCCCAGCAGATGCAGGAAGACGCGCGGGCAATGAGCGAGATGAGCCAGCAGTTCAAATCTGAAGTGGAGAAGATGTTTAGCGAAGCCGGGCAGCAAATGTCCGGGCAAGCCAAGGCTGCGACTAAAGGCGCGCAATCGGCCAAAGCCTCTAGTCAGGCGTCGCGTAAAAGCTGAGTGAGATCACCATCGCGGCGCCTTAGGGCGCCGCGATGCTTTTATCATCCTGATTTATGGCCTCGCCGGTCGACAGCGTTTGGTGCGCCTGAGAGTAGGCGTAGGGAGAGTAAGTATGCAGTCAGCGTGGCAGAATCCGTTTCAGGCTATATCTCTAAAACTCTCTGAAGGGCTTTCTCAAGCGGAAGCCGATGCTTGGACTATCCAGCTTAGCGATATTAGCGACCAGTATCAGGGACTGATGCAGGACTTACTTTCCCGTATTGCACCCAGCGAAGCTGCCGACTCTATCTATGCCGATATGCGTGAAAGCTTTGAGGCTGGGGCGCAGTCGCTGATGCAAAATCCTACTCTGTTGCTTGAAACCCAAACACGTTTACTACAAGACCAGTGGCTGTTGTGTCAGCAGGCGATGCGAGGCATGGCCGGCGAACAAGTCTCACCACTGATAACCCCTGCGAAAAATGATCGTCGCTTTAAAGACAGTGCGTGGACCCACGAGCCGTATTACATGGCGATCATGCAGCAGTATTTACTGTTTTCGCAGGTCGTTGAAGAGCTGGTTGAAAGCTTGGGCGGCTTGGATGAAACCCATAAGCGCAACTTGATGTTTTACGCGCGCCAGTTGGTGAACGCGATGGCGCCGACGAATTTTATGACCACTAATCCCGAGGTCATGCGTAAAACGCTGGAAACGCGCGGCCAGAACTTGGTTGATGGCTTAGCGAGTTTACGTGAAGATTTGGCCAACTCCGCCGAGGGAATCAATGTCCGCATGACGGACCGCGGCGCTTTTGGTGTGGGTCACAACATTGCAGTGACGCCTGGTGCGGTGGTGTATGAAAATGAATTAATCCAATTAATTCAGTACACCCCAACCACAGAGAAAACGTTTAAAACGCCGCTGCTGATGGTGCCACCGTGGATCAATAAGTATTACATTCTTGATCTGCGTGACGATAACTCCATGGTCAAGTGGCTAGTAGGGCAAGGGCATACAGTGTTCTTGATTTCCTGGCGTAATCCTGGCCCTGAGCAGCGTGATATCACGTGGGCCGACTATATGCAGATGGGGCCCATTAGTGCGATGGATGCCATTGAGCAGGCTTGTGGCGAGAAGTCGGTGAACCTACTTAGCTATTGTGTTGGCGGTACGCTAACGGCTTCAACGGTGGCTTACCTTACGAGTACTCGGCGTGGGCGGAAAGTGAAGTCGGTGACCTATATGGCAACGCTGCAGGACTTTCGCGATCCTGGCGATATCGGCGTCTTTCTCAACGAGCGTGTGGTTGAAGGTATTGAGCAAACGCTGCAGCTGAAAGGCTACTTGGACGGCCGTTCAATGGCCTATACCTTTAATTTACTGCGTGAAAATGATTTGTTTTGGTCGTTCTACATCAGTAACTATTTGAAGGGTGAAACGCCTGCCGCTTTTGATCTGCTTTACTGGAATACCGATGGCACCAATTTGGCTGCAGGTACCCATGCATGGTACTTGCGTCATATGTATTTGGAGAACCGCTTGGTTGAACCAAACGGCATTGAATTAGATGGCGTGAAGATTGATCTGCGCAAAATATCAACGCCCAGCTATTTTGTATCGACTAAAGAAGACCATATCGCTAAATGGAACAGCACCTACTACGGGGCATTGCTGCCCAAGGGGCCGGCAACCTTTGTGCTCGGCGGTTCAGGGCATATTGCGGGTATTGTTAATCCGCCCAGTAAGAACAAGTATGGATACTGGACCAACGATGCATTGCCGGAAAACCATGAAGCGTGGCTGGAAAGCGCTAGTGAGCATGAGGGCTCATGGTGGCCTCATTGGCAGGCGTGGATGACTGACAATGGCTATGCCGACAGCGAGAAAATGGTACCTGTGCGCCAACCTGGCGATGGCGCACTTTCCATCATCGAGCCGGCACCAGGGCGCTATGTCAAGATGACCATTCCTGAGGTGCTAGGAGAAATACCGACGACGCCGTAACTGCTGCTGACGATCATAAGAAAGCCCGCTGACGTTGAGCTGACCCTCAACAGTAGTTCAACCCAGCGGGCTTTTTTTGGATTTCTCAATCGTTAATTACGAATGAGATAGTCAAACGCGCCGAGCGATGCTTTAGCGCCTTCACCCATGGCAATAATGATTTGCTTGTAGGGCACGGTGGTAACATCGCCAGCGGCGAAGACGCCGGGTACCGACGTCATGCCGTGTGCATCGACGATGATCTCCCCGCGTGGCGTCATTTCAATCGGCGAGCCTTTAAGCCATTCGGTATTGGGCACCAGTCCAATTTGTACAAAAATACCTTCCAACGCGATGGATTTGCTTTCATCGTTGGTACGATCTTTGTAGATCAAACCGTTGACCCGGCTGCCGTCGCCAGTGACTTCAGTACTCTGTGCATTAAGAATAATATCGACGTTGGTCAGGCTCTTAAGCTTTTTCTGCAGCACTGCATCGGCGCGCATCTCGCCCATAAACTCGATCAGTGTCACGTGGCCGACGATTCCCGCTAAGTCGATAGCGGCTTCAACGCCAGAGTTGCCGCCGCCAATAACGGCAACGCGTTTGCCTTTGAACAGCGGGCCATCGCAGTGAGGGCAGTAGGCAACGCCTTTGTTACGGTACTGCTGCTCGCCGGGAACGTTCATTTCGCGCCAACGAGCACCGGTCGCGAGCACGAGCGTTTTACTCTTAAGTGTCGCGCCGGAATCAAACGACACTTCATGCAGGCCGCCTTGAGCCTCAGCTGCTTTAAAGCTAGTGGCGAGCTGCAGATTCATGATATCGACTTCATAATCTTTTACGTGCTCTTCAAGCGCGCTGACAAGCTTAGGGCCTTCGGTATGCGAAACGGAGATGAAGTTTTCAATCCCCATGGTATCGGCCACCTGACCGCCAAAGCGTCCCGCGGCTATGCCGGTGTTAATGCCTTTACGGGCTGAATAGATCGCTGCCGCCGCACCCGCGGGGCCACCGCCAATCACGAGCGTGTCAAAGGCCGCTTTTTCGCTGAGCTTTTTGGCATCGCGCTCAGCCGCGCCGGTGTCGACCTTGGCTAAAATCTGCTCAAGCGTCATGCGGCCCTGATCAAACGGCTTGCCGTTCAAATACACGCTCGGCACCGACATGATTTCACGAGACTCAACTTCATCCTGAAACAGCGCGCCGTCAATCGCAACGTGACGGACGTTGGGATTAAAGATGGCCATGAGATTAAGCGCCTGAACAACGTCTGGGCAGTTCTGGCAGGAAAGTGAGTAATAGGTCTCAAACAGCATTTCGCCGTCGAGTGCCCTGATTTGATCCAGCAGTTTGTCAGAGGTTTTAGGCGGATGGCCGCCTACTTGCAGCAGCGCGAGAACCAGCGAGGTAAATTCGTGGCCCATCGGGATGCCTGCGAAAACTACGCCGGTGTCTTCGCCTGGGCGGTTAATTGCAAACGACGGCGTGCGGGCATCTTGTCCGTCGCTGTGCAGAGTAATCTTATCGCTTAGGCTGCTGATATCTTGCAGCAGACCCAGCAGTTCTTGTGACTTGGCACCGTCATCGAGGGACGCAACGATCTCGAACGGCTGAGTCACTTTCTCCAGATACGTTTTCAACTGGGATTTTAAATTGGCGTCCAGCATGACAGTAGCTTCCTCGCAGTACTCTGAGTAAAAACAGAACACCCGGGCAGGACCCGGGTGCTGAGGTATCACTAGCCGCCAAAGCTATGCTTGGCGGCCGGTTAGATCGATAGGCGGTTTAGATTTTGCCTACCAGATCCAAAGAAGGCGCCAGCGTTTCTTCGCCTTCTTTCCATTTAGCCGGGCAAACTTCGTTCGGGTTAGCGCGAACGTACTGAGCCGCTTTCACTTTACGCAGTAGCTCTTCAGCATTACGGCCGATGTTGCCAGCATTGATTTCGACAATCTGGATTTTGCCGTCAGGATCGACAACAAAGGTACCGCGCTCGGCAAGACCAGCGTCTTCGATCAGGACTTCAAAGTTGCGTGAAATGCGCAGCGTCGGATCAGCGATCATGGGGTACTGCAGCTTGCCGATGGTGTCAGAGCTGTCGTGCCATGCTTTGTGCGTGAAGTGGGTATCAGTAGAAACACTGTAGATTTCAACGCCCAGTTTTTTAAACTCAGCGTAGTGATCGGCTAGGTCACCAAGCTCAGTTGGGCATACAAAGGTGAAATCAGCTGGGTAGAAGAAAAAGATAGACCACTGACCTTGTATGTCGGTTTCAGTAACATCGACAAATTCACCGTTAACATAAGCTGTTGCTTTAAATGGCTTAACTTCAGTGTTGATTAAAGACATTCGGGTAATCTCCGTGATTGATGAACAAAGGGTTAAGAAGTGATGATAATACTAAGGGCTAACGGATAATGAATAAAATTAAGAATAGCCATTCGTTTGATAGTATTTAGCTATTGGCGGGCTGGCCGGCGTCGCCGCACTGCTGTTAAGTGGGGCCGATGGTGCGGAATACAAGAATTTTTCACATTGTCTTGCGATAGGGGCTCACGCACCGCAAAATTCGCACGGCTAGTATGATGGCCTACGCTGTTTGAGTGGCAGACAGCTCGCCACCGGGAATACGTGGCACAATAATCGCTTAGAACCGTGTTGAAAAGATCGCGTAGCTAGATATAGATAATAGGAGCAGTAATATGGGGAACATTCACAAACTTTCCGCGGCCGTTGCGGCTATTTCGTTCGCCGCAGCGGCTAGCACTACCTACGCCAATGAGGTGCGGGTGTTTAACTGGTCAGATTACATTGCTCCGGAAACGCTTGAAAAATTTACTGAGCGCACCGGCATTGACGTGACCTATGATGTTTACGATAGCAACGAAACGCTTGATGCCGCCTTGCTTGCCGGCCGTTCTGGCTATGATGTGGTCGTGCCTTCTAGCCAATATTTCACGCGTCAGTTGAGTGCGGGCGTTTATCAGCCCCTTGACCATGAGTTGTTGAGCAACCTTGGCAACCTTGATCCAGATTTGATGGCTAATCTGGAACACATCGACGGAACGAATGAGTATGCAGTCCCTTATATGTGGGGAACCAACGGTATCGGCTATAACGCCGATCGTATCGAAGAAATTCTTGGCGAAGACGCCCCTGTCGACAGCTGGGCGCTTCTGTTTGATCCAGAAATTACCGGTGCGCTGAGCGCTGCGGGCTGCGGTATCTCGCTAATGGATTCTGGTATAGAAATGCTGCCAGCAGCGCTGTCCTACCTGGGGCTCGACCCACAAAGTAATGATAGCGACGATCTAGAAGCCGCAGGTGAGGTGATAACCGGCATTCGCGACGACATTACCTACTTTCATTCCTCACGTTACATTGCCGATCTAGCGAATGGCGATATTTGCGTTGCGGCCGGTTATTCGGGCGATATCTTTCAGGCCGCCGAGCGCGCACAAGAGGCGGGGCGTGATTTCACTGTCGCTTATAGCATTCCCAAGGAAGGCTCTGAGCTGTGGTTTGACATGATGGCGATCCCTGCTGACGCACCCAATGCTGAGAACGCGCACGCATTTATCAATTTTATTCTTGACCCCGAGATAGCGGCTGAAATTACTGAATACGTTCGCTACGCCAATCCAAACTTGGCGGCGAATGACTATCTCTCTGACGAGATCATTAATGATCCTGCTATCTACCCGGAAGCCGAGGTGTTACAGAATTCATTTGTACCCTTGGAAAAGCCGCAAAACGTTCAGCGCGTCCTGACACGCACCTGGAATCGCGTTAAATCAGGGCATTAATAATTGCATCGTCTGGCGGCGAGACAAGCATCGTGCTTGTCTCGCTGTTTGTCTTTAAACGCTCGGGTTTTCGGGCTTTTTGATGGGAGTGGCGAATGGTCACTACGCCCCTGTCGAACGAGGCTTCATCCACGCCACCTATCAGCACGACTGCACCACGCGCCCAGGGCAAGACCCCGCGGTTTGCTGAAGATGTTGTGCTGGAAGTCAAACGCTTAAGCAAGCGATTTGATGATGCGCTGGCGGTGGATGATGTCAACTTGCAGGTTAAGCGCGGCGAAATTTTCGCGCTACTAGGTGGTTCCGGGTCGGGTAAATCTACTCTGCTGCGAATGCTCGCGGGGTTTGAGACACCTACCGAAGGCCGCATTTTATTAGACGGTGACAATATCACCGCGATGCCGCCGCATAAGCGGCCTATTAACATGATGTTTCAGTCTTATGCACTGTTTCCGCATATGACGGTAGCGCAAAACATCGCTTTTGGTTTGAAGCAGGACAAACTTTCTAAAGCGGATATTGATGTCCGCGTAGCGCAAATGCTCAAGCTGGTGCATATGGAGCGCTTTGCCAAGCGCAAGCCACACCATTTGTCGGGCGGTCAGCGTCAGCGAGTGGCGTTGGCGCGCTCGCTGGCTAAGCGGCCCAAAATTTTATTGCTAGATGAGCCCATGGGCGCACTGGATAAAAAGCTGCGCACTGAGATGCAGCTAGAGGTCGTCGAGATCATCGAGCAGGTAGGCGTTACCTGCATTATGGTGACTCACGATCAAGAAGAGGCGATGACCATGGCGGATCGCGTAGCGATTATGGCCGATGGTTGGATTGAGCAAGTGGGCTCTCCGGTGGATATTTATGAAAGTCCGGTTAGCCGCATGGTGGCTGAGTTCGTCGGCACGGTGAATGTCTTTGAAGGCGAGATCATCGAAGATGCCGCTGATCATTGCCGAATTACTGCCCCCGCGCTCGAGCGGCCTATTTATATCGACCATGGTATTACCACCCAGGCGATGGACCGGCGAGTGTGGGTTGCACTGCGCCCTGAAAAAATTTGGTTAACGCGTGAAAAGCCTACGACGGAATATAACTGGGCAGAAGGTAGGGTTGACGATATTGCTTACCTAGGTGGGTTCTCGCTGTATTACGTGCGCACACCTTCCGGCCAGATGATTAAGGTCAGTATGGCTAATACCGAGCGTCGTGGTGATCGGCCTACCTGGGAAGACCGCGTGTATGTCTACTGGGAAGACCACAGTATCATTGTGTTGAACCGTTAGATGGGTGCACTTTTTACTGCGAGGAAATTGCCTTAAATGAAGCCATCTCGTTCTTCAGCGCTGCTCAAACGCTGGCAGCTGGGGCGTCGGGCGGTGATTGCGTTGCCGCTAGTTTGGTTGGCACTGTTTTTCTTGCTGCCTTTTGCGCTGGTGCTCAAAATCAGTCTTTCCGACGCGGCGGTAGCCATTCCACCTTATGGCCCGTTACTGGAATATGCTGATCAAACCCTGCATGTATTTCTGAATGTGGGCAATTATATTTTTCTGCTCTCCGATTCGCTGTATATCGCTGCTTATTGGGGCTCAGTAAAAACCGCTTTTATATCCACTGCCGCCTGCTTGCTGATTGGCTATCCGATGGCCTATGCAATGTCGCGGGCGCCAGCACGCTGGCAACTGCTTTTATTGCTGCTTGTGATGCTACCGTCATGGACCTCATTTTTGATTCGCGTCTATGCCTGGATGGGTATTTTAAGTAACAGCGGTCTCATTAATAATTTGCTGATGGGACTTGGGCTCATAGAATCGCCATTGCGCATGATGAATACCCAGTTTGCGGTCACTATCGGCATTGTGTATGCCTACCTGCCGTTTATGGTGTTGCCACTGTATGCCCATCTCACGCGGATGGATAACTCGCTGCTTGAAGCCGCCGCCGACCTTGGTTCGCGTAAGCTGAATACCTTCATCAAAGTGACCCTGCCGCTTTCGATGGGCGGTATTGTGGCAGGCTCAATGCTGGTGTTTATACCGGCAGTAGGGGAGTTTGTCATTCCTGAGCTGCTTGGCGGCCCCGATACGTTAATGATTGGTAAGGTGCTTTGGGAGGAGTTTTTCCTTAATCGTGATTGGCCTGTCGCTTCGGCGTTAGCCATTGTCATGTTATTGCTGCTGTTGGTGCCAATCGTCTGGTTCCATCGCTATCAGTCGCGCGAACTTGAATAGTGGATGTTTGAATAATGAGTGATGAATAATGAGTTATCAAGAATGAGGTTTGTGCGGCGAATTAATTTTTCGACGGTCATGTTAGTGCTTGGGCTGCTGTTTCTTTATCTGCCGATGGTGGTGCTGGTTGTCTATTCATTTAATGAATCCAAGCTAGTCACGGTATGGTCTGGCTTTTCAACGAAATGGTATGGCGAGCTGTTCCGGGACCAGCAGATTTTATCGGCCGTGTGGACAAGCCTGAAAATCGCCTTTTTCGCGGCGAGCATGGCGGTTTGCCTGGGCACCGTAGCGGCCTTTGTAATGACGCGCTATGGGCACTTTAGAGGTAAAACGGCGCTTTCCAGTATGGTCACCGCGCCTCTGGTCATGCCGGAAGTGATTACCGGCCTGTCGTTGCTGTTGCTGTTCGTGCAAATGGCGCAGATTACCGGGTGGCCTGCCGATCGGGGTATGGCGACTATCTGGATTGCCCATACGACCTTTTGCAGTGCCTATGTGGCAGTAGTGGTCGCTGCTCGGCTGCGAGAAGTGGATCGTTCAATTGAAGAAGCCGCCATGGATTTAGGCTCACCGCCGTTGAAAACGTTTTTTTTCATCACGCTGCCGATTATTTCGCCAGCGCTGGCTGCAGGCTGGCTATTGGCCTTTACGCTGTCGCTCGATGATTTGGTAATTGCCAGCTTTGTCTCGGGCCCTGGGGCAAACACGCTACCGATGGTGGTGTTTTCATCGGTGCGTCTAGGCGTGTCGCCGAAGATTAACGCGCTGGCGACGCTGATTATTTTGGTAGTGTCGCTTGCGACCTTATTAGCGTGGTTCTTTATGCGGCGCAGTGAAACTAAACGCAAACTGGCCGTTAAGCAGGGCGATACGGCTTAGCTATCATTACATAACGTCGTCATCGCGGCCCGCTACGACGCTTTCAAGTTCGCCATTCATAGGGGAGACGATAATCTGCAGCTGGATAGGCGAGCAGCACTGATGACAATCTTCCCAGGTGTCGTGGCTACCCTGAGAGACATCAATGACGAAGGTCAGCGGTGAATCGCAGTAAGGGCAGTGGAAATCATAATTAATCAGGGCGTCGTCATGCATCGTTAACTACCTTTTAAGCGGGTGTATCAAAATGCTTAAGTGTAGCAGTCTGATGGCTAGGTGAGGCATCGACGAATGGAATCAGGTAGGATATTCGCAGGTTCCTAAAGCAACGCAGTGAGAGTAGCGATGATGTTACGTAACATGGCAGTAGCGGCCCTGGTGGCCTTTCCGATGGTCGCGTTGGCTGAGACCCCCAACGTGAAGCCTGGTGAGTGGGAATTTGTGAGCACCACCAGTATTAGTGGCGAAATGGACATTCCGGATCAAACGGAAACCGAGCGTCAGTGCATTACTCAAGAAGAGCTTGAAGGCTCAGAGTTTGGCTTTATCGAAGAAGAAGAAGGCTGTGAGTTACTTGACGAGAATATGACCGCGGATGGCCTAACGTATAGCATGGTATGCCGTGCAGAAGGCGGTGAAGCGACGATCGACGGCGAAATGCGTTTTATGGGCGAACTCATTGAAGGCAGCGTCGATATCCTTACTCAGTCTCCAATGGGTGAGCTGAGCATGAATACGGTCATTGAAGGCGAGCACGTCGGTGAGTGTGAATAACCGCCAGGCTTGAAGTGACATCAGATTTGAAGCACCACTAGGCTTGAAGTGCCAGCAGTTTTGAAGTGCCTCAGTCTTGAAGTGCTTAGCATTAAGGGCGTTCCGTTAAGGGACGCCCTTTTTTCGACGCCTGTTAACGCTCCGGCGGCTCGCTTTGTAACTGGCTGGTTGAGTTCAGGGTGTTCGATGCGCCGGCGATCTCATCCTCGAGCTGGCGTTTGACTGCCCCAGGTGAGCCTGTATAGCGTGCCAGCAGGTCATAAGCTACGGGAACGACAAAGAGTGTAAACAGCGTAGCAGAGCCCACGCCGGCCATGATCACGGTGCCAATAACAAGGCGCGATTCTGCGCCCGGCCCGGTTGAAATTATCAGCGGAATAGCGCCGGCCATTGTAGTCACCGCGGTCATCAAAATAGGCCTCAGGCGCGTCACGGAAGCTTCAATTAACGCCGCTCTAAACGCATGGCCTTCATCGCGCAGCTGGTTGGCAAACTCGACAATTAAAATACCGTTCTTAGCTGCCAAACCAATCAGTAGTACTAGCCCCACCTGGCTGTAAATATTCAACGACTGCCCGCTTAGCAGTAGGGCAAGCAAAGCGCCACTCATGGCTAATGGCACCGTGAGCATGATTACAAAGGGGTGAATAAGGCTTTCAAACTGCGCCGCTAGCACTAAAAAGACCACCAGCGCACCGAGTATCAACAGGAAGGCAGTGGCGCCACTGGCCTGTTGGAAGTCGCGTGAGGCGCCTGCCACATTAGTTTGCGCCTCGACTGGCAGCAGCTCAGCAGCGCTTTCTTCCAGGTACGCTAACGCTTCACCCAGGGGATACCCGTCGGCTAGGTTGGCTTCAATGGTGATTGATCTAATGCGGTCAAAGCGATTCAACGTGCTGGCGCCCGCAAAGTCAGAGAGCGTGACAAGGCTGGCCAGCGGGATGAGTGCGCCTGTGCGTGCCGAGCGCACCTGAATGTTGTCCAGCGCGCGTGGGCTGTTTTGGCTGCTGCGATCACCCTCTAAGATCACATCGTACTCTTCACCATTGTCAACGTAGCGTGTGACATTGCGCCCACCCAACAATACTTCTAGCGTTCGGCCTATTTCAGTGACCGTTACGCCTAGCGCAGCGGCTCGCTGGTAATTAATATCCACGCGCAGCTGAGGCTGTGTTTCGTTGTAATTGCTCTCTAGCGCCATTAAGTTCGGATTGTTTTCACGCACGTGGTTGATCAGCGTATCGCGCCAGCGGGCAAGCTGTTCGTAAGTACCGCCTCCCAGCACAAACTGCACCGGTTTTTGAGTGCGCTGCCCAAAGCCTTGGCGCATGACTGGGAAGGCCTGTACGCCCGGCAGCGTGCTGAGGGTTTGGCGCACCTCGGCCATAATTTCCCACGCACTGCGGCGACTTCCCCAGTCGGCCATGTTGACAATAATAAAGCCGCTATTGAAGTTCTCAATATTGCCGTAGCCGCGTGGGGCACGAACTACCACGCGCTCCAGTTCACCACTGGCTACCAGCGGGGCCAAACGCGCCTCGATTTCGTCCATGTAATCCATCATGTAGCTGAAGGTAGCGCCTTCTGGCCCGTTGACTAAGACGATGAAGTTGCCGCGATCTTCCTGTGGCGTGTATTCATTCGGCAGCGCCGTGGCGAGCCAAGCGGTGGCGGCAATCAGCAGGATAAACATAGCCACGACCAGCCAGCGCATCCTAAGCATCCACTCTAAGGATGTTTGATAGCGGCGCTGCGTGCCGTTAAGCAGCCACTGTACCGACTTACCAATACGGCTATCGTGCATGCCGGGCTTAAGAATCTTTGAAGCCATCATTGGCGTTAGCGTCAGCGCTAATAACGTTGAGATAACGACGGCCGCGGCCATGGTCAGCGCAAATTCGGAAAACAGTCGCCCGATATCACCTTGCAACATGCTGAGTGGAACGAAAACGGCGACGAGCACGAGAGTGGTGGCAATCACCGCAAAGGCAATTTGCCGAGTGCCGCGAAAGGCCGCGACGAGGGGCGTTTCACCGTAGTCGTGCATACGACGATTGATGTTCTCAAGCACCACGATGGCATCATCCACAATCAGGCCAATCGCCAGCACCAGGGCAAGCAGGGTGAGTAGATTGATCGAGAAGTTCATCGCGGCAAGGGCGGTAAACGCACCAATAACCGCAATAGGTACGGTGACGGCGGGCACCAATGTCGTGCGTAGATTACCTAAAAAAAGAAAAATCACGACCACAACTAGGGCCATGGCTATAAAGAGCGTCATGACAACCTGGTCGATGGCACCGGAGACGAACAGCGAAGCGTCGTAATCTAAACTCAGCGACATTCCTTCTGGCAGAGTGCCTTGCAGGCGTTCAAGCTCTATTTTTACCGCATCAGATAGCTCAATGACGTTGGCTGTCGATTGCATGATCATGCCAAGACCTACCATGGGGACTCCGTTGGAGCGGAATACTGTACGGTCTTCAACGGCGCCAACTTCAACGCGGGCAACGTCAGCAAGGCGCACAAGATAGCCATTGTCACCTTGATTGAGCGCGAGGCGCTGAAAGTCTTCGGCACTTGCAAAGCTGCGTGGAAGGCGAACAATAAACTGACGATCCTGTGATTCAATCGAGCCCGCCGGCAGTTCGACATTTTCTGCCCGTAGTGAATCTTCAATATCACTGACCGTTAATCCACGCGCGGCCAGCGCATTGCGATTAACCCACACGCGCATGGCGTAGTCGCTGCCGCCACCGACACGAACGCGTGCCACGCCTGGCTGCACAGAAAGGCTATCGACCAAGAAGCGGTTCGCATAGTCGGTCAGCTCGGTAATGGAGTAGTCTTCGCCAGAAAGGCTCATCCACACAACGATTTCTTCGCTGCTGTCGGCTTTGGTGACTTCAGGGTTGTCAGCGTCATCGGGCAGGTTGCGCAGCGCCCCGGAAATGCGGTCGCGGATATCATTGGCGGCGGCATCGATATCCATGTCTAACGAGAATTCTATTTCAATCCGAGAGCGGCCATCCTCGCTTTGTGAGGTAATTAGATCAATGCCTTCCACGCCGGCAATGCGGTCTTCAAGCACCTGGGTAATGCGCGTTTCAACGACGCTTGCGGACGCGCCAGGGTAGCGGGTGTCAATCGTGACCACGGGTGGATCAATGGTCGGATATTCTTGTAGCGGTAGGCGGTTAAGCGCCATTAAGCCAAAGGCAATAATGAGTGCCGCGATCACCATCGCCAGTACCGGACGCTGAACAGAAATATCCGATAATCGCATTAACGGTCGGCCTCTAGCAGCGCTCGAATGCTGGTTTCGTCGTCAGCGATACCAAGCAGACGTGCCTCCTGGCCATCGCGGGCCAACTGCAGTCCGTGAACCACAACGAGTTCGCCGGCGGCTAACCCTTCCAAAATTTCAACTTCGCCATAGCGTCTCTCGCCAATCGAAACAATCCGCTTGGCGAGGCGCGTGCTATCTTCGCTTTGCTCGATAAGCATGATTGAGTGTCGGTCACCGCTGGGCTCAATGGCGGCTTCAGGAATCACTACCGCGTCGCGAACCCGCTGCTGAACAATGACTTGCATTAACATCCCCGGCCGTAGCCGGCCATCGGTATTGTCGAGTACTGCGCGCACATTAACGCTACGCGTAACCGGGTCCACGCGCGTACCAATAGTGGCGATTTGACCGTTAAAGATGTCGTCAGGGTACGTGGCGGTAGCGGTATGTAGCATTAGGCCTGATGAGATTCGGCCAAGAAACACTTCTGGGACACTGAAGTCGAGCTTCATTACATCCAGTTTATCGAGCGTCACCAAATCCATTCCTGGTGTTACCAGCGCGCCGATGCTGATATTGCGAAATCCAACGCGGCCGCTGAAGGGCGCGCGCAGCCGGTAATTTGCCAGCCGGGCTTCTATGGCTTGAATATCGGCTTCTGCTTGGCGCAGCCGCGATTGGCTATCTTCAACGTCGGCTCTGGCTGCTAGGTTACGTTCTTGTAATTGAGAGGCGCGGTTCGAGGCATTACGTCTTTCATCGCGCAACGCCTGAGAGGATCTTAGTTGAGCCTGTTCTTCTGTATCATCTAAGCGGATGAGTAGCTGCCCCTCTTCAACCTGCTCACCGTCTTCAAAATTGATCTGGGCCACTATCTCAGTCACCGTGGTGGATAGCACGACGCTTTCCTCCGCACTGAGCGTTCCTAGCGCCTCTAAAGGATCAGACCATGTGGTCATAACCGCACGCGTGCCGATGACTGAGGGCGGTAATTGAGCAAACGTTAGACTGGATAGCAACAGAGTGAGAGTAACTAGGATGAGTCGCGAAAATAGCCGTCGGCGAAAGGGAAAATGCATAGTTATCTCAGTGTTAGTCGATAATTTTAAGGCCTGACCCTGTTAGAATGTTTGTTTGTACAGAGTAAGTGGCCCTTTTATGAGCAGTTTCTTATGATTTATGACGTTGTCGTTATCGGTGCTGGAGCGGCTGGATTGATGTGTGCTGCTCAAGCGGGCTATGCCGGCAAACGTACCTTAGTACTAGATCATGCGAATAAAGCGGGCAAAAAGATTTTGATGTCCGGCGGCGGCCGTTGCAACTTTACCAATCTTGGCACTACGCCACAGCACTTTTACTCGTTAAATCCATACTTTTGCATTTCGGCGCTTCAACGTTACCGTCCTGAGCACTTTGTTGAGTTGATAGAACGACACGGAGTGGAGTACGTCGAGAAAACACCAGGCCAGTTATTTTGCGCAGTCTCGGCTAAAGAAATAGTGCGCACGCTGATAACCGAGTGCGAATGGGCAGGGGTTGATATCCAGCTGAGTACTCAAATCAGCGCCGTAGAGCGAAAAGGCGACGCTATGCGGCTTAGCACGTCGGCGGGAGCGATTGATGCTGGCGTGGTAGTGGTGGCAACCGGAGGGCTTTCGATTCCAACCATGGGCGCGACAGGCTTTGGCTATGACTTAGCTCGCCAGTTTGGTTTAGAGGTTTTAGCGACGCGGCCTGGGCTAGTGCCTTTTACGCTCAGCGATACATGGAAAGACCGCGCGGCTCAGCTCTCAGGCGTCAGTGCATCGGTGGCAGTAAGTGCCGGTGATCGCTGTTTTGTAGAACCCATGTTATTTACCCACCGCGGCTTATCCGGCCCCGGCATACTACAGATATCCAGTGTTTGGCAGCCGGGGCAAGGCATCAGTATTAATTTACTCCCGAGTGAAAATGCGGCTAGTGCCCTGCGTGATGCTCGTCAGCATATGCCCAAACGTCAGCTTTCCACATGGCTGGGCGAACGCTTTCCTAAGCGCTTGGCCCAAGCACTATTAGAGTGGTATCCCGAGGATGATGCTGCACGGCCCTTGGCTCACTATTCTAATCAGGCCTTGGATACGTGGGCGCAAAGGTTAAATGCCTGGCAACTAAAGCCATCTGGCACCGAAGGGTGGCGCACTGCAGAGGTGACAATGGGGGGGATTAATACCGATCAGCTGTCGTCAAAGACCTTTGAAGTTAAGGACTTGCCTCAACTGCGTTTTATCGGTGAAGTTTTGGATGTAACGGGCGAACTGGGGGGGTACAACTTTCAGTGGGCGTGGGCCAGTGGGGTAGCCTGTGGGCAATCTTGCTAGGACCTGACTAGACTAACTGCGCCAAAGCCATGGCATGATAAAAATCGGTGCCAAGGCCTCGTTTTTCATTCAATTCACGAGGCATTGGCAGCGGTTCACGCCGATCAACTGCTCGCTATCGTTTTAAGTCGCCACTTTGGCTAATAGTTTAAGTTTTTTGAAGAGCATATAGCCCGCAAGCGCTTTCCTGCCTGCTGCCATAGCGCCCCCTGGGTGGCGTACCAGCTTCAGCGCAGCAACGCCACCAATGAAATAAAGCGGAAGTTTGAAGCTTTTCCAGCTTTTATCTAGCGGTGACGTTGCCTGCTGTAAAAATGCACTTTCTATCAAGATGTCCACACGCTGTTGTTCCAGCTCAGCAAGTAGCTGTGCCTTGCGCTGAGAGCGGCTTAAAGGCTGAACTAACGGCTTAGCTGTTTTTGCGGATGGTTTCATCCTCATGCTCCTCAAGCAATGCTCTATCAGCCGTAAGCTGTTTAAGCGTTTCTTTCAAGAGCGAGTGGCGCTTCGATTGGCGAATCGCAATAACAGCAAATAGCACGCTGGCGCCTATCAAAACGGCGGCACTAACGGCAATAGCCGTTAAGCGGTAGGTATCCCAAAATAGCACGACTACCAGTGCGGTCAGGGTGGCAATGCCTAATAACAGCAGAACCAAGCTTGCCCCTGCCAAAAGAAGCAGAACTGCTAGGCGAGCACGCTCTTCTTCTAATTCAAGTACCGCCAAACGCAGGCGGGTTTCGCTATTAGCAATCAGCGAGTTCAGCAAGCGTTTGGCGGCAGAGAAGACGCGTTGGGTAGGACCCAAGGCCATTAGCGACGACCGAGCAGCATACCCACAACTAGGCCTGCCGCTGCGCCAATACCAATGCTTGTCCAAGGATTGTCATGGACGTAACGGTCGCAAGCATCAGCTTGGTGGTTCAGTGAATCACGCGCTTCATCATAGATACGCTCACCGCGTTCTTCCAAACGAGCGCGAGTATCTTTAAGGCGGCGCTCGGCACGCGAGCGAAGGTCGTTCATCTCACCGCTAGCGTCCTTTGCCGTCGCGTTCATAAGTTCTTCAACCGTTTCACTCAAATGACGCAGGTCATCTTTAAGTTGATCTGACTGAGAAGAGAAGGGGAGTTGACGTTTAGCCATGGTGTCTTTCCTTTGACGAGTGAATGATTAAGGCTGCTGTAAGCATAGCAGCCACATCGTAAGAGACAAGTAAATGCTGCTATCGGTTCAGCCCTGTCGCACTAAATAATGGATTTAAGCTAAAACCAATACTCAGGCGATGAACGCGATTGTCATAATCTATCAGGCTTTCACCATAGCCGTAGTAATACTGCACATGCGCCCTCAGCGTATTAAACGCTGGCCAGCTATAATCAATTTGGGTGCCATAGTTGCCTGCGCTTGGATTGCCGCGCAGCAGGCCGCTCATTTCATGGTTATTATTAAGACGTTTCGCTAGGCGGATGTCGCCGTAACCCATAAAACGTTCGATGTCCGGGTTGTCGTCATCTTCTTGCGACTCCGGTACCCGCCAGTGCGGCGCCACGGTGAAGGCCCAGTCACCGCGCTGAAAGGTGCTTTCCAGATAGACCCGGTTCCAGCTACGGGACAGCGGGTCTGAGCGGCCATTAGACTGATGGTTAAACGATACGCGGTTGAGGGTGTTCACCCAACCAAGTGCACTCCAGGCATTATTAAAGTCGATGAATATTTCAGGCTCATAGTTAGTTTCCCGAAAGGGCGATGAGGCATCTGTGTTGTAGGCCTGCCACCAGCTGCGCTGAGTGTAGCCAAAAAAGACATCACCATAATTACCAAATACCTGCTCGGCGAGATTAACCTTGGCGCTGAATTGGAATTTCAATTCCACGCTATCCACTGAAGCATCTTCAGTAATATTGCGAAAATTTTCGCGGTTCTGGTTGGCGTTATAGCTGACCGGGAACAGATAATTCGTACGGTGCGTTGTGATCGAAAATGGGTTTTGGCTCGATTCCTGTTCAAGCAGACGGCGCTCGCTTAAGTCTTCCAGCGCCACTTCCTGCGGCAGCGGCTCCACCGGTAAGCCAAGCGCTGCGTCTTCGGGGCTTGTTACTTGCTGAAGCTGCTGACGAAGCTCATAAAGCTCGGTATTGAGGGCATTAATACGCGCCTCAATTTCTGCCTGTGAGTCAGCAAAGGCATTTGCACTCGCGGCGCTCACAGCAGTGGCGAGGCTGAGCAGCGTAATAAGTTTTCGCAACGACCGTTTTCGGATGACCATCAAGGTGGCTCGCAAAATGATTAAAAGAGGCAAATGCCAAGGTTGTTTCTATCACGCTACATCGTGAAGTCAATACCTCTGATTGCGCTAGCTATCAGAACGTCTGACAATGGGGCAATTATCCGTGTTTGCGGAGCTTTCGATGTCAACGAGGCATAAGTAACGTGGTTAGATACGCCGGTAAATGGTTAGTAACGTGTTTGTTTCTGCTGGCCATCAGCAGCACTGCTATTTCTCAAGCTTATGCCTCGCTTCAGGCCGATGCGCTGGATGGCGTGCCCGAACAAGCTGAATTGGCATCAAGGCTCGCTCAATTAGAATCAAATGAAGGAGCGTTAACGAAGCAGCAGGCCAGCGATAAAAAAGCCTTAGAGGCGGCACTAGATGCGTACGAAAGGCTGGTGTCCGTCGATGAGCGATTGAATGCCTTAGACTCCCGTGTTGAGCAGGCCCCAGAGCTGCTGGCAAGTTTACAGCGTGATTTAAGCGATGCTCAAGAAGCTTCGCAGCAGCTTTCAGTGGCTAATTTAAGCGATCGGCCGCTAGATGAGCTAGAAACAATGCAAACGCAGGCAGTGGTCAAGCTTCAGCAACTGCAAAGCCAGTTAGCCGAAGTGAACTCACAGCTACTTGCTGCCCAGACGCTCCCAGAGCGCGCTCAGCAAAATATTGCTGAAACGCTTCAGCGCGCCGAGAGTTTACGCCGACAGCACGATGAGCGCGAGGCTTTGTTAGCAGATCGACAGCTTTCCGCACTGAATGATGCGGCCCTGATTCAGCTGCGCCTTGAGCGAATACTGGCCGATCGTGAAGTGAGTTTTAATCAGCGAGAGCTAAGCGCTAATAGCCGGCTACGTGAGCTAGCTCAACAGCGCCGCGATGTACTGATGCTGCAGATCGATTACCAAGAACAGCAGTTGGGCATGCTGCAAGGTGTGATAGATCAGCAGCGACGCCTGGCCTCTGAGCAGGCCATCGCTGACGCCGCGCGAGATGACCCGTTAATTGCCGCCGGGCATCCAGTGGTGCTGCAAGTACAGCAAACCAATCAAACTTTAAGCCAAGAGTTATTGCGCGCAACGGATCGTGCTAACAGCATTGTGCGCGAAAACATAGAAGCCCAGCGCCAGCTAGAGCATGTGCGACAGCTGCAGCGCAGCCTCAATGAGCAGATTGATGCGATACGCGGTAGTCAGCTGCTGTCGCGTATTCTGCGCGAACAGCGCCAGTCGCTACCGCCGCTATCAGTGCGGAGAGACTTGCAGGATGAAATAGCGGACCTACGTTTAAAGCAGTTTGATTTGGTACGTCAGCGAGACCAGCTTCGTCAGAGCGCACAGTTTGCCGAGATGCGCTTAGAAGAGGCGGGCATAGAGGCAACCCCGGGGCTGGTAGACTCACTTTCTCGACTGTATCAGTCGCGCCGTGAGCTGGTTGAACAGTTAGAGCAATCCTATGGAAGCCTGTTAAGCGCGGCGATTGAGCTTCAACTGAATCAGCAGCAGTTGCTTATTACCACCAGCGAGCTGCGCGAAACGATTGATGAGCAGCTTTTCTGGGTCGCCAATAGCCGCCCGCTGGACTTTGGCTGGCTGCGGCAATTGCCTCACAATTTGTTGTTAGAGTGGAGTGAAGGAGAGTGGCGCGCTATTTTGCCTACCCGCTGGCAGGGACTTTCTTGGGAAGTATTAAAGGGAGCGCCGATTTTCTTACTTGGCATCGTACTAATGGGCTTGCGGCGCAAAATCAAAACGCGCCTGGCCGACATACATTCGCAAATTGGTCGGCTGAAAAGCGACACTCAGCTACATACTCCCAAAGCAGTGCTGTTTAATGCACTGCTGGCTCTTCCGGGCCCGCTCGCGCTAGCCGGCATTGGCATTGGGCTGCTTGAAGTGGCTGGGCCTTTAGCCACTAGCGTTGCGCCAGGGTTGCTTCAGTTGGCCTTAAGTTGGGGCGTGGTGGCATGGGTGCGCAGGCTGCTGGTCGCGGATGGAGTCGCAGAGCGCCACTTTACCTGGTCGCCGCAATATACCGCACGGTTGCGTCAACTTCTGGGAGGATTCGGCGTTGCCCTGGTGCCGGTCATTGCGATTGCGACGATGTCGGATGAAATGGAAACGCCGCTAGCACTGCGCCCCGTCGCTTTTGCGCTATTGTCGTTTGGTTTATTAGCCATGAGCTGGTGGCTAGCGCAGTTAATTCTGGCGCATATCCCTGTATTTGGTGTGCGGCTGTTTCGCTTATTGCTGGGGCTTGCTATGGCAGCGGTTCCGCTGATGCTGCTTGGCCTTGTGGTGTGGGGGTACGAATATACCGCGCTGCGCTTAGTGGGCAGGTTTGCCATTACGCTTTATCTGCTGGGGTTGTGGGTGGTGGTGGAAGCGACGCTGGTGAGAAGCTTGGCCGTAGCTGCTCGACGCCTCGCGTATCGCCGTGCGTTGGCTCGCCGTCGTGCTCAGGTGCAGGAGGGTGCGGAAGGCGGGCTGGAGGTAGTCGAAGAGCCGCCGCTCGATATGGAGCAAATTAACAGCCAATCCTTACGGCTTTCTAAGTTGATTGTACTGATTGGCTTCAGCGCGCTGCTCTATTTAGTGTGGGCAGATTTATTGTCAGTGCTTGGCTATTTAGACCATGTATCGCTTTGGGAGTCTCAAGAGGGTGATTTAGTCGACAGCGTACTGTCAATCTCCGACGTCTTTACTGCGCTGCTGGTCGTCGCTATTACCTTTATTATGGCGCGTAACCTGCCCGGTCTGCTGGAAGTGATGGTGCTATCCAGGCTGTCGTTGAAACAGGGCAGCGCCTATGCAATTAGCTCGCTGCTCTCTTATACCATTGTGGGCACTGGGGTGGTGATGGGGCTGGCCACGCTCGGCGTGTCTTGGGATAAACTGCAGTGGCTCGTGGCAGCATTGAGTGTGGGGTTAGGCTTTGGCCTGCAGGAGATTTTCGCCAACTTTATTTCTGGGCTTATCATTTTGTTTGAGCGCCCAATACGGATAGGCGACACCATCACGATAGGTAATCTACATGGGACTGTCAGCCGTATTCGTATCCGTGCGACCACGGTTACCGATTTTGATCGCAAAGAGATCATTATTCCCAATAAGACATTTGTAACCGACCAGCTGATTAACTGGTCGTTGTCGGATAACGTGACGCGCGTGGTGCTCACCTATGGCGTGGCTCACGGCTCGGATATGCCCAAGGTGCACCAACTACTGCGCCAGGCTGCCGATGAAAACCACCGAGTGTTAACCGACCCGGAGCCTCAGGTGTTTTGCTTAAACTACGGGCAGCACAGCCTTAATTTTGAGCTGCGTATTTTTGTTAATGACTTGGTCGACCGCCTGTTTGCCGCCGATGAAGTCAACTGCCGGGTAGATGAGCTATTCCGTGAAGAGAATGTTCGCGTAGCGTTTGAGCAGATGGATGTATGGTTACACCGAGATCAGGGCGATGCGGTTAAGGTACAGTCTGCAGCGCGGCCGTCCTCAAACGTGCTACGCCCTGATCCAAGCTAAGCTTCTGTCGCTGCATGTAAAAGAAACTCGCGATTGCCGTCGCTGCCGGTGATAGGGCTCTCCTGCCAGTGGCGTATGGTGAGCCCGCAGTCGTGACAAGCGCTTCGAATGCTAGCCTCTACATCGGCAAAAAGTGTCGCATCGCGCACTACGCCGCGTTTGTCCAACGCGCCGGGGCTTAACTCAAACTGCGGCTTAACCAGTGAGATTAACTGCCCGTCAGGCGGTAATAGCGCGGCAACCTCGGGCAAAATTAGCGTTTGGGATATGAACGAAACATCCATTATGGCAACGTGTATTGGCTGGTCCGCAAGAACGTGAATGAGCGGCGTTGCGCTGCTCATGTGCCGTGCGTTGAGGCCTTCCAGACAGGTAACGCGTGGATCAGTACGCAGCTGTTCTGCAAGCTGGCCATGGCCGACCTCCACGCCAATGACATGGCGAGCACCGAACCGTAGCGCACAGTCAGTAAAGCCACCGGTTGACTGGCCAATATCCAAAACAACGCAGCCGTCAAAGCGAAGGCCAAGCGCTGTAAGCACTCCTTCCAGTTTCAAGCCTGCGCGGGATACGTAGCGCTCCTCGGGGTCATCTTCAACGATAAAGCGAGTAGTGTCGGGCCATTTTTCAGACACTTTAGTGAGTACTCTGCCACTGTTAGCTAGGCTGACCCGGCCATGGCGAATAAGTCGTTGGGCGCGCGTACGTGAGTTGGCCAGCCCTAGGCTGACCAACAGTTGATCAAGTCGTATCATGAGTATATGGGGTGTCGTTAAGCGGCTCGGTTATCCCATGCCTAGGGTGCATTGGGGGCTAAAGATGCATTTGGTCCAGCGTCTGCCTGGAGTTCGGTAGGCGGCAAGCGCGCAGCGCCCCAGCTACGGTGTAGGTAGTGTTTGACGCTTTCAAGCTCCTCGCTCGTCACAGAGACTATTTCACCACGCTCTAGAGGATCATAGTGATAAATATACAGCCGCGAGACGAAGCGCTCAAAAGGTAGCGATGCTTCGCCAAAGCGCTCACCGTTGCCAGACGTACTGACGAGAACGCCGTCACCCCAGTCCTGCCCACTGTCATTGTTGGGGTTATAGAAATAAATCCGCATGACGTCTGAAGGATCGAGAGACGCACGCAATATAGTAATCGCATGCCAGCCGATGAAGCGCGCTGCGCTATCGGTAATGGCAATACCCGCAGGCTGCGGATGAATCAGCGGCTGATTGCCATTGTAATAAGGATGATAGCAGGCGTAGAAATGGCGCACGAAATCATCCACATCGATTAGCTGGCCCGTCGCTACATCGACATTAATACGAAAACCACGCCCCGACCACCAGCCGTGGAACTCAGGGTTTACCCAGCGGTGAGGGTCGCCTTCTCGGCCAATGCAACGACGACCCATTTCTGCATAGATGCGATCCAGGTGGGGCACCACAATCAGCGACACCGGATCGAGATCCATCGGTAGCTCAGTGGCAACGCCAGACAGGCTTTCCATTGATGAGATGGCCTGCCCCTCAAAATGCATAATGATTTCGTCATCGCGTGCTGCCCACGCCACCATCTGTAGCAAATAGTCGGGGTCGTTATAGGCCCACATCGAAAGTGCGCGGGCAGATTGGCAGGTGGGGTTATTACCCTGGCCAACCCCCAGCGGCAATCCCAGCATGCACAGCACGCCTTCAATGAGACGCGCTCGAGGAGAAACGCTGTCGCCGTAAGCGATGTTAAGCCGAGACTGCGCCCACTCAGATAGCGGCAAGTTCAGCTGGCGCCACATTGCTGGCGCGACCGGCGGCTGGTAAAGAATGCCTCGCTCCAACATTAACGCAAGCCCATAGACCGCCTGCGCCGTAGCAGGATAAACGCCGCCACGAATCAGCGCCTGGACCAGTTCGCGGTAACACAACAGGCAGTCGCGGCCGGTAGATGAAAGGCCCAGTGCTTCAGAAAGCAAGTGGTCGCCTTCTTCCAGCAAATGTCTGAGCAGCACGGTATGGTAAGGCGATACTAGCCCGGTATCATGCATCGCTCGGGCAAAGCCGGTGGATTCAGCCTGTAAAGCGGCTTGATCCATGTGTTCAAGTCGTTCGCGATAAACGTCGACACCGGGATCTTCGCGACAGGTTTGGGTGGTGCCATAGAGAGAACTGACCAGCCGATCGGCGCCTTGGCCGCTAATGCCAAGATCAATCGCAGGATTAGCCTGGCACAGTGCAATCTGGGTAATCATCTGTTTGATCGAATCAACTTGGATCGGACGCTGCTTCAAAATGCGCCAAATCTCTTCAATCAGTTGATCAATGATGTGTTCGTAGCCAATTCTGTCGGCTAAATGCTGGAAAAGCTGGCGGGGAATAGTGGCCAGCCGGCCTTGGGTTTCGCGCTCCGCTTCGCTCGGTGCCAAAAAAAGCAGCCACAGATTGATGGCCATGACTTGCGTCAGATAATGGTGGGCATTCTCTTTGGAAATGAGCGAATGTTCGACATCGCCCTTGGCCACAGCGAGGAGCCTGAGTTCGCTTAATGCCTCAATCACGAGGACATTGGCATCCGCGCTTTTTAGCGCGAAGGTTGTCAGCGTAGGCACTAAATATTGAGGTGTTTCCCAATCCGAGCCTAAGAATATGCCAGCATCCTCATACGCTTTCGCGCGAGATTCTAGCGCATCACAACCGCCATCCTGTAGTAGCACGCGCCGCGCAGTGTCGAGTACGCGCGGCAGCTTAGCGGGCTTTGAGAACGCGGGCGCCTGCGTAAGCAGGCGCACAGCATCATCAAATTTGCTCAATAGTGCACTGAGCTTACTATCTTCCTGAGAAGACGCGAGTTGATCTGTCTTCACGGTGACTCCTTATCCCAGCATTAGCAGGGATTATACATAGAAGTCGAGATCTTCTTGGCGTTTTAGCAGATCGCGAATCGTATGCGCGTCCTCGCCTTTAAAGTAGATCAGACCCCAATGGGTACCAAACGCGGTGCGCTTGGTCACGGTTTCTTCTACCGGTGAGGTTAACTCATGAGACTCAAAGTACGGGTGATCTTCCGTTTCTTCCGGGATTTCCAGGCGGCTGACCACTCGGCGACGTGGGTAAACGCCAAAGCAACCGGCAAAGCCATTGGCATCGACCACTTCTTTTGGGAAGAAGTTTGCCACTTCTTCTTTGCTGCTTTTCGGGTCAAATACCAGCATAGAGGCTTGATAGGCATTGAAGCCGTAAACCCGCTCAAGCAGTTCAAATACCTTGAAGCCCGGCGGACGGTAGGCAACCTCGCCAAAGTACATTTCACCGTCGCTAGTGACAAAGTATTCCGGATGGATCAAGCCAAACTCAATATCAAAGGCTTTGATAAGCTTTTCGATTTGTTGAGTAATTTGTTCTCGGTATTTTTCAAGCTCTGGAGACGCGGGCACAAACACTGAATAGCCCAATGTCACGTATTCAGAGATGTTCAGGAAGGCGATTTTACCATCATGAATCCACGCTTCGACAGCAAATTCCCAGCCGTCCAGGTGTGATTCCATCAGCACCGGGAACTCTTCGTCGGGGATGGTATCTACTTCATCCGGCGTACGAATAACACGGTGGCCTAGGCACCCCGCTTTATCAAAGGCCTTGAGGTGAATCGGGTCGTTGGGGTCACCATCTAGCTTAAGCAGCGTTTGGTTAACCCGCTTGAGAAAGCGCACAACGTCTTCTTTGTCGTGGGCTTCTTCAAAGATACCTACGCGGATGCCGCCTAGCTGTGCACGGCGCTTCATGAGTGCCTTATCGCGGAGCAGTAGCGACTGACCGTAAATGCGCGGATTATCAAGCAGCAAAGAGTTGATAGCGCCCGCCCACTCAACGGTTTCTTCGTAGAGCGGAATGGCAACATCAACGCCTTTTTCTTTGAGTGTCTCGGCAATCTCAATGGAGCGATCATTGAGGCGTTCAAAGTTCCAGGGCACGTAGGGAATATTGTGTTGTTGGCAATACTCTTCAGCCCAATCAGGTGCAACGACAATGTAGCGACGGTCAAAATTTTCGGCCGCTTCAATCGCATTGAGGCTCCAGCCTAACAGGGCGATATAGCCCTTATTTGGATCCTTTTGCATGTTGATGGCTCCTACTTGGTTAACGAACAGAATTACCAAACTACGTGCATCACCATACACGAAGGCAGCTAGGCTCGGCTAATGGGGCGCGCTAAACCATTAACGCTGGGATAGCTAAAGGCGTAGAGGGGTGTCTATGGTAAGCTAGGCGGTTCAACTTCATGTACAAGTGGCAAGAGGAATAGGCCAAGATGGCGGCCAAGCCGATCTACCGTGTAGTGGTTCACCAGCAGGGTGAAATATGGGATTTATACGTCAGAGAAATCTTTCAAAGCGAACTCTGGGGCTTTATTGAAGTCGAGGAGTTTGTCTTTGACGATGCTAGCCGTGTAGTGGTTGATCCTACGACTGAGAAGCTACAGCGAACTTTCGAGGGCGTTAAGCGAAGTTATCTTCCGTTGAATGCTATTGTTCGCATCGATGAAGTAGAGCGCGAAGGCCCTTTGAAAGCAGTCAAAACCGATGCGCGGGTAGCAGAGTTCCCCCGTCCCTTTCCGTTGCCACCGCGCGGAGAAGGTTAAGCGTATAAGATAAGCGCACCGCTAAGTTAAGCGATAAGCGCTGTTGGCTTCGTCCGCCTCGCAGCGTTTTTAACTAGGACATGATGTCATGCACGTAAATAAAATTCGTATTCATTATTACGCCGCTGCGGCCGGTGTTTTGCTCAGTGTGGCGAGTATTAATGCTACTGCCCAGTCTGATAATCAGGCGTGGGTAACCGATGAGCTTAGCACCTACGTGCGTAGCGGTCCGACCGATGGCTACCGCATTATTGGTACGCTTAATGCCGGTGAACAGGTCGATGTGCTGGAGACCAGCGGCAATTACACGCGGGTTCGCAACGGTGATGGCAATGCGGTTTGGGTGTTGAGCGATGAGCTTCAGCAAACCCCCAGTGCGGTCGAACAGTTGCCCGCGTTAGAGTCGCAGGTAGAAGAATTAACCGCTGAACTCGATGGCATTAATGACACCTGGGAGCAGCGAGTTTCTTCAATGACTGAAACGCTAGACGTGCGTGAGCGTAGGATTGCGGAGCTTGAAGCCAGCAATCAAGAGCTCGATAGCCAATCAGAAACGTCTCGCCAGCAGGTAAGGGGGCTTCAGGCCCGCTTAGAAACGCAGGAAGAAGACCTTCTGATGCGCTACTTTATGTATGGCGGCGGTGTGGCGGGCGCGGGCTTGCTGGTGGGCCTGATTGTTCCACACTTGCCGCGTCGGCGTAAAAAGCGTGACCGCTGGTTCTAATTCGCTACGGATAAGCGTTTGAGTGATCACAAGCAGCAAGGCGGCTAGATAATGAGCGAGCAATGGCGCAAGCGCTGGCAGGAAGGGCGTATTGGTTTTCATCTGCAGCAAGCGCATCCGGCGTTGCTGCGTCATTGGGCCTCGCTGGATGTTGATGTCGACACTAAAGTGCTGGTGCCGCTGTGTGGTAAGAGTGTCGATATGCGCTGGTTGGCCGATATAGGTCATTCAGTGCTGGGTGTTGAGTTTGCGCCCGAGGCTATCGAACAGTTTTTGCTACAGCGCAGCACTGCGGTATCACGCTATAGCCAGGCGGGTTTTACCGTTTCCCGGCAAGGCAGTGTCGAACTATGGTGTGGCGACTTCTTTCATCTGCACATTCAACAGGCTGCTGAGATTGGGGCGTTTTATGATCGCGCTTCGCTGATTGCACTGCCGCCAGCGACGCGTCAGCGCTATGCGTTTCATCTTGCTCAATTGGTGCCGCCAGGTGCCAAAGGCCTGTTGATTAGTTTGTCACACAGCGAAGAGGGGGCTGGGCCACCCTACAGTGTGCCGGCCAGCGAGATTGAAAACCTGTTCAAAGCTAACTTCACGCTAACGTTTTTGGAGGAAGGTAGCCCGGATGAGCGTGGTCGAACAGAAAGTATATGGGCGCTAGAACGACGCGGGCCACGCCTATAGCAGCGTGGCCCGTATCAATAACGCTAGGCAAGATAAGCAGATTAGCGAGCCAGCAGTCGACCTAGCTCAGGGTCGCTAAAGGCACGATTCATTCCATCACTGAGTAGGTCGCTCAGCATGCGCGCATTGCTGTCGGCGTCAGGCTTAAGCGCGTACCCCTGGGTGCGGCGTGATGTATAGGTGCCGGTGTAGGTGGTGCCCTTGTTTTTCGCGATAGCGCGAAATACGCCTTCCAGACGCGCTTCATCGACTAACGGCTGGCCGCTCTCGCCTCGGGCGTAGTTCAGGTTGGCCAGTTCTAGCGTTAGGCTTGGGCGCCCGTTGGCCGGCTCGGTGGTCGGGTTAAAGCCCATGTCACGCACGGCGCGCTCGGCCTCTTCCTGCAAACGCGGAATCAGCTCGTGGCTACTAACCGTAATCTGCGCCGTCGACATATTGCCGCCGGCACGATTGCCGATAATGTCGCTGTCGCGTCCATCCTGAGCAATCACCGTGACCTGTTGGCCTGAGCCAGTTTGCGGCACATCGGCGTTGCGCTCAGGGCTGAGCTGCAAATATTGCGGGCTAGCACAGCCAGCTAGCCATGCACTGGCAAGCAGTACACCTGACATGCGTATAAATTGACGCCGAAGCATGGTCTTCCTCCACGGTGGCTAAAATACCAGTATAACGCGCCCTGAGCGTTGGGGGTATGCTCAAGCTAGGTGTGTTTGTGCCGCTGTATTCAACGCCACCTTAGGGAAGCGTCGCCAGTGGCGCGGATGGGCGAATAAGCGCTGCCCGCGGCGCAATGCCAAGTGCTCAAAGTCAGTATGACGCACGGTGGCCAGCCATGGTTGGGCTAGCCAATCTGCCTCTAGCTCTACGCGCACTTCAGCCCCGACGGGCGAAATCGCAGTGATGGTGACCGGCAGGTGGCTTTCTGATGTGGGCTGCTCGGTTAGGCGCACTTCGTGGGGTCGTAGCAGTAGTTCCTCATGTCCATCCGGCAGGTCAACGTGCCAATAGGCGTCGCCGCAGGTTAATACGCCATTGCTGACGTTACCTTCTAGGTGATTGACGTCGCCCAGGAACTCAAACACAAAGCGATTCTTGGGGGCGCGGTAAAGCTCATCAGGCGTATCAATCTGCTCGATACGGCCGTTGCTCATGACCACGACGCGGTCAGACAACTCCAACGCTTCTTCCCGATCGTGGGTCACAAATACGCTGGTGAAGTTGAGTTCATCGTGCAAATGGCGCAGCCAGCGACGAAGTTCTTGGCGCACCTTGGCATCTAGGGCGCCAAACGGCTCATCCAATAGCAGCACCTCAGGCTCGACCGCCAGGGCGCGAGCCAGCGAAACGCGCTGCTGCTGACCACCTGAAAGCTGCGCAGGGTAGCGATTTGCTAGATGCTCCAATTTGACCATTTCCAGCAATCTAAACGCCCGGGCGCGAATCTCGACGCTGCTAGGGCGGCGTTTGCGCGGCAGAACGGTAAGCCCAAACGCGACGTTGTCATACACGCTCATATGGCGAAACAGCGCATAGTGCTGAAACACGAAGCCGATGCGCCGATCGCGCACATGTACATTCGTCACGTCGCGGTCGCCAAACAAAATTTTACCCGGCTGTGCAGAATGATCGGCATTTTCCAAGCCCGCAATAATGCGCAGCAAGGTGGTTTTGCCTGACCCTGATGGTCCCAGTAGGCCGACCAGTTCGCCTTCATGAATATCTAAATTGATAGGTTCTAGGGCCTGGGTGCTGCCGAAATGCTTGGCAATATTATGTAAACGGATGCTCATGCAAATGCCTCCCGGCGCGATGCGCGCCATTCCAGCCCAGCCTTGGCCGCGAGCGTGAGTAGGGCAATGAATGCGAGTAACGCTGCGCAGGCAAATGCGCCCACGGCGTTGTAATCTTGATAGAGCTGCTCAAGATGCAGTGGCAGGGTATTCGTTTTGCCACGAATAGCGCCTGAGACCACGGAGACGGCCCCAAATTCGCCGACTGCACGGGCGTTGGTAAGAATGACGCCGTAAAGCAGCGCCCAGCGAATATTGGGTAGTGTGACGCGGCGAAAGGTGGTCCAACCTGAAGCACCAAGCGTGACGGCCGCCTCTTCTTCACGAGAGCCCTGCGCCTGCATGAGTGGAATAAGCTCTCGGGCAACGAACGGGCAGGTGACAAAAATGGTCACCATCAAAATGCCGGGCCACGCGAACATCAATTGAATGTCGTGAGTATCGAGCCAGCTACCGATCCAACCGTTGCGGCCATAAAGCAGCAGATAAATAAGCCCGGCGACCACTGGCGATACTGCAAAGGGAATGTCGATTAACGTTTGCAGAATGCGCCGCCCAGGAAAGCTGAACCGAGTGACCAGCCAGGCCAGCGCAACCCCAAACACTAGGCAGACTGGAATGGTTAACAGCGCAATCATCAGAGTGAGGCCAATCGCATGCAAGGTGAAGGTGTTACCGACATTCGCCCAGAACACCATCACGCCTTGCGAAAACGCCTGGGCAAAAATGGCAATCAGTGGCAATAGCAAAAAAAGCGCTGATAGCAGTAGGGCTGCACCCACTAGCAGGCGCCGGATAAATGGCGAATCCCCAATTCGACGCATTACCCTTTACCTCCGTGCAGGCGGCGCACAAAACGGCCCTGCCAAATATTAATAGCCAGCAGCAGGGCCAGCGATACAAATAGCACCACTGACGCAATCGCTGATGCGCCTGCGTAATCATATTCTTGCAGTTTGACGAAGATCATCAGCGCGGTGATTTCTGTTTCGTAAGGCATATTGCCAGCGATAAAGATAATGGCACCGAACTCGCCTAGCGAGCGCACAAAGGCGAGCCCTGTGCCGGTGACTAACGCAGGCCAAAGGTGGGGCATGATGACGCGACGAAAGGCGACCGCATCGGTTGCACCCAGCGACATAGCAGCTTCATCGACTTCAATGGGCAGATCTTCCAGCACTGGCTGTACGGTACGAACAACAAACGGAATACTGGTAAATGCCATGGCGAGCGCAATGCCTACCCAGGTGTAGGCGACTTGCAAGCCCAGTGGCTCGAGTAATCGGCCCATCCAACCGCTGCTGGCGTAAAGCGTGGCCAGCGTAATGCCGGCAACGGCCGTCGGTAGCGCAAAGGGCAGATCCATCAGCGCGTCTAGTAAGCGCTTGCCGGGAAACTCATAGCGCACCAGCACCCATGCTAGTAACAGCCCAAACACGGCGTTAATCAGCGCCGCCACTGCAGCTGCGCCAATGGTGACCATGTAGCTTGCCACCACGCGACCTTCCGTAATGATGGCCCAGTACTCGGCAAGGCTAAGCTTCGCTAACTGGCCGAACAGACCGGTAATCGGTAGCATTAGCACCAGCGATATAAACAGCACGCTGATACCCATAGACAGGCCAAAGCCCGGCAGCACGCGTGTGCTACCGGTTCGCCAAGATGCGAGTTGACTCATAGTTGAGGCTTACTCATAGAGAGTTATTAGCGACGCTGTAACTGGTCAAGAATGCCACCACTACCAAAGTGAGTGCCCATAACGTCATCCCAGCTACCAAACACGTCTTCTACTTTTAATAACTCAATTTCTGGGAATTGATCAGCGAATTCTTCTACCACGGTCTCGTTATGCACGCGGTAGTTGAAGCCCGCTAGCAGGCGCTGAGCCTCTTCAGTGTAAAGATAGTCCAAGTAGCTTTGCGCTAAGTCGCTGTTGCCATTACGCTCGGCGTTTTCTTCTACCACGGCGACAGGAAATTCAGCTAAAACGCTGATCGGCGGTACGATCACTTCGTAATCGTCGCTGCCATATTCACGCCGAATATTGTTGACCTCAGACTCGAAGCTAATTAGCACATCGCCAATGTCGCGTTCGATAAAGCTAGTGGTTGCGCCACGACCGCCGGTATCAAATACGGCGACATTGGCTAAGAACGTGCGCATGAAATCTTCAATCTGTTGTTCATCGCCATCAAACTCTTTATCGGCAAACCCCCATGCCGCTAAATAAGTGTAGCGACCATTGCCGGACGTTTTGGGGTTCGGAAAGACCATTGATACATCTTCTTTTACCAAATCGTCCCAGCTTTCAATCCCTTTTGGATTGCCTTTGCGGACCAGGAAAGCCGTCGTTGAGTAATAGGGTGACGCATTGTTTTCGAAGGCCTGCTGCCAATCTTCTGCAACGAGCCCGGCATCCGCGAGCACCTGAACATCGGTTACTTGGTTAAATGTGACCACATCGGCGCGTAAACCTTGCAGAATGGCACGAGCCTGGGCAGAAGAGCCGCCGTGCGACTGGCTAATCTCAATTTCTTCGCCGTGCTCTTCTTGCCACTTCGCTTGAAACTCTGGATTGATGGCGGCAAACAGTTCTCGAGCCACATCGAACGATGAGTTAAGCAGTTCACGCTCTTGCGCTGCCGCAGCACCACTCACGGTAACGCCTAGCGCGATGGCAATCAGGCTGCGGCTGAAAATGGTTGGCATTGACATGGACATGGACAAACTCCTTCGAGCGGTAGGCGCTTAGCAGCGCAATATTGGCAAGATTAAATCTATCAATGTGGAATTACAATCATGCTTTATATTCTATTTAAGAATATATGCTTGGCGGCCTATGCTGCTGCTTAGTAAGTGGCTTGGGTTTGGCTCTGGTAAGATAGGTCGCTGGCTATGCTTTCTTGCCTGTGCCCACAGGCATTCGGGAGCTAATCTCGTCTACTGATTAATAAGCAGGATTGGAATATGACCGCTGCGCAGGATTTTTTAATTGCCCCTTCTATTTTATCGGCTAATTTTGCCCGGCTGGGTGAGGAAGTGGATAACGTACTGGCTGCCGGTGCGGATGTGGTTCACTTTGACGTGATGGACAATCACTACGTGCCCAATCTGACCATTGGGCCCATGGTGTGTAAAGCGCTGCGTAAGCACGGCGTGACGGCGCCTATTGATGTGCATTTAATGGTCAAGCCGGTCGATCGTATGATTAATGATTTTATCGAAGCGGGTGCCAGCTACATTACCTTTCATCCGGAAGCTTCTGAGCACGTGGACCGCTCGCTGCAGCTAATCCGTGACGGTGGATGTAAGGCGGGTCTGGTATTTAATCCGGCCACGCCGCTTTCCTACCTCGATTACGTGATGGATAAAGTCGATATGGTGCTGCTAATGAGCGTCAATCCAGGCTTTGGTGGCCAGTCCTTTATCCCTGGAACGCTGGATAAGCTGCGCGAAGCGCGGGCGCGCATCGATGCCTCTCCCTATGCCATGCGTTTGGAGATCGATGGTGGTGTGAAGGTAGACAACATTGCCGATATTGCCGCCGCCGGCGCCGATACCTTTGTTGCCGGATCAGCTATCTTCAGTGCTCACCAGGCCAGCGATCCGCACGGCTACAATACGGTTATCAAACAGCTGCGCGCAGCGCTGGCAAAGGCGTAATCGACAAAATAGCGGGGTGTTTAGTGCAGCTTCATGCGCGGTTTTAAATAGCGATTGAGTTTGTCTACTAGCCAAGACAGTCCTGTTTTCGGCGCCCCGTGAATAGACAGCTGGTGCATGCGGTACAGCGAGGCGTATGCCTGACGAGCCAGCCAGCCTTCTAAAAACAATCCTTTGGAGGCTGAGCTGCGCATTAAATTGCCCACCGCGTCGTAGCGCGCAAGTGATACCAGCGAGCCATGGTCACGGTAGCGGAAGTCAGCAAGCGGCTTGCCTGCTAAGTGATTGGCCAGATTTTTGGCAAGTAGCGTTGCCTGCTGGTGGGCCGCCTGTGCACGGGGTGGCACGGTACCGCTTTCACCCATCGGGCAGCTTGCGCAGTCGCCCAGAGCAAAGATTCTCTCGTCATCGACGCTTTGTAACGTGGTGGCTACGTTGATTTGATTTTTAGTGTTGGTCGTTAATCCTAGCTCCGCCAGGAAGGGCGGTGCTTTGATGCCGGCTGCCCACACATTGATATCCGTTTCGATCACTTCGCCGTCATTGGTTACCAGCTGGTGCGCCTGGGCTTCTTTAATGGCGGTGTTGGTGTGAACGGTCACCCCCATGCTTTCAAGCTCAGTTTTAACCGTCTGGCTGATTCGCTCAGCAAGGCCTGGCAGCAAGCGCGGCGCCGCTTCCAATAAGTGAACGCTGATTGTCTGATGATCTAATGACGTGACGCCGTAGGCATTCAACATGCGCGAGGCATCAAACAGCTCCGCTGCGAGTTCAACCCCGGTTGCGCCACCGCCGACGATGCCGATGGTTAGCTGAGTATGCTGGCGCAGCGTCGGGTCGGTGTAGCGCAAAAAGGTGTTGATCATGTCGCGCTGGAAGGCTTTAGCCTGCTGCGGCGAATCGATAAAGTGGCAGTGCTCAGCAACGCCGGGGGTGCCGAAGTCGTTTGAAATGCTGCCCAGCGCCATCACTAAATAGTCATACGAGAGCTCCCTGGCGGGCAATACTTCAAGGCCGTGCTCATCCTGAATCGGCGCTAGCTGCAGCCGTCGTTCCTCTCGGTTTATGCCCGTTAATGAGCCCCGTTGATAGCGATAAAAGTGGGCAGACGAATGCCCGCGATAGTCCACCTCGTCCATGCTGGAATTAAGCACGCCGGTAGCCAGCTCATGGAGCAGCGGCTTCCAAACATGTGTGGTATCGCGATCTAGCAACACAATTTCTGCGCGTTTTCGCTTACCTAAGGTACGTCCTAAGCGTGTGGCGAGGGCTAAGCCGCCCGCGCCGCCGCCGACAATCACAATGGTGGGAGTGGTCATTATTACCTCCATGGCTAAATTAGCCATAGCATAGAAGTTTCTTCAGCTTCTGACTAATGCGAAAGTTGGCCTAGAGCGGGTAAGATGGGTGGCTAACGAAAGATTTTTCAGCAGCGAATGAAGTGAGAGGGCAATCAAGGTGCATTCAATACGACACTCGGCATTACATTCAGTGCTACAGGGCAAGCGACTGATTGCGTTCGACCTGGATGGCACGTTGATTGATTCCGTGCCGGATCTTGCTGTCGCTGTCATGCTTACCTTGCGTGAGTTAGGGCTGCGTGAACCGAGTGAAGACCAGGTGCGCAACTGGGTGGGTAACGGGGCGCCTGTATTAGTGCAGCGAGCTTTGGCCTGGGCGCGGGAAGAGGCGGCAGAGCCAGCGCTTGAAACGTGCGCGTATGAGGCTTTTATGAAGCATTATGGCGCCGCGCCCAATGCCCTCACGACGCTTTATCCGGGAGTTGTCCAAACGCTCCAGGCGCTGCATCAGCACGGCATGACACTGGTATTAATCACTAATAAGCCTGAGCGCTTTATTGAACCGCTACTCAACCATTTCAAGCTAATCGATTATTTCACGCTTTGGATTGGCGGTGATTCGCTGGCAGAAAAGAAACCCCACCCGTTGCCGCTGCTGCACGCTGCTGATAGGTGTCAAATATCCCCTTCTGAGTGTGTGATGGTTGGCGACTCGCGCCATGATGTGGCTGCTGGTAAAGCAGCGGGCTTTACGACGCTTGCGCTGCCCTATGGTTATAATCATGGCGAGCCGATTGAACACAGTCACCCCGATCTGATAGTCAGTTCGCTAACCGAATTGCTGATGACTGCACCCCATGCGACAAGGACCGCTTAATGATGACCCCGGAACGTTTTCAAGAGCTTAGCCAGGCAGGCTACAACCGAATCCCTGTTTCGCGTGATGTGCTGGCAGATTTAGATACGCCGCTATCGACCTATTTAAAGCTCGCCAATACGCCCTGGACGTTCTTATTTGAGTCCGTGCAGGGTGGTGAAAAGTGGGGCCGCTACTCCATGATTGGGCTGCCTAGCCATGAGCGTATCGAAGTACGTGGTTTTACGGTGCACCATATTAAAGAGGGTGAAGCCGCTGGGGTCACTGAAGTGGACGATCCCCTCGCGTGGATTGAAACATTCCAGAGTCGTTTCAAAGTCCCCAAATTAGATGATCAGCCGCGTTTCGACGGCGGGCTAGTCGGTTACTTTGGCTACGACACTATTCGCTATATCGAACCGCGCCTGCGCGGCGGCGCAGATAAGCCTGACCCGCTGAACGTGCCAGATATTCTGCTCATGGTGTGCAATGACTTTGTGGTATTCGACAATCTTTCCGGTCGACTAACGATCTGGACCCACGTTGATCCTGCCAAGCCAGATGCCTTAGAGCGCGCTCAAGCGCATTTGAAACATGTTGAGATCCGCCTGCGCGAAGCGCACATCAGCCCCAACAATGCCGGCAGCGACCGACAGCCCGTGCAGGAGAGTGACTTTAACTCAGGCTTTACCGAAGACGGCTTTAAAGCCGCCGTTGATAAAATCAAAGAGTACGTGCTGGCAGGGGACATCATGCAGTGCGTGCCTTCCCAGCGTATGTCGATTCCTTATCAGGCATCACCGCTCGATCTGTATCGCGCGCTGCGCAGCCTGAATCCATCGCCCTACATGTTTTTCTTTAACTTGGGCGATCATCACGTAGTGGGCTCGTCACCGGAAATCCTAACCCGGATGGAAGACGGTGAGGTGACCGTACGACCGATTGCCGGTACTCGCAAGCGTGGCAAAAATGAGGAAGAGGACGATGCCTTAGAAGCAGAGCTACTGGCGGACCCTAAAGAACTCGCGGAACACCTCATGCTGATTGATCTAGGGCGCAATGACGTCGGTAGAATTTGCCAAACCGGTAGCGTTGAAGTCACCGACCAGATGGTTGTAGAACGTTATTCTCACGTGATGCATATCGTTTCCAACGTGACCGGACAGCTGAAGCCGGGCCTGACGGCGATGGACGCGCTTCGTGCCACTTTCCCCGCTGGCACGGTTTCCGGGGCGCCTAAAATTCGCGCATTAGAAATTATCGATGAGGTTGAGCCGGTTAAACGGGGTATTTATTCCGGAGCGGTAGGATATTTGTCTTGGCATGGCAATATGGATACTGCGATCGCCATCCGTACCGCGGTGATTAAAGACGGCCAGCTGCATGTTCAGGCCGGGGCGGGCATTGTAGCTGACTCAGTTCCTGAAATGGAGTGGCAGGAGACGCTTAATAAGGGACGCGCGATTTTCAGTGCAGTGGCCATGGCTGAGCGTGGTTTAGACAACCTTTAACTCTGGGTCGATTACTCGGCCGTTGCGCCTCCTAACGCGGTATGCAGCACTTCCGCATTGTGGCGCAGCATGGCTGAGTAGTTAGCTGCCGGGCCATCGGTATTGCTTAGTGCATCGACGTACAAGGGGCCTGCTAGAGGGAGTGATGTTTCGCGTGACAAGGCATCCATGTGTATCTGCGAGGTGGTGCTCTCGTAGAACAGCGCTAAGGGACGTTTTTCGGCAAGATACTCGCTCATCTTAGCCATCGCCAGCGCGCTGCCTTGAGTCTCATGATTCACTCCCCATACCCCAAACGCCTGAAATGCGTAAGCGCGTGCAAAGTAGCCAAAGCCCGCCTCACTAGTAACCAGCGTGCGATTAATCTGCGGAATCCCATCAAGGCGCTCTTTCACCGCCTGATCAATGATCGAGAGCGCTTTCTTTGCTTCTTCGGCGCGCGCATAAAACGCATCGGCCTGGTCGGGCAGATGTTCGGCCAGCACGTCAGCAATGACATCAATGTAGGCGGCAGCGCCTTGAGGGTCCATCCACATATGGGGGTCTGGCTCGCCTTTATGCAGCCCGGTAGAGATCGTTATCGGCGCGTAATCCGCTTGAGCGGCTACCTCTATTAACGTGAGACGGTCACCTGACATCGCCTCAACATGGTGCATCCAGGGCTCTAACCCCAGTCCGTTATAAAACACGATATCGATATCTTCCATATCGAGCACGTTGGGCGGCGTTAGCTCCCAGCGGTGAACATCTTCTTCTGCAGGTACAATCACGTTGACGCTAACCGTATCACCGGCGACTCGTTTAACCAGGTCTTGCATGACAGAAAACGAGGCAATAACGCTTATTGTGGGGTTGGCATAGGCTGGCGCAGCGCTTAACACCGCAGCGCACAAGAGCGCACTCATCCAGGTAACCCGCTTTAACATCCCACGCTCCTAACGAACTTGAAGAACGAACTTGAAAAACCAACTTAAAAACTAGCGAAAAAAGATGGCAGATAATAAAGACTGCGGTGGCCCGTTGCCAGTTCCAATGCAGCGGCCTATGTAGAGAGAAAGGAGCCATTAGTCTGAAAAATGGTCCATTCCTAAGCATAGCGTGCATTATACTGAACGGAACGGTTTATTCTTTTCAAGCACTGTTGATGAAGGGCCACACTTAACCCCTGCAAGGAAGTGCTTGGTTGCGGTATCATCGAGTCCAACGTTTTTATTAGCAGTTTCATAAGGCGAGGGAGTAAGCGGGGCAATGGCGAAAGGACAGTCAGTGCAAAAAGTCTTAATGATCGATAATTACGATAGCTTCACGTTTAACATCGTGCAGTATTTGGGAGAGCTGGGTGCTGAAGTGATCACCCATCGTAATGACGAAATCAGCATTGAGCAGATTGAAGCGCTGGCGCCTACGCACCTAGTGGTGTCGCCCGGCCCCTGTACGCCCAATGAAGCAGGTATTTCCATGGCGGCGATTGAACACTTTGCCGGCAAGCTGCCTATTTTAGGCGTTTGCCTTGGTCATCAGGCCATTGGCCAAGTCTATGGCGGTAAAGTGGTTCGTGCCCCGCAGGTTATGCACGGCAAAACGTCAGACGTATGGCACGATAATCACGGCGTTTTTGAAGGGCTGGAGAACCCCGTGCAAGTGACCCGCTATCATTCTTTGGTGGTCGATAAAACGAGCCTACCCGATTGTTTAGAAGTGACTGCCTGGACAGGCGATGATGATGTCACGCCGGATTTAGTCATGGGGCTGCGCCATCGTGAGCTGGATATCGAGGGGGTGCAGTTTCACCCCGAATCGATTCTTACCCGCCAAGGTCATGAGCTGTTGGCCAATTTTTTAAAACGCGGCTGATTGCCGGTTTCACACGCTTTAGAGGCCCCTCTGCTCATGCAAATGCGCGATGCGATTAATGCGGTAATGCGCCGCGAAAACCTCTCTTTCGACACCATGCATGCTTTGATGCGCCAAATCATGACCGGCGATGCCAGCGATGCGCAAATTGGCGCCTTGCTGATGGGGTTAGCCATGAAAGGCGAAAGCGCGCTAGAGATTAGCGCCGCTGCCCAGGTAATGCGCGAGCTAATGAAACGTGTCGAGCTGAACGTTGATAACGTGGTAGATATAGTGGGGACTGGCGGCGATGGTGCCAATTTGTTTAACGTTTCGACCGCTGCTAGCTTTGTCGCCGCCGCAGCGGGTGCTCATGTGGCCAAACACGGTAACCGCAGCGTCTCATCATCGTCTGGCAGTGCTGATCTGTTCGACGTGGCGGGCATTTATCTTGATCTTAAGTCCCAGCAGGTAGCGCGCTGCATCGAGCAGGTGGGGGTAGGCTTTATGTTTGCACCTAACCATCATCCGGCTATGCGTTACGCTATTGGGCCTCGCCGCGAGATGGGCGTTCGCACGTTGTTTAATATTTTAGGTCCGTTAACGAACCCCGCCGGTGCGCCTAATCAGGTACTAGGCGTTTACGCTCCCGAACTTGTGCCGCTAATGGCCGAAGTGCTTAAAACGCTGGGCAGCCGACACGTTATGGTGGTGCATTCAGAAGATGGCTTGGATGAGATTTCGCTGGCGAGCCCCACTCTGGTTGCGGAGCTCAAAGATGGCGAAATTAGCCAATATACGGTGACACCCGAAGAACTGGGCATTGAGCGTCAGAGCCTTGCCACGCTTAAAGCCAACAATGCAGAAGATAGCCTGCGCTTAGTTAAAGCAGCCTTGGCCGGTGAGGGCGCCGCTGCGGATATCGTCGCGCTGAACGCCGGTGCAGCGCTTTATTGTTCTGGGGTGGCGGACACGTTAAAAGAAGGCGTAATGGTGGCCCAGGATGCACAAGCGTCCAAACTGCCGCTTGAGAAGCTTAAAGAGCTTTCGCACTTTACCAGCGTTTTTAAGCCGTAGGCTCTTAAACAAGATAAGCTTTAAACACGAAGAGATCACCATGACTCAACAGGCAACGCCGACTATTTTAACGCGCATTCTGGCCCGTAAAGACCAAGAGGTGGCTGAGCGCCGTCAAGCAGTTTCAGAACAGGATCTGCTAGCGCTAGGTGAGCAGCAAAGCGCACCGCGCGGTTTTATTAACGCTCTCAATGCGCGCATTGCGACAGGCGACCCGGCCATTATCGCTGAGGTGAAAAAAGCCTCGCCCTCAAAAGGCGTGATTCGTGAAGAATTTCATCCTTCGGATATTGCTAAAAGCTATGCGCAGGCGGGTGCAGCATGCCTTTCCGTGCTCACCGATGCTGATTTTTTCCAGGGCCATGAAGACTATCTGATTGCCGCTCGTGATGTCTGCTCACTGCCGGTGATTCGCAAAGACTTTATTACTCACGGCTATCAGGTGTCAGAGGCTCGCTCAATTGGTGCAGACTGCATTTTGCTGATTGTTGCTGCGTTAGATGATAGTCAGCTACGCGATCTGCATCAGCAGGCCAACCAGCTAGGGATGGATGTGCTGGTGGAAGTGCATGATGCCGATGAGCTGACGCGCGCCCTGGCGCTCGACCTGAAACTGATAGGCATTAATAATCGCAATTTGCATACGTTTGAAACTAGCCTGAACACCACGCTTGATCTGCTATCGCGGATTCCTGAGCATGTCACGGTGATCACCGAGTCGGGTATTCATACCCGCGATGACGTTAAGCTAATGCGTGATCATAGCGTTAACGGCTTCTTGGTCGGTGAGGCTTTTATGCGTGCAAGTGACCCAGGCCTGGCGCTGAAGACTCTTTTCTTCTGAGTTTCAGCGCCGAGCCTGTTGGCTATCGATCAGTTAAGCGCTGCGTAACAGCGTAAGCAGCGCTTGAAGCGGGTGGCGCAGGGTTTGGCTGGAATAACGTTTCACCTGGCTGCGACAGGAGTAGCCGGTCGCTAACAGCCTGCCTGTATTGTGCGGTTCTTCCACCTGCGGCTGCCAAGACTGAGCATAAATAACCTTTGAGGTCGCCACGTTACGGGTTTCATGGCCATAGGTGCCGGACATGCCACAGCAGCCGGTGGCCATCAATTCAAGCTCTAAACCAAACGCCGCGAACACCTGCTGCCAGGCCTTGGGGCTGGCCGGCGCATTGGTTTTCTCGGTGCAGTGGGATAGCAGCTTAAAGCCCGGGTCGGTGAGCGTTAGCTGGTTAGGCGCCAAGGTGTTAAGGCGAGTCACTAGCCACTCTTGGAGCATCATTACATCGGGCACTGCCTGATCCCCAAACGTTTTCACATACTCTTGACGGTACGTCAGGGTCATCGCTGGATCAATGCCCACCATCGGAATGTCAAAGCGTGCCAATGTGCGCAGCCGTTTGGCCTGTCTGGCTGCGGTACGCTCAAAGGCACCCAGAAATCCCTGCACATGAAGGGGTTTTCCGTTCGCAGAGAAGGGCATTACGAATACCCGTAGATCAAGCCGCGAGAGTAGCTCAACGATATCCATGACCAATGTGGCTTCAAAATGGGTGGTAAAGGCATCTTGAACAATGATCACGCTGTTGGCGCGCTGCTGCTCGGTGAGGATGGCAAGCGCTGCGGGCGTTGCTTCGGGCACTCCCCAGGCCCGTAGCTGCTTTTTAACGCTTGACGGTGAAAGCGCTGGCGAATCGCTAATGCCCAGCTGTTGGCCCATCAGCTTTTCGATCCAGCGCTGTCCGATCACGGCGTTATACAGCGGAGCGGCTTTGGCCAGAGAGGGCAGCATGAATTCGGTGCCGCCGATGACATAGTCGCGCAACGGGCGCAGATAGCGGCCGTGATAAACTTCTAAAAACTGCGAGCGGAACTGGGGAACATTGACCTTAATCGGGCACTGTCCTGCGCACGATTTACAGGCCAAGCAGCCTGCCATGGCATCGTAAACTTCATGAGAGTAGTCGTGATGTTGTTTGCGGCTTAGGCTATTGGCCATCCGGCGCGGAAAGCTTTTGATAAATCCCCAGCCGCCTTCGGCCTTTTTCTTGCGTGACTCTTCCACGACGTCAATGCCCGCCTGGGATTGTAAGCGCAGCCATTCGCGAATCAAGCTGGCGCGGCCTTTAGGCGAGTGACGGCGATCCCGAGTGGCCTTCCAGGAAGGGCACATAGGATCGTCAACGTCGTAGTTATAGCAGGCGCCATTGCCGTTGCAGTATACCGCGGCGTCATAGGCCTGCCATGCTCGCTCATCGATGGTGCGGTCAAGCTGGCCACGCGTCGTCACGCCATCAATGGTCAGCAGCTCTGGGTCACGCTCGCGGGCAATTAGCTGGCTAGGCTCACGCGTGGCCGTTGCCCCCACGTCTTCAGACGCCGAGGACAACGGCGTCGCGATTTTGCCCGGATTGAGCTGGTTGTAAGGATCAAACGCAGCTTTTACACGCTGAAGGCTAGGGTAGAGCTCGCCAAAGAACTTAGGCGAGTACTCTGAGCGCACGCCCTTGCCGTGTTCACCCCATAGCAGGCCGCCATATTTTTGGGTAAGAGCGGCTACTTCGTCGGAGACGGCGCGAATCAGCGTTTCCTGCTCCGGGTCCTTCATGTCGATGGCGGGGCGCACGTGAAGTACGCCTGCATCCACATGGCCGAACATGCCATAGGTGAGATTGCGGGCATCCAGCGCGGCACGAAATTCGGCGATAAAGTCAGCCAAATGTTCTGGCGGCACGGCGGTGTCTTCCACGAACGGAATCGGCCGTTTTTCACCTTGGACGTTGCCCAGCAGTCCCACCGAGCGTTTGCGCATGCCGTAAACTTTCTGAATCTGGGCGCGTCCTTCTGCCAGGGTAAAGCCTAGCCTTTCTACCGTTGGATCTTGGCTTAGATAGTCGGTAAATAACCGTACGCGGTCGGCGAGAGTTTTCTCATCATCGTCGTTGAATTCAATCAGGTTAATGCCGCGAATCGGCATGCTGCCGGTGGCAGGGAAAAACTCGGCCACGCTATCCCAAACAAAGTCCTCCATGGCGAGCTGGAGCACTTTATCATCGACCGTTTCAATCGAAGTGGGCCGTGCGGCACTCGCCATCAGTGCTTTAGCATCCCGCAGGGCATCCATAAAGCTTGTATAGCGCACGTTGACCAGGGTGGAGTGCTTGGGGATCGGCAGCACGTTCAGCATCGCTTCGTTTAGAAAGCCCAGCGAACCTTCCGAGCCGCATAGCAGGCTGTTGAGATTGAGTTGGCCTTCGTCATCGCGCAGGTGGGCCAGGTCGTAGCCGGTTAAGCAGCGATTGAGAGGCGGAAATTTTGCCTCTATCAAATCACGCTGCTGGTCGATAATAGCGGCGGCGGTGGTATGCACGCGGCCTAAAACACCTTCTTTTTGGCGTTCGCTGTGCTCTTCGTCCGAGTTCAGCGGGCGGCTATGCAGGTGCTGGCCGCCGAGTAAGACAGTATCCAGTTGCAATACGTGATGGCGGGTTTTACCGTATTCGCAGCTGCCCTGGCCGCTGGCATCCGTTGAAATCATACCGCCGATGGTGGCGCGGTTGGAGGTCGAAAGCTCCGGGGCGAAAAACAGCCCGTAAGGTTTTAAAGCGGCATTGAGCTGGTCTTTTACCACCCCGGCCTGTACGCGCACCCGGCGGTTCTCAGCATCTATTTCAAGGATCTTATTCATGTGGCGAGAGACATCGACCACAATGCCGTCGGTCAGTGACTGGCCGTTAGTGCCGGTGCCGCCCCCACGTGGTGTCAATACAACGCCCCGATGAGTTGTTTGTGCGGCGAGTTTGGCTAGGCGCTCTAGATCTTCGGCATGCTTGGGGTAAACCGCTGCCTGGGGCAGGCGCTGGTAAATAGAGTTGTCGGTTGCCAATACCGTGCGGTGAGCGTAATCAGGGGCAATGTCGCCTTCAAAGCCGCGTGTTTTGAGAGCTTCGAGAAAACGTACATAGGCGTTACCTAAACGCTCAAACGGAGCGGAACGCGTGTCCAGGGGTGCAATCATAGGTGATTAAGCCGTCAGTGCCGGGGGTGCAATAAAGGAAGTCGGCTACTTTACCGCAGCGGCTGCCTAGCTGCATCTTAACTGATGATTTACCCAATTTCTTGCAGGCATCTTATTCGGCACCCAATGCTTCTTTGACCAGTGCTAACGAGGCGTCTGACATAGGCAGCGTTAAGGCCAGTGCGTGGGCACGGGGCGACATTTTTCGCCAAGTCTTTTGCACAATACGCACCATATGCTCGTGCTCAATCTTGCGTGAGAAATCTGCAAAGTAATTCTCTAGAAAAACGAGGCAGGCACAGTCTTCTAATGCCTGCACATCGGCATCGCGTCCCAGGCCTTTTTTGCCAATAATGGTGGCGACTCGCTCGGCGTCTTCGGCTGAAAAGCCTGTATCGTGCATTAGCTGGGCGGTAGTGTCTCCAGCACGAATACCTTGGTCGCGGCGCCAGGTGAGGTAGCCTACACGTCCTTCGGGGTACTGCTCGCGCGGTACTAACCAGCGTTGCAGGTGCTGAGCACGTATTGCTAGGCGCAGTACTTTATCAGGAGCGTCGTGTACGCGATCTAACCAGCCACTCATACGCTGAGCATAGGCCAGTTCCTGCGGTGTTGACGTGCCATCCGCTAGAATGCTGGTGCGTGGGTCTTGCGCATGCAGTGCATCAATGGCGGCGAGCGTTTGATCAAAAGCAGTCGGCATAGCAGCGGTGCTCGGCTAAGAGAATGGTTAAATTGAATAGCGTCTAAATTGGATAGGGATTAGGTTGCCGCGAAACAGCGCCAATCGCAACGGCAGAGTGGGAAAAGCTTGAATCCGCCGCCTGCTGCAAAGCGCAGCAGGCGGACGTTTTGATGAATAACGGCCCGTGTTAGGTCTGGCGGGCGTTATAGACGGTTTCGTTGAGCTCACCTTCGCTCTTACCTACTAGGGTTGTTACCATTAAATCACCGGCGACATTGACACTGGTGCGCGCCATATCAAGAATGCGGTCAATCCCTGCGACGACCGCGATCGCTTCTAGCGGCAGGCCAACCTGCGCCATGACAATTGAGAGCATAATTAAGCCAGCACCCGGTACGCCCGCGGTGCCAATCGAGGCCAGCGTGCCGGTGGCAACAATCATACCGTAGTCCATCATGCTCAAATCAGTACCGGTCATCTGGGCGATAAACAGCACCACCACGCCTTGGTAAAGCGCTGTGCCATCCATATTGATGGTGGCGCCTACCGGTAGCACAAACCCCGAAACACCTTCGGAAACGCCAAGGTTTTTCTGCGCACAGCGGATAGATATGGGCAGGCTGCCGGCAGAAGAAGCGGACGAAAATGCCACCACAATAGCGTCCAGGCTACCCTGCAAGTAACGCATGGGGTTTAAGCGCCCAATCAGATAGATAAAGCCGGAGTAGATCAGCAGGACGTGGAGGATGCTGGCGAGATACGCGACGCCAATCAGCTTGGCCAGCGGCAGCAGTATCTCTAAGCCGTATTGGCCCGAGACGTGCGCGATCAAGCCAAATACGCCAAAGGGTGCAAAGGCCATCACAATACCCGTGAGCTTGTACATGGCTTCGGCGAAGCTGTCGAACACCTTCATCACCGGCTCGCCTTTATCGCCAATGAGCGTCAGTGAAATACCCAGGCCAATGGCAAACACAATGATCTGCATAATGTTGCCGTTGGCCAGGGCGTCCAGCGGATTGCGTGGCACTAAATCAACCAGAATAGAGATCAGCGACGGAGCTTCGTTTGCAGCAACTTCGCTATCGAAGCTTAAGTTGACGCCTACCCCCGGCTGCAGCAAAGTAGACAACAGCATACCGATGCTGATGGCAAAGGCCGTGGTGATCAAATAGAGCGTAATCGTCCGGGCACCAATGCGACCCATTTTCTGCGGGTCGCGCATCGAGGTAATGCCCACCACCAGCGTAGAAAACACCAGCGGCACAATCAGCATCATAATCGCGTTGATGAAAATATCGCCGAGTGGCTTAAATACGCTGGCGGTCTCGCCCAGCATAGCCCCCGCTAGAATGCCTAGCGCTAAGCCGGCCAAGATCTTTTTCCATAAGGCTATTCTTCGCCACCAGGCAAATTTTCCTTGCTGTGTTGTTTCTGGCACTGCCCACCTCCTATCAAAGTGTAAAGGCCTATCCTTAGGTGATTCGCCAGTCGAATCGCCGGGCACTTTATCACTTTTGGGAAATGATGGGGCGCGGACGTGGAGCTAAACACGAGCCTGATGCTACCAGTCATGGCTCCTTGCCGCGCTTTTGCCTACAATAGGCGCCTTTATGCACGCGCGTTAGCGCGATGCTCTTATTATTTTCAGGCCAAGGGACAGGATTCATGCTCGATCCGAAACTGCTGCGCGGTGATCTTGACACGGTTGCTCAACAACTGGCCCGCCGGGGCTTTGTGCTTGATAAAGCGGGGCTGCAGGCGTTGGAGTCGCGCCGCCGCGAGCTGCAAACGCAAACCGAGCTGTTGCAAAGCGAGCGTAATACGCGCTCTAAAGCGATTGGTAAAGCGAAGGCAAGCGGTGAAGATATTCAGCCGCTGCTGGATGAGGTCAGCGATTTAGGCGATCGTTTGGACGCTGCCAAGCTAGAGCTGGCCGCTGTGCAGGCCGAATGGGATGATGCGATTAGCGGTATTCCCAACCTGCCACATGACAGCGTGCCGGAAGGTAAGAACGAAGACGATAACGTTGAACTGCACCGCTGGGGTACGCCCCGCGAATTTGATTTTACCGTTTTAGATCACGTTGATTTGGGTAAGCAGTCGGGTTATCTCGATTTTGAACTGGCGGCTAAGATTACCGGTGCTCGCTTTGCAGTGATGCGTGGGCCTATCGCGCGGCTGCACCGTGCATTAGCGCAGTTTATGCTGGACACCCAAACGGAGCAGCACGGTTACGAAGAGTGCTATGTGCCGTATATGGTGAACCGCGATTCGCTGATGGGGACCGGTCAGTTGCCTAAGTTTGGCGAAGACCTATTTAAGCTGGATGATGAGCGCGGGTATCATTTAATTCCTACCTCAGAAGTACCGCTGACGAACTTCGTTCGCGATGAAATTGTTGAGCAGGCGGCACTGCCGATGAAGCTTACGGCGCATACGCCGTGTTTTCGCGCTGAAGCAGGCTCGCACGGTCGCGATACTCGCGGCATGATTCGTCAGCATCAATTCGATAAAGTTGAAATGGTTCAGATTGTAGAACCTGAGAACAGCTATACGGCACTTGAAGAGATGCGTGGCCACGCCGAGGCTATCTTACAGGCGCTAGCATTGCCGTATCGTGTGGTAACGCTGTGTACCGGGGATATGGGGTTTGGTGCGACGAAAACCTACGATTTAGAGGTGTGGCTGCCGAGTCAGGAAACGTATCGGGAGATTTCTTCGATCTCAAACTGCGAGGATTTTCAGGCGCGGCGCATGCAGGCGCGTTATCGCCATCCAGATTCGAAGAAGCCGCAGTTGCTACATACGTTGAACGGTTCAGGGTTGGCAGTAGGGCGCTGCCTGCTGGCGGTGCTTGAAAACCACCAGCAGGCGGATGGCTCGGTAATTATTCCTGAGCCGCTACGTCGCTACCTTGGCGGTTTGGAGCGTCTGGCCCTTTAAGCGCCCACTCAACGCTAACGCCGGCATCAATACGGATGGTGCCGGGGCTGTAGTCACTGGCGCCGCCGGATTGGCTAGCATCGGCAGAAGCACTTTCAGCACGCATCATCATCATGCGCGGTTGGAAAATCGGTGACTGGGTTTCTTCAATGCGCTGCACGTGGTCAAGTTCGGCATCTAAGCTACCTGCCATTAGGTTCGCTTTATGCTGAGCTTTTTCAAGGGCTTTAACCAACGCTTCGTCAGTGGCTGAGTCGCGGTCCTGTAAATCGAACTGAACGCCATCTAGCGCGTTGACGCCAGCAGCGATCAGTGCGTCTAACACTTCGCTTAACTGATCTAGGTCCGTTAGCTCAACGGTGACCGGGCGTTCAAGGCGAGTGCGCTGCAAGGTTTCATGCTCGCCGTCTTCGTTACGCTGCCCTTGAACGTGCTCGGGATAGACATTTAATGAGCCTGCATTGATGGCGCTGCGTTCGAGGCCGGTCGCTTCCATCTGCTCAATTAATTCGCGGGCGCGGGTCTCCAGGCGCTCACGTGCATCGGTTAGTGCGCTACTATCACTTTCTTCTAGAGTGGAAAGCGCGGGAGTATTTTCCCATAGTCGAGCATTAAGCGTCGCTTTGTCAGGTTCTACCTCAACCCATGACTGTGCCTGCACATGCAGGCTGGGTGGCGCTTGGTGAGGGGGCGATGCTTGAGCAAGAGGTGCGCTAAGCAGTGCCACTAGAGCACCGCCTAGCAGGCTGTAACGCAGCCGATTAGAAGCAAATCGTTGAGTTCGTAGGGATGTCGCTATCATATGAAATGTCCTTGCTGTCGGTAGGCTAATGTTAATTATCTTCAATGCTTGGAAACGCATTGGAAAGGAAAGTTCAGTGCTGAAGAATGGATGCAAAACAGTTGCTTATTGCTTGCACGGTTAGTGCATTATCGTGCTGGTAATCACTATGAATATGACAACAGTCTAGGGATGGGTTTATGTCGAAATTATCGGACGAGGATTATCGTACGGTTCCGCTTCATGCCACCTTGGCACTCGCCTCGCTGGTAGTGATCGTTGCGGGAATGAAGGTTGGGTCTGATTTGCTGGTGCCACTGCTGCTGGCAATATTTATTGCCGTCGTATGTACCTCTCCGGTGCAATGGCTACACCGCTGTGGCTTGAGTTTGCGCTTATCGGCTTTTCTCACCTTAATGGTGATGTTGGGGTTTCTTTCGCTTATCGGCTTGCTGGTGGTGAATAGTTTTAGCACTTTTTTGGCCGCGTTGCCGGATATTGAGTCTCGGCTCTACGAGCAGTATTGGAATTTGCTTAATGCACTGTCTGCGCACGGTATGGCCGTTAATCCAGATCAGGTGAACTCAATGTTTGCCATGGATGATGAAGACTCTTGGGTGCCAACCTTGCTAGGAGAGATAGGCAATCTCTTCATGCAAAGCTGTATCGTCGGATTACTAGTCATCTTTATGCTGTTTGAGACGCTCAATTTTCGCGATAAAATCTCGCGAGCGCTTGAAAATCCTGCCCCGAGCTTAAAGCGATTCAGCGAATTTAGCTTAACGTTAAAGCGTTACTTAGCGGTCAAAACCGCGATTAGCCTGACCACTGGGGTGCTGGTTTGGCTTTCATGCGTCATCATTGGCGTCGAGTTTGCATTGCTGTGGGGGGTATTGGCCTTTGCCCTAAACTTCATTCCGAATATCGGTTCTGCGCTAGCGGCTATCCCGCCGGTACTCTTGCTGCTGGTTGCTCAAGATGGCGGTGCTTTTCAGGCAATGCTTTTAGCCTCGGCTTACTTGGTCATCAACTTTGTACTTGGCAACTTGATTGAGCCGCGGGTGATGGGGCAGGCGTTGGGGCTTTCTACCTTTGTCGCATTTTTATCACTGGTAGTATGGGGCTGGATCTTTGGTGCTGCGGGGATGCTGCTCTCAGTGGTGCTTACGATGACATTGAAGATCGCGCTGGATAGTCATCCGCAAACCCGATGGATGGCGCGCTTATTAGGGCCTGGAAAGCGTCGTTTAAAAGATACTAGGGTTAGCGATGCACGGCTGCCGCCATGGAAACGTGAAAAATAGCGTAAAGCGCGAGGGGAAGAGAATGACTACCGCCGACTAGGTCGGCGGCGGTTTCACGTGCTAGGCGCATTCATTAAGCGTTTTGTTCAATGAACTGCGTCAGTTGTGATTTGGATTGTGCGCCAACTAATGAAGCAACTTTGGTGCCAGATTTGAAAAGCATGACGGTAGGAACGCCGCGCACACCTTGCTCAGCGGCAATTTCAGGTGCGTCGTCGACATTGACACTGACCACTTTCAGGCTGTCTTGACGTTCAGCAGCCACTTCATCAACGACCGGGGCCATCACTTTGCACGGCCCACACCACGGCGCCCAGAATTTCATCAGCACAGGCTGTTCAGCGTTGAGGACTTCTTGCTCAAAATTGGCGTTGGTGACATCAACATTATTAGCCATTTGATTCTCCCGTTTGCGTTGCTCTTACTGTTTCGTTGCCTCAAATGGAGCAACGGTCATTACGCGATCAATTGGCGCTCTTTCACAGCGCTTCCTGTTTATCACGATAATCGTGGGCAGATGTTAGCGTTCGCGAAGGTTGCTGGCAAATTTCCTGTGCGGTAAATGATCACAAAAGTAGAAATTAATGAGTGCCTGTCAGGCGATTTTTTTATACTATAAAAGTATTATCAATGTGTTTTTTATTCTATCTGGTATTATGTAGGGCGCTGTCGCCAAGGCGATGACTGAACGCATCGCCGCTGCAGGGTCAGAATGAACGCCCAGGCATGGTCTGTATAGACAACAAATAAGGTGAGGATATGAAGCTACAACAGCTCCGCTATATCTGGGAAGTCAGTCGGCATAACCTGAACGTCTCAGCCACAGCACAAAGCCTATTTACCTCACAGCCAGGTATCTCTAAACAAATTCGTTTATTAGAAGACGAGTTAGGTGTGGAGATTTTTGCCCGTAGCGGTAAGCACCTGACACGAGTGACATCGGGCGGGCAGTCGATTATTGATCTGGCTGGCCAAGTTCTGCGCCTCACGGATAATATCAAGCAGGTGGCCCAAGAGCATAGCGATGAGCGTCGGGGAAGCTTGGCAATCGCGACGACGCATACCCAGGCGCGCTATGCATTGCCGCCGATTATCAGCGAATTCACTTTAAAGTATCCTGATGTGGCACTGCATATGCAGCAGGGTAATCCGAAACAGATCGCGCAAATGGTCAGTGAAGGGCAGGCAGATTTTGCTATTGCCACTGAGTCATTAGAGCTGTTTACCGACTTAGTGCTGCTGCCGTGTTATCGCTGGAATCGCTGTGTACTGGTACCTAAAGGCCATCCGTTAGCAACCCACCAGGGGGCTTTAACGCTTGAAGCGTTGGCTGAGCACCCGTTGGTCACTTACGTTTTTGGCTTTACCGGACGCTCGCAGCTAGACGATGCCTTTAAAGCTAAAGGGCTCTCGCCCAATGTTGTGCTGACGGCGGCAGATGCCGACGTGATTAAAACCTATGTGCGGTTGGGAATGGGGGTCGGAATAGTGGCCCATATGGCGGTCGATGAGGCGATTGATACTGATCTTGTCGCCCTGGATGCCAGCCACTTATTCGCCAGCTCTACAACCAAAATCGGCATTCGTCGCGGTACGTTTATGCGTGGCTACATGTATGACTTTTTACAGCGCTTTGCGCCGCATTTAACCCGTGATCTCGTCGATGAAGCGTTAACGGCAGGTCCACGTCATGAACAATCTTTGTTTGATGACATAGACCTGCCTGAGTATTAATGCTGTAAGTATTTATTCTGTGAATACTAATGCTGTAAGTGCAGTCCGCATTCGCGCTTCTCTTCAACCTTGGTCGGGTCGAAGTAATCGAAGTTGTTGGGTAGGCCATGCGCTTCTAGATACTGGTACATGTCCTTTGCACTCCACTGCAGCAGCGGGGCCACTTTCAATAGGCCATCGCTGTTACGGCTGACCGGCTGCATTTTAGCGCGCTCAGGGGTATCTTCAGCGCGTAGCGCGGTGAACCATACGTCGGGCTGCATTTCACTCAGTGCGCGCTCGAAGGGCTCAAGTTTTACTTCTTGCGTAAAGACCGCGTGGCGCGAGTCATCTATGCCCGGCATGGGGCCATCCAACGCTTCGCGATGGGCGCGGGTACGGCGAGGTAAAAAGCTAATAACCTTTAAATCGAGCTGTTGGATAACCGTATCGGCAAATTGGTACGTGGCCTCGGTGTTATAGCCGCTGTCCATCCATACGATAGGAATGTCGGGGCGCACCTGGCTTACCATATGCAGAATCACCGCCTCAAAGGGGCGAAAGTTAGTGGTGCAGATAGGTCGCGCGCCCTGGGACAGCGCCCATTCAATTAGCCCTTGGGGGTTATTGGCGAAGTCGCGGTTAATCGCTTCAAGCTCTGAGGACATATGGCCTCCTATTCAGGTGTAGAGTCATCGCTGCTAAGCTCATCAGCCGCTAGGCTATCAAATTCAAGTCAGGTTCCCCCAATACCGTTTGGTTAGGCTTTTATATTCCTTTTTGATATTTTATTTGCGTTGCTTATTCCAAAGCCTCGATGAGGTGACGGATTTTATCCAAGGTCTCGGTATACTCCTCGTCGGCTTGAGAGTCGGCCACTAATCCTCCACCACCCCATACGTGTAGTTTCCCAGCCTCTGCCACCATTGTGCGGATAGCGATAGACGTATCCATGCTGCCGCGCACATCCACGTAGCCCAAGCTGCCACAGTAGACGCTTCTCTTGCAGGGCTCTAACTCGTCGATGATTTGCATGGCGCGAATTTTCGGTGCGCCGGTAATTGAGCCACCGGGAAAGGCGGCTTTGAGCAGCGTCAGAGGGTTACAGTCATCGGCTAACGTTCCCTGCACCACGCTGACCAAATGGTGAACGTTAGGATAGCTCTCTAAATGACATAGTTGCGGCACGCGAATAGAGCCTGGTAGACACACGCGGCCTAGGTCGTTGCGGAGTAGATCGACAATCATGACATTTTCAGCGCGATCTTTGCGGCTGCTCAGAAGCTGCTCAGCTAGCGCCTTATCCTCGTCAGGCGTTTGACCACGAGGACGAGTGCCCTTAATCGGGCGTGTTTCCACTTGACCATCGCGGCTTTGAATAAAGCGTTCAGGCGAAAGTGACAGCACGGCTTTGTCATTCCAGGTCATAAAGCCTGAAAAAGGCGTTGGTGTTGCTTTTCGCAACAAAAGGTACGCCTGCCATTCATCCCCTTGATAGTCAGCATAAAAGCGCTGAGCCAGATTGATTTGATAGCAGTCGCCTGCGCGAATATAGCGCTGAACGGCATCAAAGCGCGTGACGTACTCGGCATGGCTCTGCTCAGCCTTAAATGTGCTGCTCAATGTAAAAACGCTGTCTTGCATTGGCTCTTGAGCAAGCCAGCTTTCTACTTCCTTACGGCGCTCTGGTGTGGCTATTAACCATGCCTGTTGGGCTACGTGGTCAAACGTGATGCACCAGTCGTAAAGCCCTAGGCGCGCCTGGGGTAGTGATACAGCGCTGGCTTTCAGGCCCGAGATAGACAGCGTATTACGGCCTAAGTCATAGCTCCAGTAGCCAATCAGGCCACCCAGGAAAGGTAGCTCACTAGGCTGATTAGGGATTGCAAGCTGATCTAATAGCCACTGCTGATGTGCGAACGCATCGTTGGCCAACTGAGCCGGAGGGCTAAGCTGGTTGGATTCCACGCTCACTATGCCATCGCCGCTCACTTCAAGGGTGGCGAGGGGGTCGCTGCTAAGAATGTCGAAGCGGCCGCTGGCGATAGGTCGGCCGCTATCGAGCAGAACGGCGCTAGGGCGTTTGCGCAGGCAGGCGAATGCACCTAAAGGGTCGGTCGAATAGGGCAGGGCAGTAATCGTTAATGCCTTGATCATGAAGCAAACGCCTAACCAGTTAAGAGGGGCGTGACATTTTAGAGGGGCTTGCCAAATGACGCCAGCGCTAGGCTTCGACGCCTTTTTCACGCACTGGCGAGTTCAAGCAAAAAAGGCGGTGTCACGGTAGTGTGTTTAAAATGGCGCGATTGTTGACAAGTCTGTTTCGGATAAGTCTATTTGTACGACGAAAGACGCATAAAATCGGCTGGCTCGCCTGGTTGACGGTGCAGTTTGCACGCGCTAGAGTTTGTTTACTTTTCAATTGTCGACAATTATCTATGGCAACACTTACTTCTCATTCCTCTGCCGCCGCTGCTGCGCTATCTGAAACGGCGGGCGAACAGGGCGCTCCTTTCGCAATCGCCGCTTCAACTGCAACGTTGCCGGAAGTTCGTACCCTTGCAGAGCGGGTATTTCACCAGCTTCAGGATGCCATTGTGCGTGGTGAACTGGCACCAGGCAGTAAAATTACCGAGCCCGGGCTTTCGAAAACTTACGGTATCTCACGCGGACCGCTACGCGAGGCGATGCGGCGCTTAGAGGCACACCGTTTAATTGAACGCGTTCCTCACGTGGGCGCGCGCGTGGTTCAGCTTTCCATGAAAGAGCTTTTAGAGCTTTTTGATCTGCGCGAAGCGTTGGAAAGTATGGCCGCTAGGCTAGCCGCTGAGCATATGTCAGCAGCAGAGGTTCAAGGCTTGCGTGATGTGTTGGCGCTACATGAAGGTCAAGCCGATCTGCAACGAGGCGAGGCCTATTATCAACGTGAAGGTGACCTTGATTTTCACTACTGCATCGTTCAGGGCAGCCACAATAAAATGCTGATGAACCTTCTGTGCGATGACCTCTACTATTTAGTGCGCCTGTATCGCACCCAGTTTAGTGCCAGCGGCACCCGCCCGCAGCGCGCTTTTGTGGAACACCACCGTATTGTAGATGCTATCGAAGCAGGCGATGCGGAGCTAGCAGAGCTGCTGATGCGCCGCCATGTAAGCGCTTCTCGAGCCAATGTGGCTGACCGCTATGCAGCAGCCCTAGAACAGTCCACATCTACATTGCAGCGTTAAAAATAGCTAACAATAACGACACATTAAATAGGAGAAATGTTCCATGTTACAGATGACTCCCGGCGCTCGTTTCCGCGCCGCGCTTGAAGCCAATCGCCCGCTGCCCATTTTAGGCACCATCAATGCATACACTGCGCTGATGGCGGATAAAGTGGGCCACCAGGCGATTTATCTTTCCGGTGGTGGCGTTGCTAATGCTTCTTTCGGCCTTCCAGACCTGGGTATGACCACCATGAACGACGTGGTCGAAGATGCTCACCGGATCTGCGGCGCTACTGAACTGCCGCTGCTGGTAGACATCGATACAGGCTGGGGAGGCGCTTTTAATATTGCGCGCACGGTTAAAGAGATGCAGCGTGCAGGCGTTGCTGCCATTCACATGGAAGATCAGGTCGCTCAGAAGCGCTGTGGTCACCGCCCGAATAAGGCAATTGTGTCTCAGCAGGAAATGGTGGACCGCATCAAGGCTGCCGCCGATGCCAAAATCGATTCCAATTTTTATTTGATTGCGCGCACCGATGCGTTTCAAAAAGAGGGCCTGGATGCGGCCATTGAGCGCGCAAATGCCTGTATTGAAGCCGGCGCTGACGCGATCTTCGCTGAGGCGGTACACACGCTGGATGATTACAAAGCTTTCTGTGAACGCGTCAACGCGCCCATTTTAGCCAATATCACCGAGTTCGGCGCCACGCCGCTATTCACGCAAACGGAGCTGGGCGATGTCGGCTGCCGCATGGTGCTCTATCCACTTTCTGCGTTTCGCGCCATGAATGCGGCGGCGCTGCAGGTGTATCAAAGTATTCTGGATAACGGCCACCAAAAAGAGGTGGTGCCACTGATGCAGACTCGCGACGAGCTTTACGATTTTCTGAATTACCACGATTTTGAGCAGAAGCTGGATGCGTTATTCGTTGAGCAAGGCGATGGCCAATAAGCGTTACACCAGGGTCGTGAGCCCAAGGTAATCGCTTACTGCGCGCTCACAAGATACCTCCATAAAATTCTCAAAATAAAAGTAGCGATAGGAGACACACCATGGCTGATAAACCCGTGACAGGTGCAGGACTACGTGGTCAGAGCGCTGGCAGTACTGCGCTATGCACGGTAGGTAAAACAGGCTCGGGCCTGACCTACCGTGGATTTGATATCAAAGAGCTGGCTGAAAAAGCCAAATTTGAAGAAGTGGCTTACCTGCTGCTAAAGGGAAAACTGCCCAAGCAAGCCGAGCTGAGTGAGTACATTAGCAAGCTGAAAAGCCTGCGTGGGCTACCCGATGCGCTTAAGACCGTGCTCGAGCAGATTCCCAAAGATGCGCATCCTATGGATGTGATGCGCACAGGTACCTCAATGCTGGGCAATCTGGAAACCGAGGAGAGCTTCGATCAGCAGCAGGATGTCTCAGACCGCCTGTTAGCGGTGCTGCCCTCTATCATTTGCTACTGGTATCGTTTCTCCCACGACGGCGTGCGCATCGATACTGAAACCGACGATAACTCCGTAGGCGGTCATTTTCTCAATATGCTGCGCGGTAAACCGGCCTCTGAGCTGCATGCGCGAGTAATGAACGTATCGCTGATTCTATATGCCGAGCATGAATTTAATGCCTCTACCTTTACGGCTCGTGTGTGTGCCTCAACGCTTTCTGATATGCATTCCTGCGTAACCGGGGCGATTGGTTCGCTGCGTGGCCCGCTGCATGGCGGTGCGAATGAAGCCGCCATGGCGATGATTGAGGATTGGCAGTCGCCGGAAGAGGCGGAAACTAAGATCCTGGGCATGCTTGAGCGCAAAGACAAGATCATGGGCTTTGGGCATGCGATTTATCGTGAGTCTGACCCTCGCAACGCGATTATCAAGCACTGGTCGAAAAAGCTCTCTGACGATGTGGGCGATGATGTCCTGTACGCCGTTTCCGAGCGTGTTGAAGCGGTGATGTGGCGCGAGAAGAAGCTGTTCTGTAATGCTGATTTTTTCCACGCTAGCGCTTATCACTTTATGGATATTCCCACCAAACTGTTCACGCCGATTTTTGTCATGTCGCGCGTCACCGGCTGGGCGGCCCACGTGTTTGAACAGCGCGCTAACAATCGCATAATCCGTCCGAGCGCTGATTATACGGGCCCTGAGAAGAGTGAGTGGGTGCCGATTGAAGCACGTCGCTAGTCGACTAAGCTCAGCTTACTGTTCATTCACCTAGCGACATTAACTAGCTATATCAGGCTAGCTGTCCGGCAGCTTTGGCTGCCGGCGTTGTTTTTTTCTCCCCTCGCTTGCTATGAGTGCGTCTGCTATGAATACCGATTACCGAAAACCGCTGCCTGGCACCGAGCTTGAGTTCTTTGATGCTCGCGAGGCGGTTGAAGATATCCAGCCCGGTGCCTATGCACAGCTGCCTTATACCTCCCGCGTGCTGGCTGAGCAGCTGGTACGCCGCTGCAATCCTGAACTACTGACCGATGCACTCAAGCAGTTGATTGAGCGCAAGAGTGACCTGGATTTTCCTTGGTACCCAGCCCGCGTGGTTTGCCATGACATCCTCGGCCAGACTGCCTTGGTCGATTTAGCCGGGCTGCGCGATGCCATTGCCGAGAGGGGCGGTGATCCCGCCAAGGTGAACCCCGTTGTACCGACACAGCTAATTGTTGACCACTCGTTGGCAGTGGAGCACGCAGGATCAGAAGAAGGCGCCTTTGAAAAAAATAGAGCGATTGAAGATCGTCGTAACGACGATCGCTTCCACTTTATTAACTGGACTAAGACAGCCTTTGAAAATGTCGATGTCATCCCGCCGGGTAATGGCATCATGCATCAGATTAATTTGGAAAAAATGTCGCCGGTGGTGCAGAACCGCGATGGCATTGCCTATCCAGATACCTGTGTGGGCACCGACAGCCACACGCCGATGGTGGATGCGCTGGGCGTGATCTCAGTGGGTGTAGGTGGGTTGGAGGCCGAAAGCGTCATGCTGGGTCGAGCATCCATGATGCGCCTACCGGATATTGTGGGCGTAGAGTTAACCGGTAAGCTGCAGCCGGGTATAACCGGCACGGATATGGTGCTGGCGATTACCGAATTTCTGCGCAAACAGCGGGTAGTGGGGGCCTACTTAGAATTTTATGGCGAAGGGGCTGATGCGCTGACCGTGGGCGATCGCGCCACAATTTCGAATATGACGCCTGAGTACGGTGCCACGGCGGCGATGTTCTATATCGACGGCCAAACCATCGATTATTTGAAGCTTACCGGGCGTGAAGATGATCAGGTGGCGCTGGTAGAAACCTATGCCAAACACACCGGCTTATGGGCAGACAGTCTAGCTGGCGTTACCTACGAGCGAGTGCTGACCTTTGATCTTTCTTCTGTACATCGCACCCTAGCGGGGCCGTCTAATCCTCACGCTCACCTACCCACCTCAGAGCTTGTTGAACGTGGTATTGCCGTAGGGCTTGATGCCGCACGTGAAGAAGAGAAAGCCGGCAAGATGCCTGATGGCGCGGTTATTATCGCCGCTATCACCAGCTGCACCAATACGTCTAACCCGCGTAACATGGTGGCGGCAGGGCTGATTGCTCGCAACGCCAATCGACTGGGCTTATTGCGCAAGCCGTGGGTAAAGTCATCGCTGGCGCCGGGCTCGAAAACCGTCAAGATGTACCTGGAAGAAGCTGGCTTAATGAGTGAGCTGGAAACTCTCGGCTTCGGCGTCGTTGCCTACGCTTGTACCACCTGCAACGGGATGTCCGGGGCGCTTGATCCGACTATTCAGCAGGAAATTATTGATCGCGACCTCTATGCGACTGCCGTTCTTTCCGGCAACCGCAATTTCGATGGTCGCATTCATCCTCATGCCCAGCAGGCTTTTTTAGCATCACCGCCGCTGGTCGTCGCCTACGCTATTGCGGGCACAATACGCTTTGATATCGAAAAGGATGTGCTGGGTATCGACCAAGCAGGTAATCCCGTTACCTTGAAAGACATATGGCCGGCCGATGAAGAGATCGACGCCATTGTCAAGGCCGCGGTGAAGCCCGAACAGTTCCGGCAGACCTATATTCCCATGTTTGACCTGGACAAAAGCGCCCGTACCCTGGTGAGCCCGCTTTACGACTGGCGCCCTGAGAGCACCTATATCCGCCGCCCGCCGTATTGGGAGGGCAACATGGCCAAAGAGCGCACGCTTAAGGGCATGCGCCCATTGGCAATCTTGCCTGACAATATCACCACCGATCACCTGTCGCCCTCTAACGCTATTCAGTTGAACAGCGCTGCGGGCGAGTATCTGGCCAAAATGGGCCTGCCTGAGGAAGACTTCAATTCCTACGCCACTCACCGCGGTGATCATCTAACCGCCCAGCGCGCCACTTTCGCTAATCCTAAGCTGTTTAATGAGATGGTGCGCGCGGCTGATGGCAGCGTAAAGCAGGGTTCGCTGGCGCGAGTTGAGCCCGAAGGTGAGGTGACCCGCATGTGGGAAGCCATCGAAACCTATATGGCGCGCAAACAGCCGTTAATTATTATTGCCGGCGCGGATTACGGGCAGGGGTCTTCGCGGGATTGGGCGGCCAAAGGCGTTGCGCTGGCGGGCGTCGAAGCGATTGCCGCCGAAGGCTTTGAGCGTATTCACCGCACTAATTTAATTGGTATGGGCGTAATGCCTCTGGAGTTTGAAGCGGGCACCACGCGTATGACGCTGGGTTTAGATGGCACTGAAATATTTGATGTCGAAGGAGCGGCAGCGCCCGGTGCGATGCTCACGCTGGTCATTCATCGAAAAAATGGTGAAAGCGAGCGTGTGGCGATGAAGTGTCGCCTAGATACCGCGGAAGAAGTATCGATTTACACCGCCGGCGGCGTCTTACAGCGCTTTGCCCAGGACTTTCTTGAATCAACTGCCGCTTAGCTTTTAGGAGATAGCATTATGGCCAGTACGCCACAAATAAAAATACCGGCGACCTACATGCGTGGAGGCACCAGTAAAGGCGTGTTTTTTAAGCTCAGCGATTTACCTAGCGTGGCGCAGAAAGCCGGGCCCGAGCGGGACCGGCTATTGCTGCGAGTGATTGGCAGTCCCGACCCTTATGAAAAGCAAATTGATGGAATGGGAGGCGCAACGTCGAGTACCAGCAAAACGGTGATTCTATCTAAAAGTGAGTCTTCCGAGCACGATGTGGACTACCTCTTTGGGCAAGTTTCAATCGATAAACCGGTGGTTGACTGGAGCGGCAACTGCGGCAATCTTTCGGCGGCAGTAGGTCCCTTCGCGATTGCCAATGGCCTGGTGGAGGCTGCCCGCATTCCAGAAAACGGTTTGGCTGAGGTGCGAATTTGGCAGGCCAATATTCAGAAAACTATCGTGTCTCAGGTGCCTATTGTGAATGGGCAGGTGCAGGAAACCGGTGACTTTGAACTCGATGGCGTGACTTTCCCTGCTGCTGAAATTGCGGTGGCCTTTATGGACCCCGCTGATGGTGAAGGGGCGATTTTTCCTACGGGCAATCTTATTGATGATCTGGATGTGCCAGGCGTGGGCAAGTTAAAAGCCACGCTGATCAATGCAGGCATTCCTACGGTGTTTATCAATGCGGCAGACGTTGGATATACCGGGGCAGAGCTGCAGGATGTGATTAATAGCGATAGCCGCGCGCTTAAAATGTTTGAAGCCATTCGTGCTTACGGCGCCGTACGTATGGGGCTGATCAACGATGTGAGTGAAGCTGCCCATCGACAGCACACGCCGAAAGTGGCGTTTATTGGGCCCCCTGTAGATTACGTCTCCTCTAGTGGGAAGCCTGTGCAGGCCGCCGATATTGACTTGCTGGTGAGGGCGTTCTCGATGGGTAAGCTGCACCATGCCATGATGGGTACCGCTGCGGTGGCCATTGCGGCGGCTGCCGCCATTGAGGGCACGCTGGTTAATCTGGCCGCTGGAGGTGATAAGCGTCAGGCGGTTACCTTTGGCCATCCTTCGGGCAGTTTGCGTGTTGGCGCTGAAGCCAATCTGGTTGACGGACGCTGGCAGATTGATCAGGCCATCATGAGCCGTAGCGCGCGGGTACTGATGGAGGGCGTCGTGAGAATTCCCGGTGACAGCTTTTAGGCCATACTGAATAGGCGGTTATCCATTAGGAGAGCACTATGTCCACTAGAGCACCCGCAACATCCGAAGCCAATGAGCGCCCGGACTATGATCCTGAGCTACAGGCTATTGCCGACTACGTATTGAATTATCAGGTAGCCTCTTCTGAGGCCCTGGAAACAGCGCGTTACTGCCTGATGGACACGCTAGGTTGTGGGCTGCTAGCGCTACGCTTTCCTGAATGCACGAAGCATCTGGGGTCCATTGTTGAAGGCACTATGGTGCCATTTGGATCTCGAGTGCCGGGCACCTCGCTACGCTTAGACCCGGTTAAGGCAGCGTGGGATATCGGCTGTATTATCCGCTGGTTGGACTACAACGACACTTGGCTAGCCGCCGAGTGGGGTCACCCTTCCGATAACCTTGGCGCAATACTCGCCGTTGCCGATCACCTTTCCCAGCGGCGGGTTGCTCAAGGCGAAGCGGCCCTGGTGATGCGCGATGTGCTCAATGCCATGGTCATGGCCCATGAGATACAGGGCGTGTTGGCGTTGGATAATAGCTTTAATCGCGTGGGGTTAGATCACGTGGTGTTAGTGAAGGTGGCGTCTACCGCGGTGGCCGCCAAGCTTTCCGGAGCCAATCGAGAGCAGATGCTTTCAGCGCTTTCTCATGCCTGGGCCGATGGCCAAAGTCTGCGAACGTATCGTCATGCGCCGAACGCGGGTTCACGTAAAAGCTGGGCGGCCGGCGATGCTACCTCGCGAGGCGTACGCTTGGCTGATATCGCCTTGCGGGGTGAAATGGGCATTCCCAGTGTGCTCTCGGCACCGCAATGGGGCTTCTACGATGTACTGTTTAGCCATGCCAATAAAGATCTAAGCCTGAAGCCAGCGGCTGAGCGGCGTTTTCAGTTTCAGCGCGAATTCGGCAGCTATGTGATGGAAAATATCTTATTCAAGATTTCTTTTCCCGCCGAGTTCCACGCGCAAACGGCTTGCGAGGCTGCCGTGGCGTTACACCCGCAGGTTAAAAATCGCTTGGCCGATATTGATAAAATTGTGCTTACCACGCACGACTCGGCGATTAGAATTATCTCCAAAACCGGCACGCTAGCTAATCCCGCGGATCGTGATCACTGCTTGCAATACATGACCGCAGTCCCGCTTATCTTCGGCGCACTTAGTGCTGAACACTATGAAGATAGTTTCCATGTGGCGAACCCGTTGATTGATGAATTGCGCAGTAAAATGCAGGTAAAAGAGAACCCTGAGTATTCGGCCGATTATTATGATCCGGAAAAACGTTCGATCGCTAACGCCGTGCAGGTTTTTTTCACCGATGGAAGCGCAACTGATAACGTTGCCGTGGAATACCCGGTTGGCCATCGGCGTCGGCGGGAAGAGGGGATGCCGCTACTGATCGATAAGTTTAAACATCACCTGGCGACGCGGTTTGCAAAAGATCGCTGCCATAAAATTGCGCAGTTATGCAGCGATCAGATAGCGCTGGAGCAGCTGCCGGTTCATAAGTTTATGGATGCGTGGATGATATAAGTGCCGCTATCAATAATGCCCGGCGCGTCTCGGCGCTACCGGGCAGCTATTTATCAGGGCTAGTTTATTAGAGCTGATTCATTAGAGTTAGCTCATCAGAACTAGGTTCATCAGGACTATTGTTTCAATCTTCAAAGGTTACTTGGTCGCGCATGCGATCAACGGTGGCTGATCCAATGCCGCTTACGCGAGTAAGGTCGTCCGCGCTATCAAACGCACCGCTGGCTTGACGTTCTTCAATGATGGCCTCTGCTCTGCTTGGGCCAACGCCCGGCAGCTCTGCCAGCAGCTCAGCGTCGGCAGTGTTAACATTGATGGGGGCCAGTTGCTGCGCTAGAACGTTGCTTGAAAGTCCTAAACTGACGCTTAGCAGTAGTGCTACTAACATTCCTTTAAGTGTCATGTTCATCTTGTGATCCTTTTAATAACGGTTGTTAATGAAATTTTTTAATAAATAGTGCCGGCGCCATGTAATAAAGAGCTTTACCGTTGTAAACAATAAATATCATCTCAATAAACGTCGCGCCATAGTTAACTTAGCGCTATATGTTGAGTGATTATGTCAGCGATGTGTGACAGCAGTTGTAAGTTTTTCGCTACGGGAATATGGCAAATGGCTTACAAACTCAGGGCGCGAGAAGAGGGGGGAGGCTGATATAATGGCTGAAAACGTATTTGGAGCAACGTTGTGGCCACTGATTCCCCGATTATTATTGCGCTAGACTATCCCTCGTTAGATGCTGCTTTGTGCATGGCTGACCAGTTAGATCCTGCCCGCTGCCGGGTGAAAGTCGGTAAAGAGCTGTTTACGCGCAGTGGGCCTGCGGTGCTTGATGCTCTACACGGGCGCGGTTTTGAAGTGTTTCTGGATCTTAAGTTTCACGATATCCCTAACACCGTGGCGAGTGCCGTACAGGCGGCTGCGGAGCAGGGCGTGTGGATGGTCAATGTGCACGCCAGCGGTGGCCGGCGGATGATGGAAGCGGCCGTCCAGCGTTTAGAGCAACAGCATTTAACGACTCACCTGATTGCCGTTACTGTATTAACCAGTATGCAGGCCGATGATTTGGCCGATATCGGTATCAATATCTCGGTCAAGGAGCACGTAGAGCGCTTAGCACTGCTGGCGCAACACAGCGGCCTTCAAGGTGTTGTGTGTTCGGCACAGGAGTCTGCTGACATTCAAACGCTGTGCGGCGATGCCTTCTTGAAAGTGACGCCTGGCATTCGACCTACGTTTGCATCGGTTGATGACCAGCAGCGGATCATGACGCCTAGCGCAGCTATTGAAGCAGGCAGCACGCACTTGGTTATCGGCCGTCCTATCACGCAAGCTGATGATCCTATGGCCGCGCTACATATGGTTGAAGAGGAGTTGGGTCAGCGCTAAGTCAAAGCAAGTGCACAGGTGGGTTAGGAGGTGGAAGTGGCTAATGGCGAGATGCTATTCACCTTCTACGCCAATAATGGGCTTTATCGTTCCCCAGTAACGACAGCTGGGGCACTGCCATTGAAGCGCATCACTAGCAAGGCCGCAGCGTTGACAGCGGTGGCGCGTGCGGTTTAGAAGCAGCGCATCAGTATGATGTTTAAGCAATAGCAGGCGCGTATCAGGGGCTTCTTTGCCACTTTGTCGCTGGCTTTCAATGTAAAGATCGATTAAGTAGTCCAGCCCGCCTAGGCTAGGCACGGCGCGCAAGCGCTCGCCGACCAACGTAATGGCTTTGTCGACCCCGTCACGTTGATGAACGAGCTCCCCCAGCGCAATGATAATACTGGTATAAGGTGCTTGCTCAAGCAGTCGAAACAAGTGTGCTTCATAGCCCGCTTCGTCATCTTGGCGTAAGTAGGCGCGTTTAAGCGCCGGCAACATAGTCGGTATGTGTGTGGTTTCTTGATGCACTATGCAATCCAGCCGCTCAATGGCGCGGCCATAATGGCCGTTATCCATCTCTAGGTCAGCCAGTAGCAGGGTAGCGCGAACGCAGTTTTCGTCCAGTTGAAGCGCTTTTTTGAGGTGCCTTTTCGCCAGTGCCCGGCTGGCTTCACTGATTTCTTCGAGCGCTAACTCGCATAGCCAATGGGCTGCGGGGCGTCGCATTGCCGGGCGCTGTTTGAGTATGGGCTGAATTACTTCTAACGCATCTCGCCATGCTTTTTCACGCTCTAATAAATCGATGAGCAGCTGTTTGGCAGCATAGCGGTGATTATCGTCGGTGCTATTTTCCAGCAGAGTATTAAGCAGGCGTTGAGCTCGGTCATGGACGCCGAGTGCCATGAAGTCGCGAGCAAGCTCTAGCTGGATCTGTTCGTTGGTATGCTGAGGGAGCTCTGGGCGGGCTAACAAGTTTTGGTGAATGCTTACCGCTTTATCAGCCTCGCCTCGGGCGCGAAATAATTTGCCCAGGGCAATGTGCGTATCTACGGTGTCGCTGTTCACCGCCAGCACGTTAATGAAGGTATTAATGGCTTCGTCAGGCTGCTCGTTAAGCAGGTAATTGAGCCCGACGAAGTAATCTCGCGATAAGACCTGCGAAGTCGGCGCGGACGATGGATGCTGCTGCCGGCGGCGCGTAGCCTGCCGGTAACCTAGCCCGTAGCCGATAGCAATAGCGGTGAGTAATACGCCTAGCAGCGCAGTATCCAGCATTTATGCCAGTTCCTTGAACTCCTGGGTACGCAGACTATCGAGTTCCTTACGCTGCTGCTTATTATGCCGCTGGCTGCGTGCTAGCGTTGCTTTCAGTCGCACGTAAACACCTAACATCGCGAGCATGCCCAGCAGAACGCCAAAGACTAATGTTGCTAGCAGCCAGACCGAAAGCGATACTGCCGGTAGCTCTAGCCAAATTAGATTCAAGGCAATCGTTTGCTGATTATTGACGGCAAACAGGATGCCTACCAGTACGACTGCCAGCAAAATAACGGCTAAAATCAGCCCTTTTATCCAACGCATGAGAGTTCCCTAGTCTGTGACATTCACGGTAGCTCTATTGTGTACGACTCAAGGCCCGACGTCATCCCAGATTCGGTCGGGTAGTGTAATAACTGATCGCTAGTAGCCAAGAGCGCGGCTAGCGTCGACCTGCTCACGCAGCTCTTTTCCCGGCTTAAAGTGCGGCACATACTTGCCTTCTAAATCAACGGCATCGCCCGTTTTGGGGTTGCGCCCAACCCGCGGCTCTCGGTAGTGCAGCGAAAAGCTGCCGAAGCCGCGGATCTCAACGCGACCGCCACTCGATAGTGCGTCGGTCATATCGTCTAGAATAATGCGCACCGCCGTTTCAACATCTTTGGCGGATAACTCCGGTTGACGCATCGCGATTTGTTCGATTAATTCAGATTTAGTCATCGGTTAGCTCCCTGCGAACATTGAAGGCCGTGACGCGCTCCCGACCTCACTAACATCAAATTCAGCATACTGCGCTATTGAATATAAAACAATTCAGATAAAACAAGGTTCTAGACCCATTAGCAGCATAGGCGAAGTGTGGCGCTGGCGCGACCCTGTAGCTTAGGTATACTGGCTTTTCATTTTTGTGATCTTGAGAGGCTGACGTTGAGCGACGACACATCCCCTGCAGCTGTACGGCGCAAGCGGCTTTATTGGCACTCCCGCCGAGGTATGTGGGAGCTTGATTTGCTGCTAATTCCGTTTCTTGAGCAACGCTTTGATCAGCTTAGTGATGCGGATAAGCTGGCCTATGAGCAATTAATTGAAGGTGAGGACCAGGATCTTTTTGTCTGGCTCATGCATCGGGAGTGGCCTGAAGAAGCCAGCCAGCGTCGCATTGTACAAATGATTGTTGAACATGCTGAAACCACCGATAATTCTGCCTATCGCACCCTCTAACTATTGGCTGTCAGCACAATGCTGCCTTTTTACTGGATTGGCGGCGCTGGGCTATTGGGTCGGCGGTGCGTTAGCGCTGATGCTGGTGAGTACGCTAGGGGCTATCGGCCTCTGGCGTGCTTACACTCAAGCACCTAAAGGCGTGCTTAGCCTTAGTTCAACGGCATCGTCATGCTATGGCCGCTGGCTGCTACCGTTTGATCCAGAGCAGTCGGCGGGTAGCCGCCCATCACTTGGCGATGAATATCAAGTGCGCTGCGACTACTTGGGGCCTTGGTTGATCGGTCTTTACGTGGGAAAGCAGAGGATTTGGCTTTGGCCGGACAGTGCGCCGCCAGAGCGCTTGCGTGAAGTAAGGCGGCTATTTCATCGTCCCGGGCGCTAGATGCATGCTTGAGAGCATTGAAGCGGTGGGTTTAGGCTGCTGATGAGGCCAATCGGTCGTGAAATGCAGGCCGCGTGACTCACGTCGCTGCTGGGCAGCCAGTACTGTCAATATGGCCAGCTGCAGTGCCTGAATTAGGCGACGGCCTTCTGGGGCTGCTTGGATGCCTTCAAGTCCTTCCGCGCTGTTTAACAGCGCCTTTAGCTGCTCCATGGCCGTTTTTAATCCCGCATTGCTGCGCACAATGCACACATGCTGGCTCATCACTTGACGCATGCGCTGGCGAATGTCCTTCAGTGCCGATTGAGAAATAGCGGACGCCGCAGGTTGGGCGGGAGGACGATATTCATCGCGGTGTAAGCCTTTGTCTTGTTTTTGCGCGCAGGCTAATAGTGCTTGTGCGCAGCTCCTAGCAAACACCAAACACTCAAGCAGCGAGTTGCTTGCCATTCGGTTAGCTCCATGCAGGCCTGTGCATGCCGTTTCACCAATGGCATAAAGGTTAATAACGCTGGTAGCGCCTTGCAGGTTGGTGGCGATGCCGCCGCAGCTATAGTGGGCGGCAGGCACCACAGGGATAGCTTGCTGGGTAATATCAATGCCCCGAGTGATGCAATGAGCTTGAATGGTAGGGAAGTGGTGGCGAATGGCCTCGGTGCCTAGATGACGAATATCCAGCCACACGTGGCCGAGCGTGCCGCGCTGTATCTCAGTATCAATAGCGCGGGCGACGATATCGCGAGGCGCCAGCTCGGCGCGTTGATCCAGCGCCAGCATAAAGCGCTGCCCGGTTTCATTTAGCAGGTGTCCACCTTCGCCCCGCACTGCCTCGCTGATCAAAAAGGCGGGGCCTTCAGGGTCAAATAAGCAGGTCGGATGAAACTGCTGAAACTCCAAATTCATTAGCTGGGCGCCCAGCTCGGCGGCCATCATCATGCCTTCGCCGCTGCTTGGGGTTGGCGTTGTGGTGTGTTGATAAAGCCCGCTGGCACCGCCGGTGGCGATAACGGTATGGCGTGCCGTAATCGAGTGCCACTGTTGGTTAAGATCACTGCCATAGGCGCCTCGACACCTACCGCTATCATCTTGTGATAAGCTAACGATTGTTAGGTCGTTGCGCTGCATAATCCGTGGATGCTGTGCGACCTTATCTAATAGCGTCTCTACCACGGCGCGCCCCGTGGCGTCATCTGCGTGGATGATGCGTCGGGCATTGTGGCCACCCTCACGAGTCAGATGATACGGGTAGCGTGCGTCAGGGTCGGTCTCAGGCGTAAAAGGAACGCCTTTATCGATCAGCCACTGAATGGCGGAGGGGCCGTTGGCGACGGTAAACCGAACGGCCTCTGTATCGCACAGGCCATCCCCCGCAACCAGCGTATCGTTAATATGTGCTTCGAGGTTGTCGTCAGGTGAAAGAACCGCGGCAATACCGCCCTGTGCCCAGCGGCTGGCCCCTTGGTCGTCTTGAGCAGGGCGCACGAGCATTACTGACAGGTGGTCAGCAATGTCCAGAGCAAGCGTTAACCCGGCAACGCCGCCGCCAATGATCAGTACGTCGGGTGTTGGCGTGCTCATGATGCCCGCTCCTTATTGTTGGTTCGCGTGCTTGCCGGATGTCAGTTCACGGTCAGTGTCTAGGCGAACGAAAGCCGAGCATCATAGCGTGACAATGACTAAATGACGATATTGCTGAACGCAAAATAGGCCCTGCAAGCGTTCGCCTGGGGCAATAAGAATAGCTAACTCAATAGAAAGGAGGGCAGCCAAAAGCTGAAGAGAAATGAAGAGTCAAACAAAAGAAATGGTGCCCGGAGCCGGACTTGAACCGGCACGGGGTTTCCCCCGAGAGATTTTAAGTCTCTTGCGTCTACCGATTTCGCCATCCGGGCAAATCATTGCAATGTTGTTTCAAATTTTTTTCAAAAAAACTTTGAAAAATGGTGCTTTGAAAAGCCATTGCTACACGAGAAATGTGGAGGCTGGAGTCGGAATCGAACCGGCGTACACGGAGTTGCAGTCCGCTGCATAACCACTCTGCCATCCAGCCTCAAGAGTCATTGGAGCGGGAAAGGAGATTCGAACTCCCGACCCTCGCCTTGGCAAGGCGATGCTCTACCACTGAGCTATTCCCGCTCGACTCGATGGCGAATTATACGGATCACCACCGAGTTGTCAATCAATCAATCTTAGATTGTTACTTATTTATTTATCAGCAGCTTACACGGAGCGACTAGTTACATCGAACGGCTGAGATGCGGCCAGGCGGCTTTTAGATACTGAATCATTGACCAGAGCGTTAGAGCAGCGGCGACATACACTACGACAACGCCTACCAGCGCAAGCGGGTGCGCTGGCGGGAAAGCCAGTAGAATGAGTAAGGAGACCATTTGTAGCGTTGTTTTGAGCTTGCCAACCCATGATACAGCCACCATGCCACGCTTGCCCATTTCCGCCATCCATTCTCGCAGAGCTGAAATAACAATTTCCCGGCCGATAATGACGAGGGCGGGAAGCGTTAGCACTAACGTGTCGTAGCGTTCAATTAATAGTGCCAGGGCCACCACGACCATGAGCTTGTCGGCCACAGGATCTAAAAAAGCGCCAAACGGCGTTGACTGATTCCAGCGGCGTGCTAAATAGCCGTCCAGCCAGTCAGTAATCGAGGCTAGGCCAAATAGCCCCGCTGCCACGGGCATGCTCCAGTTGAACGGGAGATAAAACAGCACCACGAGTAGCGGGATGAAGGCGATTCTCGCCAGGGTCAGTATGTTGGGTATATTCATCGCAGGAAGCGATCCTTGCTGGAAATCATAGGATTCGAAATGTTTGGAGTCATTCTATCCCCCTTAGCCGATAGCATCCATGCTAACAGGATGTTTATCCGTTTAACGCCCGGTAAATACTTTCGGCGAGTGCCGCATTGATACCCGGTACGCGTATAAGTTCATCGCGGCTGGCTTTTTGTACGCCTTGTAGGCCGCCAAAAAAGCGTAATAACTCTCGTCTACGTTTAGGGCCAACGCCAGGAATGTCTTGTAGGGTAGACGTGCGTCTTGCTTTGTCGCGCTGGGCGCGATGTCCGGCAATCGCAAAGCGGTGTGACTCATCCCGAATGTGCTGTATCAGGTGCAGCGCCGGCGAGGAGGGGTCTAGGTTGAGGGGGTTGTCCGCTGTTTCTAAGAATAGGCTTTCAAGCCCCGCCTTACGCGTTGTGCCCTTGGCAACCCCGAGTAGAATGATATTGGTAATATCGAATGCTTTAAACACGCCGCGAGCCATGTTGAGCTGACCTTTACCGCCATCGACAATCAAAATGTCGGGCGCCACCGCTTCGCCACTTTTTACCCGTTTTAGGCGGCGTGTCAACGCTTGCTGCATGGCTGCGTAATCATCGCCTGCGGCTACTCCTTCAATGCGAAAATGCCGATAGTCACTTTTACGCGGCCCCTGGTGATCAAAGACAACGCAGGAGGCAACGGTGGCTTCGCCATGGCTGTGGCTAATATCAAAGCACTCAAGGCGCTGGGGTATTTCGTCTAGCTCCAGTGCTTTCTGTAAGGCGCTAAAACGTTGGGTCAGCTGCGTTTGGTTGGCGAGATGTGACGCCAACTGCTGTTCTGCGTTAGTAATAGCGAGTTGCTGCCACTGGGCACGGTGACCGCGCACCTGGCTAGTCACCCGGATTCGTTTGCCCGCCTGCTGGGTCAGCGCTTCGGCAATCAGATCGCTGTCCTCTAACGGATGGCTGGTGATGACTTCGCTGGGCACGTTATGCGGTTGACCAAAATAATATTGGCTGACGACTTCCGTCAGCAGTATCTCAATCGGCAGGTCTAGATCGTTTTTCGGCGTGTGATGGCGCGCGCCCAGTAGTCGGCCATCGCGAACGCTTAGAACAGAAACACCCAGCGCACCGGGGCGCGTGGCAAGCGCGAAAATATCCGCATCGCCGCCGCCGGTGTCGACAAACTGGCGCTGTTGAAGCTGGCGCAACTGCTGTACTTGATCCCGAAGGCGTGCGGCTTCCTCAAAGTTTAGCGCTTTGCTGGCTGCCTCCATCGCGGCCACCAGCTCTTGGGTCACATTTTCACTTTTACCTTCTAAGCACATCACCGCATGTTCAAGGTCACGGCGGTAATCCTCTGCCGAAATATAGTCAACGCAAGGCGCGCTGCAGCGCTGGATTTGATACTGCAAGCATGGCCGCGAGCGATGCGCGAATACGCTGTCTTCGCAGTTGCGGATATGAAATATTTTTTGCATCAACGATAGGCTTTCGCGCACGGCTCCGCTGCTAGGGTAGGGGCCTAAATAGCGGCCATCGTCGCGCCGTTGACGTGCGCGCTTATACTCTAATGCTGGGTAAGCATGGCGGTCGGTGACAAACACGAAGGGATACGATTTGTCGTCACGCAACAAAATATTGTACGGCGGGCGCAGCTGTTTGATTAGCGTCTGCTCGAGTAGCAGCGCTTCTGTTTCCGTGCGTGTAACAGTGACTTGCACGTCGGCAATGCGGCCAACCATCGCCCGGGTTTTGGTGTTCAACTGGCCGCGGAAATAACTGGATAGGCGTGCTTTAAGGCGCTTGGCCTTACCGACATAAAGCGTATTGCTTTGTTCATCGAGCATGCGATAAACCCCGGGGGAGGTGCTCACGGAGCTCAAGAACTGTTTTGAATCAAAGGTCATATCAGCGTGTCGGTACCCGATTACAGCGGAAGGTGGGGTTATATTTGGGTCGTGTCAAACCCCTCGACCAGCCCATGCCGAAGCGCTAAATGCGTTAGCTCAACGTCAGTGGCAACCTGTAGTTTATCAAAGAGTCGATAGCGATAGGTGTTTACTGTTTTAGGACTTAAATGTAGACGGTCAGAAATATCTTGCACCCGCTGGCAATTAACAATCATGAGCGCGATTTGTAGCTCACGGTGGGAGAGGTGGCTAAAAGGATTGTCTTCATTGGTGAAATGAGAAAGTGCTAAGCGCTGAGCAATTTCCTGGCTGACGTAACGGCCGCCATGAAACACTTGTCGTATGGCCTCGGTCATTTCTAGCGCACCGGCGCCTTTGCTTAAAAAACCTGAAGCACCGGCTTCGAGCATACGTCTCAGTACGCTGTCCTCCATGTGTGCGGTCAAGATGAGGACCTTAATGTCTTCCATCGTGCGGCGAATGCGTCGCGTTGCTTCCAGCCCGCCAATCCCCGGCATACGAATATCCATCAGCACGATATCGGGCTTCAATTGACGGCACTGAGTTACCGCGCTTTCACCGTCGTCGACCTCGCCTACAATTTTAATGTCGGACTCTTCGTTTAGTAGGTGGGCGATACTCGTTCTAACGAGATGGTGGTCATCGGCGATAAGGACACTGATCAATGGACAGGCTCCTGCATGGAAACTTCTTGGGCTCAGGCGTTGGCCTTGTACGCTAATCTATTACATTAACTGCATATAGGGTGCCACAGCTAACAACAAAGGAGAATTAGATAAAAGCAGGTGATTCAAAAACTTGACTGAGATAAATGTTCATCGTAGTATCCGCCTCGCTGCAGGTACGAGCAGTAAGTGGGGCCTTAGCTCAGCTGGGAGAGCGCAACACTGGCAGTGTTGAGGTCAGCGGTTCGATCCCGCTAGGCTCCACCATTATATTCACTGTTATCGATCATCGATAAAAAAGCCTCGCGGTTTAAGCGAGGCTTTTTTTGTCTTAATGTCAGCGGCTACGCTGCAATTTTGCCTAGTAGCAAAAATTCGATAAGCGCTTTTTGTGCGTGTAAACGGTTGCCGGCTTCTTGCCAAACGACCGCACGAGGGTCGTCGAGCAGGGTGAGGCTAATCTCTTCGCCGCGATGAGCCGGCAGGCAGTGCAAGAACAGCGCGTCCTGGCGGGCGCCATCAAGCATCACTTCGGTGACTTGGAAGCCTGCGAAGTCTGCTTCGCGTTTAGCCTGTTCTTCTTCCTGTCCCATTGAAGCCCAAACATCGGTGGTGATTAAGTCAGCGTCTTTGACCGCTGCCTGAGGGTCATGCAGCATGCTAACGTGATCGCCGGCGGCCGCCATTATGTCAGCGCGCGGCTCGTAGCCTTTTGGGCAGCATACGCGCAGATGAAAGCCGAACTGGCGGGCAGCATTGATCCATGAATGGCACATGTTATTGCCATCGCCAATCCATACTGCAGTACGGCCCTTAACGCTGCCGCGTAGCTCGGTCCAGGTCATTACGTCAGCCAGTAGCTGGCAAGGGTGATAGTCATCACTTAACGCGTTAATGACCGGCACACTGCTAGCGCTGGCATAGGTTTCCAGCCCTGCATGTGAAAACGTGCGGATCATCACCGCATCGACCATCTCAGACAGTACGCGAGCAGTGTCTTCAATCGGTTCGCCGCGGCCTAGCTGCGTATCGCGGGGAGAGAGAAATAGTGCGTGGCCACCAAACTGCGCCATTCCTGTTTCAAACGACACCCGCGTGCGCGTTGATGATTTTTCAAAGATCATCGCCAGAGTGCGGTTGGATAATGGTGTATAAACAGGGCCTTGGGCCTTAAGATTGGTCTTAATCGTAATGGCGCGTTGGATTAAATAGTCCAGCTCATCCGGGGACAAATCTAGCAAGGTCAGGAAATGGCGTGTCGCCATAGGGGCTTCTCTCCGCGCAAAAACACTATCCTAGCGATGCGGCAGGGGATGCGCAACGCGTACGGCATGCGTAGAATGATGCCTACACGTTAAGCCTAGCGTTCCACTCGAGCATTAGTGAGTGGGCTCCGGCTATTTTTATGCGAGGAAAATTGTATGAGCACGACTGCCGAAAACATTCAGCGCCAAATTAGCGAAAACCCAATCCTCATCTACATGAAAGGGTCTCCGCAACTGCCACAGTGCGGTTTTTCTGCCCAGACAATTCAAGCGCTGATGAGCTGTGGCGAGCGTTTTGCGTTCGTTAATATCCTCGATAATCCGGATATTCGCGCCGAGCTGCCGAAAATTGCTAACTGGCCGACGTTCCCCCAGCTGTGGGTTGAAGGTGAGCTCGTAGGCGGCTGTGACATCGTGGTAGAAATGCATCAAAGCGGCGAATTGGAAAAGCTAGTAAAAGCCGCTGCTCAGCGCGCTGGTGCGGTAGAAGGCGGCGACAACGCTTAAGCATTACCCTCTCGAAGGAAAAACAGCTTCATGAGCTATCAGGTTCTGGCCCGCAAGTGGCGACCCCGCACATTCCACGAACTCGTGGGCCAGGCCCATGTTCAGCGCGCCTTGGTCAATGCTCTTGATCAGGGCCGCCTGCATCATGCTTATCTGTTTACCGGCACCCGTGGCGTGGGTAAAACCACGCTGGCACGCATTCTTGCCAAATGTTTGAACTGCACCGCCAACGGGCGTGGAGAGGAGGGCGTTACCTCTACTCCCTGCGGTCAGTGTGCGAGCTGCCAGGCTATCGATGAAGGCCGCTTTGTTGACTTGATCGAGGTTGATGCAGCCTCACGCACGAAGGTGGAGGATACCCGCGAGCTGCTAGATAACGTGCAGTATGCGCCCACCCAAGGGCGCTATAAGGTGTACCTGATTGATGAGGTACACATGCTTTCCACTAGCAGCTTTAATGCGCTGCTGAAAACATTAGAAGAGCCACCCCCGCACGTTAAGTTCTTGCTGGCGACCACCGACCCGCAAAAACTGCCGCCGACCGTGCTCTCACGCTGTCTACAGTTTACGCTCAAGCACATGCCGCCTGAGCGAGTGGTTGAGCACCTGACATATGTGTTGGGTGAAGAAGGTGTTGCGTTCGATGAAAGCGCACTGTGGCTGCTGGGTAAGGCCGCCGAAGGCTCAATGCGTGATGCCATGAGCTTAACGGATCAGGCCATCGCATTTGGTCAAGGCTCGGTGCGGCATGCCGATGTAGCCTCAATGCTGGGCACGCTAGATCATCGCCATATTCTGGGGCTGGCAGAAGCGCTAGCCGATGTCGACGTGCAGCGGTTGCTGGCAGAAGTGTCCCAGCTTGCAGAGCAGGGCCCTGATTTTGCCGCTGTATTGGACGAGCTTGCAAGTATGTTGCACCGCTTAGCGGTTGCGCAGATGGTGCCGGACGCCGTTGATAATAGCCACGGCGATCGTGACGTGATCTTACAGTTGGCGAGTCGTTTTACCGCTGAAGATATACAGCTTTATTATCAAATCGGTATTCAAGGCCGTGGCGACATGGTGCACGCGCCGGATTTACGCAGTGCATTAGAGATGACCCTGCTGCGAATGCTGGCCTTTAGACCCCAAGGTGTGCCGAAGCCGCCGCGTACGCCGCTACCGCTGAGAAGTGAGCCTTCCGGAATAACCGCCGGTGATATCAATGCTGCCGCCCAGGTTGCGAGCACATCCGCTGCCTTGCCCGCACCTTCGCCGCCTGTTGAGCCCTCGCCCAGTGAGAGTCACCGAGAGAGTGATCAGCGCGGCGAAGTAGCTCCTCAAACGGCCTTTTCAGCCCAGCCTTCTCAGGCGGAGTCTGAAGGGCCTGTGATTCAAGAGGAGCCGCCACTTCAAGAGCCACCACCTTGGTCAGTTGACACCGAAGTGACGGCCCCCGAGCCCGAGCCTGCGCCTGTTTCTGCCCCCGAACCTGTTGCTGAGCTGGAACCAGAACCAGCATCTTTTCCAGAGCCAGAGCCAGAGCCAGAGCCAGAGCCAGAGCCAGAGCCAGAGCCAGACATCGTGATGCCATCGAATGCTATGGCAGAAAATGGCTCAGATACTTTGGATAACGCGCTCTGGCTGCAGTCTTTTGATTCTCTCGGTCTGGGTGGTTTGACGCGCAACCTTGCTGGCAACTGTTTAGTAGAAAGCGATGATGGCAAGCTGTTAACGCTGCGCTTAGACCCAAGCCAAGCGGCTATGCAGGCGGAAGTTCATCAGACGCGTATCGAGCGTGCGCTTGGCGAGCAGGGAAAGCCGCGCCGAGTGGCATTTTACGTCGCAGAGCTGCCTAGCAATGTTGAAACTCCCCGTAAACGTGAGGAGCGCCTTAATAAAGAGCGGCACGCTCAGGCGGTTGATCTGCTCAACCATGACCCCCATGTACAAAAGTTACAGCAGGCGTTTGGCGCAAAGCTGATAGAATCCAGCGTGAAGCCTGCCGAGCAATTGCGCTAACAGCGCATCCTGTGAGTCACGTCCTTAGACTTTTTTTCAGCCATATTGGAGATCGGATCATGCTTAAAGGTGGAATGGGCAACTTGATGAAGCAGGCCCAAGAAATGCAGGAAAAGATGCAGCACGCCCAGGAAGAAGTCGCCAAGGTTGAGGTTCAGGGCGAAGCGGGCGCTGGTATGGTGAAAGTTACAATGAACGGTCGCCATGACGTTTCCAATGTGACCATCGATCCTAGCGTTATGGAAGAAGATAAGGAGCTGCTGGAAGATTTGCTGGCGGCGGCGGTTAATGATGCGGTACGCAAAGTAGAAGTTAGCTCTAAGGCGAAAATGGAAGAAGCGACGTCCGGGCTGAGTCTTCCTCCCGGCTTTAAGATGCCGTTCTAAGCAATGCGCTTTTCTCCCCTCGTTGAGCAGTTGATGGAGGCTTTTCGCGTTCTGCCCGGCGTTGGACCTAAAACGGCCCAACGCATGGCTATGCACCTCCTCGAGCGCGAGCGCCCAGGCGGGCAACGTCTTGCCGCGGTGATTCAGCAAGCGATTGAGGAAGTGGGTTACTGCCAGCGTTGCCGTACCCTTACAGAGGCTGAAATTTGTGCTCTGTGTGAGAGTGCGCGACGTAACGATGCATTGCTATGTGTCGTAGAGTCGCCTGCTGATCAGTTGGCCATTGAAGAAGCCGGTGGGTTTAAGGGGCGCTACTTTGTCTTGCATGGGCACCTTTCGCCACTGGACGGCATTGGCCCCGAGTCGATTGGTTTAGATTTGCTTGAAGCGCGCGTTGCAGAAGGGCTGGTCGAAGAAGTGGTGCTGGCCACTAACCCAACCATCGAAGGTGAGGCGACGGCTCATTATATTGCCTCGCAGCTTTCTGAATATGGCGTCAAGCTCTCTCGGCTAGCCTACGGAGTGCCAATGGGGGGTGAGCTGGAATACGTCGATGGTGGCACATTGAGTCGCGCGTTTAATGGGCGCCTGCCTTTTACCAGTGAATAAGCCTACTTACTCAGTAGTTCTCTAACCGCAAACGCTCTGGCGATTGTGTGTCAACTTGGAAGAATGCTTTTGTCCTCTCTTACTCCCGCTTTTCAATGGCTTGATACCCCCGATGCGCTCGATGCAGCGTGTGAGCAAGTAGCCGATGCCTCAGTGATTGCACTGGATACCGAATTTTTCCGAGAGAACACGTTTTTCCCTGTTCCTGCGCTATTGCAATTTACAGCGGGAGAGGAGGCTTATTTAATCGATCCAGTGGCGGTGCCATGTACCGAAAAATTCCGCGCTTTGCTGCAAAATAGCGCGATTAAGCTGCTGCATGCCTGCAGCGAGGATTTGGAAGTATTTCAATGCTGGGCAGGCGTTTTGCCTACGCCGTTAGTGGACACGCAGGTAGCGCAGGGTTTTTTAGGCGAAAATCCCAGCATGGGGTATCAAAAGCTGGTCGAATTTTGGTTCGATGAAACGCTTCCTAAAGAGGAAACACGCTCAAACTGGTTAGTGCGCCCATTAACGCCAGCGCAATGCCATTACGCTGCGCTAGACGTTATTTATTTATTGAAAGTATGGGGCCTCCAGGCTGAGAAGCTCGCTGTGTTGGGTCGCCGTGAATGGGTGGATGCTGAGTGCGCCATTTTACTTGAGCAGGCGGGTCGCAGTGTTGAAAACGATCAGCAGTGGTATACCCGGCAACGCCAGCTTTGGCGCTTAGCGCCTCGCCAAATGGAGGCGTATCGTCTAATGACCACGTGGCGCGAGGGTGAGACACGCCGGCGTGATTTACCTCGTAATTGGCTAATTAGTGATAAGTTACTGTTTGCGATCGCAGAAAAAATGCCCGGCAATCGCTTTGAGCTAGCCGAGGTGGAAGGCGTTAAGCCAGTGCTGATTAAAAAAGAGGGTGACACGCTGTTAGCAATGGTAAAGCAGGCACAGCACTGCGACGAGTCGGCCCTGCCAGTGCGCTGGCCTGACCCCATGCATCCTACTTTTAAAACGCGCTTTAAAGTGCTTAAAAAAGTGATCATTGCCAAAGCCGATGACTTAGGCATGGCGCCTGAAATGCTGATGCGTCGTCGAGATATTGAAACGCTCGTGATGCAGGATTTGGCCAGTGAGCCGCATTCATTACCCAGCGGTTGGCGTGGCGAGTGTTTGAATACTGCGCTAGTTCAAGCCCTTGAGGAGCTGCCTTCATGAGCGATAAGTTAATTTGTGATGTCTTCAAAAGCTCGCGTAAAGACGAGATGTATCTATACGTTGATAAGCGTCAGGGGATGACACAGGTGCCAGAATTACTCATGGAGACGTTTGGCAAACCGCTGCCTGTGTTTACCATGCTGCTGACGGCTGACAAAAAGCTTTCACGCGTCAGTGCGGCTGATGTGGTCGAAGGGATTAAGGACAAAGGTTATTATTTGCAGATGCCTCCTCCTAAAGAAGCCTATTTGCTTGATGTGCACCGTGCCCATGTTGCATCACGCTCAGACGCTGAATAGCCGGCATAATGAATTTTCTAGCCCATGCGTGGCTGGCGCGTGCCGGTAGCGATGATTTTCTATACGGCAATCTAATTGCTGACGGCGTTAAAGGTCGCGATTTAAGCGGCTGGTCGGATGCGACTGCCCTGGGTATTCGGCATCACCGCCGCGTGGATGCATGGGTTGATAGCCACCCCTGTGTTGCGGGGGCAAGGCGCCGCGCTCCAACCGCTCAGCGCCGCTATGCAGGAATCGCGTTAGATATGGTCTGGGATCATTTTCTAGCCAGGGATATGGCCGGCCGACAAGATCACGAGCAGTTGATTGAGCGCTGCTATCAGCTGCTTTCGACGCGCCCAGCCCCCAATCGCTTGGCTGGCATGATGCCGCTGCTGGTCAAGCATGACTGGCTAAGAGGCTACGCTGACTTTGAATTCACTTGCCGTGCCGTTGCTGGCATTGGGCGCCGCTTATCCGGCCCGAATCAGCTTGCGGCGCTTGTGCCGTGGCTGCATGACGATTATCCAAGGCTAGAGCAAGATTTTCAGTCGTTATGGCCGGTTTTATTTGAAGCGCTAAGTTTGAAGCATTAAGTTTGAAGCATTAAGTTTGAAACACTCAGTCGCCAAAACACAGCTTTATAGCGTGTGTTGCCGCGTGACAATGAAGGAGGAGGCGATGAAAGCCACCATGCGCGAACGTTTCTGGGAGCGCTTTACGCTTGAAGAACTCACGCCGCCAGAATGGGAGGCACTGTGCGATGGGTGCGGGCAGTGTTGCTTGCTAAAGTTGCACGATGAAGAAACCCAAGAGCTAGCGGTGCTTAACGTTGCCTGCCGTTTGCTGGATATTCAGTCGTGCCAATGCAGTGACTACCCGAATCGTTTTGACAGCGTACCTGACTGTACCCAGCTCACGCCTGCACTGGTCAAAGAGTTCACCTGGTTGCCACAAAGCTGCGGCTATCGGCGAGTCTCGGAAGGGCGCAAGTTGGCCGGCTGGCACCCGCTATTGAGTAACGATGCAGAGCGGGTTCATCGCAAGGGGATCAGTGTGCGCAGTTTTGCCGTATCGCAAGATGATGTGCCAGAAAAACAGCTAGAATCCCACATCATCGCGATTCTGCCGATGTAACCTTCGCTTATTTAAGCGTTGGATTTAGGCGAATCCCAAATAGACAGAAACACGTCCTTAAATGCTGAGCGCTCTTGTTTAGCAGGCGCTGCGTTTGCTGGCTTTTTGCTTGCAGCTTTTTTCTGGCGTGGCGCATCCCAAATAGTGGGAAAATGGTCTTGGTATTTCATAATATCTCCAGATAGCCTTGATTAGACGTTAGTGCATGCGACTAATGTCTAGTATGGCGTATTTTTATTGGTCTGTGAATATTTTATGGAAAGTATTTTCATAAAGGTTGATGCGCGCTGTTGACGAGGGTTACTCAGCAGTGGTGTTTATTGACAGCCAATAAAAAAGCAGCGCTTGAAGCGCTGCTTTTAAGTGACTCTTGCGTAGGCTAGTAATGTGGGGGTTAGCTGGGCGTTGGCTGCTCCGCGAGCCCCATCGCCCACAGAATAAAGGCATCTTGCCTTGCGGTGTCCTGCCACGCTTTAAAACGCCCTGACGCGCCGCCGTGGCCGCTACTCATATCAGTGCGCATTAGAATAGGCGCTGAGCCTTGCTGCTGTTGAGATACCTGGGCATAGAATTTGGCAGGCTCCCAGTAACTCACACGCGTGTCGAACCAGCTGCCTTCAATCCAGAGTGCAGGATATGCCTGAGATTTGATGTTATCGATCGGCGAATAGCCGCTAATTCGCTCGGCCACTTCGACTTCTTCGGGATTGCCCCATTCGCTGTACTCCGCGGTGGTCAGGGGAAGCTCAGGATTCTGCATGGTGCGTAATACGTCAAGGAAGGGCACGTCTAGCAGTGCTGCGCAAAACGCCTCGGGTGCTCGGTTGATGCAGGTGCCGACCAATAATCCACCCGCACTCGCGCCACAGGCCACTATGCGCTGAGGGTCACTGACAGCTTGTTCAACAAGCGCCTCACGCGCGGCCAGAAAGTCATTAAAGCTGTTTTCTTTGTGGGCCATCTTGCCGTTTAAGTACCAGGGTTCGCCGCGTTCGCCGCCTCCTCGCACGTGTGCAACGGCAAAGGCTGCACCGCGTTCAAGTAGCTCTAAACGTGCGATAGAGAACCATGGATCAAGCGCTTCGCCGTAGGCGCCATAGCCGTACAGCAGTGTGGGCAGAGGTTGATCTGCCAGGTCTGCACGCATGACGATTGAGACAGGCACCTGCTCGCCATCCTGGCTTGTCGCCCATAGGCGGCGGCTGACCAGTTGTTCGGGCAAAAGATTGCCGTAAACGGGCACGCGTTTTAGCAGCGTGCGCTGGCCGTTCGTAAGATCGAGCGCGAACCAGCTGGGCGGCTGGATAAAGGACTCTTCGCGCAGTTGAAGCACCTGGCTATCGAAATGAGGTGCATCTTCTAATAGCTGTGAGCAGGGCTGCTCGGGTAGTGCCAGATACTCATCCAAGGTGCAGCTATGCTGATCATCTAAGACAAGCCGCCGTAGGCGCACCTGTGCCTGGGCATGGTCACGCTCCGCGAGCATTAGTCCCCAAGAAAATGCATCAATGCCTTCAAGCGTTGCGTCTTCGCGGTGGCCGATGAGTGTCTGCCACTTAGGCTGGGGCTGACCAAGCTGGTTTTCCGGCAGGTGATCAAGTTGAAAGTGAGCGCCGGATTGATTGTGTAAGCGGTAAAACGACCCAGGACGGTGGTCGATGCTGTACTCAACGCCTGCTTGGCGTGTTTGAATACATATCGGCGTAGTGGCAGGAGAGTGCGCCGGTACCAGATGAATTTCGCTAGTATCTTTTGAGCCGCTTTCAAGCTGTAGCCACGCTTTCGACCGGGTTTTGCCGATACCGAGCCAAAATTCAGGATCATCTTCGCGTAACACAAGGATGGGGGCCGTTGCGGCATGTGGCTCTGTCAGCGCCAGCGGTAGACGCCATACGCTATCTGGGCGCTGGGTGTCGTCAAAGCGCGTGAACAGCAGCGTTGCCGTCTTTGCTGTTTGATCTTCTGCCCAGCAAAGGCCTGCGCCAATATCGCTTAATAATTGCAGGGGCTGGCCGTTAGGCAGTGCTTTTAGCCACAGCGTAAAGCGCTCGTCGCCCTGAGTGTCTTCCGTCCAGGCTAGCCACTGCTCGTCCGGGGAGAGTGCCATATCGCCCATGTCATAAAAGTCATATTCTGCGGCGCGGGCACCGACATCAAAAAAACACTCCTGCTGTTCGTGTCTAGCGTTAGGATGACGCCACCAGCAGGGGTAATCATCTTTAGCGCCGGTTTCGCTCCAGAACGTGAAGTGGTCAAGCGCTGTCTTAAGGCTAGTCACTGCAAGCTCGCGGCGTGCCAAATGGCTTTGATATAATGCTTCTTCTAGCGGTGCTAGCGGGGTGAACCAAGCAGCCTGCTGCTCATTGGCAGCCTCTAAAAAGGCAGTAACCTCTGAATCATCGCGCTTTTCTAACCAGTGCCATTGAGGGTCATTAGCGCGATAATAGCGCGCAGCGGGTAAGTTTGAGTGGATGCTTGGCTGTGCTTTCATAAATTCATAGGTACCATAACGAGAAATCAACGTCGGGTGAGTTCACCCACATGAGGGGTATTATGTTAATTGCAAATTCAACGTCAATGTTGTGGTTAAGTTACTACGGCGTAGCGCTGTTAGTGATTGTCGCTGTTTACTTTGCGCTATCTCTGCTGCCCCGTTTGCCACGGCTGGTGCTGACATGGTGTGTCGCTGGCGCCGTGCTGATGCCCGCTAGTTTTCGGCTGCCGTTGATAGAGGAGGGTGAATTCTATACCGGTTGGGCACCGTCGGCGATGGTGTCAGCGGTGGGTTTTTTAGAACATAACGGTGCAGCGCTGCGTGGAGGCCTGATGTGGCTGATATTTGGCGTCGCCGTGGGTGCGCTTATTGGTGTCGCTCTGTGGTGGTGGCGTCGCCCTGATGAATACGACTATGTCGAGCAGGACGAAGAGCGCGACGGTGTTGCGCAGCCTTCACGCCGTCGTGAACCGGTGATTGGTTAATGATTTTATGCGCCTGGGTGATTGCCCTTGTGAGAGGCCCTGCGTGCCAGATTATGTTGAGATCTTTACGGGTGGCTAGGCATGTGTGAGTTATTGGGCATGAGCGCTAATGTACCCACTGATATTTGTTTTAGCTTCTCGGGCTTTTTACACCGTGGGGGCGGGACGGGCCCTCACCGTGATGGCTGGGGTATCGCTTTCTATGAGGAAGGCGGCTATCGCGATTTTCGAGATCCGTATCCTTCGGTCAATTCGCCTATTGCTCGATTGATTTGCGACTATCCCATTAAGTCCAATGTGGTGATTAGCCATATCCGGCAAGCCAATGTGGGCGGAGTGCGGTTGTCCAATACGCATCCGTTTATGCGCGAAATGTGGGGGCGCCCTTGGTGTTATGCGCACAACGGTCAGTTAAGCAGCTGGGAAAATCTACCGTTAGGCAGTTATACCCCGGTGGGCAGTACGGATAGTGAGCATGCCTACTGTTGGCTGCTAGGCGAGCTACGACGAGCCTTTCCGACACCGCCCGATACACTTGAAAGCCTGTGGGAGCGTTTACACCAACTGTGTGAGCAGTTAAGAGCGCTAGGCGTATTCAATATGCTGCTCTCCGACGGCCATTATTTATATACCTTTTGCGCTACTAAGCTTGCGCACATAACGCGCTGCGCGCCGTTTGGCGATGCTGAACTATCTGATGCTGAAATGACGGTCAACTTCGCTGAGCATACCACCCCCGATGATATTGTTTCGGTTATTGCCACTGAGCCACTTACCCATAATGAAGCCTGGGAGAAAATGGTGCCTGGTGAGCTATTAGTCTGGCGCGATGGAGAAATTCAGGCGCGATACTGTCCATAAATGAATGAGTTGCTAAAGTAGCAGGTGAGAGTGAGCAATGATTAAGACGTATTTGGCGCTAGGCTAAGGTTGAAACGTAGGTTTTAATCGATCGTTTTACAGCCCTTTACGCGTCGTATATCGTTGGTGCTCTCAACCTCGCGACAATAACAAGGTCGGTGATCTCGCCGACACGGATAGCGGAGATTGCCCATGAGCGAACACGCCAACGCCGCCGTTTTAAGTGGCCCAGCGCTTGAAGGGTTGGATCAATATGATTCAGTCACAGATGTTTTTCATTCCGCAGTAGAGCGTTTTAAAGAAAAGCCTGCCTTTTCCTGTATGGGGAAAACGCTGACCTTTGCCGACCTTGACCGCTTATCGGGGTGCTTCGCCGCCTGGCTACAGCACGAAACTGACCTGGTGCCCGGTGACCGAATAGCCATTCAGCTGCCCAACGTATTGCAATTTCCCGTGGCAGTCTTTGGCGCGCTGCGTGCAGGCCTCGTGTTGGTCAATACCAACCCGCTCTATACCGAACGGGAAATGGCGAATCAGTTCAAAGATTCTGGCGCGAAAGCGATTGTTATTCTGGCCAATATGGCGGACAAACTTGAGAAAGTGCTCGATAAAACGGATATCAAGCACGTTGTGGTAACTCAGCTCGGGGATTTACACGATATACCCAAGCGCTGGTTAATCAACGCAGTGGTTAAACACGTCAAAAAGCTGGTGCCCGCCTATTCGCTACCCAGCGCGACTGACTTTAGAGAGGCTTTGAAAAAAGGCGCTTCGTTAAGCCATACCGAGGTCAAGCAGACGCACGATGACTTGGCGGCCCTTCAGTATACCGGCGGCACGACCGGGACGCCCAAAGGGTCCATGCTGACGCACCGCAACCTGGTCGCCAACATGCTGCAAGCACGTGAAGCGATTGGCGCCCGCTTGCGTAATGGCGAAGAACTCGTTATTGCGCCGCTGCCGGTTTACCACATTTATACGTTTACCGTTAACTGCCTATTTTTGATGGAGACCGGCAACCACTCTTTGTTGATTACCAATCCTCGTGACCTGGATGGTTTTATTAAAGAGCTCAAAGGGCTGCCTTTTACCGCCTTCATTGGCCTGAATACGCTGTTTAATGCCCTCTGTAACCGTGACGATTTCAAACAGCTAGATTTTTCTAACTTAAAGCTGACGATTTCTGGCGGTATGGCTTTGACCAAAGCCGCAGCGCAGCGCTGGGAACAAACGACCGGCTGCCCGGTTGCTGAGGGCTACGGGCTGACTGAAACATCGCCTATCGTCAGCTTTAATCCTGCTGATGCCATTCAACTGGGCTCGATTGGTAAGCCCGTGGCGGGTACTGCGGTCAAAGTTGTTGATGCCGACGGCAACGACGTCGCCATGGGCGAGCCAGGTGAGCTGTGCGTACAAGGGCCACAAGTGATGAAAGGCTACTGGCAGCGCGAGGATGACACCCGCGCGGCCATTGATGAGGGTGGGTGGTTTCACTCCGGCGATATCGCCATACTTCAAGATGATGGTTACATCCGCATTGTTGATCGGAAAAAAGACATGATTCTGGTCTCTGGTTTTAATGTCTATCCCAATGAAATTGAGGATGTAGTGGCTTCTCATCCCGATGTGCTTGAGTCGGCTGCGGTAGGTATTCCGGATGAAAACTCCGGTGAGGCGATCAAGCTATTTGTCGTAAGCAAAAATAGCCAGCTTGATGAAAAAACACTCCGTGATTGGTGTAAAAAAGAGCTCACCGGCTATAAGGTGCCTAAAGTTATCGAATTTCGTGATGAACTGCCTAAAACGAACGTGGGCAAAGTTCTGCGCCGCCAGCTGCGTGACGAAGAAGCGCCTAAAGGGTAACCGTTTAACGCGTACCCAGCGCCGTGCTAGGCGTCAAGCAAATGAAAGCGTTACACTACGAGGCTGTGCTTACGACCCGCTCAATTGAGCGGGTTGATTTTTTGTGCCACTCAAGCGAATGGAAGCCTACTCAATCGTGACCACTGACATCCCTACAGCCCCCACCGATAGCCAACGCCTTGCATCGCTGACACAGGCAGCGGGGGAGGTGATGCTGCGCGATACAGAGAGGCTGGAGAAGCGCCTGAGTGGTTTGAACCGTCGCCTGCGCGATAACAAGCCTATCAGCCGTGGTTTGGATGAGGTGCAGTGCGAGATCAGCCGTGCTCAGCAGCTGCTTAGCCTACGTCAGGCGCAGCAGGTCGCGCTTAATTATCCGCCTGAACTACCGGTTGTTGAGCGGCGAGAAGATATTCTTAACGCCATCCGTGATCATCAAGTCGTCGTGGTGGCGGGGGAGACCGGCTCAGGCAAAACCACTCAACTTCCAAAAATGTGCTTAGAGCTGGGGCGTGGCCGTCGTGGCTTGATTGGCCACACCCAGCCACGGCGCTTGGCGGCTCGAAGCGTTGCCGGGCGTTTGGCGGAAGAGTTGAACGTCTCTTTGGGCGAGCAGGTAGGCTATCAGGTACGCTTTCATGATCAGAGTACGCCGAGCACGTTAGTCAAGCTAATGACGGACGGTATCTTGCTGGCTGAGACTCAGCACGACCCGCTGTTGCTGCGCTATGACACTATCATCATCGATGAGGCTCACGAGCGAAGCCTGAATATCGATTTTCTGCTGGGCTATCTAAAGCGTTTGTTACCCAAGCGGCCCGATCTCAAAGTTATTATTACCTCGGCTACCATTGACGTGGCGCGCTTTGCTGAGCATTTCGGTACCGCTAAGACGCCTGCACCGGTCGTGGAAGTGACCGGGCGGACCTATCCCGTTGAGGTGCACTATCGGCCGCTGGTACGTGACGAAGACGATGAAGACGATCGCACGCTGCAAGAGGGTATTCTGCACGCGGTAGAAGAACTCGAGACCATTGAACGTGATAAAGGCTGGTTGCATGGCCCTCGCGATGTGCTGGTGTTTTTACCCGGAGAGCGTGAGATTCGTGAAACCGCCGATACGCTGCGCCGCGCGGAGTTAAAAGGCACTGACATTCTGCCTCTCTACGCCCGCCTTTCCAACGAAGAGCAAAACCGTGTCTTCGCCTCACACCGCGGGCGCCGAATTGTGCTGGCGACCAACGTTGCAGAAACCTCGCTGACGGTGCCCGGCATTCGCTATGTGATTGATCCAGGCCTTGTGCGTATCAGCCGTTATAGCTATCGGTCAAAAATACAGCGTCTGCCGGTGGAGGCCGTCAGTCAAGCCAGCGCGAATCAGCGTAAAGGGCGCTGTGGGCGGGTTGCAGAAGGGGTCTGCATTCGCCTTTACAGCGAAGAAGATTTCTTATCTCGGCCAGGCTTTACCGACCCTGAAATCCAGCGCACCAATTTAGCCTCGGTGATTCTCTCAATGCTGGGCCTCAAGCTTGGCGATATAGAAGCCTTTCCTTTTGTTGATCCGCCGGATAGCCGCTTTGTTAAAGACGGCTTTCGTCTGCTGTTCGAGCTGGGCGCCGTGGATGAGCAGCAGCGCCTCTCTACGCTGGGTCGTAAGCTTGCGCGGCTGCCGATTGACCCTCGCTTAGCGCGCATGGTGTTGGCAGGCGTGGACATGGGTAGTTTGCGCGATGTGCTGATTGTGGTGTCGGCATTGGCTATTCAAGACCCCCGCGACCGGCCGGCAGATAAGCGCCAAGCGGCTGATCAAGCGCACCAGCGCTGGCACGACCCGGATTCAGACTTTGTTGCATTGCTGAACCTTTGGCACGGCATCGAAAACGCCCGCGAGGCGCTGTCCGGAAACCAGTTGCGGCGCTGGTGTCGCGAGCACTACATCAACTACCTGCGCATGCGAGAATGGCACGACACCTTCCGACAGCTGCGCCAGCTGCTGCGAGATATGGATATTGATGTACCTGCACCCTTGCCACGCAACGAAGAAGAGAGTGAAGAGCAGGCTCGACAGATGCGGCGCAAAACCTCGGGCAAGCTGCATCAGGCGCTGTTATCAGGGCTGCTTTCTAATTTGGGCACGCTGCTTGAGAACCGTGAATATCTGGGCGCCCGCAACCGAAAGTTTATGATTCACCCCGGCTCTGGGCTGGCTAAAAAATCACCCAAGTGGATGATGGCGTTTGAGATGATCGAGACGTCAAAGCTATTTGCCCGCACGGTGGCCAAAATTGACCCAGACTGGATTGAGCCTCAGGCGCAGCATTTGATAAAGCGCACTTACAGCGAATCGCATTGGGAAATGAAGCGGGCACAGGTGGTGGCATTTGAGCAGGTTACGCTGTTTGGTCTGCCGATTGTCGCGAGGCGCCGCGTTCATTACGGGCCAATAGCGCCTAAGGAGTCTCGGGAGCTGTTTATTCGTCGCGCGCTGGTGGAGGGTGAGTTTCAGACTAAAGGTGCTTTCTTCGCCCACAACCGAGCGTTGGTCAGCGAAGTCGAGGCGCTAGAAGATCGCGCTCGACGGCGCGATATTTTGGTCGATGAAGACACGCTTTTTGATTTTTACGATGCGCGTATCCCCGCCGAAACGGTTAACGGCAAAGGGTTTGAACACTGGCGCAAGCAAGCTGAGCAGCGTGATTCAGAGCTACTGCATTTCGATCTTGAGTCGTTAAAAGCGCGCGATGCTGACGATGTCACCCAGACGCAGTATCCCGATTATGTAACCTTGGCTGGCGTTGCATATCCGGTTAGCTATCATTTTGACCCTGACGCTGAAGACGACGGCATCACGCTGACCGTTCCCGCGGCCATGCTGCCGCAGGTGCCAGTGCATGCTTTAGAGTGGCTGGTACCCGGGCTATTGCGTGAGAAATGCATTGCGCTATTGAAGTCGCTGCCGAAAAGTATTCGCCGTCAGGTTGTGCCAATTCCCGATTGGGTCGATGCTGCGCTGGAAACCCTGGTGCCTGATCAGCGCCCATTGACCGAGGCTCTTGGGGAGTTTATTCGCCGTCGCACAGCGACGCGCGTGCAGCTCGAAGATTGGCGCTTAGATTTGCTTGAGCCGCACCTGATTATGAATATTCGCGTGGTGGATCACGCGGGTGAAACCTTAGGCCAGGGGCGCGATCTGCGCGCCTTAGAACGGCGCTATGAAGCGGCGGCCAGCGCAGGTGCTCAAGCACTGGCCGAACAGGTCAGCATTGAGCCTGCCGTTGCCGGTCTGCCTGAGGCCCCGTTACCGGCTTCCCGCGTCACCACCCAGGCCGGCATTCGCGTTGAGGCGTATCCGGCTCTAGTGGCGCAAGCGAGCGAGTTTAAAGTTGCGCTATTCGATCACCCTGCCAAAGCCGATGCCGCCCATCAGGAGGGCATTGCCCGGCTAGCTATTGCCAAATTGCCGGAGCAGGTCAAAGCAATTAAGCAGTTACCTGGCGTTGAGAAGTGCGCACTGCTGTTTGCTAAAGTGGGGAGTAAGCAAGCTCTGGTCGATGATCTGCTGTTGGCTGTATTTACTCAGGTGGTGGCTCGGCATCCGCTGCCGCGCTCGGCGGGGGAGTTGAGCCAACGACTCAACGATACCCAGCATCAGCTTGTTAACGCAGCGAGTGCTTTACTATTACGGGTAGAGGCCGCGCTAAAAGGGCACTTAGCGGTTAGTAAGCTGCTCAAAGGTAAGCTCAATTTTTCCCTTGCGCTGGTGTATAGCGATGTCAGTGCACAAATGCAGCGCTTGGTTTATACCGGCTTTATTCGCAATGCCGGCGATTGGCTTGAGGAATACCCGCGTTACGCCGAAGCGGCACTGATACGTCTTGAAAAGGCCGCCCGTGAGCGCGGCCGCGATCAAATGATGATGCACGATGTTCAAGCGTTGGAGGCGCGTTTTGATGCGCGGCGTAAGAGTGAGCGGCGTGGCCAAGTGGAAGACCCCGAACTGGTTGCTTTCGGCTGGTGGCTGCAGGAGCTCAGGGTGTCACTGTTCGCTCAGCAGCAGGGTACTAAGATGGCGGTTTCGGTAAAACGGTTAGAAAAGCGCTGGCAAGAAATTATTAGTGCCTAGTGTGTTGACCAAAATCGGTGTCGAAAAAAAGTTGCTGGAAAAAGCGCTATTTTACGCACACAGTAACATTATGGTTACGCCGAAAGTTACCTCGGCAAGCCGCTAAAAGGAGATTGGCATGACACATGTGGTGATCACCGGGACTGGCCTCTATACGCCGGAACACGCCGTTGATAATGCCGCTTTAGTGGCGGCATTTAATACTTGGGTAGACGCTGAAAATCACCAGCATGCTGACGCCATTGGCCGGGGAGAGCGTGAGCCACTCGCCCATTCGAGCAGTGAGTTTATTGAAAAAGCATCAGGTATTAAGAATCGTTACGTCCTCGATGCGCAAGGTATCCTTGACCCACAGCGTATGCGGCCTAAACTGCCACAGCGGAATAATGATGAACCCTCACTTCAGTGTGAAATGGCCACCGCCGCAGCGCGCCATGCTTTGGCCGCAGCGCGCGTTGACCCTGCCGACATTGAGCTGGTGATCGTTGCCTGTTCGAATTTAGAGCGTGCTTATCCCGCCGTGGCAGTCGAAGTGCAGCAAGCTCTGGGTACCAGCGGCTATGGATTTGATATGAATGTCGCCTGCAGCTCAGCGACGTTTGCTTTGGAAACAGCGGCCAATGCGATAGCGTCTGGAAGCATTAAGCGCGCGCTGGTGGTCAATCCGGAAATTTGCTCGGCGCATCTCAATTTCAGAGACCGTGACAGCCACTTTATTTTCGGTGATGCTTGCACCGCCATCGTCCTGGAAAATAGTGCAATTGCTGCTGCCGATGAACAGTTTGAGATTCTGGGTACGCGCCTAGTTACCAAGTTTTCCAATGCAATTCGTAATAATGCGGGTTTTCTCAGCCGTGTAACGGACAGTGACCCGCTGGCCCTTGATAAGCTGTTTGTGCAAGAAGGGCGGCGGGTGTTTAAAGAGGTCTGTCCAATGGTCGCTAAATTGATCACCGATCATTTGGCATCTTTGGAGTTGAATGGCAGTGATTTGAAGCGTATGTGGCTGCATCAAGCCAATCAGCATATGAATGACTTGATTGCCCGTAAAGTGCTTGGTTACGACCCGAGTGCCGCTCAGGCGCCGATTATTTTGGATCGCTACGCGAACACTAGCTCCGCTGGGTCGATTATTGCGTTCCACCTTCATCGCGAAGAGCTGGTAGAAGGCGACATTGGCGTGATTTGCTCCTTCGGGGCGGGTTACAGTGCTGGAAGTGTTGTAGTTCGCCGCCGGTAACGTGGCGTTGAAATGGATAAAGGAAAATGTCATGCAGCCGTTTTTAAATAAAGAAAAGCCAGCGCTTACGTGGCGTACACAAGGATTGCCTCTTCTATTGGTGGCGTTATTGGCCACCGGCGGCTGTGCCAGCACGCAGGTGGCGCAAGACACTAACCCTGATGATCCTTGGGAAGGCTTTAACCGCAAAGTGTTTGCGTTTAACGACGTATTAGATCGCTATGCGCTAAAGCCAGTCGCTCAGGGCTACCGAACGGTTACGCCTGACCCGGTACAAACAGGAGTAGGTAACTTTTTCTCCAATTTGGGCGAAGTGCGAACGGCGCTTAATAGCCTTCTGCAGGGTAAGCCAGCAAACGCGGGCCTGGCCACATCACGGTTTTTAATTAACTCCACAGTGGGCGTCGGCGGGTTATTGGACTATGCCACCTTAATGGAAATTACCGCTGATAAAGAAGATTTTGGCCAAACACTAGCAGTGTGGGGATGGGATGATTCGCGCTATCTTGTACTGCCTTTATTAGGCCCAAGCACGCTGCGAGATACTACCGGCTTACCTGCCGACCTGGCTGCGTATCCGGTCACCTATGTCGATGATGATACCGCTCGTATAAGCCTTACTGCACTGCGGCTAATCGATGTTCGTGCAGGCTTGCTTGATCAGGAGGCGTTGATCCGCGGTGATCGTTATAGCTTTATCCGTGATGCTTTCTTACAGAGTCGCCAATTTGAGGTGAGTGATGGAAAACTGGGCGATGACCCATTTGCCGCTGATGCCTTTGATTTTGATGATAGCGACTTTGATGAGAGCGACTTTGGTGATGACGGCGTTGATGGCGATAATAGCGCCGATTGAGGCTAATGATGGATCATTCTAAGCAGTTGATCGCGGTCATCGACGAACCGGGTCGTGAGCGCGATGCGCTGGCTGAAGCTATTACCTGTGATGGCATGTGGGTGTTTGCATCAGAGAATATTGAGCATCTCCCCGCTGACACAGTGCTTATTGTCGCGCATGCTAGAGCGGTTCCTAGGCAGCAGTGGTCGCAGCTAACCCGGCGCCTACCGACGCTGGTGGTCAGCGACTCGCGCCAAGATGCGGATCTTATTAAGGCGATTGATGTTGGCCTAGTGGACTATATCGTTCATCCTTTGCGCCATGCCGAGCTGTTACGACGGATGATTCGCAAAGCGATAGAGCTTAATGATCTTGCCCTGGAGCGTGAGCGCGACCACGAGCGTCTAGCTGAGCTGAATGAAAGCCTAGAGACGCATTTAGCGCTGCTGCGTATGGACCAGCAAAGTGGGGGCCATATCCAGCGGCGCTTACTGCCGATTCATCCTAAAGTCATCAACGGGGTGTATTTCGATTACTGGTTTGCCCCCTCGCTGTATTTATCCGGGGATTTTCTAGACTATCAGCGCTATAACGACCGCTATAGCGCTTTTTATTTTGCGGATGTTTCGGGGCATGGCGCCTCATCGGCATTTGTGACGGTGTTACTAAAGTATTTATGTAACCGCTGGCTCAGTGAGTGGGATGGGCAGAAGCCTGAGGACTTACCGCCGGACTGGTTAACGGCAATGAACCGTGAGCTGCAGGGCACTGACATTGGCAAGCACGCGACGTTATTTGTCGGTGTTATTGACCATGAGGCAAAGACTCTTCACTATTCGCTCGGCGCTCAGCTGCCGATGCCCCTGTTAGTGGCAGAAGGAAAGCTAAGTCGCTTAGAGGGCGAAGGAATGCCGGTAGGCCTTTTCCCCGATGTAGAGTATCCTTCGCTGAGCTGTTCCTTGCCGCCTGAGTTTCGTTTGTGGCTATGTTCAGACGGTGTATTGGAATGCTTGCCGGGTAAAACGCTCGACACGCGGCTCAAGGAGCTTGAGCAATTAGTAAGCGAGAGTGTAACGCTTGAGCAGTTGCGCGATAGGTTAGTGGGAACTAATGCACTCCTTGCTAAAGGAGATGCACAGTTTGACGCTAATCAGGAGCGCGATGCTTTACCCGATGATCTTACAATCATGATGGTGAGCGGATTTGGTCATGCTGATTGAAGAAGGTCGCATAAAAGCGGCTTTCGATACTGGTGTTTTTGTTTTAAAGCTGTGCGGCGATGTGCGCTTGACGCTATGCGCCACGCTGGACTCTCAAGCTCAACGTCTTGCCGAGACGCCAGGGCTGCGCGCCGTATTGATTGACCTGCGAGAAGCCACCAATGTGGACTCCACCGCCCTGGGCTTTCTCGCTAAGGTTGCGATGGCCGTCAAAGGGCGCTTGGAGCAGCCGCCAACCATTATTGTCGATAATCCTGACGTTCGCAAAATGCTCGATGTAATGGGCTTCGCGCGCTTCTTTACTCTTATGGAAGCGCCTTTACCTTTGCAGCAACCTGTCGCGCTCAATGATGCACTTGAAGAATTGCCTGAAGAGCCCGCAGACGAAGAAGGCCTGCGTGAGCGAATTCTCGAGGCCCATCGCATTTTAATGCATATGAATGAGCACAACCGTGAGCAGTTTCAGCCGCTGGTTGAGATGCTTGAGTCGCAGTGTGCTGCAACTCATTGCTAGTACGTCTGTGAACTGACCTTGCGGCTAGAGCGCATATGCTAACGGGGTATTGCGCAATACGCTGAATCGTCGTGTTTCTGCCTTTTATGATCGTTCTCGTATGCGTGCCTGCTTATCTGTTGTTATTTAAATTGCTCGCCTGATTATCTAGCTCTTTTAGTCCTATAGGGATTAACGAGGCAGTGGTAATGGCGTGTAAATACCGACAAATGTAATCAAATCGTCTATGCTTAGCGGCCTATCTATCCCTGTGCGCACCTGTTGTGCCTCCTATGGAGCCTCATGCACCTTAATCCTCGTCGGGTGGCACTGCTGGTTGCTGCCAATACTGCTCTTGCTCCCTTTGCTATTGATGCGTATTTGCCCGCTATAGGCATCATCGCTGACAGTATTGATGCCAGCATTCATCGGACTGAGCTTTCTATTAGCGTCTTTTTGTTTGGCTTTGCATTAGGCCAGCTTTGTTTTGGTCCGCTATCTGATCGAATGGGACGCAAGCCGGTACTGCTGGGTGGTTTAGTCGTTTTTATGCTGGCAAGCTTAGCGATTACCACGGTGGATAGTTTGTCTACGCTGCTCTTCTGGCGTTTTATACAAGCGCTTGGCGGAGGTGCCTGCGTGGTCAATTCGGCCGCGATTGTGCGCGACTGTTTTAGTGGCCGAGAGGCTGCCAAAGTCATGTCTACCATGGCGATGATTATGATGCTGGCGCCGCTAGTAGCGCCGGCAGTCGGCAGTTTGTTGCTTCATATTGCCGGATGGTGGCTAATTTTTGTATTTTTAGCGGTCTATGCCGGCTTCTTATTATGGCTTTTAGGCACGCGTCTGCCTGAAACGCGGGATATGTCATTACCGGCAGCGTCACCACGACAAGTTATCCGTAACTATGCCAGCGTGCTTAAGCACCGGGAAGGTATGGGCTATATTTGCGCCGTTGCTTCTTCGTTTGCCGGGTTATTTGCGTTTGTAACCGCGTCGCCATTTCTGTATCTAGATTATTTTGGCTTGTCTCCAGTTACTTACCCTCTGGTGTTTGGGGTGAACGTATTGGTTATTGCGCTCTCAAATCGCGTCAATATTCATCTGTTGCGTAAGCGTTCACCGCAACAAAATTTACGTTTAGGACTACTAGTGCAGTTAGTCGCCGCGCTGGGGCTGGTGCTTGTTACCGCTTTAAATATAGCCTCACTGTTCGTTGTGGTGCCTCTCATTATGCTATTTACCGGCATGATTGGGCTGATTACGCCTAACGCTATTTCCGCACTGTTGGATCACTTTGGGCATATCAGCGCAACGGCAACGGCGTTGCTTGGCGGTATCCAATTCACCTGCGGAGCGCTTGCCGGTGTCATGGTTGGGCTGTTTGAAGTAGAGCATCTGTGGCCAATGGTTCTCACCATGCTGAGTGCGACGTTGCTAGGCAATATTGGGGTACGCAAGCTAACCAAGAAACCTGCGGTGGATGAGCTACGGGGATGAACAGCACACATGAATAGTCTGCTTGCCTGGATCAACCTGCCATTAGATACCTGGCTTGCCTGTGCCGCGGTTTTGATGCTTGGTGCTTTTGTTCAGCGAGCGACCGGCTTCGGGTTGGCGGTAGTGGGGGCACCGCTACTGTTGATGTTGGAGCCTCGCCTAGTGCCGGTCACGCTGGTGTTATTTGGGCTGACTGTCTCGCTTATGATGGTGCGCCACTATTGGCACGAGGTGCGGCTGGATGCTATTGGAATGGCGTTAGTAGGCCGCCTGCCTGGTAATGCGCTGGGTGTTTGGCTGCTACTTGTGGCCCCTATGGTGATCTTAGAAAAGCTGATTGCCGTTATCGTATTGTTCACGGTATTAGTCACTGTATGCCGTTTTCAGCTGCCGGTGAACCGTATAACGCTGTTTGGAGCGGGTGTTCTGTCCGGTATTTTCGGTACCGTTGCGGCTATTGGCGGCCCGCCTATCGTATTGTTGATGCACGGCTTGCCGGTTGATCGAATGCGCGGCAATCTGGCCGCTTTCTTTATTTTAACCTCTACGCTAACGCTGATAACTCTCGCGTTGGCGAATCAAATTCAGCTATGGCATTTTCAAATGGCGCTGACTTTTTTGCCTGCGGTGCTTATCGGTAATGCGCTGGCAGGTGCGCTAGCGCATCGCTTAGACAGACGCCTGTTGCAGCGTGCTTCACTAACGCTGTGTACGCTAGCAGCGATAGGGCTTTTAGTGTGACGTTAAAAAAATAGCAATAATTGATCACTGTCATATTTCTGCAATCGATCGTGTGCAGACTCCTCTTTGCGCAAGGCCATTGGGCCAGCTCTTCCGGAAGCTAAGTGCTAACCGGATATTAAACCAGAGGGGAACACGACGATGAATGTAGCTAAGAAGACATTAGGTGTTGCAGTAGTAGCGGCCCTGGCCACTGGCGTTTCCGCTACTGCAATGGCGCGCGATACCGTGCAGATTGCGGGTTCCTCTACGGTACTTCCGTTTGCCAGTATCGTTGCTGAAGAGTTTGGGAATACTTTTTCTCAGTTCGGTACACCGGTCGTTGGCTCTGGTGGCTCTGGTGGTGGCTTGCGTCAGTTCTGCCAAGGCGTTGGCGAAAACACCATCGATATTGCTAATGCCTCACGCGCCATCCGTAGCGCTGAAGTAGCGAGCTGTAATGAGGCCGGGGTCAATGAAATACTTGAGGTCAAATTCGGTTACGACGGTATTGTTTTTGCCTCGCGCCTAGACCGCGAAGCCTTTGAACTGACCCCAGACCATGTCTTCAAAGCCGCCGCAGCCCAAGTTACCCAAGACGGCGAACTGGTGGATAACCCCTATACCCGTTGGTCAGAAATCGATGCTGACCTGCCAGACCAGGAAATTGTGCTGGTCATCCCCGCTTCAAACCACGGCACCCGTGAAGTGTTCGAAGAGAAAGTCATCCACCCTGGCTGTGAAAGCGACGCCCAGGTTGAGGGTGATGCCTGCGTCAATATGCGCGGCGATGGCCGTATTGTTGAAATTGCTGGCGACTACACCGAAACGCTCGCGCGTTTAGATGCTCAAGCAGACGCTGTTGGCGTATTTGGCCTTAGCTTTTACGAACAGAACCGAGACCGCTTGCAAGTGGCCACCATTAACGGCGTAACGCCAAGTCTGGAAACCATTGGCTCAGGTGAATACCCAATTTCTCGTCCGCTGTTCTTCTACGTGAAAGGTGAGCACCTTGACGTAATTCCGGGTCTGGCCGAATACACCGAATACTTCCTGAACGACATGGTGTCAGGCTACGGCAGCCCGCTGGAAGATGCTGGTCTTATTCCGCTGGATGAAGAGGAGCGTGCAACCGCGCTTGAGCAGTTCCAAGCCCGCACTGTGGTTAGCCCAGAGTAAATCCGGGCCTACTTGCCATCGATTAACACTTAACTCGCTTGGCAGTCGCGCCGGCATCAATGATCTGATGCCGGCGCTTAAATGTAGAAAATCACAGGCGGAGAGATAATGAGCAACATTGCCTTGATAGCCACACTGCTCGTGATCATGGCCCTGGCTTACCACTTAGGGCTGACACGAAGCCGTGCGGTTGCGGCAGAAAATGATGTCAGGATGCACTCGCGGCCGGGCTATTACGGTGTGCTCGTTGCATTGTGGTGCGGGCTGCCAGCCTTAGTGCTGTTTTTACTGTGGTCTTTCTTAGCGCCCCAGCTTATTGAGATGCTCGTTACTCATCAGTTGCCCCATGAGTTGGTGGCTAGCATGAGCGGACGGGAGCTTGAAACAACGTTACGTCGTATTTCCGTACTAGCCGAAGGGCGTGGTGTTGCCGGCGGTGGAAGTGCCCAAGAACTGGCGGCTGCCAACCATATGGCGCGCCTGCATACCTATGAAAATCTAAGCCTCGTCGCGCTAATGGCTGTGTTAGTGGTCGCCGGTTTGACATATGCCAAGCGGCATATTTCACCCCAGTGGCGCGCTAGAAACCAAGTTGAGCGGGTGATTACCTTTGCCTTAGCAGCCTGTTCGGCAGTAGCGATTTTTACCACGGTGGGTATTGTGCTCTCCATGCTGGGAGAGGCTTTAAAGTTTTTCAGCTTTATTAGCCCCGCTGAATTTTTCTTGGGAACCACTTGGAATCCTCGTTTCAATACCGCCGGGTCGAGTGCTCAGGGCGAATTTGGGCTCCTGCCGTTGCTATGGGGCACCATGATGGTGAGCGCCATTGCCCTCTTAGTGGCCATCCCCATTGGTCTCATGACAGCCATTTATATGGCCGAATACGCGCCTCGCTGGCTGCGTAATATCGCTAAGCCGGTAATTGAGGTGTTAGCGGGTATTCCAACGATTGTTTATGGTTTTTTCGCGCTGATTGTCATTGGTCCTTTCTTGTCGAGTATCGGTGATGTCATCGGTATCAATATCCGTACCACCAGCGCACTGACCGCCGGCCTGGTGATGGGGATTATGATTATTCCTTTTGTCTCATCGCTTTCCGACGACATTATTACCCAGGTGCCTAAATCGCTGCGCGATGGTGCGCTGGGGCTAGGTGCAACGAAGTCTGAAACGATCCGCCAAGTGGTTTTACCGGCAGCACTGCCGGGTATCGTCGGGGCTTTTTTGTTGGCTGCCAGTCGGGCGATTGGTGAAACCATGATTGTAGTATTGGCCGCGGGCAATAACCCCGTTCTGCACGGTAACCCCTTCGAAGCGGTTTCAACCATCACAGTCACCATCGTTAATCAGCTGACAGGAGACATGGATTTTGCTAGCCCGCAATCGCTGGTGGCGTTTGCGCTTGGTTTGACGCTGTTTGTGATTACCCTAGGTCTGAACGTTATCGCACTGGTTGTGGTGCGTAAATATCGCCAGCAATACGAGTAAGCGACTATGTCTATAACGATTGAGCAGCGTCGTCAGCACCGTCTGATGACGATCGAAAAATCGCTGGCGAAACGACACCGCAAAGAGACGCGCTTTCGCCGCGTGGGGCTAGCCGCTGTGACAACGGGCATGGCTCTGGTAATCATTTTATTCGCGAGCATTCTTGCGCGTGGCGTACCTGCTTTTTGGCAGTCGACGGTTTACACCGATGTGTATTTTGACCCTGAGGTTATTCAACTGGATGAAAAGCCTCGGCGCGAAGATGGCGAGACCCAACTTGCATTTGATGAACGCTATGGCGCGTGGCTAACGCAGGCCAGTTTAGTCAACTGGCAGTCACTTATTGATAGTGCAATGGAAGACGCATTAGGTGTGGATGTTGAGTCTCGCCAATTGCGCGACTTGCGGGCATTATTGGCCTCTGGCGAGCGCTTTGCATTACGCGACCAGTTTATTGAAAAGCCTTCTTTGCTTGGCCAAACTGTCGAGGTCAAGCTGCTTGCCAGCGCCAATGTGGATGTATGGATCAAAGGCAATATAGATCGTAGCTTACCGGATGCGCGTCAGCAGCTTAGCCCGCAAACGCGAGAATGGGCTGACCGGCTCAGTGATGAAGGCATCATTGAGAATGCTTTCAGCACATCGCTGTTTCTCAATACGGATTCGCGTAGTTCTCCGGCGTCAGCAGGTTTAGCAGGTGCCTTTATGGGCTCTCTGTTTATGATGATGGTGGTCATTTTGCTGTCAGTGCCTATCGGTGTCGCGAGCGCTGTTTATCTTGAAGAGTTTGCGCCTCAAAACCGTCTCACCGATCTGATCGAAATCAACATCAACAATTTGGCCGCGGTGCCATCCATTGTCTTTGGCCTGTTGGGGGCATCCATCTTTATTGGCTACATTGGCTTGCCGCTATCGGCACCGATCGTCGGCGGTTTGGTGCTAACGTTAATGACATTGCCGACGATCATTATTACCACGCGCGCATCGCTGCGTTCGATCCCTCCTTCCATACGCCAAGCGGCGCTGGGTATTGGGGCATCGAAAGTACAAACCGTTTTTCACCATGTGCTGCCGCTGGCGCTGCCCGGTATATTGACCGGCTCTATTCTAGGTATTGCACAAGCGTTAGGTGAAACGGCGCCGTTACTGCTGATTGGAATGAATGCCTTTGTGGCCAACGTGCCGGGTACGCCGCTGGAACAATCAACGGCGTTGCCTGTACAGATTTATCTCTGGCAGGGCAATGAGCTGCGCAATTTCTTTGAAGCGCGCACATCAGCAGCCATCATCGTGTTGCTAGGGCTGATGCTTAGCTTGAATGCATTGGCGATTTGGTTGCGTAAAAAATTCGAGACGAGGTGGTAAGTGAATACTTCTACACAGCCTAATATACCTTCGCCTATGGTGAGTGTGGGTAACGGTGAGAGCCGCACCAGTAAGGCAAAAGATAAAGTGAAAATGAGCGCTGAAAACGTCGAAGTGTTTTACGGCAATGCTCAGGCGATTAATGGGATTGATCTCGATATTTACGAGAATGAAGTAATGGCCTTTATCGGCCCTTCGGGCTGCGGTAAATCAACGTTTTTACGCTGCCTGAATCGGATGAACGACACTATTGATATTTGTCGTGTCGAAGGCAGAATAACGTTAGATAATAACGATATTTATGCTCCGGATCGCGATGTCGTACTACTGCGGGCTCAGGTCGGCATTGTGTTTCAAAAGCCTAACCCGTTTCCTAAATCGATCTACGAAAATATCGCCTATGGGCCGCGTCTTCACGGACTGGCAAAGCGTAAGGCAGAGTTAGACGATATCGTTGAAAGCAGCCTGCGTCGTGCGGGCTTGTGGGACGAGGTTAAGGATCGCCTTGATCAGCCCGGCACGGGTCTATCCGGCGGGCAGCAGCAGCGTCTATGTATTGCCAGAACCGTGGCCGTTAGCCCTGATGTCATTTTGATGGACGAGCCCTGTTCGGCGCTCGACCCAATCGCAACAGCGAAAATTGAGCAGTTGATAGATGAGCTGAGCGAGAGTTATACCATTGTGATGGTAACGCACAATATGCAACAGGCTGCTCGCGTCGCTGACCGTACCGCCTTTTTCCACATGGGAGACCTTGTGGAGGTGGACAGTACCGATACTATTTTCACTAACCCACGGGATCAGCGCACGCACGACTATATTACCGGACGCTTCGGTTAAGTACCTTAATTGGCTAAGTTTTAATGGCTCAGTTTTAATGGCTCAGTTTTAATGACTAAGCTTTAATGGCTCAGTTTTAATGACTAAGCTTTAATGACTAAGCTTTAAGCCAACGTCTTTTTTATTAAAAAGAGACGCTGGCTCTTGTCACAACGAGCTATGTGCCATTGATTAGTCGATTAACTCAACGGCGACGGCTGTCGCTTCACCTCCGCCGATACACAGGCTTGCGATGCCGCGTCGGCCACCTTTTGTTCGCAGGGCATGAATCAGCGTGGCAATAATGCGCGAGCCAGTCGAGCCAATTGGGTGGCCTTGGGCGCAGGCGCCGCCAAAAACGTTGACCTTGCTATGGGGCAGCCCTAGATCATCCATGGCCATCAGGGTGACGACGGCAAAGGCTTCGTTGATTTCAAATAAATCCACATCGTTAACGCCCCAGCCTAGCTTTTTCATCAATTTTTCAATCGCACCGACAGGCGCAATGGTGAACTCACTTGGGTGGCGGGCATGGGTTGAATGACCCACCATCCGCGCGAGTGGTTTAATGCCGTGCTGCTCGGCCGCTGCTTGGCTGGCCAAGATGAGTGCGGAGGCGCCGTCGGAAATGGAGCTGGCGTTGGCCGCGGTAATGGTGCCGTCTTTGGCAAAAGCAGGGCGGAGCTGGCGGATTTTGTCTAGTTTGGCTAAAAAGGGCTGCTCGTCATGTTCAACAACGGTGTCTCCGTGGCGAGACGTAACGGTGACGGGGGCCATCTCGTTGGTCAAGTGGCCTGCATTCGTCGCGGCCATCGCGCGCTCAAGAGACGCGATGGCGAAGTCGTCAAGCTGTTCGCGAGTGTAGCCGCGCTGAGTGGCGACGTCTTGGGCAAAGACGCCCATCAGTTTTCCCGTTTCAGCATCTTCCAGTCCGTCTAAAAACATGTGGTCTTTTAGTTCGCCATGTCCCAATCGATAGCCGCCGCGTGCCTTCGTCAGAATGTGAGGTGCGTTAGACATGGACTCCATGCCGCCAGCCAGCACAATATCGCCACTGCCTGCTTTGATAAGATCGTGGGCAAGCATGGTGGCCTTCATTCCAGAGCCGCACAGCTTATTAATGGTGGTGGCACCATTGGCATCGGGTATGCCGGCTTGGCGCATGGCTTGGCGAGCAGGCCCCTGTTTAACGCCCGCGGGCAGTACACAGCCCATAATTCCTTCGGCTATCGCAGCGGGGTCGATACCTGACGCTTCAATCGCCGCCTTAATGGCGGTTGCGCCAAGCTGTGGCGCCGTCATCGTGGCAAGGCTGCCCATCATGCCGCCCATCGGCGTACGTTTAGCGGCTAGAAATACAACATCGGTGGGGCTGCTCATGTTCAATCTCCTTCCAGTTTATTGTGATTATCATGCCGAGTGGTGGGTGATACGTTGACCCGTTGGCAGCGCTGTGGTTCTCTCCAGAGTAACCAAGCAAGCGCTAGTGTAAATGACATGAATGTAATGAATGCATCACCACGCCGCAAGGAATTGACGCGTCTCGCCGCTCAGCTGTTCGTCCAAGAAGGCTTCGATCGCACCACGGTGCGCATGCTGGCGCAGGAAATGGGCATTAAATCCGGCAGCCTGTTTCATCATTTTAAAGATAAGCAGGAAATTCTGGCGGCGGTGATTGAAGAGGGCACCCAAAATGCCTTGTTGATTGCACGTAAAGCCCTGAATGAGTGCGCCACCGAGCCGGAAATTCGCTTACGCACCATGGCGCGTGCCCACCTTGAAACCTTATTTACCGACCGCAATGCCCATGTAGTGGCGCTCTTTGAGTGGCGTAGGCTTGATCCTGTGGCGAGCGCTCATCTCAGTCATTTACGCGATGCTTATGAGGCTTTGTGGGTCTCGGTGATTGACGAGGCGCTGGACTCAGGATTAATCCATGGTGATCGTTTTCTTGTGTCGCGCTTTGTGCTGGGGGCTTTGAATTGGACCGTTCGTTGGTACGACCCCAACGGCTCTCGCTCACCCGATGACCTCGCTGACGAGCTTGTCGCTATGATAATGCCCACCGCTGATTGATAACCCGCTGTATACCATTGGCTAGCCCCGACCAACGTCTAGTGCCTTAAACCATCAGAATGCTTGCTCTCCAAGGCGATTGCTTTTAGCGTTGTTTTTATCTCAAAAGTTCCGTTAACGTCAACGGATGTTTTATAGGCGTTGCCTGTTCCCATATTGCTTGCTACGTGCTCATTACCAACAACAATTACCGACGACATCAGAGAGCCATCATGACCACGACACCGCACACACTGCCCGACTACCAGCACTACCTGGATAGCTTTTCTATCGATAGCGTCATTGCCCGCTTAGATGACCACCAAGACGGCTTCCTTAATGCTTTTGAGGCCTGCTGTGGGCGTCATGTGCGTGCAGGACGTGGTGACTTACTGGCGTTGGTTCAGGAAGATTCCCAAGGCGCTATTAATACGCTGACTTACGCCGAGCTTGATAAGCAAAGCGCTATGCTTGCCGGTTGGTTTCAAGCTCAAGGGCTACGCCAGGGCGATCGCATCGCCTGCATGTTGCCACGATCCCCGCAGCTGTTGATTGCCGTTCTAGCAACATGGCGTATCGGTGCCGTTTACCAGCCGCTGTTTACCGCGTTTGGTCCTGATGCCGTGGACTATCGGTTAGGGCGTGCCGATACCAAACTTGTGATAACTGATCACGCCAATCGCTATAAGTTTGATGGTTTGAGCCAGTGTCCGTCGGTGTTAGCCGTCGGTGGTGAAACCAGCGAGCATGCCGATGATCACGACTGGCAAGCTGCATTGACGCATACGTCAATGAGCGAAAGTCCGCCAAGGCTCTCGCCTGATGAGCCATTTCTGCAAATGTTTACCTCTGGCACGGTGGGCAAGCCAAAAGGGGTGGCGGTTCCGCTGGCGGGCATGACGGCATTTGCGATCTATATGGAGCTCGCCATTGACCTACGCGACGATGACCGCTTCTGGAATATGGCTGATCCAGGCTGGGCCTATGGCCTTTACTATGCGATCACCGGGCCGCTGCTGCTGGGCGTAACCACGCATTTCTGTGAGGCGGGCTTTAGTGCCGAAGGGGCGCTGGCGTTTATGAAGCGCCACCACATTACCAATTTTGCCGCCGCGCCCACTGCTTATCGCTTGATGAAGGCCTCAGGCCTATTTGATGACGCGCATGAAACGTTAGAGCTGCGAGCGGCAAGTTCAGCAGGAGAGCCTTTAAATACCGAAGTGGTTACCTGGGTAGAAAGGTCGCTCGGCTGTTCGGTGATGGATCACTACGGTCAAACCGAAACGGGGATGACCTGTAATAACCATCATGCGCTTGATCATTTAAAGCACGTAGGCGCCATGGGCGTGCCGATGCCGGGCTACCGTCTCGTCATTTTGGATGCGGAGTATCGCGAACTCCCCGCAGGGGAGCCTGGTGTTCTGGCGGTGGATATCAAGAACTCGCCAGCGCACTTCTTTCCAGGATATACCTGGCAGGAAAAAAATCCCTTTGTGGAAGGTTATTACCTAACCGGAGACGTGGTGATTCGCAATGAAGATGGCACCTTTCAGTTTGCCGGCCGTGATGATGACATTATTACCACGGCAGGTTATCGCGTTGGGCCAACGGATGTTGAGAACAGCGTGATGACGCATCCTGCGGTCGCTGAATCGGCAGCCGTAGGGCAGCCAGATGAAATTCGAGGCGAGGTAATTAAGTCGTATGTGGTGCTGCGCGAAGGCTTTGAGCCCAGTGATGTCCTCGCCGATGAAATCAAGCAGCGAGTACGCGAGCGGCTTTCGACGCATGCGTTCCCACGCATCATAGAGTTTGTCGATGAGCTACCCAAAACTCCCAGCGGAAAGATCCAGCGCTTTAAGCTACGCGCTCAAGCGGTAGAAGAATCCAAGTCAAGGCAGTCATTGTAACCACCATAGGGAATCCAGTTATGCAGGTTAAGGACAGTACGTTTTTGATTACCGGCGCCGCCTCAGGGCTGGGCGCAGCAACCGCTGAGCGTTTAGTCGCCTCGGGTGCACGGGTCGTTCTGTGCGACTTGAACGACAGCGTGAATGCGCATGCCCAGCAGTTGGGGGCAGGCGCACAGGCTGTCCTTGCTGATATCACCTCTGCTGAACAGATGCAGAAAGCGGTGGACGCAGCCGTTGCGCTAGGCGGTGAGCGCGGGCTGTCGGGCGTGGTTCATTGTGCGGGCGTGGTAAGTGTGGCAAAGCTGGTTGATCGAGACGGTATTCCGGCGGATCTAGAAAGCTATAAGAAAACGATCAATATCAATCTGGTGGGCACGTTTAACGTTATGCGCCTTGCCGCCGCAGCGATGGCGAAAAATGTGCCTAGTGAAAGCGGTGAGCGTGGGGTGATTATCAATACTGCGTCTATTGCGGCTTTCGATGGGCAGGTGGGGCAGTGTGCCTACAGTGCCTCTAAAGCGGGGGTTGTGGGGATGAGCCTTCCCGCCGCGCGTGAGCTGTCTCGGCATGCTATCCGCGTGATGGCAATCGCCCCAGGGGTATTTGAAACGCCGATGATGAGCGAGATTCCTGATGAAGCCGCTCAGGCGCTAGCCGCTGCGGTGCCATTCCCTAAGCGATTAGGCAAGCCAGACGAGTTCGCTCAATTAGCGGAGCAAATTATTACCAACGCTATGCTGAATGGTGAGTTGATTCGCTTGGATGGCGGCATTCGCATGCAGTAGTCGTTTTTCCCAGTAAGTTATGGCAGCTCGTCAGCGAATCACTGGCGAGTTTTTTTATGTTTAGAGGCTATAGCATGTTGAGTTGGCGGCCAAAGTTGTAATGCGCTTCTAGGCTAAATTAAAACGCTCGCTTGACTCTATAGAGCGCTCGCGCTAGTTTTCAAACATGTGTTTGAAAGTTGTTTGTCTAAAAGCAATTTATCGGCTTTCAATACCCCCTTCTTTTGGAGAAGTGTGATGCCCAGCTACCAAGCCCCTATTCGTGATATGCGTTTCGTGATGGACGAGATGCTTGATTACCCCGCTCACTACGCACAGCTTCCAAGTGGCGATGATGCATCGCCTGATGTGATCAGCGCTATTTTGGAAGAGGGAGCTCGGTTTGCCCGCGAGGTGTTACTACCGATTAATCAAAGTGGAGATGAAGAGGGGTGTTTGCTAGAAGGAGGGGAGGTTAAAGCCCCTCGCGGTTTTAAAGAAGCTTATCAGCAGTACGTAGAAGGTGGGTGGCCAAGTTTGGCTGCTGACCCTGAGCATGGTGGGCAGGGGTTGCCGCCCTCGCTAGCCATGCTGCTTTCGGAAATGATCTGTGCCACTAACTTGGCGTGGGGTATGTATCCAGGTCTGTCGCATGGCGCTGCTGATGCTCTGCGTCACCATGGCACTGATGAGCAGAAGGCGACGTATCTCACTAAGTTGGTGGAGGGTGTGTGGACCGGCACTATGTGCTTAACCGAGTCCCATTGCGGTACCGACCTCGGCCTAATCAAAACGCGGGCAGTGCCTGCTGATGGTGATGCTTATGCAATTACGGGCACCAAGATTTTTATCTCTGCCGGTGAGCATAATTTGGCAGAGAACATTGTCCACTTAGTGCTGGCAAAACTGCCTGATGCGCCAGAAGGCTCTAAAGGTATCTCACTGTTTGTAGTGCCTAAGTTCTTACCCGATTCTCAGGGTAATGTGGGGGAGCGGAATGGCGTCACCTGTGGTTCGCTCGAGCACAAAATGGGCATTCATGGTAATGCTACCTGTGTGATGAACTTCGATGGCGCAATAGGCTACTTAGTAGGGCCGCCCAATAAAGGGCTGGCGTGCATGTTTACTATGATGAACGCTGCGCGTCTCGGCGTAGGTATTCAAGGGCTTGGGTTGATTGAGGCGAGTTTCCAGAATTCACTGAGCTACGCGCGGGATCGACTACAGATGCGTGGGCTGTCGGGTAAGCAGGCGCCTGATAAGCCAGCTGATCCGATTATCGTTCACCCGGACGTGCGCCGTATGCTGCTAACGCAAAAGGCGTTTGCGGAAGGCGGGCGCATGCTGGTGCTGTACGCTGCCCAAATGCTCGACGTGGTGGAACAAGGTGAGCCAGGTGAAGAGCGAGATCATGCTGAAACTCTCCTTGGTCTGCTAACACCTATCGTTAAGGCTTTCCTGACCGAAGTTGGTTTTGAATGTACTAACGAAGGCGTACAGATCTACGGTGGTCATGGCTTTATTAAAGAGTGGGGGATGGAGCAGCTAGTGCGTGATGCACGCATTACTCGCCTCTATGAAGGTACTACCGGTATTCAAGCGCTTGATCTATTGGGCCGTAAAGTGCTTATGAGCCAGGGTGAGTCGCTAAAAGTATTCACCAAAGAGATCCATAGATTTTGTAAAGCCGAGGCTGATAATCCCGCCCTTAACGAATTCATCGAGCCGCTTGCCAAGTTGAATGCAGAGTGGGGTGAGCTGACCATGGGCGTGGGTATGAAAGCTATGCAAGACCGCGAAGAAGTCGGTGCGGCTAGCGTTGACTACCTTATGTACTCAGGTTACGTCACGTTAGCGTATCTATTTGCCCGTGCGGCCAAACAGGCATCGAGCTCCTTGGGCGAGTCTGATAAAGCGTTTTATGCCGCGAAATTAAACACTGCGCGCTTCTACTATCAGCGGCTCCTGCCGCGCACTCGTGCGCACGCACAAATGATAAGTGCGGGTGCCGCGAGCTTAATGGCCATCTCTAGTGAGGACTTTGGCTTAGGTTTTGAAATTTAATAACAGGTCTTAATTTTTAGGCGCTAGCATTGGCCCAGCAACGCAAGCGCTAATGAGTGCTCTCTAATGATGTTGTTCTGCGCGTTGTTCTAAACGTGGTTTGCGGCAGAAGGGAGGTCTTCCGCCGTTTTTTTATGCTCTCCGCTTCTTTTGCTTGCAATCTCATCTGGGAAGCCATAAAGTACGCATCCGCTGCCGGGGACGCCTAGCGTTACCAGCGGTGGATGAAGGTGAAAACCTTCGGTTTGTCAGCAGGTTAGCGTTTTCAGGTCATCGAATAATGTTTTCCGAATCGGCCTCAG